>NZ_JBEYCG010000042.1:0-1165 GCF_040632645.1 Nocardia sp. NPDC019219 | reverse complement strand
TGTTGCTGTTGTTGCTGTTGTTGTTTCCGCCGGTGCCGCCGCCGTTGTTGTTGTTTCCGCCGGTTCCGCCGGTGCGGGTGATGGGGTCGGTGAAGAGGGGGATCATCGCGGCGAGTTGTGTGAAGCCGTCGACGTAGCCTTTGGCGCCGCCGCTTTCTTTGCCCTCCCACCAGGTCTGGACGCCGGCGAGTGCTTCGGCGGCTTTCCAGTTGTTGACGTCTTTGACTTCTTTTCCGGTGTAGTGGAACTGGCTGTATCGGGGCAGGTGTCCCCACGAGTAGAGGTTGAAGTCGCCGGTGGCGGCGAGGACTTCGGCCATGGCATCCATGGCATCCTGCAGGTCGGCGGCCGATTTCAGATAGGACTCGATGTAGGCGGTTGCTTTGTCCGCTCCGGCGCCTTGCCAGTGGTTCTCCTTGAAGGTCGGCTGCAGGTTCATGCCGAAGGTCTGAACCGAGGAGTTCCATATCTTGGCCAGGGTGTCCCACCGGCCGGCCATCTCCCAGATCTTGCCGTCGTTGCGGTCGAACAGCTCGGCCACGTTCGCGAAGTCGAAATGGATCATCTTGTATGCGTTTTCGATGGAGCCCTCGAGGGCCGCCTTGGCCCGGCCGTCGAAACTCACCCCGGACGCCCCCTTGGTCGGGGCAGGCGGACCGTGGGTCCACTCACCACCCGAGATCGGGTTGGCATTGCTCACCCGATCGGTCAGCCCGGTGATCCGGCCGGCCAGATCGCCGTCACCGGGCAGCTTGAAACTGTTCTCGTTCTCGCCCTCGGTGACGGCATACCGCTTGTTCGCGGCAGTGAACGTATTGCCCATGTCGGTCACGGTCGCCTGGTGCTTGCGCAGCACCGACGCCAGTTCAACCGCCTTGTTCCGGAATTCGGTGAACATCATCTGCATGCTGCCGAGCGTCGTCGTGTGCGGCCGCGCCGCGGGCCACGCCGGCTGGTTGTAGTAGGTCCAATCCATCAGGGGATTCCACGGCAAAGCCTCGATCGCCTTGATCAGACCCATCGTGTCCACCACCAGATCCTCGCAACCGGTGGTGAGCTTCTTCAGGGTCGCACCGTCCACATTGACCAGCTGCAGATCACCCTGTTGGGCATTCTTCAGCAAACCAGACCAATCCGTTTGGCCGCTTCCCGTCGCGCCCACCAT
>NZ_JBEYCG010000041.1:0-1307 GCF_040632645.1 Nocardia sp. NPDC019219 | reverse complement strand
TACAACTCACCGGAAACACCCACCGGCACCGGCCGCAGCCGAGAGTCGAGCACGTAAACCCGGCTGTTCCACTCCGGCGCACCAATCGACACCGACACCTCATCAGCCGACGTCACACGATGACTGGTGATCGACACCGCCGCCTCAGTCGGACCATAAAGATTGAACAACTCCGTGCGCGGGTGCTCCCGCAAAAACCGCTGCGCCACCGCACCCGGCAACGCTTCACCAATCGCCAACACCCGCCACAGCGACCAGTCCACCGTGTCCGCGGCGGGCCGGTGCGCCAGCAGCGCGTCCAGCATCGACGGAACCACGTGCAGAGTAGTGACCGACTCGCGCGCCATGAGTTCGGCCAAATACGCCGGATCCCGATGACCATCCGGCGCGGCGATCACCAGACGACCACCACACACCGCCGCCGACCAGAACTCCCACACCGAGAGATCGAACGTCGCCGCCGTCTTCAACAGCACCGAGTCGTCCTGCGACAGCTCGAATTTCGCTGTCTTCCAGAGCAATTGGTTGACGATCGCCGCGTGCGGCACCGCGACGCCTTTCGGGCGCCCGGTCGAACCCGACGTGAAGACGATGTAGGCCGTGTTCTCCGGCCGCAGCGGGGCGACTCGCTCGGCGTCGCGGAGCGGCACGCTCGCGACCGCGGTCAGTTCGAGGTCTTCGAGCCGCACCACCGGCGCGACGTCGGTGTCGAAGTCCGACTCCGCGTCGCTCAATACGCAGACCGGGGCGGCGACGGAGAGGATGTAGTCGGTCCGCTCGGCGGCTTGGTCGGGGTCGACCGGTACGTACGCTCCGCCGGCCTCGGCCACCGCGTACATCGCGACGACCAGATCCACCGATCGGCGGAACGCGAGCGCGACGCGGGTCTCGGGGCCGACGCCCACCGAGATCAGGTACCGGGCCAGACGGTTCACCCGGGCGGCCAGTTCCGCGTAGCTCAGCTCGGCGCGTTCGCCACCGGGCAGATCCGCGACCAGCGCGACCGCTCCCGGCGCTGCCGCGACGGTCCGCCGCAGCAGCGACCCGAGGGTGGCGGGCTCCACCGGCTGGGCGGTGTCGTTCCATGCGGTGAGCACGTCGGCGCGCTCGGTGTCCGCGAGAATGTCGATGTCCCCCACCGGGACGGCGGGATCGGCGACTATCGCGGCGAGGACGCGCGAGAACCGAGCGACGAACCCTTCTACCGTCGCTCGGTCGAACAGATCGGTCGCGTATGTGAGGAACCCGCCGATACCCGCGGCCGCACCCGACTCCGCATAAGCATCACCAACAATCAAATGCAGATC
>NZ_JBEYCG010000040.1:0-1613 GCF_040632645.1 Nocardia sp. NPDC019219 | reverse complement strand
TGCGACAGGATGATCGCGTCCTCGTAGTTGTGCCCCTCCCACGGCATGATCGCCACCAACAGGTTCTTACCCAGCGCCATCTCACCGTTCTCGGTACCGGGGCCATCGGCGATGACTTGCCCGGCCTGGACCCGCTGGCCTTCGTCCACGATCGGACGCTGGTTGGCGCAGGTGCCTTGGTTGGACCGAGCGAATTTGCGCATCCGATAGCTACGCCGGGTGCCATCGTCATGCATGACGGTGACGTAGTCGGCGGAAACCTCCTCCACCACACCGGCTTTTTCGCTGACCACCACGTCGCCCGCATCGATCGCGGCGCGCAGCTCCATGCCGGTGCCGACGATCGGCGCTTCGGATCGGATCAGTGGAACCGCCTGCTTCTGCATGTTCGCGCCCATGAGGGCGCGGTTGGCGTCGTCGTGCTCGAGGAACGGGATCATCGCCGTCGCGACCGACACCATCTGGCGCGGCGAGACGTCCATGTAGTCGACCTCGGCGGAGTCGATGATCTCCACCTCGGAATTCCGGCGACGCACCGCGACTCGCGATTCGATGAACCGGCCGTCGGCGTCGAGTGGCTCGTTCGCCTGCGCCACGACATGCAGGTCTTCCTGATCGGCGGTCAGGTAGTCGACTTCGTCGGTGACCCGGCCGTCGACGACCTTGCGGTACGGGGTCTCGATGAAACCGAACGGGTTGACCCGCGCGTACACCGAGAGATACCCGATGAGGCCGATGTTCGGCCCTTCCGGGGTCTCGATCGGGCACATCCGGCCGTAATGGCTGTAGTGCACGTCGCGGACTTCCAGACCGGCGCGCTCGCGCGACAGACCACCCGGCCCGAGCGCGGACAGGCGGCGTTTCTGGGTGAGGCTCGCGAGTGGATTGCGCTCGTCCAGGAACACCGACAACTGGGAGGTGCCGAAGAACTCCTTGATCGCGGCGACCACCGGACGGATGTTCATCAGCGTCTGCGGCGTGATCGCTTCGATGTCCTGCGTGGTCATCCGCTCGCGGACCACGCGCTCCATCCGCGACAGCCCCAGCCGCATCTGGGACTGGATCAACTCGCCGACGGTGCGCAGCCTGCGATTACCGAAATGATCGATGTCGTCGACCTCGACCCGGACCTCGATGCCACCGGGCGCGGTCATGGTCTTGTCGCCCGCGTGCAGGCGCAGCAGATACTCGATGATCGTGACGAGGTCTTCCTCGGTGAGCACCGGTGAGCCGACCACTTCGCCGGCCTGCAGGCCGAGTTTCTTGTTCATCTTGTAGCGGCCGACGCGCGCCAGGTCGTAGCGCTTCTCCTTGAAGAACAGATTCTCCAGCAGGGTCTGCGCCGACTCCTTCGTCGGCGGCTCGCCCGGACGCAACTTGCGATGGATGTCGAGCAGGGCTTCATCGGTGCCCGACGTGCCGTCTTTCGCCAAGGACGTCATCATCACCTCGGAGAAGCCGAAGCGCTCGGCGATCCGCTCGTTCGTCCAGCCGAGTGCCTTGAGCAGGACCGTCACGGGCTGGCGGCGTTTGCGGTCGATGCGCACACCCACGGTGTCGCGCTTGTCCACGTCGAACTCCAGCCACGCACCGCGCGACGGGATCACCCGCAC
>NZ_JBEYCG010000039.1:0-2154 GCF_040632645.1 Nocardia sp. NPDC019219 | reverse complement strand
TGTCGACGCTCTTCGAAATGTAGGCCGGTGGCGCTCGTTGAAGATCGGCCACTTGGTGGTTGTTTAGTCTGCCGTGTTGTCTGTCCGCATGGACGGGAGTGTGTCGATTTCGGTGTTGCGGAGTCGGTAGCTGTTTCCTTTCAAGGTCAGGACGTCGGCGTGGTGGACGATTCGGTCGATCATCGCCGCGGCAACGACGTGGTCGGAGAACACGTCGCCCCAGCGGGAGAACGGCAGGTTCGAGGTCAGGATCAGCGAGGCGTGTTCGTAGCGGCTGGAGACCAGTTGGAAGAACAGGTTCGCTGCGTCTTGTTCGAAGGGGATGTATCCGACCTCGTCGACGATCAGTAGTCCGTAGCGGCGGAGTTTGGCCAGTTCGGCGGCGAGGCGGCCGTGCTGGTGGGCGGTTTGTAGGCGGGTGACCCATTCGACGGCGGTGGCGAACAGGACGCGGTGGCCGTGGTGGGCGGCGGCGATACCCAGCCCGATCGACAGGTGGGTTTTGCCGGTTCCCGGTGGCCCGAGTAGCACCACGTTCTGGGCTTTGGTGATGAACTGGCCGGTGCCCAGATGTGCGATGGTGTCGCGCTTGAGGGCGGGCTGGTGGTCGAAGTTGAATTCCTCGATCGCTTTGCGGGCGGGGAATCCTGCTGCGCGGATCCGGATTTCGGCGCCGGAGGACTCTCGGGATGCCACTTCGCGGGACAGGACCGCGGCGAGGTATTCCTCATGCGTCCAGCCGGCGTCGCGGGCTTGGTCGGCCAGGCGGGCGGCGCTGTCGCGGATGCGGGGGGCCTTCAACGCGTTGGCGTAGTACTCGATCTGCTTGGCGGTATCGGCGGGTGCGGCCATCACGCGACACCCTCGCCGCCGAAGTCGACGCCGAAACAGGTGTCGTAGTCCGCGAGGTTACGCACCAACCCGCCGTCATCGACGCTGACGGTCCGAGATTGTTTGTGTCCGAATGCTTCCCGCAATTGCGCAGCGGTGTGGACATGGGTGGGGTCGGTGATGGTGACCGCTTTCGACCAGGCTCTGCGGTGGGTGGCCACCAGCAGCCCGTCGCAGCGGGCGGTGACGGTATCCAGATCGGCACGAATGTCGATAAACCGTCCGATCACCGTCGGGTCGATCGAGTAGTCGTTGCCCAAGACACGCAGGTAGTAGTCACGCGGCAGCCTCGCGCGGCTGGTGAACCCGACCGCCGGGGCGATCGGCGGCAGTGTCGTCATCGCGGCCCGGTCGATGCCGACCAGCTCCGCTGGGGAACCCGCGATGCGCCGGACGTGTCGAGCGTTGGCGATCGGCAGCCACTCGGCGAGCTGGGTGTTGAAATCTCCTGGTGAACTGAACGACCGGCCGGGCAGGAACGAGGTCTCGAGATAGCCGTTCACGCGTTCGACGATGCCCTTGGACTCCGGGTCGAACGGCTTGCACTGGACGATGCGGGTGGCCAGCATCCCGGTGAACGCCACCACCCCAACGGCCAGGTGTCCGCCCTTGCCGATCCCTGATTCGTTGTCCCACAACAGCCTGCGCGGGACTTTCCCCAACTGCCCCGACAGCAGCGACCACATCCCGGCCAGCAGATCCGCGGTGGTCCGGGTCGGAATCATCATCGCAGTGATGAACCTCGAGAACGAAGCCACCATCACCAGCACCGGGGGTGTCCCGACCTGCCCGGCGCCCAACGGGATCGGTGTCGGTGGGAACCACAGATCGCACTGCGCCTGATCCCCGGGCCGATACTCCAGCCGGTCCGCCGGATCCTTCGGTGCGTACTGCGGCCGCAGGGCCGCGACTTTCTTACGGAACCACGACGGTGACCCCGCCCAGCCCACCCGCTCGGCGATCACCGACGCCGGCATCGCCGGGAACTGCGCCAGCAGCTCCCGCACCAGCGGCTCGAACTCGTCGAACGCCGAGGGACCCGACACCCGCTGGTATCGCGGCGGCGACTCCGAGGCAATCGCCCTCGAGACCGTGTCCCGCGAGATGCCCAACCGGGACGCGATCGCCCGCATCGACAGGCCCTCACTCGCATGGAGATACCTGATCTGCGCCCATTCCTGCACTGAGATCACCCTTCCGATCGTGGATGGGTGGCCGATTTTCAAAGAGCGCCGGTGGCCGGATTTTCGAAGAGCGCTGACA
>NZ_JBEYCG010000038.1:0-2529 GCF_040632645.1 Nocardia sp. NPDC019219 | reverse complement strand
CGAGTGGCAGCGCCGACAACATTCCCGGGGGCTCGAACGCCAACCCGGCGGACATCTATCGCTACCTCATCTCGAAACACGGACTCACGCCCGCACAGGCCGCGGGGATCGTGGGCAATATTCAGGTCGAGTCGGGGTTCAAGACCAGCGCGTACAACTCGGGCGAAGGCGCTATCGGTCTGTGCCAATGGCGGGGTGGGCGACGGCAGGCCCTGGAGCGATTCGCGGCAGCTCGCGGTAAGCCGGTCACCGACTGGAAGACTCAGGTCGATTTCATGATGGCCGAATTGCGCAGCAACGAATCCACCGCGTACGGATATCTCCGGGCCGCGCAGACGCCCGCCTACGCGGCGGCCGTCTTCGATCAGTATTACGAAAGAAGCTCCGGTGAGGCGAGAGGGCAGCGCATCGCCTACGCCAACAGCATCGCCTCGGCGATGCGCAACGTCGCCGTTTGACGCCGCCCGGCCTTCGCCCGGTCGCTCGGTGCCTTTTTCCCACCAAGGCGCCTCGCGGTTGTCGCCCGGCCGCTGCCGGGACGCGGGACGCCCGGTATTCCCGTAAGCGGGAACAGAATAGGCGTGCTCCGGAGATACTTACGTTAAGCTGCGGATACGCTCCAGGGCGGGTGCCGGGGAAGAGGCATTCCGAGTCGGATGAGCCGACAGCCGGGCAAGGCGGCATGAGTTCACCGCATCGGCGCGGATAGCGACGTCGCTGCCGCGTCGGCTGTGCACTCCTCCGGCTCCAGCACGCACTGATCGTGTCCGGCGATCGGCAGTGCGCGTACCGGGGCATCCGGCGGAAGGTGAATCATGGCTGCCTCTGTGGTCACCGTGTGTAGTGTCCGCGCGCATCGGGGAAACTGATGGCTCCGACGGATCGTACTGGCCCCGAGCGAGATCCCCATGATCCCGGCGATCCTCGCGACGTGCGCGCGAGCGCCACTACCACCGCGCCGCACCGCCCCGCCAAGTCCGCGACGCGCGGCGCTCCCACCCCGATCCCGCGGCCACAGCCAGGTGCGGCTGCCGCGGCGCCGACCAGTGCGACGGCTCAGGGGCGCGCGCAGAATGCACCGCAGGCATCCGAGACGACTTCCCCGGCTTCGGGTTCCACCTCCGTTCCGCGCTCGGACGCGCTCGGCATGGGGGGCTCGTCCACGCCCATGGCGGCCGCGGCGATGGGCGCGTTGGCGGCCATCGCCGCCCAATACGGTGACGGCCCGCCGACTGCCGTGACGGGACAACCGTACGCGCCGCCCGATCTCGACGCGGCACGGCCGAGCGGACCCGTCGTGTGGGACGGTGCGCTCGGTTCCCGGTACGCCGACAGCAATCTGAATCGAGCACGCCACGGCGATGCCACACAGTCGATGAACGCCGAGTTGGAACGCATCCTCGGCGGCGCGGTGGACAACAGCACGCAGGGACGCGCCGCGATCGGCTCGATCATCGCCGAGGTGAACACCGCCCTGACCGCGCTCGGCAATGTCCAGGACGCCAACGCGAGCAGGCAGTTGGTGATCTCCACCTTGGACAACGCCTTGCAACGGGCGGGAACCGTGCTCGGCCAGGGGCAGGCCGCGGCAGTGCTCACCGCCGATCGGGTGGCTGCCCTGGCCGACCGCTACCTGCGTGAGTCGCGTCCCGTCCAGCCGCGGCGGCCCCGCCGCACGGCGCACTCCGGCGTGCACGGGCCCAGCGGCGGTCCGCCACGCTCGCGGCCGTCCGGCCAACAGGGGCAATGGATCAACGAAGCCTTGCAGGTGTTGCGCCAGCACGGCTACGACACGCGCCAGATCGATCCGGCCGACATCGCGGCGATCATCCAGCACGAGTCCGGCGGCAACCCGAACGCGATCAATCTCTGGGACAGCAACGCCGCGGCCGGAATTCCGTCGAAAGGCCTGATGCAGACGATCGATCCGACGTTCAACGCGTATTCCGTTCCGGGGCATCGTGATATCTGGAATCCGGTGGACAATATCGTCGCGGGCGTTCGGTATGCCATCGAACGTTACGGGTCGGTCAGCAATGTGCCGGGAATCGTGCAGATGCGCGGCGGCGGCTCGTACGTGGGGTATTGATGGTCGTTTGCGGCCGATGAGTTCCGTTGCGGCAGGGACGCACCGAGGGCACGCCGGATCAACTGATCACGCCCACCGCGCGGCCGCGTAACTGCTGGGCAGTTTCCGGTACTGGACGTGGCCGCCGGTACGGGGAGCTTCGACACACATGCCGTTGCCGATGTACATGATGACGTGGCCCGGATTGTTCGGCCCCTTGAACGAACTCGAGGGGAAGATGAGATCGCCGGGCTTGATGTCTCGCGGATTCACCTTGGGCAGGGTGCGGTATTGGTCGGCCGCGACTCGGGGAATCCGGACCCCGGCGGCTGCCGCCGCGTATTGCATCAGGCCCGAGCAGTCGAAAGCGTTCGGCCCTTCCGCACCGTAGACGTAGGGGTCGCCGAGTTGGGCGAGTGCCACCTGGATGGCTTTGGCGGCGGCTCCGGTCGCGCCGGTGC
>NZ_JBEYCG010000037.1:0-5072 GCF_040632645.1 Nocardia sp. NPDC019219 | reverse complement strand
GGGTGTGGTCGAGGGCTGATGCGTGTGCGTTGGTGGCGGCGCGGGGGCGGTTGATGGGTGGGTTGCCCGAAGGCGGCGCCATGCTCGCCGCCGCGGTGACCGAGCAGCGCGCCGTCGAGCTCATCGCCGCGCACGGGAACGCGCTGTCGGTGGCAGCCGTGAACGGCCCGTCGTCGGTCGTGATCTCCGGTGACGCGGACGCCGTCGATCAAGTCGAGCGACAGCTGTCGGATGCGGGCGTCAAGACATCCCGGCTGCGTGTCAGCCATGCGTTCCATTCCGCGCGGATGGACCCCATGCTGGCCGAATTCCGCGCCGTCGCCCAGCGGCTGACGTACCGGACGCCCACCGTCGCGGTGGTATCGAATGTCTCCGGCGTGCTCGCCGAGGCCGAACTGACCGACCCGGGATACTGGGTCGAGCAGTTGCGCGGTTGTGTGCGGTTCGCGCCGGGGGTGGACGCCCTGGTGGCCGCCGGCGTCCGCCGCTTCGTCGAAATCGGCCCGGACGCGGTGCTCGCGGCGACGACACGCCGGTGCCTGGCCGAACATCCGGAGGTGGAAGCCGAGTCGATGGTGACCGCCGCGTCACGTCGTTCGGCCGATGAGGTGACGCAGTACGTCACCATGCTCGCGCACGCCCACACGGCCGGTATCGACGTGCACTGGCGGCCGCTGTTCGCCGGCCGGCCGCTGACCCGCGTGGCCCTGCCGACGTATGCGTTCCAACGACAGCGGTACTGGTTGGAACCGCTCGCGATCGAGCCGTCACTGAAGTCGTCGGATCATCCGATGCTCACCGGCGCCGTGCCGTTGGCCGGGCGGGACGAATGGCTGTTCACCGGCCGGCTGTCGGTGCGGACGCATCCGTGGCTGGCCGACCACGTCGCCTTCGGGTCGGTGCTGCTGCCGGGCACCGCCTTCGTGGAACTGGCGCTGACCGCGGGCGCCCGGCTCGGCACCGATCTCGTCGAGGAACTGCTGCTGGAGGCGCCGCTGCTGCTCGCCGACGACACGGCGGTCGACGTCCAGCTGACCGTCGAACCCGCCGACGAGGCGGGCGGGCGCCGGTTCGTCATCTATTCGCGCGCGGTCGCGGCCGAGGATGCCGATGCGGGCGAGTGGGTGCCGCATGCCAACGGTGTCCTCGCCCCCGGGACGGAAGGTGTTCCCGCGTGGGTCGAATCGAGCTGGTTCGCCTCGGCAGAGGACGCGGAATGGCCGCCGGCCGAGGCCGAACCCGTGCCGGTGGACCGGCTCTACGACCGGTTGGCGCGCCTCGGGTTCGATTACGGCCCGGTGTTCCAGGGCGTCACGTCGGCCTGGCGTGACGGTGACGACCTGCTCGCGGAGGTGTCGCTGCCAGCCGAATCGAGCGACCAGGCACCGGCTTTCGGGATGCACCCCGCCCTGCTGGACGCCGCCTTCCACACCGCGATCACCGAACTGGCCCAGGACATGCCCGCGGGCAGGCTGCCGCTGCCGTTCTCGTTCGGCGGGGTCCGGCTGTACCGCGCGGGGACGGCCGCCGTCCGGGTGCGGCTGGAGCGCTCGGGCGCCGGACGCGTTCGGGTGACCGCCGTCGACGACACCGGTGCGCCCGTGCTGAGCCTGGAATCGCTCACCGCTCGCCCGGTGGATGCCGAGGCGCTCGGCCGCGGGGCCGGGCGGCGCGCCTCCTTGTCGGACATCGAATGGGTCCCGGTGCCTGCGGCCCCGGGCGGGACGGCCGCGACGGTCGCGCTGCTCGGCGACGCCGAGGTGGCCGGTGCCGAGCGCCGCGGCGAGGAACTCGCCGATCTGCTCGGCGACCAGGCGCCGGAGATCGTCGTGTGGTCGCCCACCGGGGCAGGGAGCGACGTGCCGGCACGGACGCGAGCCTGGCTGCGGGCGACGCTGGAGCTGTTGCGGGCGTGGCAGGCCGGGGAACGCGGGCGCGAGGCGCGACTGGTGATCCTGACGCGGGGAGCCGCCGGCCTGCCGGACGAGCGGCCGGACCCGGCGGGCGCGGCGGTGTGCGGCCTGGTGCGCAGTGCCCAGGCCGAGCACCCCGGCCGGTTCGTTCTCCTGGACGCCGGTCCGGAGGACGACGTCACCGCCGAGATGGTCACCGCGGCGGTGCGGTCGGACGAACCGCAGCTGGCCGTGCGCGGCGGTGGACTGCGCGTCCCTCGGCTGCGCAAGCAGCACGCGGCGGTGACGGCGGACGGCGATTCGTTCGGTCCGGGCGCGGTGCTGATCACCGGCGGCACCGGCGGACTGGGAGCGGAGGTGGCGCGGCACGTCGTCGCCACGCACGGCGCGCGGCGACTGGTGCTGGTGTCGCGGCGCGGTGAACACGCCGACGGGGTGGCCGCGCTGGTCGGCGAGCTGACCGCCGCGGGCGCGCGGGTGCGCGTAGCGGCCTGCGACGTGAGCGATCGGGCCGCGGTCGCGGCGCTGCTGGCCGGACTGCCCGGCGAATTCGCGCCCAGCGCGGTGATCCATTCCGCGGGTGTGCTCGACGACGCCACCATCGAGACCTTGACCGCCGGGCAGCTCGATCGGGTGCTGGCGTCGAAGGCCGACGCCGCGTGGCATCTGCACGAGCTGACCCGCGACCTCGCGGCCTTCGTGCTGTTCTCCTCGGTCGCGGGTGCGGTCGGCGCTCCCGGCCAGGGCAACTACGCTGCGGCGAACGCGTTCCTGGACGCGCTGGCGTTCCGGCGGCGCGCGGCGGGACTGCCCGCGGTATCGATCGCGTGGGGCTCGTGGAACCAGAGCATCGGCATGACCAGCGGTCTGGGCGGCGCGGCGATGGCGCGGATGGGCCGGCTCGGCGTGCGGCCGTTGACGACGGCGGACGGCTTGGCGCTGTTCGATCGCGCCCTCGCCGCGCCGTCGCCGGTCCTGATCGCGACGGAGTTCGATACCGAGGCGCTGGCGGTGCAGGCCCGCGAAGGGGCGCTGCCGCGGCTGCTGCAGTCGATCGTCGCGGTGCCCGTGCGGCGGGCCGCCGACACGAGCGGGACGTTGGCGCGGCGCTTGGCCGCCGCGCCGGAACAGGAGCGTGCGGCGATCGTGCTGGACGTCGTGCGCGAACAGGTCGCCGGTGTGCTCGGCCATATCTCCGGCGACGCCATCGACCCCGCCGCGCCGTTCACCGAGCTCGGCTTCGATTCGCTGGCCGGGGTGGAGTTCCGCAATCGCCTCGCCAAGGCCACCGGCGTGCAGCTGCCGTCCACGCTGGTGTTCGACCATCCCACCGCCGCGGCCGTGGCCGCGTTCGTGCGCTCCCGGGTCGGTGACGGGGACGAGGCGGACGCGGGCCGCGCCGCCCGCGTCAAACGCCGCGTCCGCACCGACGAGCCCATCGCGATCGTGGGCATGAGCTGCCGGTACCCGGGCGGCGTCAGCTCACCCGACGGGCTGTGGGAGCTGGTGGCGGCCGGAACGGACGCGATCGGCGAGTTCCCGGCCGACCGCGGCTGGGATCTGGACCGGCTGTTCCATCCCGATCCCGACCATTCCGGGACCTCGTATCTGCGGTACGGCGGCTTCCTCTCCGACGTCGCGGAGTTCGACGCGGGATTCTTCGGGATCGGGCCGCGGGAGGCGGCGGCCATGGATCCCCAGCAGCGCTTACTGCTCGAGGCGTCCTGGGAAGCGCTGGAGCACGCCGGCATCGACCCGGCGTCGTTGCGCGGCAGCGACGCGGGCGTTTTCACCGGCGTGTCGTACCAGGACTACGAGGAGATCGCCAAAGCCGCGGGCGCGATCGCGGAAGGTTATGTCGGCACCGGCTCGACCAGCAGCGTGCTCTCCGGCCGGGTCGCCTACACGCTGGGTCTGGAAGGTCCGGCGGTAACCGTGGATACGGCGTGTTCGTCGTCTCTGGTGGCCATCCATCTGGCCTGTCAGGCACTGCGCCAAGGGGAGAGTTCGCTGGTGCTGGCCAGTGGCGCGCAGGTGATGTCGACGCCGTTCATGTTCTTGGAATTCTCCCGTCAGCGCGGGTTGTCGCGCGACGGGCGCTGTAAGGCGTTCTCGGCGTCGGCGGACGGCGTGGGCTGGTCCGAGGGTGTCGGTGTGCTGGTGCTGGAGCGTTTGTCGGACGCGCGGCGCGCGGGGCACGAGGTGCTGGCGGTGATTCGCGGTTCGGCGGTGAATCAGGACGGTGCGAGCAATGGTTTGACCGCGCCGAACGGTCCGTCGCAGGAGCGGGTGATCGCTTCGGCGCTGGCCGCGGCGGGGTTGGCGCCCGCGGATGTGGATGTGGTGGAGGCACACGGCACCGGGACGCCGCTGGGTGATCCGATCGAGGCACAAGCGCTGATCGCGACCTACGGACAAGGGCGCGCGGAACCGTTGTGGGTCGGATCCCTGAAATCGAATATCGGTCATTCGCAAGCCGCCTCGGGGATCGGCGGCGTGATCAAGATCGTGCAGGCGCTGCGGCACGAGACGTTGCCGAAGACCTTGCACGTGGACGCGCCGTCGCCGCATGTGGATTGGTCGGCGGGCGCGGTGCGGCTGCTCACCGAGGAACGGCCGTGGCCCGCGTCGGTGGACCGGGTGCGCCGGGCCGGTGTGTCCTCGTTCGGGATCAGCGGCACCAACGCGCACCTGATCCTCGAGGAGGCCGCCGCAGGCGCGGAGCACGCCGCCGCGCCGGTCACCACGGACGGTCCCGCCGCGGGCGCGGGCATGGTGCCGCTGGTGGTGTCGGCGAAAACCGAAGCGGGACTGCGTGCGCAGGCCGCCCGGCTGCGCGAGTGGGTGGCGGCGCATCCGGAGGCGGACCCGGCGGATGTCGCGCACACCCTGCTGACCACGCGCACGCGGTTCGATCGGCGCGGCGTCGTCATCGCGGGCGACCGCGAGGCCATGCTGACCGGACTGGCGGACCTGGCGGCGGGTGTTTCGTCACCGGGGGTGGCGGAAGGCGCTTCGGTCGGCGGCAAGATCGCGTTCTTGTTCACGGGTCAGGGTGCGCAGCGGGTGGGTATGGGGGCGGGGTTGTATGCGGCGTTTCCGGTGTTTGCTGCGGTTTTCGATGAGTTGTGTGGGGAGTTCGATCCGCTGTTGGGGGTT
>NZ_JBEYCG010000036.1:0-5170 GCF_040632645.1 Nocardia sp. NPDC019219 | reverse complement strand
TTTTTTGGTTCCGGCTCTTCCGCTCCCCGTGTGGAGGGTCGGGCATTTTTTGTCAGCTAATTTTCCGGCTGGCGATTGTTTTGCTAGGTTTTCGGACTCTAGTTTAGATATTTCTGATTCACCTCTTCGGGGGTGTTTCGTGAGTCTTCAACGGAGAGTTTGATCCTGGCTCAGGACGAACGCTGGCGGCGTGCTTAACACATGCAAGTCGAGCGGTAAGGCCCTTCGGGGTACACGAGCGGCGAACGGGTGAGTAACACGTGGGTGATCTGCCTCGCACTTCGGGATAAGCCTGGGAAACTGGGTCTAATACCGGATATGACCACTGGTCGCATGGTTGGTGGTGGAAAGATTTATCGGTGCGAGATGGGCCCGCGGCCTATCAGCTTGTTGGTGGGGTAATGGCCTACCAAGGCGACGACGGGTAGCCGGCCTGAGAGGGCGACCGGCCACACTGGGACTGAGACACGGCCCAGACTCCTACGGGAGGCAGCAGTGGGGAATATTGCACAATGGGCGAAAGCCTGATGCAGCGACGCCGCGTGAGGGATGACGGCCTTCGGGTTGTAAACCTCTTTCGACAGGGACGAAGCGTGAGTGACGGTACCTGTAGAAGAAGCACCGGCCAACTACGTGCCAGCAGCCGCGGTAATACGTAGGGTGCGAGCGTTGTCCGGAATTACTGGGCGTAAAGAGCTTGTAGGCGGTTTGTCGCGTCGTCTGTGAAAACTCACAGCTCAACTGTGAGCTTGCAGGCGATACGGGCAGACTTGAGTACTGCAGGGGAGACTGGAATTCCTGGTGTAGCGGTGAAATGCGCAGATATCAGGAGGAACACCGGTGGCGAAGGCGGGTCTCTGGGCAGTAACTGACGCTGAGAAGCGAAAGCGTGGGTAGCGAACAGGATTAGATACCCTGGTAGTCCACGCCGTAAACGGTGGGCGCTAGGTGTGGGTTTCCTTCCACGGGATCCGTGCCGTAGCTAACGCATTAAGCGCCCCGCCTGGGGAGTACGGCCGCAAGGCTAAAACTCAAAGGAATTGACGGGGGCCCGCACAAGCGGCGGAGCATGTGGATTAATTCGATGCAACGCGAAGAACCTTACCTGGGTTTGACATACACCGGAAACCTGCAGAGATGTAGGCCCCCTTGTGGTCGGTGTACAGGTGGTGCATGGCTGTCGTCAGCTCGTGTCGTGAGATGTTGGGTTAAGTCCCGCAACGAGCGCAACCCTTGTCCTGTGTTGCCAGCGGATTATGCCGGGGACTCGCAGGAGACTGCCGGGGTCAACTCGGAGGAAGGTGGGGACGACGTCAAGTCATCATGCCCCTTATGTCCAGGGCTTCACACATGCTACAATGGCCGGTACAGAGGGCTGCGATACCGTGAGGTGGAGCGAATCCCTTAAAGCCGGTCTCAGTTCGGATCGGGGTCTGCAACTCGACCCCGTGAAGTTGGAGTCGCTAGTAATCGCAGATCAGCAACGCTGCGGTGAATACGTTCCCGGGCCTTGTACACACCGCCCGTCACGTCATGAAAGTCGGTAACACCCGAAGCCGGTGGCCTAACCCCTTGTGGGAGGGAGCCGTCGAAGGTGGGATCGGCGATTGGGACGAAGTCGTAACAAGGTAGCCGTACCGGAAGGTGCGGCTGGATCACCTCCTTTCTAAGGAGCATCTGCTCGGTCGCCTCGAACAGTCGAGTGTGGCTGTGCCAGAGCCGTTCATGTCCTCGAATGTGGGACTGCGGAGCTCATGGGTGGAACGCTGACAACTTCTTCGCATCGACGGCGGCCCTGTGTGGTTGTCGGCGGGGATATATCGACACACTGTTGGGTCCTGAAAGAACAGACGTTCTTTCCAGGCAAGAGATAACGATCTGCTCGGATCTGCTTGATACCGGCCTTCTTGGGAGGGTGCTGGTCTTGCGTGAGGGTTCGGGTGGGTGTGTTGTTTGAGAACTGCACAGTGGACGCGAGCATCTTTGTTTGTAAGTGTTTAAGAGCGTTCGGTGGATGCCTTGGCACCAGGAGCCGATGAAGGACGTAGGAGGCTGCGATAAGCCTCGGGGAGCTGTCAACCGAGCTGAGATCCGAGGATTTCCGAATGGGGAAACCCGGCACGAGTGATGTCGTGTCACCTGCCGCTGAATATATAGGCGGTTGGGAGGGAACGTGGGGAAGTGAAACATCTCAGTACCCACAGGAAGAGAAAACAATTGTGATTCCGTGAGTAGTGGCGAGCGAAAGCGGATGAGGCTAAACCATGCGTGTGTGATAGCCGGCAGGTGTTGCACGTGTGGGGTAGTGGGGCTCACTTTCCTATCACTGCCGTGGTAGGCAACAGTCAGAAAAGTGCGTGTTAGTCGAAGTGGTCTGGAACGGCCTGTCGTAGAGGGTGAGAATCCCGTAGGCGAAAATGCGTGCTCTGTTGTAGTGGGTGCCCGAGTAGCAGCGGGCCCGTGAAATCTGCTGTGAATCTGCCGGGACCACCCGGTAAGCCTGAATACTCCCTGGTGACCGATAGCGGACTAGTACCGTGAGGGAAAGGTGAAAAGTACCCCGGGAGGGGAGTGAAATAGTACCTGAAACCGGACGCTTACAATCCGTCAGAGCCTTCCCTTTGGGGTGGGGTGATGGCGTGCCTTTTGAAGAATGAGCCTGCGAGTCATCGGTGTGTGGCGAGGTTAACCCGTGTGGGGTAGCCGTAGCGAAAGCGAGTCCGAATAGGGCGCCCAGAGTCGCATGTCATGGACCCGAAGCGGAGTGATCTACCCATGGCCAGGGTGAAGCGACGGTAAGACGTCGTGGAGGCCCGAACCCACTTAGGTTGAAAACTGAGGGGATGAGCTGTGGGTAGGGGTGAAAGGCCAATCAAACTCCGTGATAGCTGGTTCTCCCCGAAATGCATTTAGGTGCAGCGTCACGTGTTTCACATCGGAGGTAGAGCTACTGGATGGCCTAGGGGGCCCACAAGCTTACCGAAGTCAGCCAAACTCCGAATGCCGGTGTGTGAGAGCGTGGCAGTGAGACTGCGGGGGATAAGCTTCGTAGTCGAGAGGGAAACAGCCCAGATCGCCGGCTAAGGCCCCTAAGCGTGTACTAAGTGGAAAAGGATGTGGGGTCGCGAAGACAACCAGGAGGTTGGCTTAGAAGCAGCCACCCTTGAAAGAGTGCGTAATAGCTCACTGGTCAAGTGATCCTGCGCCGACAATGTAGCGGGGCTCAAGTACACCGCCGAAGCCGCGGCACTCCAACATGCGCCTGCTTTCGAGCCAGGTGTTGGGGTGGGTAGGGGAGCGTCGTGCAGCCGTGGAAGTCACAGGGTGACCTAGTGGTGGAGGCTGTGCGAGTGAGAATGCAGGCATGAGTAGCGAAAGACGAGTGAGAAACTCGTCCGCCGAATGACCAAGGGTTCCTGGGCCAGGTTAATCCGCCCAGGGTGAGTCGGGACCTAAGGCGAGGCCGACAGGCGTAGTCGATGGACAACGGGTTGATATTCCCGTACCCGTGTATCCGCGCCCAGTGGCGAATCAGTGGTGCTAAGTGCCCAAATGTGGATGGACTTCCTTCGGGAAGCTTGAAGCGGCTGCGCACGACCCCTGCTGTAGTAGTCAAGCGATGGGGTGACGCAGGAAGGTAGCTGGGCCAGGTGATGGAGTACCTGGTGTAAGCGTGTAGGGCGAGTGGTAGGCAAATCCGTCACTCATGTGCCTGAGACGTGATGCGTAGCCGATTGAGGCGAATTCAGTGATCCTATGCTGCCGAGAAAAGCCTCTAGTGAGTTGGTACACGGCCCGTACCCCAAACCGACACAGGTGGTCAGGTAGAGAATACCGAGGCGATCGAGAGAACTGTGGTTAAGGAACTCGGCAAAATGCCCCCGTAACTTCGGGAGAAGGGGGACCACGTCTGGTGACGATCCTTGCGGTCTGAGCTGGGTGTGGTCGCAGAGACCAGAGAGAAGCGACTGTTTACTAAAAACACAGGTCCGTGCGAAGTCGTAAGACGATGTATACGGACTGACGCCTGCCCGGTGCCGGAAGGTTAAGAGGACCGGTTAGCCACTTCGGTGGCGAAGCTGAGAATTTAAGCCCCGGTAAACGGCGGTGGTAACTATAACCATCCTAAGGTAGCGAAATTCCTTGTCGGGTAAGTTCCGACCTGCACGAATGGCGTAACGACTTCTCTGCTGTCTCAACCACAGACTCGGCGAAATTGCATTACGAGTAAAGATGCTCGTTACGCGCGGCAGGACGAAAAGACCCCGGGACCTTCACTATAGCTTGGTATTGGTGTTCGGTACGGTTTGTGTAGGATAGGTGGGAGACTGTGAAGCGGGCACGCCAGTGTTCGTGGAGTCGTCGTTGAAATACCACTCTGGTCGTATTGGACTTCTAACCTCGGACCCTGATCGGGTTCAGGGACAGTGCCTGGTGGGTAGTTTAACTGGGGCGGTTGCCTCCCAAAATGTAACGGAGGCGCCCAAAGGTTCCCTCAGCCTGGTTGGCAATCAGGTGTCGAGTGCAAGTGCACAAGGGAGCTTGACTGTGAGACTGACGGGTCGAGCAGGGACGAAAGTCGGGACTAGTGATCCGGCACCGGCATGTGGAAGCGGTGTCGCTCAACGGATAAAAGGTACCCCGGGGATAACAGGCTGATCTTCCCCAAGAGTCCATATCGACGGGATGGTTTGGCACCTCGATGTCGGCTCGTCGCATCCTGGGGCTGGAGTAGGTCCCAAGGGTTGGGCTGTTCGCCCATTAAAGCGGCACGCGAGCTGGGTTTAGAACGTCGTGAGACAGTTCGGTCTCTATCCGCCGCGCGCGTCAGAAACTTGAGGAAGGCTGTCCCTAGTACGAGAGGACCGGGACGGACGAACCTCTGGTGTGCCAGTTGTCCTGCCAAGGGCACTGCTGGTTGGCTACGTTCGGAAGGGATAACCGCTGAAAGCATCTAAGCGGGAAGCCTGTTCCAAGATGAGGTTTCTCACCACCTTCGAGTGGTTAAGGCCCCCTATAGACCATGGGGTTGATAGGCCGGAACTGGAAGCACGGTAACGTGTGGAGGTGACCGGTACTAATCGGCCGAGGACTTACCAACAAAGGTTGCTACGCGTCCACTGTGCGGTATCTGAAACAACACACAGAGACTGCTGATGATCGACGGCAT
>NZ_JBEYCG010000035.1:0-5969 GCF_040632645.1 Nocardia sp. NPDC019219 | reverse complement strand
TCCCATTCCGAACCCGGAAGCTAAGCCTGCCAGCGCCGATGGTACTGCACTCGACAGGGTGTGGGAGAGTAGGACACCGCCGGAACATCCTTTCCCGAAAGGCCCTCGACACAGTCGAGGGCCTTTCGCCATTTCCGGGGCAAAACTGTGTTTTGCAGCAAATTTCCAGGGAGTACCTGGAGTACGTACCGTGCGGCCAGGCACCATGGATGGCATCGTCGTATCCGCGCGGACAACGGAGGTACGCATGATCGTCGCGACGACGCCGGCCCATTCGGCGCCGCTCGACCCCGCCGCTCCGCCGCGATCGCGCTGGCGGCGGCTGAGGTTGCCCGCGACGGCCGTGTATCTGTCCGGACTGATCGTCGTCTCGGCGGTCTTCTCCGTGCTGAGCGACTCCGCGCAGACCAGAATGGTGCTGCACGCGAGCACCAACCTGCACAACCTGCTGAGCGGCCGCCTCGGGACACTGCTGGCCAGTGCCTTCGTGATCGGCGACGTAGTGGGGTCGTGGGTCATCATTCCGTTGCTGGCCTGTCTGCTCGCCCTGGCCGAGCTGCGCTTCGGCGCGCTGCGGGCGGTGCGCGTCTTCCTGGCCGGTCACATCGGCGCGACCCTGCTGGTCGCGGCGGGCCTGTGGGTCGGTGTGCAAGCCGGGTGGGTGCCTGCCAGCATCCGCTGGGCCGAGGACGTCGGCGTCAGCTACGGCGCCATGGCGCTGATCGGCGCGCTGGTGGCGGCGGTGCCGCACCGGTGGCGCATCGCCTGGGCGACGCTGTGGTTCATCGTCGCGGTCGAAGGCGTGCTGATCGAGCAGACGTTCACCCACGTCGGACATCTGGTGGCGTTCATGATCGGGACCGCGGTCGGCTTTCTCATGACGACCAGGTCCACCACCCCCGCGCACCGGCTCACCCGGCTCGAGAGCGCCTTGCTCGCGGCGAGCGCGATCCTCGCCGCGACGCTGCTCATGGGCTGACGGCGGCCGCCGCGAGCCGCTCGCCTACAGTGCTTGGGTGCGCCTAGTGATTGCTCGCTGTCAGGTCGACTACGTGGGGCGACTCACCGCCCATCTGCCGATGGCCCGCAGACTGCTGCTGATGAAAGCGGACGGCTCGGTGCTCGTGCATTCCGACGGCGGCTCGTACAAGCCGCTGAACTGGATGAGCCCGCCGTGCTGGTTGGAAGAACGCAACGGTGACGCGCAGCTGCCGGACGGTGCGAAGGCACTATGGGTCGTCACCAACAAGGCCGGTGAGGAACTCCGCATCACCATCGAGGACATCGAACACGACTCTTCACACGAACTCGGCGTCGACCCGGGCTTGGTGAAGGACGGAGTGGAGGCTCATCTCCAAGAGCTGCTGGCCGAGCACGTGCATACGCTCGGGGCCGGTTTCTCGCTCATCCGTCGTGAGTACATGACCGCTATCGGTCCGGTGGACCTGCTGTGCCGGGACGCCGACGGCGGCACCGTGGCGGTGGAGATCAAACGGCGCGGGGAAATCGACGGCGTCGAACAACTCACCCGCTACCTGGAGTTGCTGAACCGGGATCCACTGCTCGCTCCGGTCGCGGGCGTCTTCGCCGCCCAGCAGATCAAGCCGCAGGCGCGCACGCTCGCCGAGGACCGCGGTATCCGCTGCCTCACACTCGATTACGACGCCCTGCGCGGCACGGAGAGCAACGAATTCCGCCTGTTCTGAGTTCGGGGGCATGCGGGGCGTGCGCGGGCGGGTAATAGGCTTGTCGCATGCCCCGCCGGAAACCGCGTTCGGATCGCCACGCTGATCGCCGGCCGGCGGGTGGCGCGCCGCTCGGCGAGGTTTTCGGACGCACCGAATCGGGTCCGGACGGTGATGAGACGTATGTGGTCCGCGCCATCCCGGGCACCCGCGCGACCAAGACCTATCGCTGCCCCGGCTGTGACCATGAGATTCCGCCCGGGGTCGCTCACATCGTCGCCTGGCCCGCGTACGGCGGAGAGGACGATCGGCGGCATTGGCATCGTGGCTGCTGGAACGGCCGCCGGACCCGCCGGATCACTCGTCGGTGGTCCTGACTCGTCCAGCCGGGCATGTGGGCCGCGTCAGGTATGCCGCAAGCCCGCGCTCGTCGTCTCGGCGTATCGAGCGCGTGGGGATGGTGTCGGCGGCCACTGTGCTGTGCGCACGCGGAATCCGGGGATGCGCGTGCGGGAGCGCGTCCTCCGGGGGCGCGGCGTACTTGACAACCACCGGCCTTACCGCGGCCACCGGCCTTCTGAGCCTTGATCATCACCGGCTTAGTGGGCTGCCGCTCGTCGCCGTCGCGAACGGGTGGTCGCGTTCTTTGGCGTTGCGGCGTGCTGTCGTCCTGGAGGCTGCACGAGATGACCGACACAGAACCCGCTCGACGAGTGCCACGCGCGTCTGTCGAATGGCATGGGGGCCGTGTGGGTTCGGTCGAGGCTGGAATTAGGGAAGGCCGCCCTGGCAGGGGCGGCCTTCGGTGAATTCGGTTGAGATATCGCTACTGTCGCCGTTGCGCCCGACGTCAGTTGCTGATGTCGGCGCTCTCGCGCTCCTCCGAGTCGATGTCCTCGTCCTCGGTGGCGACCTCGGGGATCGCCTTCTGCCGGGAACCGGTGACCGACTTGGTGTTGCCGCCGATCGACTTGCGCTGATCCGGGACGCCGTCCAGCAATTCGCTTTCCCGGTTGACCGCGGCGAGCATCGCGGGCACCGAGTCGAGCTGACCGCGGATACCGAGCAGCTGGGCGAGCACGCGGCCGCGCAGCACGCGCATCTCCTCGGCCAGTTCCTTCGCGTGCGCGATCTTGCGCTCGGAGGTCTGGGTGGCGGAGGTGATGAGGCGGTTGGCCTCGTCGGTCGCGTCCTTGATCCGCTGGGCGGCCTCGGCGCGGCTGGTGGCTTCCAGCTCCTCCATGGCGCGGGTGAGCTTGGTGCGACGCTCGGCCATGGTGGCCTCGAAGTCCTGCTGGGTGGCCTTGCGCTTCGCGTCGGCTTCCTTCGCGATGCGGTCGGCCTCGGCCTGAGCGGCCTCGATGATCTTGGCGGACTCGGTGCGTGCGTTCGCGAGGGTCTGCTCGAACTCGATTTCGAGCGCCTCGCGCTTCTCCTTGGTCTCCGCGAGCAGCGACTCGTACTTGCCACGCATCTCGGTGGCCTGCTGCTCGGCGATCGACACCATCTCCGCGGCCTCGGCCTGGGCCAGGGCACGGACCTCGGACGCCTCGTCGGAGGCGAGCCGGAGCATACGGGAGATGCGGTCGGACATGCCTTCCGCGGTGGTCGGCGGCACCGAGAGTCGGTCGACCTCCTTGCGGAGTTCGTCGATCTCGTCGCGCGCGTCTTCCAGCTGGCTCGCGAGGTTACGTGCTTGTGCCGCAGCCGCATCGCGGTCGGTGGCGGTGACTCTCAGTTCCGCGTCGAAGCGGTCGAAGTAATTACGCACCTCGTCTTGCGCATAACCCTTGCGCACAACGGTGAAGGGCAGTGCAACGAAGCGATTGCGATCGGACTCGGGTGACGACATGGCACACAAACTACAGCCTGGGGGCAGCCGATGGTGACTCGACTGCGAATGTCATTCCAACGAGTTTTCCCGGCCTGACGGCGATACTAGTGCGTAACATTCGCGTTCGGTTCGACCAACTCGATCAGCACACCTCCAGCATCCTTTGGGTGGATGAAATTGATGCGGGAATCGGCCGTTCCGTGCCGTGGCGCCTCGTACAGCAAACGCAGACCCTTGGCGCGCAGGTGCGCCGAGACGGCCTCGATGTCGGTCACCCGGTAGGCCAGTTGCTGCAAGCCGGGTCCGCTGCGGTCGATGAACTTCGCGATGGTGGATTCCGCGTTGAGCGGAGCCAGCAACTGCAGGGCAGTGGCGCGGTCGGGTGCGCCGGGCAGCGACAGCATCGCCTCGTGCACGCCCTGAGCCTCGTTGACCTCGCGGTGGGTCTCGACCATGCCGAGGTTCTCGGCATACCAGGCGACCGCCGCGTCCAGGTCCGGCACCGCGATGCCGACGTGATCGACCGCGGTGACGTAATCCGCCGGGATGAAAGATGACTGTTCGATAACGTTGCTCACCCTTCGAAAGTAGCGCGACCTGGCACTGGGCGCGCGAGGCGCACCCGCTACCGTTGAGTAGGAACACCTGCTCTCGCGCGGCCCGATGCGGGCGCGGGGCAGGTCCGATCTACGAATGCGAGGCTCGTCGTGACCACTTCCGTGATCGTCTCCGGTGCGCGTACCCCGGTCGGCAGGCTGCTCGGAGGTCTGAAGGACTTCAGCGGTTCCGATCTGGGCGGGTTCGCGATCAAGGCGGCGCTGGAAAAGGGCGGCGTCGCGCCCGACCAGGTCGACTACGTGATCATGGGTCAGGTGCTCACCGCGGGCGCGGGGCAGATCCCGGCCCGGCAGGCGGCGGTGGCCGCGGGCATCCCGATGGACGTGCCCGCACTGACGCTGAACAAGGTCTGCCTGTCCGGCATCAACGCGATCGCGCTGGCCGATCAGCTGATCCGGGCGGGCGAGTACGAGATCGTCGTCGCGGGCGGTCAGGAGTCGATGAGCCAGGCGCCGCACCTGCTGGAGAAGAGCAGGGAGGGCTTCAAGTACGGCGATGTGACGTTGCGCGACCACATGGCCTACGACGGTCTGCACGACATCTTCACCGACCAGGCCATGGGCGCGCTCACCGAGCAGCGCAACGAGACCGACCGGATCAGCCGGGAGGATCAGGACGCGTTCGCGGCCGCTTCGCACCAGCGTGCGGCGGCGGCCTGGAAGAACGGCGTCTTCGACGACGAGGTGGTCCCGGTCGCGGTGCCGCAGCGTAAGGGCGATCCGGTGCTGGTGACCACGGACGAGGGCATTCGCGCCGACACCACGGTGGAGTCGCTGGCCAAGCTGCGTCCGGCGTTCCGTAAGGACGGCACCATCACCGCGGGGACCGCGTCGCAGATCTCCGACGGCGCCGCCGCGGTTGTGGTGATGAGCAAGGAGAAGGCGCAGTCGCTCGGGTTGTCCTGGATCGCCGAGATCGGCGCGGCGGGCGTGGTCGCGGGCCCGGACTCGACCCTGCAGGATCAGCCCGCGAACGCGATCGCCAAAGCCTGCGTGCGTGAGGGCATCTCGCCCGCCGACCTGGACCTGGTGGAGATCAACGAGGCGTTCGCCGCGGTCGGCGTCGCGTCCACCCGCAAACTGGGCATCGACCCGGAGAAGGTGAACGTCAACGGTGGCGCGATCGCCATCGGACACCCGCTGGGCATGTCCGGCGCCCGCATCCTGCTGCACCTGGTGCTGGAACTGAAGCGCCGCGGCGGCGGGGTCGGCGCGGCCGCGCTCTGCGGCGGCGGCGGGCAGGGCGACGCGCTGATCGTCCGCGTCTGACCCCGGCGGGGCGACGCCCCGCGCCGAGTCGTGCCGATGGCCGCCCCGACGTGGGCGGCCATCGGTCTTTCCACGGCCATCGCGTGGTGGCGGCGATGAGCGGCCACTGAGTTCGTGGCGTGTCGGTCGCGCGTTCTGGTTCTGCGTTTGCATGCTGACGTGCCCGTCTCGCTTCGACTACGGGTATCGAGCGAAGCGAGACGGAGCTCGCGGCCCCGTCTCGCGTCCGAGTGGCCTATCCGCGTAGGCGGAGGGGCGGTGTCCGCCGTGTGCCGCGAGAGGGGGTGCGGCGGCCGGGAGCGTGACGGCGGGACCGAAGTCTGTTGGTCGCGCCCTCTGGTTCTGCGTGTGCACGCGGTCGTGCCCGGCTCGCCTCGACTACAGGTCTCGAGCGAAGCGAGACCGAGCATTGCCGTTCGCGGCCCGGCTCGCGTTCGCGCGGCCGCCGCGTAGGCGACGAAGAAGCAAGCGGCGGTCGCGACCGGCTGGGTGACCGCCGTGGTGGGTGTGCATCCGTGGCAGATCTCGCTGTTCGACGAGCGCGCCCAGGATGAGGTCTGGAAG
>NZ_JBEYCG010000034.1:0-10135 GCF_040632645.1 Nocardia sp. NPDC019219 | reverse complement strand
CCGGCGCGGCCTACCTGCCGATCGACACCAGCTACCCGGTACAGCGGCTGGAATTCATGCTCGAAGACGCCGCGCCGGTGTGCGTCCTGACCACCGCTACCGAGCTGGACACACTGCCCGCGGGCACCATTCCGGCGCTTTTGCTGGAGGAGACCACCGGCTACGACGACGCACGAGTCCGCAACCGCGAGCGCGTCACACCGCTGCGCCCGGACAACCTGGCCTACGTCATCTACACCTCCGGCTCCACCGGCGTGCCCAAGGGCGTCGGCGTCGCGCACCGCAATGTGGTCGAGCTGTTCGCCAACACCCAATTGCTGTTCGAGTTCGACGAAACCGACGTGTGGACGTTGTTCCACTCCTTCGCCTTCGACTTCTCGGTGTGGGAGCTATGGTGCGCGCTGGCCAACGGTGGCACCGTCGTCGTGGTCGACTACCTCACTTCCCGGTCCCCGGAGCAGTTCCGTGAATTGCTGATCCGGGAGCAAGTCACCGTGCTCAACCAGACGCCCTCGGCGTTCTACCAGCTCGCCGAGGCCGACCGCGCCGCACACCACGACGAGGGCAAGTTCGCTCTGCGCTACATCGTGTTCGGTGGCGAGGCACTGGATCTGCGTCAGCTGCAGCGCTGGTACGAGCGGCATCCGGTGGACGCGCCCTGGCTGGTGAACATGTACGGCATCACCGAGACCACCGTGCACGTGTCGTTCCTGTCGCTGGACGAGCAGATGGTCGACAACGCGGCCAGCGTGATCGGGCGCGCGTTGCCGGGCCTGGACGCGTACGTGCTCGACGACCGGTTGCACCCGGCGCCGGTCGGGGTCGCCGGAGAAATCTACGTCGCGGGGGCGCAGCTCTCGCGCGGCTACCTGGGGCGTCCCGGGTTGGCGGCGACCCGGTTCGTGGCCAACCCGTTCGGTGCGCCGGGGTCGCGGATGTACCGCTCCGGTGACATCGGCCGGTGGGTCGGGTTCGGTGGTCAGGCCACCCTCGAATACGCCGGGCGTGGCGACCAGCAGGTCCAATTGCGTGGATTCCGCATCGAACTCGGCGAGATCGAAGCGGCGCTGCTGCGCTGCCCGGGAGTGAGTCAGGCGGTGGTGCTGGTCCGCGAGGACGAGCATGCCGGTGACCGTTTGATCGGGTACGTGGTGGCCGATGCCGGGGCGAGCATGGATCCGTCGGTGCTGCGGGCGCAGGTGTCGGAGTTCCTGACCGGCTACATGGTCCCGGATGCGATCGTGGTGCTGGACGCGCTGCCGCTGACCCCGAACGGGAAGCTGGACCGGCGGGCGCTGCCCGCGCCGGAGTTCGTCTCCGCGACGGTGTTCCGCGCGCCGAGTTCGCCGGTGGAGCAGGCGGTGGCCGATGTGTTCGCCGGGTTGCTCGGCGCCGCCGAAGTCGGCTTGGACGACGACTTCTTCGCGTTGGGCGGTAACTCGCTGCTGGCCACGCGGGTGGTGGCGCGGATCAACGAGGCGCTGGACGCGAATGTGGCGGTGCGCGAGCTGTTCGAAGCGCCGACGGTGGCCGCGCTGGCCGCGCGGGTGGTGCCCGGCGCCGGTGCGGGTGCGCGCACGGTGCTGGAACGCGCCGAGCGGGTGGAACCGATTCCGTTGTCGCTGGCGCAGCAGCGGATGTGGGTGCTCAACCAGTTCGACCCCGCCTCGGCGGCCTACAACATTCCGATGGCGATCCGGTTGACCGGCGCGCTGGATGTCTCCGCGCTGCGCTACGCGCTGGCCGACGTGCTCGAACGCCACGAATCGCTGCGCACCCGGTATCCGACCGGGCCGGGCGGGCTGCCGTACCAGCAGATCCTCACCGTCGAGCAAGCCCTGCCCGGCGGGCTGGACGTCGTCGTCACCGATGACCCGATCGAGCAGATCACCGAGCTGATGCTGACCGGGTTCGACGTCACCACCGAAGTGCCGGTGCGGGCGTTGCTGCTGGAGTCCGGGCCCGACGAACACCTGCTGGCGTTCGTGGCCCACCACATCGCCGCCGACGGCGCGTCCATGGCGCCGCTGGCGCGCGACCTGATGAGCGCCTACCTGGCTCGTATCGGCGGCAACTCCCCCCGCTGGTCTCCGCTGGAGGTGCAGTACGCCGACTACGCCATCTGGCAACGCAGCGTGATCGGCACCGACGACGACGAGACCTCGGTGGCCGCGCGGCAGCTGGCGTATTGGCGCCATCAACTCGCCGGACTGACCGGGGAACTGGAGCTGCCGCTGGACCGGCCCCGCCCGGTCGTGGCGAGCATGCGGGGCGCCAACACCGGTTTCGCGGTGTCCCCGCAAGTACACGCGGCTTTGGTCGCCCTGGCGCGCGAGCACAATTGCACCTTGTTCATGGTCGTGCACGCCGCCTTGGCGGTGCTGCTGGCGCGGCTGTCCGGTGACCCGGACGTCGCCATCGGCACACCCATCGCCGGACGCGGCGAACGCGTGCTCGACGACCTGGTCGGCATGTTCGTCAACACCCTCGCCCTGCGCACCCGCGTCGAGGCGGGCATGAGCTTCACCGAACTGGTCGACCAAGCCCGCGAAACCGACCTGGCCGCCTTCGCCAACGCCGACATCCCCTTCGAACGCGTCGTGGAAGTCGTCGCCCCCGGCCGCGCGACCACCCACAACCCCCTGTTCGGCGTCGTGCTGTCGTTCCAGAACAACGAACAACCCACCCTGCGGCTGCCCGGCCTGACCGTCGCCGCGCTCGACACCGGCAGCGTCGCAGCGAAATTCGACCTGCAGGTCAACGTCAACCCCCACCACCGCGACGACGGCACCCCCGGCGAACTCGACACCGTGTTCACCTACGCCACCGACCTGTTCGACGAAACCACCGTCCAAACCCTCGGCCGCCGACTCGAACGCATCCTCACCACCATCGCCACCGACCCGCACACCCTCATCGGCGACATCGACATCCTCGACGACGCCGAACGGGAGCGGATGGCGGCGGCGGCCGGATCGGTCGGCGCCGAAGCGCCCACCGCGACCGCGGGCACGGCGCTGACCCAGGCACTGGCGGCCGCGGTGGAGGACGACCCCGACGGGCCCGCCGTGGTGTCCGGTGAGAACGCGCTGTCCTACCAGGATCTCGACGCGCGTTCGTCGCGGTTGGCGCGGGTGCTCATCGCGCGCGGCTGCGGACCGGGCGCGGGCGTCGCGCTGCGGCTGGACCGCGGCATCGAGGCGGTCATCGCCACCTGGGCCGTCCTCAAGGCCGGCGCCGCGGTCGTCCCGGTCGACGCACTCGACGCACCGCTGCCGCACGAACCGGAGATCAAGATCGGTCTCACGACCGGCGGCTCCGGCTCGACCGGCGCGCTGGACTGGCTCGCCCTCGACGACCCCACCCTCGTCGCCGAGATCGCCGCCGAATCCCCCCGCCCGGTCACCTACGCCCACCGCACCCGCGCCCTGCGCGGAAGCGATCCCGCCTTCATCGGTGCGCAAGTGCTCAGCTACGACGACCTCGCCACGGCCGCCGGACGGCTGCGCGCACGCACCGAGCTGACCTTCGAGTCGCGCACCTTCCAGCACGGCAGCGCGCAGTCGCCGGCCGCGCTGGTCGAAGTGGTGGCCGCCGGATCGGTGGGCGCGTCGGTGGTGCTGGTCGACGCGGACGGCGCGCTGACCGAGTCGCTCGCCGACGAATGGGTAACTCATCTGGTGACGGATCGGACCGGGCTGGACACGCTCGACCCGACGGCATTGGAGGACTTGCAGGCCGTGGTGCTCGACAATGGTGTCGGCCGCGTGCCCGCGGGGCCCTGGACGACTGTGACCGCTATCGTCGAGCTCACCGAACTGTTCGGCGCCGAGTGAAGCGATTCGCGGTCAGACGCAAGCCCCCGGTTGTGTGACTATGCACACACCCGGTTGGTTTGCTGTATCAGGGCGTCCGCTGGAAATGTGTCAAGGACGTGTTCTTACAGGCAGGATGTGCAGAGTTTTCATGTTTCGCTTGTCGGGGAATAGTCTGCCGGCTCAAGGATGGGGAATCAGGAAGCACGAAGCGGGGCTCGCGTGACGCGGCCCGCGCGGGTGCGGCCCACGCGCACCCGGCGACCTAGAGTCACTACCCTCCCGCAACTGATGGCAACCGCCGTCGAAGCGAATCCGACCGGTACCGCGGTCGTTTTCGCCGACGCGGTCAGCTCTCGGGGACACCTCACCTACGCGGAACTCGACGCCAGGTCCACGCGGTTGGCGCGGCTGCTCATCGATCGGGGGGTCGGTCCGGAGGATCTGGTCGCGGTGGGTATTCCGCGGTCGGTGGAGTCCGTGGTGGCGGTGTGGGCGGTGGCGAAGACCGGTGCGGGGTTCGTGCCGGTGGATCCGAACTATCCGGCCGATCGCGTCGAGCACATGGTGAAGGATTCCGGGGCTGTGCTCGGACTCGCCGTCACGCGCGTGGTGGAGGACCTGCCCAGCGAGATCGAATGGCTGGTCATCGATTCCGACAGCTGCACCCGGGCACTGGAGGAGTACCCGACCGAACCGGTCACCTATGCGGATCGGCTGCGGCAGCTGCGTGCCGAGCATCCGGCGTATGTCATCTACACCTCGGGATCGACCGGCATGCCGAAGGGCGTGGTGGTCACCCAAGCCGGGCTGGCCGGTTTCTGTGCCGAGCAGCGTGATCGGTATCGGGTGACGAGTGCGTCGCGGACGCTGCATTTCGCGTCGCCGTCGTTCGACGCCTCGGTGCTGGAGTTGCTGCTCGCGCTCGGCGGCGCGGCCACCATGGTCGTGGTCGCGCCGACGGTCTACGGCGGTGACGAACTCGCCGCGCTCCTGCGCCGGGAAGCCGTGACGCACGCGTTCATCACCCCGGCCGCGCTCGCGTCGGTGGATCCGACGGGGCTGGACGAGTTGCGTGTGGTGGTGGCCGGTGGCGAGGCGTGCCCGCCGGAGCTGGTGCGGCGCTGGGTGCGCCCGATCGCCGACGGGGATCGCGAGTTCTACAACGGGTACGGCCCGACCGAGACCACGATCATGACGAACATCAGCGCGCCGCTGGTGCCCGGCGAGCCGGTGACGATCGGCGCGCCGATCCAGACGACCACCGAATACGTCCTGGACGAGCGCCTGGTGCCGGTCCCGATCGGCGTCGTCGGCGAGCTGTATATCGGCGGGCCCCAGCTGGCTCGCGGCTACCAGTTGCGTCCTGGTCTCACCGCCGTGCGTTTCGTCCCGAATCCCTTCGACCCGAACCACTCCCGGTTGTATCGCACCGGTGACCTGGTGCGTTGGACGCCGAATGGTGAGTTGGAGTATCTGGGTCGCAACGATTTCCAGGTGAAGATCCGGGGTTTCCGGATCGAGCTGGGTGAGATCGACGCGGTGCTGGCCGCACACGAGACCGTCGACTTCGCGGTCACCGTCGGCCACCAGTTGGACAGCGGCGCGACGATTCTCGCGTCCTATGTGCACGCGGCGACCGGGCACTCGATCGACACCGGAGAGTTGATCGCGCACGCCGAGCGCAGCCTGCCGGTCCACATGGTGCCGACCTCGCTCACCGTGCTGGAGGAGATCCCGCTGACCCCGGTGGGCAAGCTGGATCGTCGCGCGCTGCCCGCGCCGCAGTTGCAGACCAAGGAGTTCCGCGCGCCGTCGGGAGCGCTGGAGCAATTGGTCGCGGGCGTGTTCGGCGAATTGCTCAGCGCCGGTGACGAGATCGGCGCGGACGACGATTTCTTCGAGCTGGGCGGCAACTCGCTGATCGCGACGCAGGTCGCGGCCCGGCTCGGCGCGTCGATCGGCGCGCGGGTGCCCGCGCGTACGGTGTTCGAAGCGCCGACGGTCGCGCTGCTGGCCGCCCGGCTCGCCGAATTCGACACCGGCGCTGAGCGTCCGGCGTTGGTGGCGGTGGAGCGTCCGGAGCGGGTGCCGTTGTCGTTGGCGCAGCGGCGGATGTGGTTTTTGAATCAGTTCGATACCGGTTCGGCGGAGAATAATATTCCGTTCGCGGTGCGGTTGTCGGGTGTGTTGGATGTGGCGGCGTTGCGGGCGGCGGTCGCGGATGTGGTCGGGCGTCATGAGACGTTGCGGACGGTGTATCCGGCGGTGGATGGTACGGGGTATCAGGTGGTGCTGCCCGCCGCGCAGGCCGTCCCCGACCTGACGCCGCACAGCCTGACCGCCGACGAACTCCCCGAGTGGTTGGGTACGTTCGCCGCCGCCGGGTTCGATGTGGCGGCCGAAGTGCCGTTGCGGCTCTCGCTCGCGCGGATCGGCTCCGACGACTACGTCCTCGCCGTCGTGGTGCATCACATCGCGGCCGACGGTACGTCCATAGCACCGCTGGTGCGCGACCTGATGACCGCCTATGTCGCGCGCAGCGCGGGCGCCGCCCCGGGGTGGGAACCGCTGCCGGTGCAGTACGCCGACTACACGCTGTGGCAGCACGCCGTGCTGGGCGACGAGAACGACCCCCGCTCGGTGGCCGCGACGCAGATCGCTTTCTGGCGCGAGGCCCTCGCGGGCATCCCCGATCGGCTCGACCTCCCGATGGATCGGCCGCGTCCCGCCTTGCCGTCGGGTCGCGGCGGCGTCTACGCCTTCACCGTCGACGCACCCACCCGGGCCCGGCTCGACGAGCTGGCGCACGCGCACGGCGCGTCGCTGTTCATGGTGGTGCACACCGCGTTCGCGGCGCTGCTGGCCCGCTTGTCCGGCACCACCGACATCACCATCGGCACGCCGGTCGCCGGCCGCGGCGAGGCCGAACTCGACGACTTGGTCGGCATGTTCGTCAACACGCTGGTGTTGCGGACCCCGGTCGATCCGGCGTCCTCGTTCGCCGAACTGCTGGCCGCGACCAAGGAACGCGACCTGGCGGCGTTCTCGCATGCCGAGTTGCCGTTCGAGCGGTTGGTCGAGGTGCTCGACCCGGTGCGGTCGCAGGCGCATCACCCGCTGTTCCAGGTGGCGCTGTTCTTCCAGAACATGGAACAGGCGCGGCTCGAGCTGCCCGGCCTGTCCGTCGCGGCGGTCGAATTCGACGGCGCGGTGGCCAAATTCGATCTGCAGCTGACGGTGACGCCGCAGGAAGGCCCGGACGCGGGCCTGGCCGCCCTGTTCACCTATGCCACCGATCTGTTCGACGAGGGTTCGGTCGCCGAGTTCGCCGCGCGCCTGAACCGGTTGCTGCGCGCCGTCGCGGCCGATCCCGACCGCGCGCTGGGCGGGGTCGACCTGCTCAGCGTGGTCGAGCGGGATCGCATCCTGCACGAGTGGAACGACACCCGGTATCCGGTTCGCTCCGAGTTGCTGCTGGACGGGTATCGCCGTGCGGTCGAGGCTCATCCGGACGCGATCGCCCTCGTCTACGAGGGTGTGGAGTTGACGTTCCGTGCGTTCGATGCGCGGGTGAATCGTGTGGCGCGGCTGTTGATTTCGCAGGGTGTGGGTGCGGAGTCGTTGGTGGGGTTGGCGGTTCGCCGGTCGTTGGATCTTGTGGTGGGGATGTATGCGATCGTGGCGGCGGGTGGGGCGTATGTGCCGTTGGATCCGGATCATCCGGCCGAACGCATCGCGCACATCCTGGACACCGCTCGCCCGCTGTGCGTGGTGACGACCGCCGCGGACGCGGCGGCGCTGCCGGGCGACGTCACGGCCCTCGCCGTGGACACGCTGGATCTCGACGGCTTCGACGACAGCCCGGTCCGCACGGAAGAACTCGTGCGTCCGGTGTTGCCGCACCATCCGGCGTACGTGATCTTCACCTCCGGTTCCACCGGCCGCCCCAAGGGCGTCGCGGTGTCCCATGCGGCGATCAACAACCAGATCGCGTGGATGCTCGCGGAGTATCCGCTGGGTCCGGACGATGTGTACTTGCAGAAGACGGCGACGACGTTCGACGTCTCGCTGTGGGGTTACTTCATGCCGCTGCGCGCGGGCGCGAAACTCGTCGTCGCCACGCCGGACGGACATCGCGATCCCGCTTACGTCGCGGAAACCATCGCCGCGCAGGGCGTGACGGTGACCGACTTCGTGCCGTCCATGCTGACGGTCTTCGCCGCGCACACCACGCCGGGCAGCTGCCCGACGCTCAAACACGTCTTCGTGATCGGCGAGGCGCTGCCGCCGGAGACCGTGGGCGCGATGCAGGCGGTGTCCGACGCCGCCGTGCACAACCTGTACGGCCCCACCGAGGCGGCCGTCTCGGTGACCTATTGGCCCGCGGCTGCCGACGAGCGCACCGTGCCGATCGGCCTGCCACAGTGGAACACGCAGGTCTACGTGCTGGACTCGTGGTTGCGGCCGGTGCCGGTGGGCGTGCCCGGTGAGCTGTATCTCGCGGGTGATCAACTGGCCCGCGGTTATGTGCGGCGTCCCGATCTGACCGCCGACCGGTTCGTGGCGAACCCGTTCGGCAATGGCGAGCGGATGTACCGCACCGGTGACCTGGTCGTGTGGCGCAAGGACGCGGACGACGCGGTGCTGGACTACCTCGGCCGGACCGATTTCCAGGTGAAGTTCCGCGGTCAGCGGATCGAGCTGGGTGAGATCGAGACGGCGCTGCTGGCGCAGCCTTCGGTGAGCCAGGCAGCCGCCCTGGTCGCGGCGTCGTCGCTGGGCGATCAGCTCGTCGCCTACGTCGTTCCCGCTCCGGGCGACCGGATCGACGCGCAGGCACTGCGGTCCGCGATCGGCGAGACCTTGCCCGCCTACATGGTCCCGGCCGCGATCGTGGCGCTGGACGCGTTCCCGCTGAACTCCAGCGGCAAGCTGGACCGTAAAGCGTTGCCGGAGCCGACTTTCGAGACCAAGCAGTTCCGTGCGCCCGTGACGGCGATCGAGGAGATCGTGGCGGGGGTGTTCGGTGAGGTGCTGGCGCTGAACCGGGTCGGCGCGGATGACGATTTCTTCGCGCTCGGCGGTAATTCGCTGGTCGCCACCCAGGTCGTGGCGCGTCTCGGTGCGGCGGTCGGTGCGCGGGTGCCCGTCCGGACACTGTTCGAGGCGCCGACCGTGGCGGGTTTGGCGGCGGCGCTCGAGTCGCATACGCACGGTGAGCGCCGGGTCGAGTTGGGGAGTATCGCTCGTCCGGAGCAACTGCCGTTGTCGTTGGCGCAGCGGCGGATGTGGTTCCTCAACCGCTTCGACCAGTCCGATGACGCCGCGGAGCAGATCGGTTCGGCCGCTTACAACTTGCCGTTCGCGTTGCGGTTGACCGGTGCGCTGGATGTGGGCGCGCTGGGTGCGGCGCTGCGCGATGTGGTGGCGCGGCACGAGGTGCTGCGCACGGTGTATCCGGAGACGCCGGACGGTCCGGTGCAGGTGGTGTTGCCTGCCGCGCAGGTCGCGGTGGACCTCGGTCCGCGGGTGCTGGCCGAGTCCGAGGTCGCGAGCAGCGTGTACGCGCTGGCGGCGACTCCGTTCGACGTGACGGCCGAGGTCCCGTTGCGGGCCGTGCTCATCCAGGTCGACGGAGCGCCCGACACGTATGTTCTCGCGGTGGTGGTGCATCACATCGCGGCGGACGCGTCGTCGATGGGTCCGTTGGTGCGGGATGTGATGGTGGCGTACGCGGCTCGTACTTCGGGCGATGTTCCGGGGTGGTCGCCGTTGCGGGTGCAGTACGCGGATTACGCGTTGTGGCAGCGTGCGGTGCTGGGGGAGGAGTCGGATCCGGAGTCGCTCGCGGCGCGGCAGATCGCGTTCTGGCGTGCTGAGCTGGCCGGGTTGCCCGACGTGCTGGAGTTGCCGACCGATCGCCCGCGGCCTGCGGTGGCTTCGCTGGCGGGTGCGCGCGTGGATATCGAAATCGATGCGGCGACCCACGCGGGACTCGTGGAGTTGGCTCGTGCGCATGGCGCGACGTTGTTCATGGTGGTGCACACGGCCTTCGCGGTCTTGCTTGCTCGCCTGTCCGGCAATGCGGATATCGCCGTCGGCACGCCGGTCGCGGGGAGGGGTGAGCGGGAGCTCGATGATTTGATCGGCATGTTCGTCAATACCGTGGTGTTCCGGACGCGGTTCGAGCCGGATGAGTCGTTCGTCGGCCTGCTGGGTAAGCAGCGTGAGTCGGATCTTGCGGCGTTCGCGCATGCGGATGTGCCGTTCGAGCGGTTGGTGGAGGTGTTGAATCCGCCGCGGTCGACGGCGCGTCA
>NZ_JBEYCG010000033.1:0-10572 GCF_040632645.1 Nocardia sp. NPDC019219 | reverse complement strand
CGTGTCGGTGCGGATGACGATTTCTTCGCGCTGGGTGGTAATTCGTTGTTGGCGACGCAGGTCGCGGCGCGGATCGGCGCGGCACTGGACGCCCGTGTGCCGGTGCGCGTGCTGTTCGAAGCGTCCACCGTGGCCGGACTCGCCGCGAAGGTTGAGCAGCACGCAGGCAGCGGCGGCCGTAAAGCCCTGGTGGCCGGTCCGCGTCCGGAACGGATCCCGCTGTCGCTGGCGCAGCAGCGCATGTGGTTCCTCAACCAGTTCGATCCGGCATCGTCGGTCTACAACATCCCTGCCGCCATCCGCCTCACCGGTGAGTTGGACGTGGCCGCGTTGCGGCAGGCCGTCGCGGATCTGGTGGCGCGGCACGAGATTCTGCGCACGATCTACCCGCAGACGCCCGACGGCCCGGTACAGCAGGTGCTTCCGGCGGCCGAGGTGCCGATCAGCCTCGTACCCATCCGGGTCGACGCGGACGAGCTGGTCGCCGCGGTGACCGCGGTCGTCACCGCCGGGTTCGAGGTGACCACCGAAGTCCCGTTCCGGGTGGAACTGTTCGAGGTCGCGCAGGCAGACGAGGTCACCGAGCACGTGCTCGCTTTCGTCGCCCACCACATCAGCTCCGACGGCTGGTCGCTGGGACCGCTCACCCGGGATCTGATGCTGGCCTACGAGGCGCGCAGCAGGGGCGTGGCCCCGGCCATGGCCCCGCTGCCGGTCCAGTACGCCGACTACAGCCTGTGGCAGCGGGAGGTGCTCGGTTCCGAGACCGACCCCGGCAGCCTCATCTCGCAGCAGGCCGAGTACTGGCGCGGCGCGCTCGCCGCCCTGCCGGACGAATTGCCGCTCCCGGCCGACCGGCCACGGCCCGCCCAGGCGTCCTATCGCGGAGCCACCTTCGCCTTCGACATCGACGCCGAGCTGCACACCGCGCTGGAACGGCTCGCCCAGCAGCACAATTCGACGCTGTTCATGGTGGTGCACGCCGCACTCGCGGTGTTGCTGGCCCGGCTGTCGGGCACCTCGGACATCGCCATCGGCACCCCGGTGGCCGGCCGCGGCGAGGCCGAGCTCGACGACCTGATCGGCATGTTCGTCAACACCCTGGTGCTGCGGACCGAGGTCGAGCCGGGCACGTCGTTCGACGCGCTGCTCGCCGAGGTCCGCCGGACCGATGTCGCGGCGTTCGGTCACGCCGACCTGCCCTTCGAGCGCCTGGTCGAATTGCTCGATCCGGTCCGCTCGGCTGCGCGGCATCCGCTGTTCCAGGTGATGCTGGTGCTGCAGAACTTGGCGCAGGCGACGCTCGAGCTGCCCGGACTCACCGTGTCCGGCATCGATCCGCAGGTGTCGGCGGCCAAGTTCGACCTGCAGATCACCTTGGCCGAACAGCCCGGTGCAGCGGGCCTTTCGGTGGTGATCGGCTACGCGACCGACCTGTTCGACGAATCGACCGTGCGGAGTTTCGCGGACCGGTTCCGCCGTGTCCTGGCGACGGTCGCGGCCGATGCCACCGCCGTGGTCGGCGACATCGATGTGCTCGCGACCGGCGAGCGGGATCAGGTCCTGAGCGCGTGGAACGCGCCGGGTGCCTGGGTGCCCGGCGCGACCTTGCCGGATGTGATCGCCGAGCAGGCATGGTCGCGTCCGGACGCGGTCGCGATTCGTTTCGGCGACACCAGCTTGACCTTCGGTGAGCTGCAGCGGCGCGCGAACCAAGTCGCGCGGGCGTTGATCGCCCAGGGTGCGGGCCCGGAATCGGTGGTCGCGGTCGCGGTGCCACGCACCGAAGAACTGCCGGTCGCGCTGTTGGGTGTGTTGATCGCGGGGGCGGCGTATCTGCCGATCGACACCACCTATCCGGTGCAGCGGCTGGAATTCATGCTCGAAGACGCCGCTCCCGTGTGTGTGCTGACCACGGCGCAGGAGCGCCACGCGGTGCCTGCCGGTGAATTGTCGGTGGTGCTGCTGACCGAGGCCGAATCGTATTCGGACGCACCGGTCGGTGACGGGCAGCGGCTGGGACGGTTGCGCCCGGACAACCTGGCGTATGTCATCTACACCTCCGGCTCCACCGGCGTGCCCAAGGGGGTCGGGGTCGCCCACCGCAATGTGGTCGAGTTGTTCGCCAACACTCAGCCGTTGTTCGAGTTCGGCGCGACCGATGTGTGGACGTTGTTCCACTCTTACGCGTTCGACTTCTCGGTGTGGGAGCTGTGGTGCGCGCTGGCGCACGGCGGCAGCGTGGTCGTGGTCGACTATGTGACCTCGCGCTCGCCGGAGCAGTTCCGCGAACTGTTGATCCGGGAGCGGGTGACGGTGCTCAACCAGACCCCGTCGGCGTTCTATCAGCTGGTGGAAGCGGATCGAGCGGCGGACCCACGTGATCTGGCGCTGCGGTATGTGGTGTTCGGTGGTGAGGCGCTGGATCTGCGCAAGCTGGGCCGGTGGTACGAGCGCCATGGTGACCGCACGCGGTTGGTGAACATGTACGGCATCACCGAGACCACGGTGCATGTGTCGTTCCTGCCGTTGGCCGAGCACAGCGCCGACAACCCGGCCAGTGTGATCGGCCGGGCCATCCCCGGCTTGGATGCGTACGTGCTGGACCGGCGTCTGCATCCGGCTCCGGTGGGGGTGCCCGGTGAGATCCATGTCGTCGGGGCGCAGCTCTCGCGCGGTTATCTGGGCAGGCCGGGCTTGACCGCGACGCGGTTCGTCGCGAATCCGTTCGGTGCGCCGGGATCGCGGATGTACCGCAGTGGTGACATCGGCCGGTGGCGTGCCGGTGACGACAACGCCGCTCTCGAGTACGCCGGGCGTAGTGACCAGCAGGTGCAGTTGCGCGGGTTCCGCATCGAGCTCGGCGAGATCGAAGCCGCGCTGCTGCGCTGCGGCGGTATCGGGCAGGCGGTCGCGCTGGTGCGTGCCGACGAACAGTCGGGTGAGCGCCTGATCGGCTACGTCGTGCCCGACAGCGGCGTGCGCATCGACCCGGCGGAGGTCCGGGCCGGGGTCGCCGAGTTCCTGACCGGGTACATGGTGCCCGACGCCGTAGTGGTCATCGACGTCTTGCCGCTGACCCCCAACGGCAAACTCGACCGCCGCGCGCTTCCGGCCCCGGAGATCACCAGCGCGGTCGCCTACCGCGCGCCGGAGACGGTCACCGAGCAGGCGGTGGCGGAAGTATTCGCCGAACTGCTGGGCACCGACCGCGTCGGCCTGGACGACGACTTCTTCGCCCTCGGCGGTAACTCACTGCTCGCGGCACAGGTGGCCGGTCGGCTGCGGGACGCGACCGGAGCGACCGTGCGGGTGCAGTGGTTCTTCACCGACGCCACGGTTGCCGGGTTGGCCGCCCGCATCGACGCGGGCGACGCCGACGCCACCGCGGCGCTGGACGTGCTGCTTCCGATCCGGGCGAGCGGATCGGCGGCCCCGCTGTTCTGCCTGCATCCGATGTACGGCTTGGCCTGGTCGTATGCGGGACTGGCCCAGTTCATGCCCGCCGACCAGCCGATCTTCGGTCTGCAATCGCCCGCGCTGTCGGAGGACGGCGAGCTGCCGGATTCGCTGGCCGAGCTGGCCGCGCGCTACCTGTCCGAGATCAGGGCGGTGCAACCGCAGGGTCCCTACCGGTTGCTCGGCTGGTCGCTGGGCGGTGTCCTCGCCCATGCCATCGCCACCGAGTTGCAGGATGCGGGCGAGCAGGTGGAATTGCTGGCCATGATGGACAGCCATCCGAATCCGGACGTCGTCGGCTTCCGCGCCGCGGTGCGCGGTGCGTTGGCCGAACTCGGTCTCGGTACGACGGCCGCCGAGGGCGACGATGTCTACGACCTCGACGACGAGTCGTTGGCCGCGCTGCACGCCATGATCCCGGCGGATCTGGTCGCGGTGACGCCGGAGCGGCTGCGCCGGATCTATCGCAGCGCCGTCCGCTCGGCGGAGCTGATCGCCAAGCACCGGCCCGGCGTCTTCCGCGGCACCGTGCAGTACTTCAGCGCCGCCGTCGCCGACCCCGCCGACGAGTTGCGCGCCGCCGCGGCGGACTGGTGGCCGTACGTCCAGGGCATGGTCGTCGACCGGCCGGTCGAGGTCACGCACGCGCGGATGGCCACGCCGGAGGCGCTGGCGGTGATCGGCCCGCAGCTGGCCGCTCTGCTCGACGCGCGCCGGTGATCGTCCCTGCCGACGTCGCGACACGGATCGGGCGTCGGCAGGGAATAATCGTCCGCGGCACTCGTCATACGCGTCCGCTCCTGCCCCGGAAACTCACGGGTCGTGGCCGGTCACACTCGGCGTGCGCCGGCGGTTAGGTAACGATCGGCATGCGCGCGTTCGATGATCACAGCGCGGGCAGCATGGTGACGTGCGTGTGGCGACGATAGACAGGGTGAGGCAGCACGATGGTTCGGGCGGTCGGGCAGCGGTGTGACGAGACTGCGGAAGCGGTGCGCCGATGACCCGCCCGGCCCGTGTGCGTCCGACTCGGACCCGTCGCCCCCGCGTCACCACCCTGCCGCAGTTGATGGCCACCGCCGTGGAGGCCAACCCCAGCGGTGCGGCCGTGATCTTCGCCGACGCGACCAGCACCCACGCCACACTGAGCTATGCCGAGCTGGACGAACGGTCCACGCGGTTGGCGCGGCTGCTCATCGATCGGGGGGTCGGTCCGGAGGATCTGGTCGCGGTGGGTATTCCGCGGTCGGTGGAGTCCGTGGTGGCGGTGTGGGCGGTGGCGAAGACCGGTGCGGGGTTCGTGCCGGTGGATCCGAACTATCCGGCCGATCGCGTCGAGCGCATGGTCGTCGACTCCGGCGCGGTCTTCGGGCTCACCGTCGAGAAGATCCGCGCCGATTTGCCGCCCCGGGTCGAGTGGCTGTCCATCGACACCGCCGACTGCGCGCGGCGGCTGGAGGAGTTCGCCGCCGACCCGGTGACCTACACCGACCGCGTGCGTCCGCTGCGCGCGGAGCATCCCGCGTATGTCATCTACACCTCCGGCTCCACGGGCACGCCGAAGGGCGTGGTGGTCACCCAAGCGGGACTGGCGAGTTTCTGTGCCGAGCAGCGTGATCGGTATCGGGTGACGAGTGCGTCGCGGACGCTGCATTTCGCGTCGCCATCGTTCGACGCCTCGGTGCTGGAGTTGCTGCTCGCGCTCGGCGGCGCGGCCACCATGGTCGTCGCGTCCCCCACGGTGTTCGGCGGCGAGGACTTCGCGTCCCTGCTGCGCCGGGAGGCCGTGACCCACGCGTTCGTGACGCCCGCCGCGCTCGCGTCGGTGGATCCGACGGGGCTGGACGAGTTGCGTGTGGTGGTGGCCGGTGGCGAGGCGTGCCCGCCGGAGCTGGTGCGGCGCTGGGTGCTCCCGGTGTCGGGTGGGCGGACCCGGGAGTTCTTCAACGGGTACGGCCCGACCGAGACCACGATCATGACGAACATCAGCGCGCCGCTGGCGCCCGGCGAGCCGGTGACGATCGGCGCGCCGATCCGGGCCGTCACCGAGTACGTGCTGGACGAACGATTGGTTCCCGTTCCGAGCGGGGTGGCCGGTGAGCTGTACATCACCGGTGCCCAACTGGCCCGCGGCTACCACGAAAGGCGCGGGCTGACCGCGTCCCGCTTCGTGGCGAACCCGTTCGACGCCAACGGTTCCCGGCTGTATCGCACCGGTGACCTGGTGCGTTGGACGCCGGATGGTGAGCTGGAGTATCTGGGTCGCAACGATTTCCAGGTGAAGATCCGGGGTTTCCGGATCGAGCTGGGTGAGATCGACGCGGTGCTGGCCGGGCACGAGACCGTCGACTTCGCGGTCACCGTGGGGCACGACCTGGACAGCGGCGTCACCATCCTCGTCGCGTATGTGCACGCCGCGCCCGGGATGGTCGCCGACGCGGCCGAACTCGCCGCCTTCGCCGAACGCATCCTGCCCGCGCACATGGTGCCGACCGTCGTCATGGTGCTGGAGGAGATTCCGCTGACCCCCGTGGGCAAGCTGGATCGCGCGGCGCTGCCCACGCCGCGCCTACAGACCAAGGTATTCCGTGCGCCGGTCGGTCCGCTGGAAGAGCTGGTCAGCGAGGTGTTCGCCGAGCTGCTCGGTCCCGGTGCGCCGGTCGGCGCGGACGACGATTTCTTCGAGCTGGGCGGCAATTCGCTGATCGCGACGCAGGTCGCCGCCCGGCTCGGCGCGGCCATCGCGGCGCGGGTGCCCGCCCGGCTGATCTTCGAGAGCCCCACCGTCGCCGCGCTGGCCGCGCGGCTGGAGCCGTTGAAGGGCGCCGGTGACCGGCACGCGTTGGTGGCGGTGGAGCGTCCGGAGCGGGTGCCGTTGTCGTTGGCGCAGCGGCGGATGTGGTTTTTGAATCAGTTCGATACCGGTTCGGCGGGGAATAACATTCCGTTCGCGGTGCGGTTGTCGGGTGTGTTGGATGTGGCGGCGTTGCGGGCGGCGGTCGCGGATGTGGTCGGGCGTCATGAGACGTTGCGGACGGTGTATCCGGCGGTGGATGGTACGGGGTATCAGGTGGTGCTGCCCGCCGCTGCGGCCGTCCCCGACCTCGCGCCGAAGCCCGTCGCCGAACACGAGCTGCCCGCGTGGCTGCGCGGCCTCGCGCTGACCGGTTTCGATGTCGCGGCGGAAGTGCCGCTGCGGATGGCGCTGGCCGAGATCGGCCCCGCCGACCACGTGGTCGCGGTGGTGGTGCATCACATCGCGGCTGACGGCGCGTCGGTCGCGCCGTTCCTGCGGGACCTGCTCAGCGCGTTCCTGTCCCGGCGTAACGGGGCGCGCCCGTCCTGGGAACCGCTGCCGGTGCAATACGCGGACTACACGCTGTGGCAGCGCGCGATGCTCGGCGACGAGAACGATCCGGAGTCGGTGGCCGCGGCCCAGATCGCCTATTGGCGGCGAGCCTTGGCGGGCATCCCCGACCGGATCGACCTACCCTCGGACCGTCCGCGCCCGCCCGTCGCCTCCGGCCGGGGCGCGGAGTACACGTTCGCGGTGGACGCCTCGGTGCATCGAGGTCTCGCCGAGTTGGCGCACAGCGCGGGCGCCTCGGAGTTCATGGTGGTGCACAGCGCGCTGGCGGTGCTGCTCGCCCGGCTCACCGGCACCGACGACATCACCATCGGCACGCCCGTGGCGGGCCGGGGTGAGCGCGAACTGGACGCGCTGATCGGCATGTTCGTCAACACCCTGGTGCTGCGCACCCGGATCGACCTCGGCGCGTCGTTCCGCACGCTGCTGGCTCAGACGAAGGAAACCGATCTGGGCGCGTTCTCGCATGCCGAGTTGCCGTTCGAGCGGTTGGTCGAGGTGCTCGACCCGGTGCGGTCGCAGGCGCATCACCCGCTGTTCCAGGTGGCGCTGTTCTTCCAGAACCTGAACCGGCCGGAGATCGACCTGCCCGGGCTCTCCGCCCGCGTGCTGGAATTCGACGGCGCGGTGGCGAAATTCGATCTGCAATTGACCGTGGTGCCCGACTCCGGGGGCGAGGCGTCGGGCTTCACGGCGATGTTCACCTACGCCACCGACCTGTTCGACGAACGGACGATCGCCGAGTTCGCCTGGCGGCTGGATCGGCTGCTGACCGTCGCCGCCGCCGAGCCGGATCGGCCGATCGGCGCGATCGATCTGCTCGCTCCCGCCGAACGCGAACGCATCCTGCACGAGTGGAACGACACCCGTTACCCGGTTCCCGCCGAGTTGCTGCTGGACGGGTATCGCCGTGCGGCGGAGGCGTACGCGGACGAGGTCGCCGTGGTGTACGAGGGTGTGGAGTTGACGTTCCGTGCGTTCGATGCGCGGGTGAATCGTGTGGCGCGGTTGTTGATTTCGCAGGGTGTGGGTGCGGAGTCGTTGGTGGGGTTGGCGGTTCGCCGGTCGTTGGATCTTGTGGTGGGGATGTATGCGATCGTGGCGGCGGGTGGGGCGTATGTGCCGTTGGATCCGGATCATCCGGCCGAACGCATCGCGCACATCCTCGAGACGGCGCGGCCGGTCTGCGTGCTGACCACCTCCGCCGACGCGGTCGACGTGCCGGAAGGCACCGCGGTGCTGCTGCTGGACGCACTGAACCCGAACCGGTTCGACGATTCGCCGGTGCGCGCGGAGGAACTGCTGCGTCCGCTGCTGCCGCACCATCCGGCGTACGTGATCTTCACCTCCGGGTCCACCGGCCGCCCCAAGGGCGTCGCGATCTCGCACTTCGCGATCCAGAACCAGATCAGTTGGATGCTCGCGGCGTATCCGCTCGACGCGGACGACGTGTACTTGCAGAAGACGGCGACGACGTTCGACGTCTCGCTGTGGGGCTACTTCCTACCGCTGCGCGTGGGCGCCAAGCTGGTGGTCGCCCACCACGAGGGGCATCGTGACCCGGTGTACGTGGCGGAGACCATCGCGGCGCAAGGCGTGACGGTGACGGACTTCGTGCCGTCCATGCTGACGGTCTTCGCCGCCCACACCTCCCCCGGCTCGTGCCCGACCTTGCGTGACATCTTCGTGATCGGCGAGGCGTTGCCACCGGAGACCGTCGCCGCGATGCAGGCGGTGTCCGATGCCGCCGTGCACAACCTGTACGGCCCCACGGAGGCGGCCGTCTCGGTGACCTATTGGCCCGCGACCGCGGTGGACGAGCGCACCGTGCCGATCGGCGTACCGCAGTGGAACACGCAGGTGTACGTGCTGGACGCGCGTCTGCAACCGGTGCCGGCGGGGGTTCCGGGCGAGCTGTATCTGGCGGGGGATCAGCTGGCCCGCGGCTATGTGCGGCGTCCCGATCTGACCGCGGACCGGTTCGTGGCGAACCCGTTCGGCAATGGCGAGCGGATGTACCGCACCGGTGACCTGGTGGTCTGGCGCGCCGCCACCGACGAACTACCGCACCGGCTGGACTATCTGGGCCGGACCGATTTCCAGGTGAAGTTCCGCGGTCAGCGGATCGAGCTGGGTGAGATCGAGACGGCGCTGCTGGCGCAGCCTTCGGTGAGCCAGGCCGTGGCGGTGGTCGCGCCGTCGTCCCTGGGCGACCAATTGGTCGCCTACGCGGTACCCGCGCCCGGGTACTCGATCGAGCAGGGCGACTTGCTCGCGGCGATCGCGGAAACGTTGCCGGCCTACATGATTCCGGCTGCCATCGTGGCGCTGGACGCGTTCCCGCTGAATCCCAGCGGCAAGCTCGATCGCAAGGCGCTTCCCGAGCCGACCTTCACGGCGCGGCGATTCCGTGCGCCGGCGACGGCGGTCGAGGAAATCGTCGCCGAGGTGTTCGCGGCGGTGCTCGGCGTGGACCGGGTCGGCGCGGATGACGATTTCTTCGCGCTCGGCGGCAATTCGCTGGTCGCCACGAGGGTCGTGGCGCGTCTCGGGGCGGCGATCGATGCTCAGGTGCCGGTGCGTGCGTTGTTCGAGGCATCCACGGTCGCGGCGTTGGCGGCGGCGCTGGAGTCGCATACCGACGGTGAGCGCCGTGTGCGGCTGGGGAGCATCGCTCGTCCGGAGCGGTTGCCGTTGTCGTTGGCGCAGCGGCGGATGTGGTTCCTCAACCGCTTCGACCACGTTGAGGACGCCGTCGCGGCGACCGGTTCGGCGGCCTACAACTTGCCGTTCGCGTTGCGGTTGACCGGTGCGCTGGATGTGGGCGCGCTGGGTGCGGCGCTGCGCGATGTGGTGGCGCGGCACGAGGTGCTGCGCACGGTGTATCCGGAGACGCCCGATGGCCCGGTGCAGGTGGTGCTGGCCGCGGGCCAGGTGACGCTGGATGTGGCCGAACATCCGATCGGTGCGGACGAGATCGAGCGCGAGGTGTACACGCTCGCGGCGGCCCCCTTCGATGTGACCGCCGACGTGCCTGTTCGCGTCCGGCTGCTGCGGATCGTGGACGCGCCGCAGGAGTACGTTCTCGCGGTGGTGGTGCATCACATCGCGGCGGACGCGTCGTCGATGGGTCCGTTGGTGCGCGATGTGATGGTGGCGTACTCGTCGCGTGTGGCAGGCGAGTCGCCGGGCTGGTCGCCGTTGCGGGTGCAGTACGCGGATTACGCGTTGTGGCAGCGTGCGGTGCTGGGGGAGGAGTCGGATCCGGAATCGCTCGCGGCACGGCAGATCGCGTTCTGGCGCGCCGAGCTGGCCGGGTTGCCCGACGTGCTGGAGTTGCCGACCGACCGGCCGCGTCCAGCGGTGGCTTCGCTCGCGGGTGCGCGCGTGCCCGTGACGGTGGACGCCGCGACGCATGCCGGGTTGGCGGAGCTCGCTCGTGCGCATGGCGCGACGCTGTTCATGGTGGTGCACACGGCGTTCGCGGTGCTGCTTGCTCGCCTGTCCGGCAATGCGGATATCGCCGTCGGCACGCCCGTGGCCGGACGTGGTGAGCGGGAGCTCGATGATTTGATCGGCATGTTCGTCAATACTGTGGTGTTCCGGTCGCGGATCGACGGTGGCGAATCGTTTGCGGATGTGCTTGCGCGTCAGCGTGAGTCGGATCTTGCGGCGTTCGCGCATGCGGATGTGCCGTTCGAGCGGTTGGTGGAGGTGTTGAATCCGCCGCGGTCGACGGCGCGTCA
>NZ_JBEYCG010000032.1:0-21829 GCF_040632645.1 Nocardia sp. NPDC019219 | reverse complement strand
CGCGCCTCCCTCGCCCTGCTCGACGCCATACACACCGCCCACGTCAGCCGACTCGTCTTCTCCTCCACCGCCGCCGTCTACGGCGAACCCACCCAACTCCCCCTGCTGGAAACCTCACCCACCAACCCAGTCAACACCTACGGCGACACCAAACTCGCCATCGACAAAGCCATCACCACCTACACCCGCGCATCCGCGCTCGGCGCGATATCCCTGCGCTACTTCAACGTCGCAGGCGCCCACGACTGCGGCGACGGCACCATGATCGGCGAACGCCACAACCCCGAAACCCACCTCATCCCCCTCGCCCTCGACACCGCGCTCGGCCACCGCGACAAACTCACCCTCTACGGTGACGACTACCCCACCCCCGACGGCACCTGCATCCGCGACTACATCCACATCACCGACCTCGCCCACGCCCACCTCCTCGCCCTCAACAACATCCACCCCGGCGAACACAAGATCTACAACCTCGGCAACGGCATCGGCTACTCCAACCTCCAAGTCATCCAAGCCATCCGCAACGTCACAGGGATCCCGCTCGACATCGAGACCGCACCACGACGACCAGGCGACCCCGCAACCCTCTACGCCTCCTCCGAACTCGCACAACGCGAACTCGGCTGGACACCACAAAAACCCGGCATCACCGACATCGTGCGCGACGCGTGGAAGTTCCACAGTCAGCATCCGTTGCATTAGCCACAATGCGTCGGGGGTCACAGGCCGATCGCCTGTCCCGACGGCTCCGGGCGGGACGCAATTTTCCCGCTCGAAGCGTGGGGTAAGCGCGGGGAGGGTCAAGTTGGTGCCACCCCGGGCGGCTGGTCATCGCTGGCCCCGCGCTGGGGCCAGCGCGGGTTCGGTCAGGGGCGGGTCGCTGGCCCGGCCATCAGGATTATTCGATGCACGGACCCCGCCAGTGTCGGCGGCGGTGCACCGATCCCACGAGGGTCTCGGTGAAGACGATGGCGTCGTCGGCGCTCTCGGGCAACAGGTAGTGCGCCTCGTCCTTGGGTGCCAGGACGCGGCGGCCGTACGCAGTTGGCGGCCCGCCGCGACCGGGGGTTCCGCCGCACTACAACGATTCGGCATGACCCTACGAGACACCCACGGCCGCGCCCGCTGACCGCCCCTTGTCGCTTCCCGCGGGGCGCCGAAGACTCGTCGCAAGAGCGACGAATCCGGCCCAGGTCTCAAAGCAGAACCGCATCTTCGGCCTTCAAGGTTGGCTCTGTCCATCATTTGTGACCGCAGTTGTCCACGAATCGTGACAGCACCATCGATCAGCGTCAGGCGTTGTTCACGAACGCCGACGGCACCGCCTGGCGGGCACTGGCACGCCCGCCCATCGGCACTACAGGGTTTGGCGCTCACTTGACGTCAGGGACCTCCGCCGGACATGGGTGGCGATGGGTGGAGCTGTGCGGGTGCCGATTTCGGCCAGGTCTGTGGCCCTGGTGATGGGCTCGAGAGGCAGTGGAATCCACCGAGACGGTCCAGCCGATATCGGCACCAGCGTCGGCCGCTACCTGAACTGCGACGAGGATGCGTTCCCAGGTGCCGTCCACGGCCCACCTGATCAGGCGTTTGTGAGCGGTCTGGAATGAGCTGAGCTCGTCCGGCAGCTCTCGCCAGAGCAAGCAGGTGCGGTACCTCCACGCGATGGCTTCCAAGGTTCGGCGGTGATCGGCCCATCGTCGACCGCGGACCGGATCGGTCGGCATCAGCGGCTCCATCCGGTCCCACATCGCATCAGTGATCACTAATCGGACGGACATATCCGATCAACTGACCGACAGATCAAAGAGACAGGCTCTAGACCGCCAACGTCAGCCACCTGCAACATTGCGACCGGCACCCCTGGGCGGTGTTCAATGCCATGATCCATCACGGCGATGCTGCAGTAGCACCGAAAGACCCGGAAGGTAACGCGGCTCCACCGGAGGCGATGGGTGTGTAGTCCGATTTCTCGCGTCCAAGCCGAGAAAGGGGCACTGCGTGATGGAGGATCGACGTGGCTATGGGTGAGCACACCGCCGGATCGTTGCTGTGCGCTGGCGACTTGGTCACCGACGCGGCGCTTGAGGTCGACGATCACGACGCGTTCGATCACCGTGCGATCGCTCATCGCATCGCGGAGTTGGTGTGCGTCGCGACGCCACCCGTCAACGTCGCGCTGTTCGGCGCATGGGGTTCGGGTAAGTCGAGTGTTTTTTCCACGGTGAAGGACACCGTCGAGAGCCGTAGCCGCACAACACGCGTAATCCGATACGACGCATGGAAATACGGTGGCAAAGCACTCAAACGCAACTTCATCGCGAGTGCAGCCCACAGCTTGTCCATCAATCCCAACGACTTGCGCATCGATCTGCACAACCAGAAGGAGTTCAACGATTTCAACTTGCTGAGATGGCTGTGGCGCAGCCGCGGCAACCTCGTCGTCGGTATTGCCGCCGCGGCGATATTCGCGCTGGTGTGGGGCCTTCTCATGACCGTTGTCACCGTCTACGCCGCGGACATCTCCCGACGTGAAGCGCTGATCAGTAATCTCGTTCCCGCTGGCACCGTCTTCTCGCTGGCGCTCATAGCGTTGTTGGTCGGACCCAAAGCCCTCGAATCCGCCAACGTCAAGATCAGCACGCCAGCTCCGGTCGACGACGATGAGTTCGCGACCGCCTTTCAGGAACTGGTGCAGAAAGCGACCGGCGGCAAGGGACGTTTGGTGGTGTTCATCGATGAACTCGACAGGTGCTTGCCCGAGGATGTCGTTTCCACGCTGATCGATCTGAAGACCTTTCTCGATCAGAGCAGGTGCGTCTTCATCGTCGCCGCCGACCGCGAGGTCCTGGTTCACGCACTGCAGAAGGTGCCGCAGGCCAAGCCCCTGCGAGAAGACGAACCGTATTACGCCACGCCAGGAGCATTCCTGGATAAGATCTTCCAGCACCAACTTGCTCTGCCGCCCTTGCGGCCGCAAGCGCTGGGAAGGTTCGCTCGTGAACTGGTTCATGACCACGATGGCATCTGGGCCGAACTTCGAAGTGCCGGCAATGGCGACCGCGAATTTGACCTCGTGATTTATTCGCTGATTCCCGCTCACGTGCGTAGCCCACGCCGTGTCAAGGTCCTTCTGAACGCCTTCGCAACCAATATGCGCGTCGCACAGGCTCGAAATATCGACCATCTCGCTCGTGCTGCCGAGATCGCGAAGCTCACTGCGCTGCAAACGGAGTTCCCCGCCGTAGCCGCGGATCTTCTCACGGTGCCACGCCTGTGCTCATGGCTGCTGAACCCGCCAAGCGACCTCCCTGACGGGGTGAGTACGGTTCTCAAACGCTATGAGGTAGCCGAAATCGCAGCGGTGCCGCTGCCGGGCAACGGCGATGCTCAGAGTCCGGCGGGCCCTTTGCTGGGAACCGCACTGGAGGCCGGTGACAACGACACCCGTGCTGCTCGCCGAGCGGAGAACCGACTCAACCTGGAACTGTGGGCATACCTCCGCAAGACCGCCGCCGTCGGTGTCCACGATCCACGCCCGGAACTGCTGTACCTCAAGGGCGCTGGCTCCGAGCAAGGGATAACCGATCCGCAACTCGGTCACATCATTGATTTCGCCGGTGAGACGCCACCCCAGGACACCGTTGCTGCCTTCGCCAGTCAGCCCCCGGGCACCCTCCGGATCGCCGCTGTTCTCATGGCGCAGCATTCCGACGCCGAATTCGGTCCTTCCAAAGCTTTTCTCGTCGAATCGGTGTGCCGGTTGGCTACGAAACTCGGCGGTGAAGAGCTCGCACCGATTGCCGCACAACTCGCGCCGAGCGTCGCGGTCATGGCAGGTGATCCGGATTGGACACCGCGGATGCTGCCGGGCAGCGTGCTGATCGCTGCTACCGCTGACGACGCAGGAATGCTCGACAAGCTGACCGATCTTCTCGGACAGGCCGATCCCGAACACCTCGGCCAGATTGTGCCCGCACTCGCGCACCTGCGAAACGGCGGGCACCGAGACCGCCTGCTGTCATATATCGCCCGCACCTACCCCGTCGACCCCCAGCCGTTGCTTGATGGTCTGGCCGACCTGCCAACAGCGCATGCCACCGCTCTATGGCGCGCCGCCAACCCAGTCGTCATAGAGCACTGGCACGAACTGGACATTCCGCCCGAGCCGCCCAGAGCAGCGGTCACGAGTGCAGCCACACCGACGGAGACGCCGACACCGAACACCGAAACTGTCGACGAACTCGTCGCTGAGGTCGCCTCGCTGCTCGAAGCGGTATGTGCCCGCAGCGAGCCAGCCGCACAGCTGATGTCCGATGTCCTGCTGGCCGTCCAGCAACTCGCATGCGACGACCCTCGACTGCATACCACCATCCGTCGCTCCGCGGATCACATCCTGCCGCTGCTCACAGATCCGCAAGCCCGACAGCAGCATGCCCTAAGAGGGCTGCACCGCGGCTTCGTCGATGACATCGACTTCTGGGCAAGCTTCCTGCCTACACCCCCTGCGCAAGCCGATCTCGTCGCACGCGACGCCGTGGCGTCCCTGCTCAGCGTGATCGTTTCCGAGCCAGCCGACGTCACCGCAGATATCGCCGCAGTCATCGGGTCGGTGGCTGCTTGCGCCCCAGAAACTACTGTCGCTGACATCATCGCCGACGCTGAAACCGAACTGAAACCGCTCGACTGGGCCGGATCCGACACACTCGCCCGCCGCAAGCACTACTACGCCGCGCTGGACGAACTCGCGAACCGTGACGAGTCGGCTCGCGACATCCAGGCTCATGACCTCAGCTCGGCAGTCACTGCAAACGCCTACTCGACCAGCGTTGTCGATCAAGTCATGCAACTGGTTCCCGCACTTGAGCCCTCCGTCGCAGACCAAATTCGCGACAACCTCAGGCAACCTGACCCCCTACAGCCCACTGCCATCGGACACACCAGGGTCTACCTTGCGCTGACCCACCACACCGGTCATCCGCCGCTCCCTGCCGAGCTCATCGCCGCCATCACCACGACTGGACCCGACCATCAGCGACTGACCGAGGAATGGTTGGCAACCTCACCGGCGCATACTGAGGTCATCACCGCTATCTCGGCTCTGACGTCCTACTTCCCTAGCCAGGCACTGCGTGACTACAGCAGTTCCTTGACACTAGAGCGCCGCACCGAGTTGTGGATCCAGGCGCGGGGAAACGGCGTACCCGCCGACGTCTCGAAAGCCATCGGTCAGGCCGGCATCGGCGCCGATGCCGTCCGGTTCGTCTCCCGCCGCATCGAGGATGAGACCCGTCAGGCCGAGCGCAATCGGATTCTCGACTATATCCTCGCCGTGCCGTTAGACCCGTCCGCCGTGGCCGCCGCCAACGAGTTGACACTGCAGCTGCTCGGCCGCGACTGTAAGGGCGACGCCAGACTTGCCGCGCAGCTCATCACAAGAGTCGGCCCGGCTCACGGCTACAAAGAGAAACTGCGTAGCCAATTCCGCGCATACGATCAGGCCGAAACCTTTAACACCGCTCTCCGCAATGCCCTCGTCGATCAAACGCTTCTGGCGCCCAAATCTGAGGTTGCCAAACGTGGGACGCTGCAGCGACTCCTCGACAATCTCAGCAGATGAACGCGCCCATAGAGGCTTTCATTTCACGCGATTGCCGAAATGCGAGGGAGCGATGAAGCGTTCGGCGGTGGAGGTGTTCGAGCCGCCGATCCAGGTTTTTGGCGGAGTGCCCGGATCCGCCGACGACAGTGATCATTGTTCGACTGTGCCGCGCAACTGAGCCGCTGTTCGAACCACTGGGCCAGCCTCACGAATGGAATACCAGGCTGGTGAGCAAAGCCCGTGGCGGCGGCGTGGTCGCCTGGCAGTTCTGCTCGGTCCAGGGCTGGTGGAGCGTGTTCGGCAAGAGACTCGTCATCGGGGTGGTCAGCCTGGCCCTGCTGAGCGTGGGCCCGCCCGTCCTGGTTGTCTAGCAGCCGTCGTACTCGCACGGCGTGGGCGGCAGCGGAACCGCGGCGACCTGCATGTGTCCACCGGCACATGGTTTCCCGCGCCTGTCCGCGCCTCGGCGGCCGGCACCCACATGACGATTTCGCGAGTCGGGAGCGTCTTATCAGCACGCTCACCCGACCCTACGCGCCACGTACATGAAACAGCGATCGAACACCAGCAAGACGTGCCCGTCCGACTGTGCGGGACATTCGCGCTGCCTCAGCGTCACTACTCCAAGTGCGCCGCCGCGAAGGCCGCGGGTGCCGCGTCGCTACAACCCGGCTACAGATCAGAACTCGACCGCGATAAGGACGGCATCGCCTGCGAATAAGGCAAACCGACGCTGTTTGTGCTGGCGTGGCACAGGAAGTGCAGCAGGACATCTGCTCACCGCTTCCGCAGGTCGATCTCTGTGGTTAGCGCATGTATCCCCCTCCGGACACAGACACTACGCACACGGGTGGTTGTGGAGCAGTTTCTGCCACGACCACCCGTTTTTCGTGGTCGTAGGTGAGCTTCAGGCCGAGTTGCCGGTAGACCTCGAGTCTGTCGGTGGGGTCAGCTGCCTTCAGTATGTGAACCAGGCCGCCCAGTGAGGTCACAAGCTGGTGGATCTCCTCCTTGTTGAAGTGGTGATCCGAGCGTTGCTCGGCTTCCAGCGCGGTGAGCTGTGCCGCGGTGGCCTGGCGTTCGCGTTGGACCTGCTGGGTCCAGCTCGCCACAAGGGCCGGGTCGGTGCCCGCTTCCAGTGCTGCTCGGTACCGGGACAGTTTGCGGTCGTGTTCGGCAAGCGATCGTCGTGCACTCTCGATGGCGGGCGTGTTGTCGGTCTGGGCACCTTCGAGCATGGTCAGCGAATGCTCGATCCGGTCGGGGTGGAATATCTCGGCCAGCCATGCATCGATCGGGCCGCTGAGCTGGTCTTCGCGCAGGTAGACGGTTGTCGGGTGGTCGAGCTTATTGGCGAGGGCGTACTCGGAGGGATACCGGCAGCGGTAGTGCGGCAGCCCGTGGTTCCAGTTGCCTTGCATGCGGCGTCCGCAGGCATCGTGGAACAACAGTCCCTTGAAGGCGTACGGGTGCTGACGGCGGGTCGTGGTTCTGCCCGTCGATTGCGGGCCTCGGGCGGCGAGCCGTAGTTGTGTCTGCTCGAAGGCGTCTTTACTGATGAGTGCGCTATGGGCAGGTTGGTCGGAGTAGACCCACTCTTTCTTCGGGTTCCACGCCAGGCGGGTGTGATGGCCCAAGGCGACGTCATCGACGTCGATGAGGGACTCCTGCTTGCGCTGCTTGTTCCATACCTCGTAGCCGGTGTAGCGCGGATTGCCCAGGATGGCGCGCACCGCGCTCTTGGACCATGCGGCGCCGGAGCGATGGCTGTTGCGCCTGCGGTCGTAGGCCGACGGGCACAAGATGTTGTCGGCGGTGAGGCGTTGCGCGATAGCGAAAATCCCTATGCCGGACAAGTACTCGCTGAAGATCCGTTGCACCACCGGCGCGGTGACAGGGTCGGGTTCAAGGGTATGCAGCCGTTTACCGTCGGCGGCTTTGCCTGGATTGGGATGGGGCCCGGCGTCGGCGAGGCGATACCCGTAAGGTGGCCGGCCGCCGAGGTAGCGGCCCTCGACTTGCGCTTGCGCGGCCATGGCGGCGCGGACGCGGATCTTGATGCGGTTGCGTTCGCCTTTGGACATGCCGCCGAACACCGACATGATCAGATCGTGTGCTTCGGAGTCCGGGTCGATCGGACCGCCGACCTCTGGCACCCACAGCTGTACGCCGTAGTGAACGAAGACCGGAAACGTCAGCCCGAACTGGTTGCCGTAGAACGCTCGCTGTGGTTCGCCGATCACAACCGCGTCGAACCCTCGCTCGGGTTCTTTCAGCAGCTCGAGCAGCCGCCCGGCTGCGGGGCGGCGCTTCCACGGGATCGACCGCGACTGCCCGATGTCGAAGAACTCGACGACAATCTGCCCGTGCTGACCGACCAGAGCGTTCGCTCGCCCGAGCTGCCAGTTGCTTCGGGATCTTGCTGGTCCTCGGTGGAGACCCGCCCGGCGAAAGCGAACCTGATCATTGCTGCGATTCCTCCTGCTGGGTGAGAAAGACATCGGCGTTCGGCGGTAACCCGGTCGAACTGCCTTCTCCTCGCAAGTTGAGAGGGAGGGAGTCGGCCGTGGTGTTGATGTTGGACTCGGTCGGGGACTATCGACGGTCTCGCCACGAGTCTCGCGGACGTGTCGGAGAATGATCTCTAGCAACACTTTAGCGGCTATGGAGGTGAGCTGAGGCGGGTCCTCTGGAACGACGACGGTGACCTCCTCCGTGCGGCTTCGAGCAGCGTCATCATGCGCGCTGCTGCGATCAGAGCGCACAGCGCACGTCCTGGGCTACGGTGGCCAACTGGTAGCTGTCCGTTGACCACCGGTACCTCGCTCTGTACTGACCAGGAACCGCGCGCGGCCGGGCGCAGTCGTCCCTCCGCCAATAACAAAGGACTGGCGCGCTGGGATCCGCAATCGCAAACGATGAGAGCGCTGGCGCGGGAGATGAAGGCCAAGGACGAGCTCGGGCGACAAGATGACCAGTAGGGAGCTGACCATGGAGATCGAAAGGCATGGTTCCTCCAGGCCTGCCGATTCTCCCGCCTTCCATGAAAGCCGAAACACGGCGATTTCGCCACCACCTGTAGCCGATGATCCGTCGGAGCGCCGACAGATGTGAACTCGTGACAGCCAGCCGACAGCTCCGTTCTCTGTCCGCTAACAATGGAAGTAGCTGCAATGCAATACAACTCGTCGCGCGTACCGGTGCGGTTCGGGCAGATACCCCGATAGGGCAGGCGGGTGGTCAGGGGAGGTCGTTGTGCTGTTGCTGGTCAACCAGGACGTGGAGTTGTCTCCCGCGGAGCAGCGGTTCGCCGAGTGGATCCAGTGGAGTCCAGCGCAGCCGGGGGTGGCGCTGCTGAAAGTCGATGTCCCCGCCAAAGGGCGTACCCGCCAGCTCGACGCGGTGATCTGGACGCAGCAACGCTGCATCGTCATCGAGGTCAAAGGCTTCCGCAGCCGCCAAGACGGGACGCTCGTGGTCCCGCCCAACGGTCCATGGCTGATGAGCGACGGCCAGGTCGCCGACATCTACGGCAACGGCTACGACCACAACCCGATCAAACAGGTACGCACGAACACCCTCGCGATGAAGAACTGGGCCAGCCAAGTCACCCACCGCAGCTGTTTCATCTACGGCCTGGTGCTGGTGATGCTGCTACCCGGCCAAGACGTTCCGGCCCTGGACACCCACGCCCACCCCGAGAAAACCGACATCATCATCGATGACTTCGACGTCTTCCGCTACTACCTGCACCGCCTCCTCCGCTACGCGCTGCTGCGTCCGGGCCATCGACGATCGGCCCGACAACCGGCCTGAGTAGAGGGGGGTTGAGGTCGATGAGCGGTAGGGGTTTGTCGGGGTAGTGGAGCATGATTGGGCGCTATGCCAACTTCCTATTACCTCGGTCCTCGGCAGCCGCGGTTCACTCCGTCGGGGTGGACGGATATCGAGATGGCGTCGAACAGCGGCTTGTTCGAGGAAACGCAGTGGTTGGAGCGAAAGAAGGACATCCCGCCGACGAGTGGCCCGGCCAATCTGGAGCTGGCCCGAGATCTCGCTTCGTTGAGCGTTGACGGTGGTGTGCTGATCGTGGGGATTGCGGACAGCCGGAAAGGTATGCCGGGCACCGTCACGGGCACCGTTGAGACAGACCTCGCCGATCGAATCGCTCAGGTCGCCCGGGGGCGTGTCTCACCGCCACTGCATGTAATGACCGATCGTTTCGCCCATCCCACCGACCCCACGCGTGCCGTACTGGTGGTGACGGTACCCGCCTCGGCCGATGCTCCGCACATGGTCGACGGGTCGTACTGGGGCCGCAGCGAGAACGGCAAGTGCAAGCTCAGCGACGGCGACGTACGGCGCCTGCTCGGTGACCGACAGGCACGAGCTGCCGGGTTCGAGGACCGGCTCGCTGCGGTGGAAGACGATCTGAATATCCGACCGACCAACCCCAAGGTCAGCTGGATGCACCTGCTGCTGGAGCCGACCGCTCAGCCGCAGTCACCAATATCGGAGACCTTGGACAATGTCGGGTTGATCGAGTTCTTCCAGAGGGCGACCCCTCAGAACATGCAGGGCCAGTACGGCCTGCGCTCGCTGATCCATTCCGTGCCACACCCCGACGGGTGCTTGGCTCGCACCTGGAACGACGACACCGATTCCTGGGCTGATGAGCGCTGCACTGTCGTGCTGATCGAGGACTCCGGCGCGTGGAAGCTCAGCACCGGCAACACGATCTCCCCAGTCGGAAGCTCCGGCGATCGGGACTCGGGCGCGACCGTTCTGCGAGCCGCCTCGATGCTGGAGAAGATCCACACGGTGTTCACGGCCGCCGCCTACCTCTCGACGGAGTTGTGCCCGATCAACAGCGACTGGACGATCGGTCTCAAGGTGGGCCCGCTGCTCGGCATCGAACCCGTCGAGAACCACTCCGGCCGGTACTACGGTGGTCGCCGCTACCCGAAGGGGCACTATGTCGGCGTAATCTCGTCCACCACGCAGGAGCTGGCCGCGCAGCCGGCGGCCGTGGTCGGGCGCCTGACGGGCAACTTGTTGCGCGGGTTTGGAATCAAAGACAGGTACCTGCCCTACGAAGACCTGTCCGACCTGTGGAGTCGATAGCCACCGGCGGCCGTCGTCGCGCGGGGTGTCACGCGGAGCGGTCGAGGTGCCGGTAGATCGTCATGCGTGATACCCCGAAGGTTTCGGCGATCTGGGCGACGGTGTAGTGGCGTTTGCCGTGCTCGTCGGACTCGTCGTACATCTCGCGAGCCTTGAGGACCTGCAACGGTGTCAACGCCGCCGGCCGACCGCCGACCCGGCCCCGGGCGCGTGCGGACTCAAGTCCTTCCAAGGTGCCCTCGCTGGTGAGGTCGGCTGTCATCTCGTCCATGGCGGCGATGACGTGGAACAGGAACCGTCCGGCGGGGGTGGTGGTGTCGATGCCCTGTTTGAGCACGACCAGGTCGATTCCGCGTTCGTCGAGTTGGGCGGCGAGTTCGGTCATGTGCCGCACCGACCGGAACGGGCGCGACAGCCGGGTGATGACCAGTTCGTCGCCCCGGCGCAGAGGTTCGAAGCATCTGTCCCATTCCGGGCGCCGCGCCAGCTTGCTCGATGCCTTGTCCACCCAGATCCGCTCGCACCCGGCCGCGGTGAGCGCGTCGATCTGGGAGTCGGCTTTCTGTCCCCGCCTGGAGACCTGCGCGTATCCGAACCGAGTCACGCCCGGAACTGTCCCGCAAAGGGCCGACAGGTCCGGTTTCGTCTCATAGATTCCGCACACGGGTTGTGACCCGTCTTGCGGTTTCGGCGACCAGCGGCTTCGCGAATCCGGTGCGTTGGGCCGGATCTGGGACAGAAACGATCGTTTTCGCTCACGGCAGACACACACCCCGCCCGCCGTGGGCCCGCTCGCGAGCCTCTTGTTCCCGATCGACCGCGAAAACGCAGATAGCTGAATGATTCTCGCGATAAGATCTTGTGGTCATTTAAGATCTTTTTCCGCTAGATTGAACTTCAATCGAGTGAACATGATCTTAATCAGGGAAATAAGGGGCAAAGCATGACGCAGGCTGCACCTGAGATGCAGATCGACACCGGCCGGATCTCCGGCCCTCGCAGGGAGAGCACCTACATCGCTCAGCGTTCGTTCCAGGGGGGCCGCGTCGTATACAGCGTCCGCATCCCGCTCACGAACCTGGACCTGATCCTGACACTGCCGAACCCGGATGAGCCCGATCCGGACAACCGCAAGGTCGACGGCCGCCACGCCAAAGCGTTCGGCGAGTACATCGCCCAGCAGGAAACGTGGGTGGCCCCCACGCTACTGGCCCGGGACAACGGCGGCTGCACGTTCAAGGAGGCTCCCGGCAGCGAGGGCAGACTCGGTTATCTGACCGTCCCGTGGGCCGTCGGCTCGCTGTCGCCGTTGTCCACCATTGACGGCCAGCACCGTATCCTCGGCGTACACAACGCTATTCGCGAGCTCGGCGAGCAGATTAAGAAGATCGACCGGGAGATCACGAAGGCGACCAGGGCCGACAAGATCGAGAGCCTCACCGCGAGCCGGGACAAGCTGAGCGCACAGCTCAAGCGGCTGGAGAACGAGTCGGTCGGCGTGGACATCTACGTTGAGCCGAACAACGTGCTGGCCCGCCAGATGTTCGTCGACGTCGCCGATAACGCCAAGGGCATCTCCAGTGCGCTGCGGGCACGCTTCGACAGCAGCAAAGTTGCCAACCGGATCCTCGACAGGGTCGTCAACCACGCCCTGCTCAAGGGCAAGGTGGATCTTGAGCAGGACCGCATGACCTCGAAGAACCCAAACCTTATGGGGGCGAAGCACGTCGCAGACCTCACTCGCGGTGTCGCCGTCGGCGTGGCGGGCAGGATCGGGAAACAACGCGAACGCGAGCTGGCTGACGAGACCCTGGTCGAGCTGGTACACGGCTACCTCGACTGCCTCGCCGAGGGATTCAAGGACCTGGCTGCCGTTGCCGAAGGCACTCTCAAGCCCATCGACCTGCGCTCTCAGTCGCTGCTGGGATCCGTCGGCATGCTGCGCGTATTGGCCGGTGTCTACCACGAGCTGATGGAGAATCACGACGCCAATGACGAGGACATCGTGGCGTTCTTCACGAAGCTCGACCCGCACATGAACGCCCCCGTCTCCGATACCAGCATCTGGCGCAAGACCGAAGCCAGCACCGACTTCGAGGTCAACGCCTCGGCCCCGGTCATGCGCACGCAGAATCTCCTGCACCTGGTCAAGATCATCGTCGGCTGGTACAAGAACCCGCCTGCCGCATTCTGACGGACCATGCGAGCTCGCTAGCCACGCAGCGAGCACTTCGTGATGGTGATGGCCCCGCTGTTCAGTGGGAGCTATCACCATCACAGCGTTCGTTCGACGGGCCATGCCCACCCGCAGCTCCATCCTGGGGCCAGGGCAACCTGCCCACACCGGACGCGCCGCATCGCCCACCAGGACAGCACTGACCAGTAGGGAAACTCGTAGCCCGATCTGAAACTTCCACTGACATTCCGATGCTGCCTACTACTGACACAATCTGCGGTTTCCGCACCTCAGGCCACTGACATTTTTATGCGGCCTCTCACCGCCCCTCCCACTGAACTAAAAGCCACTACCAGCACAAACAGATAGATTTCGTCACACCTCATGCTCCCTGGTTGCGAAATCATCACGGCCAGCTCGTAATCCGGGACGCGTACGGTGGATTGTGTGATGTCACTGGCGAAGCTGGGCAGTGGCGACGGCTACACCTATTATCTCCGCTCGATCGCCACGCAGGACGTGAACGATCGCGGTCCGCAGGACCTTTCGACCTACTACAGCGAGCGCGGCGAATCCCCCGGTCGCTGGCTGGGTTCCGGGCTGCCGAACGTCGGTATCGCGGTCGGGGAGGCGGTGACCGAAGCGCAGATGCGGGCGTTGTTCGGTCACGGCCTGCATCCGAACGCCGAGGCGATGATCGCCGCCGAAGTGGAAGCCCTTGCCGCGGAGGGCATCTCGAGCCGTACCGCGCGGGCGCACGCGGTACGTCTGGTCCGGCTTAGTGCCCCGTTCACGAAACACGTGGTGGCAGAGTACTCCTACCGCTACGAGCGGGCCCACGCGTATGCCGCCTACAACGCCGAGCACGGCCGCGTCCACTACGCCCCGATCCCCGCTGAGGAGCGCAGCCGCATCGCCACCGACGTTGCTGGGCGCATGTTCGCCGAGGAATACGGCCGCCCACCCCGCGACGACCGGGAGCTGTCGGGCTGGGTGGCTCGCGCCAGCCGAGCGCCGTCGAAGCGGGTTGCCGGTTTCGACCTGACGTTTTCGCCGGTCAAGTCGGTGTCGACGTTGTGGGCGCTGGCCCCGCGGGAGGTGTCGGAGAAGATCGAGGCCGCCGTGGATGCCGCCCTGCGGGATGTGCTGGTCTATCTGGAGGAGCACGCGGTGTTCACCCGGGTCGGGCGGCACAGCCGTCGCCAGGTCGACGTCGTCGGTGGCCTGATCGCCACAGCCTTCCAGCATCGCGATAGTCGCGCGGGAGACCCGAATTTGCACGTCCACGTGGTGATCTCGAATGCGGTGAGACGCCATGACGGGCAGTGGGGTGCACTCGACGGCAGGATGATCTACCAGCACAATGTCGCCGCGTCCGAGCTGTTCAACACCCGGCTGGAGCACTACCTCGAGCAGTCGGTCGGCGTGCAGTTCGCCGAACGCCACAGCAGCAGCCGCCGCCGGCGCGGGAAGCGGCCGGTACGGGAGATCGTCGGCGTCGAGGAGCGCCTGGCCGAGGAATGGTCGAAGCGATCGGCCGCGGTGGACGCCGAGCTGACCAAGCGCACGACGCGGTTTCAGGCCGAGCGTGGCCGCGAACCAACACCGACTGAGCTGCACAACCTCGCCCAAGAAGCCACCTTGAAAACCCGCGGCCACAAGGTGTCAGCCCGCTCGCGTGCTGAGCAACGCGCTGATTGGCGACGTGATGCCATGCAACTGCTCGGCGGTGAGAGCGCGGTCGATGCGATGGTCGCGACCGCCCTAGGACAGCCGATCCCGCAGCGGGAGATCACCGACGCCGCGTGGGTCGCCGCGACCGCCGCACGGGTCGTGGAGGTGGTCTCCGATTCTCGGGCGACCTGGCAGTTCCGCCACATTCGCGCTGAAGCCACTCGCCAGCTGCGTGGCAGCGTCGACCCGGCCGACTGGCACACCCTCATCACCCAGGTCACCGACGCCGCCTTGAGCGAGCCGCGGTCGGTCCCCCGCGGCACACCAGAGGCCGAAGACATCGCACCCACGGTCGAGGCACTCACCCGCCGCGACGGAACCAGCGTGTTCACCACCTTCGGCTCCCAGCTCTTCACCAGCCCCCAGATCCTCGCGGCCGAGGAACGCCTGATAGCGGCAAGCCTGCTCGAAGGCGGGCGCACTATCCCGGCGGCCGCGGTGGATGCCGCGATCATCGAGCACGCCGCCAACAACAACGGCCAGGTGCTCAACGACGGCCAAGTTCAGCTGCTGCGCGAGTTCGCCACCTCCGGACGACGGTTCCATGTCGCGATCGCCCCGGCCGGGACCGGGAAGACCACTGCCATGGCCGCGCTGGTGCGCGCCTGGACCGCCGAAGGTGGCACTGTGCTCGGGCTGGCACCGGAAGGACCGGCCGCCGGTGTCCTGGGCAGCGAGATCGGCGCGGACTCCAAGACCGTGGACATGCTCGTCACGGTGATCAACGACCTCCGGTCGGGCGAGCGGGCCCTCGACGACGCGCCGGACTGGGTGCGGGCGATCGGACCCCGCACCCTCGTCGTATTGGACGAGGCCGCGAAAGCACCCTCTTTGAAACTGGATTCGGCCGTGTCCTGGCTGATCGAACGCGGGGCCAGCGTGCGCGCGGTCGGTGATGACCGGCAGCTGTCTTCCGTGCAGGCCGGCGGCGTGATCCGCGACATCGTCCACCACGCCGGAGCCGCCACCCTCACCAGCGTGGTCCGCTTCGACAACCCGAGCGAGCGCGCCGCCAGCCTCGCCCTACGCCACGGCGATACGGCCGCGATCGCGTTCTACACCGACCGCGGCCGCGTCCACGTCGGCACCCTCGGTGCTGTAGTGCACGCCGCGTACCGGGCCTGGCGGGTCGACTACGCCCAAGGCCGCGACGTCGCCCTGCTGGCGCCGACCAACGAGCTGGTGCGCCAGCTCAACGCCCTCGCCCGCGACGAACGCCTCCGCCGCGAAGGCCTGCACGGACCGGGAACGCTGCTGTCGGACGGGCTTTCGGCATCTGTCGGGGACATCATCACCACCAGGGAGAACAACTATCGGCTGCGGATCTCGCAAACCGATCACGTCCGCAACGGCTACCGCTGGAAGGTCCGTGCCGTCTACCCGGACGGGCGGATCACCGCTACCCACATCGGATCCGGCCGCAAAGTCACCCTGCCCACCGCTTACGTGCGTGAATGCGTCGAGCTCGGCTACGCCCGCACGATCAACTCCGCCCAAGGGCTGACCACCGACACCTGCCACGGCGTGCTGACCGGCAGCGAGGACCGCTTCCAGCTGTATGTGCTGGCCACCCGCGCCCGCGCTGGCGGACACCTCTACCTCGCCACCGCAGGCGACGGCCAGGACGCTCCCGCCGAGACGTGGAACGCGCTGCACCCACCGACCGCGATCGACATGCTCACCCAAATCCTCGGCCGCGACAGAAGCCAAGTCTCCGCGACCACCCAGGCCCGCCAAGCCGCCGACCCCCAACGCCAGCTCGCCGGACTCGTCGACGCCTACCTCGAGGCACTCGCCACGGCCGCCGACACACGGCTCGGCGCCGAGCACCACACCACTATTTCGGCAGCCGCCGAACGCTTGATGCCTGGCCTCACCGATGAGGCGGCATGGTCCGTGCTGCGCCAGCACCTGGCCATGCTCACCCTGGCTGGGCACGACCCGATCACCACGCTCACCGACGCCGTCACCGCACGCGAACTCGATACCGCCGACGACAAAGCCGCCGTACTGGTGTGGCGGATAGGCCACCACACCATCGGCGGCCCGCTGGGATGGATCCCGGTGATCCCAGCCGTCCTGCGCGACGACACCGACTACGGTCGGCACCTTCAATACCGCGCCGACCAGATCAAGGACCTGGCCGCCCAAATCAGCGCCACCGCCCACACCTGGACACCCGAAACCGCACCAATGTGGGGGCGACAGCTCGTCGAACACGACCCGAACCTCACCGCCTCACTCGCGATCTGGCGGGCAGCACACGCGGTCCCCGACCACGACCGCCGCCCGACCGGCCCCGTGCAATACCCAGTCGACGAACGCCGCACCCAGCTCGAACTAGATGCCGCAGTGCGCTCGCGTCTCAGAGACCTCGACACCAACACCCGCCGCTGGACCCCGCTGGGCCGAGAGGTCGATGAGCGGATCACCACAGATCCGTACTGGCCACAACTCGCCGAGGAACTGTCCCACGCCGCCGCCACCGGCCTGGACGTACCGACCGCCGTCCGCACCGCCGCCGCGCAGCGCCCGTTACCGGACGAACAGCCCGCGGCCGCGCTGCGCTGGCGACTGGTCGAGATGCTCGAGGACGCGCAGCGCCGCGAAGCCGACAAACTCTCCCGCGCTGTCTCTGAACTCCGGGTCGACCGGCGGCGGAGGATGAGCGACGCCGAACTGGAAAACGAGATCCAGTCCGCACGTTTTGAATTCGACCTCGACCCGATCCTGGACATGGGTCTCATAATCGAACGTGGCCAGCGACATGAGCGCGGCAACGACGCCGACGTTGTACGCCGCGCCCACGCAGAACTCGATCAACACGCGCTGGCAATCCGTGCCGCACGCGAAGCACAGGCCGCGGTCGTGGCCGCCGAGCACGCCGTCTCCATCGCCCATCAGAAGCAGGTGACCATGCAGGACAGCCCACCCAAGATCCCGTGGTGGCGCACCGGCACTGACACCGCACGCGCCGTCCGCGCGGAGCACGCTTCCCGCGTCGAGCACCTGCGCCGAGCCGTCAGCGATGCCGAGAACGATCTGCTTGCCGCCCGCGAGGCCGCACGCCGATCTCGGGCCGCGGTGCCCTTCGCGGAGGACGCGTGGGACTCGACAGTTCAACGTGCTGACAACCATGCCGCGCGCGCCGCCGAGCTGGCCGCCGCGGAGCAGAGCGACAGCGCCTTTGCACATCAGCTGGCGCAGGCGGAACGACGCTCGCTTCGCGAGGAGCGTCAACTCGACGACGCGGTCACTGAACAGCAGCGCCGCGCGCAGCTGACACCGGAGCAACGCGACCTCGAAGACCGCGCCCACCGCTATCTCGACCACAATGCTCACGACGAACCGGAGTTGGCGCAGGCTCCCACCGCTGCCGAAACCCAGATGAGCGGCGAGGAGCCCTTCGACGCACCGGAATTAGGTCTTGACTACGGTTACAGTCACGAACACGACTACGGGCTGTAACACAGTCGGCCCCAGCTCCGAGCAGACCAGATTCGTCGACACGTGCTGGTGCCGCCGATCGCTCGCCGTTCAACACCGAATGCCTAGTGAAGCCCCGCCGCTCCGAAAGTCTTGCTATAGCAGGGTAGTCACCGCCAGATGAGTGCAAGCACATCGTCCCGAAGCCGTGCCATAGTGCGTTCGTCCGGTGCTTCGACGTTCAGGCGAAGCAGAGGCTCGGTGTTGGAGGCTCTGAGGTTGAACCACGCCCCGCCAGGAAGCTGGACGGTGAGCCCATCGAGTCGGTCGATCTCGGCATCGGCGAACTCCTGCTCGACATCCGCGAGCACCCGGGCGCCGTCGCTTGCTGTGGTATTGATCTCCCCTGATGCGGCGTAGCGGTGGTATCGGGAGATCAGCCGGGAAAGTGATTGATCCGTGCTGCCGAGAGCAGCCAAGACGTGGAGCGCGGCGAGCATTCCCGTATCAGCGTTCCAAAAGTCGCGGAAGTAATAGTGGCCGGAATGCTCACCACCGAAGATGGCGTCACGTTTGGCCATCAGGCTTTTGACGTGTGTGTGCCCTACTCGCGTCCGCGCGGGTTGCCCGCCGTGTTCGGCGATGATCTCCGGCACTGCGCGGGAGGTAATCGCGGTGTAAACGATCGTCGAGCCCGGAGCCTTTCGCAGTTCTCGGCTAGCGATGAGCGCGATGATCGATGACGGCGAGACGGGTGTACCGGTTTCGTCGACGACGAAGCAGCGGTCAGCGTCGCCATCGAAGGCCAGTCCGATATCCGCGCCGACGCGTCGAACTTCTGTCTGAAGATCAACCAGATTGGCAGGGTCGAGCGGGTTCGCCTCATGGTTAGGGAAGGTGCCATCGAGTTCGAAGTACATCGGTACTAGCTCCACCGGCAATCCATCGAAGACGATCGGAACCATCTTCCCTGCCATGCCGTTTCCCGCGTCCACGACTGCCTTGAGAGGTCGGATGCCGGACATATCGACCAGTTCCCTGAGGTACGCGGCGTAGCGGTAGGGCAGGTCGTCGCGGTTGATGATTCGGCCTGTCGCCCCGCCGTACGGCGGGATGCCGTGGTGGACCATGTCTCGAATGTCATCGAGTCCGCTGCCCCGCCCGACTGGCACGGCCCGAGGGCGGCACAATTTGATGCCGTTGTAGGGGGCAGGGTTGTGGCTAGCTGTGATCACCGCGCCGGCGACCTTGAGGCGGCCCGCGGCGAAGTAGACGAGATCAGTTGAGCCGAGCCCGACATCGATCACATCCCCGCCCTGGCTGATCACGCCCTCGATCAGCGCCGCAGCGTACGATTCCGATGATGGCCGCATGTCGCGCACGACGGCGACCGTCGTATTCACCAATCGTGCGAACGCCGCGCCGATCTCCCGAACGAGGTCTTCATCGAGATCGACATCGACGAGCCCTCGCACGTCGTACGCGGTGAAGATTCTCGACAGCTCACGCTCCATCATCAGTTCTCCTCGCCTGTGCGGCATCGCCGAACGAACACCATGGCACGGGTCCCCGGGTATCGGGCATCCCGGCTTCCGTCCTGGAGCAATTCCGGCGGCGTGCGCGGCACGACCGGCGCTCCACTCTGCATCAGTCAACAGCTCTAGTGACTGAGAAACACCCTGGTCCGCTTATGGTTGTTGTCATCGAAACTCTGCGAGGATCTGACATGTCACACTCCTCGATGATCGGTCGGCGCCCTATCGGTGCAGGTCTGTTCACCCGAGTGGAACGGTGCGACGAGTCGACACAGTGTTTCGGCGTTGCCTGTGCGTTGCCTATTCAGGGGGTGGTGTCATGCTGGTGACAGGACAGATGCTCAGGGATGCGCGTGTGGCTGCGGATATCTCGCTGCGGGAGATGTCGAAGAGGATCATGCTGGACAAGGGGTACCTGAGCCGGGTCGAAACAGCTCCAGCCGGCAAGGCAGCCCCTGACTGGATCGTTGACCGATACGAGGAGCAACTCGGAGTGGACATTCGCCGTCGCACATTGCTCGGTGGTTTGGCAGGTACCGTCGTCCCCGGCCTGGTCACCGATGCTGTCCGGCGCATGTTCGAAGACGACGTCATGCCGATCGGCATCGACGCCTGGACCGCCCGCATGGAGCAGCACGCGGCCGACTGCATGACCGTCGGTGCAGCTGAGATGCAGTCGCGCATCGCCGCAGACCTGATTGTCTTGCGTCCCCAGCTGTTGTCTCGCCAGATGTGGGCCATCGCCGCCCGCCTTATGGTGCTACACGGCGCGCCGCTGTCAGACGTGGCTGACGGGCAAGCGACCGCGCGTTGGTACCGGGCAGCGGTGACCGCCGCCGACCGATCCGACGACACGGCCACCCAGGTGTGGGTGCGTGGACGGTCGGCGTTGAATATGGCTCATCCGACCGCAGCCCTGTCCGCATGTGAAGAGCTGGCGGAGGCAGGCAGCCAGATCTCCCAGGCGCCCACGGTCGGGCGCCTGATGTCACTCATTTCGCTCGCCAACGTCCACGCTCTCAACGGCGATGAATCAGCCGCTCGAACTGCACTCGAGGACGCACAGCGTGTCTTCGACTCGGTGGGCACGACCGACGAGGTCTCCGACTGGGCGATGCCGGAGTGGCGGATGAACGTCGACATCTCGCTGGTGCTCGCCCGACTCGGCGATCAGACCGCCGACCGGGCTCAGCAGGAGGCTCAGCGGACCATGCCCGGCAGATTCGCCCGCTACGCCACCCACCTGGAAATGCACCGCGGACTAGCACTCGCCAAGTCCGGCGGCCGAATGGAAGGCGTCGCTCACGCGCGCCGAGCGCTGAACGACCTGTCGGTCGATCGCCACAGCGTCGCGTTGCGCCGCCTCGTCGCCGAAGTTGCCGCCTGTCGATAGGCAACGGGTAGGCAACGCCGAAACCGTTCCGCCCCTTGTTATTTCGCCATAGCGTCGGAGACACCCGACGCCGGGTCGATGCCGGTCCCTCGTACCGGCACACCGACCAGTGGTGAGCCGTGGTTGGTGGCGAAAGCCCCCGGCGTCGGGTGTTCCGACGGCGAGAGGCAAACCAATGGCCGTTTACGGCAGCGAAGAGACAGACGCAACTCGAAGACAGATCTATGACTCCCTGCTTGCCTGGTGTGACCAGCTGGGCATGACAGAACAAGCCGCGCGGATGCGTGCCGCGGGTCCGCCTCCGCCTCAGGAGGGCGACAGCGATTCCGGCTGGGCCACGCACCAGAAGCACCGCACCACCTCGGCCGGTCCGCGGTCCGCGCAGGTCGAAGAACCTCGGGACGAACGACCTCGGACGAAGCGAAGCTCGCAGCATGCTGGACGGACGGGTGGGCAGATATGACCGGATCCGTCCCCGCCGCGTGCAAGCGCCTTCTGGAATACGCACCAGCGTGATTGCCCTCTTCCGGACGAGTTCTTTGTGGAGATGCGCCCTGTGGGCGGTGCGCCGCGCACCCAGCCCGTGGTAGCGCGTGTGTTCACCGCATGCCGCACGGTGGGATGGAGGCCCATGCCATGACGCGGAGTGACCGCACAATGCTCACCGAACGAGCCGACATACGGTCAACACCACCGGACTATCGGTCGGTAACGGACGCTATCCGAAATCCGTTTCGCGACTGTCAGCGCTCTTCGAAAATCCGGCCACCGGCGCTCTTTGAAAATCGGCCACCCATCCACGATCGGAAGGGTGATCTCAGTGCAGGAATGGGCGC
>NZ_JBEYCG010000031.1:408-24057 GCF_040632645.1 Nocardia sp. NPDC019219 | reverse complement strand
AATGCAACGTGTCGGGGTCCGGCCGGGCTACGTTCCGTTGCGCGGCGGTCGGCAACGAGGCCGCGTGTTCGAACCGGCCGACCGGAGTGGACGCCGCGAACACGCGGCGCCGCAGGCGCCGCAAATCGAACACAGCAAATTAGACACAGCTCACTACGACAGTGTGTAGTGCATCCGGCAGAATGGGCGCATGGGCAATGTCTTCGACCTGAGCACGGTGGCCAAGCGGTTTCGTTTCGTCGCGGTGCTCGAGGCGATCTCCTGGGTGCTGCTGATCATCGGCATGGTGTTCAAACGGATTCCCGAGCCGGTGTTGTGGCCGGTCAAGGTGTTCGGCATGACGCACGGCATCGTGTTCGTGCTGTTCGTGATCACCGCGATCGTGGCGGCGCGCGAGCTGGGGTGGAGCGCCAAGACCACCGTGCTCGCGCTGCTGTCCAGCATCCCGCCGTTCTGCACCGTGCTGTTCGAAGTGTGGGCGGTGCGTTCGGGGCAGTTGGGTGAGCTGAGCAACGCCGGTTCGGCCGAGTCCGGGGCACCCGTATCCGCCACGTCGTGACAAACTGGAAGTCGTGAATCGACCAGCCGCACGCCGTCCTTCGCCCGCTGTCGCCGCCGCCATGTCCGGAGCGGTGGATCTGTCCAGCCTGAAGCAGCCCGCGGGAGGCGCGGGCGCCGCGGCCGGTGGCGACCACGCGGTGTCCGAGGCCGATTTCGAGACCAAGGTCCTGCGCCGGTCCATGCAGGTGCCCGTGGTGGTGGTGCTGTACTCGCAGCGCAGCCCGGGCAGCATCGAACTGGTCCGCACATTGGAGCGTCTGGTGGCCGCCGACGGCGGCACCTGGGATCTGGCCACGGTCGAAGCCGAGGCCAATATGCGCATCGCGCAGGCGTTGCGGGTACAGGGCATCCCCACGGTGATCGCGATCGCGGCCGGGCAACCGCTGGCCGATTTCGAAGGCGCCCAGCCCGAGCCGCAGGTGCGGCAGTGGCTGAACGCGGTGGTGGACGCGGTGGCGGGCAAGCTCGAAGGCGGTGGGCAGCCGCAGCAGCCGGCCGAGGATCCGCGTTTCGCGGCGGCCGAGGCGGCGCTGGAGCAGGGTGACCTGGCCGGCGCCGAGGCGGCCTACCAAGCGATTCTCGACGCCGAGCCGGCGAACGAGGAGGCCAAGGGCGCGTTGCGCCAGCTGCGCTTCCTGGCGCGAGCTCAGGACCTGCCGGAGTCGGCCGTCGCGGAGGCGGACGCGGACCCGTCGAATGTCGACGCCGCGATCCGAGCCGCCGATCTCGAACTTTTCCAGCAGCGTCCGGAGGCGGCCTTCGATCGGCTGATCGGCGTGGTCAAGCGCACTTCCGGCGACGACCGCACCAGGGCGCGGACCCGTCTGCTCGAGTTGTTCGAGTTGTTCGACCAGGCCGAGCCGTTCGTCGTGGCCGCGCGCCGCAAGCTGGCCGCAGCACTGTACTGAGTCTCAGCGGCCGGTGCGGCTCCTAGCGGTGGCGCAGCCAGACCGCGGCGTGCGGCGCGAGCGTCACGGCGGCCGAGGCGGGACGGTCGTGCCAGGGCTCGTCGGTCGCCAGCACCTCGCCGAGGTTGCCCAGGCCGGAGCCGCCGTAGTCCGCCGCGTCGGTGTTGAGGATTTCGAGCCAGCGTCCCGGGTGCGGCAGGCCGACCCGGTAGGCGTCATGGGTCGACCCGGAGAAGTTGTAGACGCAGGCCACCACGGAGCCGTCGGAGCCGTAGCGCAGGAACGCCAGCACGTTGTTGGTGCGGTCGTCGGCCTCGATCCAGGCGTAGCCGCCCGGGGTGGTGTCCCGGCTCCACAGGGCGGGATGGGCGCGGTAGACGGCGTTCATGTCCCGCACGAGTGTGGTGATGCCCTGGTGCAGCGGATTGTCCCGTTCGTGCCAGTCCAGGCCGCGATCGTGCGACCACTCCCGGAATTGGCCGAAATCCTGGCCCATGAACAGGAGCTGTTTGCCCGGGTGGGCCCACATGTAGGCCAGCAGCGCCCGCACGCCGGCGGCTTTGGCGAAATCGTCGCCCGGCATCCTGGTCCACAGTGTGCCTTTGCCGTGCACGACCTCGTCATGGCTGATCGGCAGCACGTAGTTCTCGCTCCAGGCGTACACCAGCGAGAAGGTGATCTCGTTGTGGTGCCAGGAGCGGTGCACCGGATCGCGTCCGAGGAACCCGAGGGTGTCGTGCATCCAGCCCATGTTCCATTTCATGGTGAAACCGAGACCGCCCACGTCGGTGCCGCGGGTGACGCCGGGCCAGGTGGTGGACTCCTCGGCGATCGTCACGACGCCGGGGTGCTGCCGATGCAGGGTCTCGTTGAGTTCCTGTAGGAAGTCGACGGCCTCCAGATTCTCCCGCCCGCCGTGCACGTTCGGCTCCCACTGGCCTTCGCCGCGGGAGTAGTCGAGGTAGAGCATGGAGGCGACGGCGTCGACGCGCAGACCGTCGACGTGGAATTCCTCGATCCAGTAGCGAGCGTTGGCGATGAGGAAGTTGCGCACCTCGGGCCTGCCGAAGTCGAACACGTAAGTGCCCCAGTCGAGTTGCTCGCCCCGGCGAGGGTCGGCGTGCTCGTAGAGCGGGGTGCCGTCGAAACGGGCCAGCGCCCACTCGTCGCGCGGGAAGTGGGCGGGGACCCAGTCCAGCAGGACGCCGATGCCCGCCGCGTGCATCCGGTCGACGAACGCGCGGAAGTCGTCGGGGGACCCGAAGCGTGCCGTCGGCGCGTAGTAGGAGGTGACCTGGTAACCCCATGAGCCGCCGAACGGATGTTCGGCGATGGGAAGCAATTCGATGTGGGTGTATCCGGTCGCCGCTACGTACTCCGCGAGCTGGTCGGCCAGCTCGCGATAGCCGAGTCCGGGCCGCCACGACCCGAGATGCACCTCGTAGACACTCATCGGCGCGCGGGTGGGGTCGGTGGCGGCGCGCTGCTCGAGCCAGGCGTGGTCGTGCCACGCGTGGTGGCTCTCGGCGACCACCGATGCGGTCGCCGGAGGTTGTTCGGTGGCGAAGGCGAGCGGGTCGGCGTGGTCGACGGTCCGTCCGTCGGCGCCGTGCACCCGGTATTTGTACTTGGTCCCGGGCCCGACACCCGGGACGAAGACTTCCCAGATTCCGGAGGATCCCAAGGTGCGCATCGGCGCGGTGTTGCCGCTCCAGCCGTCGAAGTCGCCGATGACGGTGACGCCGCGTGCGTTCGGCGCCCATACCGCGAACGACGTGCCCGTCACCTCGCCGTCGAGGGTGGTGTAGCGGCGCGGGTGGGCGCCGAGCACCTCCCACAAGCGTTCGTGGCGGCCTTCGCCGATCAGGTGCAGGTCGAGTTCGCCGAGCGTGGGCAGGAAGCGGTAGCCGTCGGCGCTGACGATGGTCTGGCCGCCGGGATAGGTCGTGACGACGCGGTAGTCCATGACCTCCGGGTACGGCAGCACCGCGGCGAACACGCCGTGACCCACGGATTTCAGCGCGTGGTCGACGCCGCCGACGCGCACCGACACGGTTTCGGCGTGCGGGCGCAGTACCCGCACGGCCGTGCCGTCGGGATGGGGATGCGCGCCCAGCACGGTGTGCGGGTCGGTGTGGGTGCCCGCCGCGAGCAGCATGAGGTCGCGGCGCTTCATCGCAGCGTCCTGCGGTAGGCCAGTTCGGTGCGCGCCTGCTGCGACACGGGGGGAAGGGCGATGATGTGCGCGACGGCGCGGGCGGGGTCCAACCGCACGTAATTGGTCTGCGCCCAGTGATACTCTTCGCCGCTGACCTCGTCGTACACCACCGGATGGTCGTGCCATTCGCGGCCGATCGCGGGCAGGTCGAGCGAGAGCATGCCCCACTCGGCGCCGAAGGGGTTGAGGTTCACCACGACGAGCACGGCGTCGCCGCCGACGGGGTCGATCTTGGAGTAGGCGAGCAGCGCGTCGTTGTCCACGTGATGGAAATGCAGGCAGCGCAGCTGTTGCAGGGCCGGGTGCGCCCGGCGGATCTCGTTGAGCCGGGTGAGCCACGGTTCCAGTGATTCGCCGCGCGCGAGCGCCTCGGCGAACGGGCGCGGGCGCAGCTCGTACTTCTCCGAGTCGAGGTACTCCTCGCTGTCGGGGCGCACTGCCTGATGCTCGAACAGCTCGAAGCCGGAGTAGACGCCCCAGGTCGGCGCGAGGGTGGCGGCCAGGACGGCGCGGATGGCGAACATTCCGGGCCCGCCGTGCTGGAGGCTTTCGTGCAGGATGTCCGGGGTGTTCACGAATAGGTTCGGGCGGGCCTCGTCGGCCTTCGCGGCCAGTTCGTTGCCGAACTCGGTCAGCTCCCATTTGGCCACACGCCAGGTGAAATACGTGTAGGACTGGCTGAATCCGCGCCGGGCCAGGCCGTAGAGCCGGGCGGGGCGGGTGAACGCCTCGGACAGGAAGATGACGTCCGGGTCGGTGCGCCACACGTTCGCGATCAGCCACTCCCAGAAGTCGGCGGGCTTGGTGTGCGGGTTGTCGACGCGGAAGAGGGTGACGCCCAGGCCGATCCAGTGCCGGACCACCCGCAGGACTTCGGCGTAGAGGCCGTCGGGATCGTTGTCGAAGTTGACCGGGTAGATGTCCTGGTACTTCTTGGGCGGGTTCTCCGCGAAGGCGATGGTGCCGTCGGGCAGCGTGGTGAACCACTCGGGATGCGCCCGCACCCACGGGTGATCGGGTGCGCACTGCAAAGCGAGATCGAGGGCCACCTCCAGGCCGAGTTCTCGTGCCCTCCGGACGAATTCGGCGAAATCGGCTTCGGTGCCCAAGTCCGGGTGGACGGCGTCGTGACCGCCGTGCTTCGAGCCGATGGCCCACGGCGAGCCGACGTCGCCCGGCTCCGCGGTGAGCGCGTTGTTGCGTCCCTTGCGGTTGATTTCGCCGATCGGGTGGATCGGCGGCAGGTAGACCACGTCGAAACCCATGGCGGCGATGCGCGGAAGTTCTTCGGCCGCCGTGGCGAAGGTGCCGTGGACCGGCTTGCCCGCGGCGTCGCGGCCGCCGGTCGAGCGCGGGAAGAACTCGTACCAGGAGCCGTAGAGCGCACGGTGCCGCTCGACCTGGACGGTGTGCTGGGGTCCGCGAGTGACCAGGTCGCGCAGCGGTGTGGCGCGCAGGATCCCGGCGACTTCTTCGGTGAAGGCCGGGGCCACCCGCGCGGGCAGTTGTTCGTCACTGCGCAGCGCCGCCGCGACCGCGCGCAGGCGCTGGAACTGTTTCTTGGGGACGGCCTGCGCGGCGCGCTCGAACAGGCGGGCGCCCAGCTCGAGGTCGTTGGCCAGATCGGCGGCGCTCTGCCCGACGGCCAGTTTCGCCTCGACCGCCGAGCGCCAGGTCGCGATGGGATCGCTCCAGCCTTCGATCCGGTAGGTCCACGCGCCCGGCGTATTCGGGGTGAAGGTCGCGTTGAAGACGTCGGGTTCGTAGTCCGGCGTCATGCGGATGCGGGTGACTCGCGAGGCGCCAGGGGCACGCACGACGAGGGTGGCGGCGACGGCGTCGTGCCCTTCGCGCCACACCACGGTGCGCACCGGGAATACCTCGCCGACCACCGCCTTGGCGGGCCGGCCGCCTGGGATGGACGGGGCAGTGTCATCGATAGCGATGCGGCCGGTCACGGGACCAACCTACCGGTAACCGGCCTTCCGGACTCGATCCGCAGAATTTTCGAGCCCGGTTCCGGCCGCTCGTCGCGGGGGCTGAGCTGGGCTGACGGTTTCAGCGGGCGTCGGCGGCGAGGCCGAGTCCGAGCGCTACCAGCACCGCGCCGAGGGCGCGCTCTACTCGCTGCCTGATGCCGGTGCGGCGCAGCCAGGCGCCCGCGCGGTCGGCGGCCAGGACCACGCCGACGCACCACGCGGTGTCGACCACCAATTGGATGAGCGCCAGGATCACGACGGTCGGCAGCACCGGACCGTCGGACGGCAGGAATTGGGGAAGGACGGTGAGCCCGAAGACCGCCGCCTTGGGATTGGCCGCGATCGAGATCAGCGAAGCGCGGAATGCGGCGGCGGGCGTGCGGCCCGCGGGAAGCATACGCGTCATGGCACTGCCGAATTCGCCGTCGCCGCGGGCGCCGCGCCATGCCTGCACACCGAGCCAGATCAGCACCAGCGCGCCGACGACGTGCACGGCCGTGTGCATGGCCCGGTTCGCGACCAGCAGGACGGACAGCCCCGCCCCGCCCGCAAGCGTCCAGCCGAGCACGCCGATCTCGTTCCCGGCCACCGCCGCCAGACCCGCGGTACGGCCGTCCCGGACGGCGCGTTGCAGGAACAGGGCGGTCGCGGGCCCCGGCAGCGCGGCGATGAACAGGCAGGCCAACAGGAACTGCGGGAGGACGTGAACCCAGTGCGGCATCAGCCGATGCTGTCACCTCGTCCCCGCTCGGGCCACCGATTTCCGTGGCCGCGGCCGATGCGGGACCAGGACGCGCGGGCGGCCACCGCCGTGGAGCATGATGCGCTGGGTGGCCGCCCGGCGTTCGACCCGGCATTCACGAAATGCCGCTTACGGCATGACCAGGCACGCGAAGCCGAGGTTCATCCCGTTGCCCACCGTCATCGCGGGTGAGGTCCAGGCGGGGCCGGCGCCTTGCGTCGCGGAAATGGTGTGCTGTCCGGTCGCGCCGGGGATCCAGACGGTGGTGGCCTGGTTGCCGACCACCGTCGCGGGATTCGGCGAGAAGCTGCCTCCCGCACTATCGGCGAACTGCACGGGATCGGACGAAGAACTGTCCACCGTCGCCGTCACCCGGTACTGGCAATTGGTGCCGTAGTTCCCGACTCCGAAGCTCATGCCTTGGGCCGGGCTCGCGGTCACCGTCGTTACCGCCGCGCCGGCGGTGGGGGCGACGAGAACGAATGCCGCCGCGAAAGCTCCGAACCCTGTGATCGCTGCTCCAGCGCGCGACCAGCGCCGATCGCGGGCGCGATTTGGGTGTGCTGTCATCCACATCTCGATCACTCCCGTACTGATTCGGTTGGTGCGGCCGGTTGGTCCGCACAGCTTGTGGGTTTGCCCGGCGTTCCGGAGTTCACAAGCGAGCGCGGGTCTCGATCGGGTAGCGGGGACGAAGGCGCCGGTGCGCCCGCCGTGGCCGTTCCGTGACGGTAGAGAGCGTTACGTGCGCTCGGATGAAGTGCTTCCTTCGACCCGCGCGGTGCGGAAACGCGCTGGTCGGGAGGTTGTTCGGGGCGTGGTCGCGCAGGGCGAGGGCACCAGGCGCCGTGTAGGTTCTACCGAATGAAGGCATTGCGTCGTTTCACCGTCCGTGCCCATCTGCCCGAGCGCCTGGCGGCCCTGGGTGAGCTCGCCACGAACCTGCGCTGGTCGTGGCATCCGCCGACCCAGGACCTGTTCGCCGCGCTCGATCCGCGGCGGTGGCAGGAAATGGGGCACGATCCGGTCCGGATGCTGGGCGAGGTCCCCGCGGCGCGGCTGGACGAACTGGCCGCCGACCCCGACTACGTCGCCCGTGTCGACGCCGCGGCGGCGGACCTGCGCGAGTACCTGGTGGCGCCGGGCTGGTTCCAGCGCCGGGCGGGGGAGGAAGGCGTGCGGGGCATCGCCTACTTCTCGATGGAGTTCGGTGTCACCGAAGTGCTGCCGAACTACTCGGGTGGACTGGGCATTCTGGCCGGTGACCACCTGAAGGCAGCCTCCGATCTGGGCCTGCCGCTGATCGGCGTGGGATTGCTGTATCGCTCGGGGTATTTCCGGCAGTCCCTGACGACGGACGGCTGGCAGGCCGAGCACTATCCGGCGCTGGATCCGCAGGGCCTGCCGCTGCGGGCGCTCACCTCCGACGGTTCGCCGGTGCTCATTCACGTGGCGATGCCGGACCGCAGGGTGTTGCGTGCGCGGGTGTGGATCGCGCAGGTCGGCCGGGTTCCGCTGTTGCTGCTCGACTCGGACATCGCCGAGAACGACCCTGAGCTGCGGGCGGTCACCGACCGGCTCTACGGCGGCGACCAGGAACACCGCATCCGCCAGGAGATCCTCGCGGGTATCGGCGGTGTGCGGGCGGTGCGCGCGTTCACCGCGTCCGCCGGGCTGCCCGATCCCGACGTGTTCCACATGAACGAAGGCCACGCGGGTTTTCTCGGTGTCGAACGCATCCGGGAATTCGTCGCGGCCGGCCAGGATTTCGATTCCGCGCTCGCCGCCGTGCGCGCGGGCACGGTGTTCACCACGCATACCCCGGTCCCCGCGGGCATCGACCGTTTCCCGATGCCGATGGTGCGGCGCTACTTCGGCGGTGCGCACGGCGAATCCGAATCCGCCTTGCTGCCGGGCCTTTCCGTGGACCGGATCGTGGCGCTCGGCCGGGAAGCCGATCCATCGGTCTTCAACATGGCGCACATGGGTCTGCGGCTCGCGCAGCGCGCCAACGGCGTCTCGAAGCTGCACGGCGCGGTGAGCCGGTCGATGTTCGCCTCGCTGTGGCCGGGTTTCGACCCGGCGGAGGTGCCGATCGGCTCGGTCACCAACGGCGTGCACGCCACTACGTGGGCGGCGCGGGAGTGGGTGGACAAGGCGCGCGAGCACATCGGCGCGGAACTGGTCGAGGAGGGGCGCGGCTGGGAACGGTTGCGCGACGTCGATCTCACCGAGCTGTGGTCGACCCGCAACACGCTGCGCGGCATCCTCGTTGACGAGGTGCGCCGCAGGCTGCGCGCGTCCTGGCTGGCGCGCGGCGCCGCGGAGGCCGAACTCGGCTGGGTGAACGGCGTCTTCGACCCGAACGTGCTGACCGTCGGGTTCGCGCGCCGGGTGCCGACCTACAAGCGCCTCACCCTCATGCTGCGCGACCCGCAGCGGCTGCGCGCCCTGCTGCTGGACCCGCGGCGGCCGATGCAGCTGGTCGTGGCGGGCAAGAGCCACCCGGCCGACGACGGCGGCAAGGCGCTCATCCAGCAGGTGGTGCGTTTCGCCGACGACCCCGAGGTGCGGCACCGGATCGTCTTCCTGCCCGACTACGACATGTCGATGGCCCGCTACCTGTACTGGGGCTGTGATGTCTGGCTGAACAACCCGCTGCGGCCGCTGGAGGCGTGCGGCACCTCCGGCATGAAGTCCGCGCTCAACGGCGGGCTCAACCTGTCCATCCGGGACGGCTGGTGGGACGAGATGTACGACGGCGAGAACGGCTGGGCCATTCCGACCGCGGAGGGCGTCCGGGACGAGCACCGCCGCGACGATCTGGAGGCCGCCGCGCTCTACGACCTGTTCGAGCGCGCCGTGGCGCCGCGCTTCTACGAGCGCGACGCGGCCGGGATGCCGGTGCGCTGGGTCGAGATGGTCCGCCACACGCTGCAGACCCTGGGACCGCAGGTCCTGGCTTCCCGGATGGTCCGCGATTACGCGGTGGAGTACTACGCTCCCGCCGCCGCGGCCTATCAGCGGGCGACGGCCGACGATTTCGCGGTCGCTCGGGCCATCGCCGAGTATCGCCACCGGATCGAGTCGGCGTGGCCCTCGGTCAAGGTGATCCAGGTGGACAGCGCGGGATTGCCGGACACGCCGGTCATCGGGGCGCGGCTGTCGCTGACCGCGCGGGTCGAGCTGGGCGGATTGAGCGTGCCGGACGTGGTGGTGCAGGCGGTGCTGGGCCGGGTGTCGGCGACCGACGACCTCTCCGACACCACGACGGTCCCGATGACGCACAGCGGGTCCGATGCCGGCGCGGAGCTGTTCACGGTCGACACCCCGCTGCCGCTGTCCGGCGCGGTCGGCTACACCGTGCGCGTGCTGCCGCACAACGATCTGCTGGCCTCCGACGCCGAGTTCGGGTTGGTCTCAGCGCCGAGCGCGTAGCCAGGGTGGCGCCGGTCACGGTGGCGCCACCGCGGGTTGCCCCGGGCAGTGAACCGTCGGTTACCGTGCCTTCGGCCGCCCCGCACCGTTCTCGACTGGAGTCACCCATGGTCACCGACGTTCTGCACCGGACCCGAGGACGCCTCGACGGGTACTTCGGGGTCCGCTCGACCGGCTCGACCGTCAAGCGCGAAGTCATGGCGGGAACCGTGACGTTCCTCGCCATGTCGTACGTCCTCGCGGTGAATCCCGCGGTGCTCGGCGACCAGGGAGCGCTGGGCGACCGAGGCATTCCCATGCAGGCGGTGTTCACCGCCACCGCCGTCGCCGCGGTGTTCGGCACGCTGGTCATGGGACTGTGGGCGCGGTATCCGATCGCGCTCGCGCCGGGCATGGGGCTCAACGCGTTCTTCGCGTACACGGTGGTGCTCGGCATGGGGATTCCGTGGCAGGTCGCGCTGTCGGGCACGTTCCTGTCCGGCGCCATCTTCTTCGTCCTGGCCGTGACGCGCATTCGCGAACGAATTCTCAACGCGATCCCGATGCAGCTGAAGCTCGCCGTGGGCGCGGGCATCGGGTTGTTCGTTGCCTTTCTCGGTCTGAAGAACGCCGGGATCGTCGTGAACAGCGACGCGACGCTGGTCACCCTCGGCGACTTCACCGAGGGCACCACGCTGCTCGCGCTGTTCGGGTTGCTGGTGACCGTGGTGTTCCTGGTGCGGGGCTGGCACGGCGCGGTGCTCTACGGCATCGTGCTCACCACGATCGTCGGCATCGTCAGCGGCCTGGTCGATCTGCCCAAGGGTGTGTTCGCCGCGCCGAAGGGGCTCGAGCACACCTTCGGCCAGGCGATCGTCCATCTGCCCGACGCGTTCACCGGTCAGATGGCCGTGGTGGTGCTGACCATGCTGTTCGTCGACTTCTTCGACGCTTCCGGCACGCTCATCGGCGTCGCGAACCAGGCCGGTCTGCTGGACCGGGACGGCAAGCTGCCGCGCGCCGCGAGCGCGCTGGCGGCGGACTCGGTGGGCACCATGGCCGGCGCGGTCATCGGCACCTCCACCACCACCGCCTATGTGGAATCCACCGCGGGCGTCTCGGCGGGCGGACGGACCGGTTTGACCGCCGTCACCACGGCGGGCTGGTTCCTCATCGCGATGTTCTGCTATCCGATCTTCGCGGTGGTGGCCGGTTCCGGTGAGGTGACCGCGCCCGCGCTGATCGTGGTCGGCATCCTGATGGCCCGCGCGCTGGGCCAGATCGATTGGAACCGTCTGGAGTACTCGGTGCCCGCGTTCGTCACCATCGTGATGATGCCGCTGACGTACTCCATCGCCAACGGCCTGGCCATGGGCATGCTGCTGTATCCGGTGGTCATGGCGGCCCGAGGGCGGGTCAAGGAGGTGCATCCGGCGATGTGGGCGCTGATGCTGGTGTTCCTCGGCTACTTCTTCTTCCTCGCGGAGTGATTCCCCGCTCGTCGTCGCGCTGAACCGTCCCTGTCGCCTACCCGTGGAATAGACGGAGAGATCGGGCAGTTTGCCCTTTCGTGAGATAATCGGACCGTAGTCCGCTTATTCGCCGAAGTAACGATCGTGTCCGAAACGACAGCGCAGGGATGAGGACCAGCATGACCATCAAATCCGTACTCGACAGAACCAGCACCGACAGCGAATTGGACGGCATCGCCACCGACATCGGCTTGCTGATCGTGCGCGTCGTCTTCGGCGGCCTGCTCGCGGCACATGGCGCCCAGAAACTCTTCGGCTGGTGGGGCGGACCGGGTCTGCAGGCCAACGCCGACGGCTTCGAGCAGATGGGTTACAACCCGGGCAAGGTGTTCGGGACGCTGGCGGGCCTGACCGAGCTCGGCGGCGGTCTTCTCCTGCTGCTCGGCTTGCTGACGCCGCTGGCGGGGGCGATCGTGCTGGGCACGATGATCAACGCGATCAACGCCACGTGGGCGGGCGGCCTGCTGGGCGGGTACGAAATGGGCGTGTTGTTCGGGGTGGTCGGCGCGGCACTGCCGTTCACCGGGCCCGGCAAGTTCTCCTTGGACGCCGGGCGTCCGTGGGCACGGCACGGATTCGTGTGGGGCGTGGGCGCGCTGATCCTCGCGGTCGTGACGGGCGTGCTCACGCTGATTCTCAAGTGGGCGCTCTGACCCTGCGGCGCAGCCGGATTCGCGGCGCGGTGACCTCGGTCGCCGCGCCGCGGTCGGGTGCGGGCCCGTTCATGTCACACAACGGGCGGCGGGATCGTCGTCTTATCGCAGCCTTTTGACCGACCGAGGAGAAGTGATGGGCGTCGAAATCAGCAATCCCGAGGGATTGCACGATCCGACCGGGTTCGGCTACAGCCATGTGGCGGTGGCGCGCGGCGAACTGGTGTTCATCGCCGGGCAGTACGACTCGGACGCCGAAGGGCGCACGACCAGTACGGAATTCGCGGTTCAGGTGGACAACGCGTTCGCCAACCTCGGCATCGCCTTACGCTCGGCGGGAGTGGACTTCGCCGACGTGGCGCAGTTGCGGACGCATATCGTCGACCACGATCTGGACAAGCTGGCGGTGCTCGGGAAGAAGATCGCCGCGATCTGGGGGGACCGCCCGCCCGCGCAGACGCTGACCGGAGTGGCGGCGCTCGCGCTGCCCGGCATGATCTTCGAGGTCGACGCGGTGGCCGTGCGCGGCTGAGATCGGCTGCACACAGGGGGTTTGGTGATGTCCCCGCGCCGCGTGCAGGGCTTGGCGCGGGGACCGGCCGATACCTCGGAGTGGGAATTGGGGGTCACCCGACGTATCGACCCCCAAATCTACTTCCGTTTGGAATTAGCTTGCGGGCGGTGTGTTCGGTATCACACCTTCGCCGCAGCGGCCAACCGCCGCAATGCTTTGACCACGACCTCCGGATCGGCCGTCTCCCAATACGGCGGCAGCGAGGCGCGTAGGTAGCCGCCGTAGCGGGCGGTGGCGAGGCGGGAATCGAGGATGGCGACCACACCGCGATCGTCGACGCTGCGCAGCAGCCGTCCCGTGCCCTGCGCGAGCAGCAGGGCGGCGTGATTGGCGGCCACGGTCATGAATCCGTTTCCACCGCGCATCTCCACGGCCCGCTGCCTCGCCGCCAGCAGGGGATCGTCCGGGCGCGGGAAAGGGATGCGGTCGAGGATCACCAGGCTGAGCGACGGTCCGGGCACGTCGACGCCCTGCCACAGCGACAGCGTGCCGAACAGGGACGTCTCCGGGTCGTCGGCGAACTTGCGGACCAGCGCGCCGGTCGCGTCCTCGCCCTGGCACAACACCGGGGTCGGCAACCGGTCGCGCAGCGCGTCGGTGGCCGCGCGGGCGGCGCGCATCGAGGAGAACAAGCCGAGGGTGCGCCCGCCCGCGGCCGTGATCAGCCGCTCGATCTCGTCCAGGTAGGCCGGGGCCAGCCCGTCGCGGCCCGGTGCGGGCAGGTGCTTGGCGACGTAGAGGATGCCGGACTTGGCGTGATCGAACGGCGAGCCGACATCGAGCGAACTCCAGCGCACGGTCTCGGTGTCCGACGGTGCCTGCGCGCCGTTCGCGGTGGCCGGGTCGGTGCGATTGCCCGACTGCGCCGGCAGGCCCCAGGTGACCGCGAGCCCGTCGAACGAGCCGCCGATCTGCAACGTCGCCGAGGTCAGCACGACGGTCGCGGTGCCGAACAGCCTGCTGCGCAGCAGCCCGCCCACCGACAGCGGCGCCATGCGCAGCGAACGGCGCTGCACACCCCGGATCTCGTCGGCGGCCAGCCAGATGACGTCCCGGCGCGCGGCGGGATCGGGCTCGTCGAACGCCGTCAGCGCGCGGACCGCACTGTCGTGCACCTCGTCGAGCGCGGCCAGTGCCATGGTGCGGGCGGCGGAACTCTCCGGATCGCCCTGCGCGGTGGTGCTGCCCGGCGGCGCGAGCGCGGTGCGCGCGTTCCACGCGGTATCGCGGATCAGGGCCAGCACCGGGGCGACGCCCTCGGGCAAGGTGTCCCACCGGGCGGCGGGCAGCTCGTCCAGCACGGTGTGCCATGCCTCGGCGGCGCCCTCCAGGCGGTCCACCTCCTGCTCGTCGATGAGCTTGGCACAGCGCCTGGCCGCCGCGCTGATCGCGGAAGCGGCCAGTTCGGCGGTGGCCACGCCGGTCACCCGGTCGACCAGTTCGTGCGCTTCGTCGATGACCACCACGTCGTGTTCGGGCAGCACCTGGATGCCGCTGATCGCATCGATGGCCAGCAGAGCGTGGTTGGTCACCACCACGTCGGCCTGCGCCGACTCCGTCCTGGCGCGCTCGGCGAAGCAATCCTGGCCGAAGGAGCAGCGCGATTTGCCGAGGCACTCCCGCGACGACACGCTGACCTGCCGCCAGGCGCGATCGCTCACCCCCGGAGCGAGTTCGTCGCGGTCACCGGTCTCGGTGTCGGAGGCCCACTCGTTGAGCCGTTGCACTTCGCGACCGAGGCGGGAGATCGCGAAGGCGTCGAACAGCTCCGCCTCCGCCGGCTCGTCCGGGATGGCGCTGTTGATCTTGTTCAAGCACAGATAGTTGTTGCGACCCTTGAGGATCGCGAACTGGGGCGTGCGGCCCAACGGGCCGCTCAGCGCCTCGGCCAGCCGGGGGAGATCGCGGTCGACCAGCTGACGCTGCAGCGCGATCGTCGCCGTGGAGACCACCACGGTGCGTCCGGTGCGGACGGCGTGGCGCAGGCTCGGCACCAGATACGCCAGCGACTTGCCGGTGCCCGTCCCGGCCTGCACCGCGAGATGCTCCTTGGTATCGATCGCGTGGTCCACCGCCGCGGCCATCGTCACCTGCCCGGCGCGCTCCTTACCGCCGAGCGCCTGCACGGCGGTGGCCAAAAGGTCGGAAACGGGGGGCAGTTCGGGCACGCGAGCAGCCTACTCGGCGCCTCCGACAGGACCGCCCGCTCGCCGAGACCGGACGGTCTATCGGCTGATGCCACCTTCGAGGTCGACGCCGGCCCCGCGCATGCGATCCAGCGCGGCCGCGACCGTCTCCGGGGCGACGCCGGCGGTGAGGTCGAGCAGGACTCGGGTGTCGAAACCCTCGATTCGCGCGTCCAGGGCGGTGGCGCGCACGCAGTGATCGGTCGCGATGCCGACCACGTCGACGGCGTCGACGCCGCGGTCGTGCAGCCAGTCGGCCAGCCCGGTGCCGTCCTCGGTCGTGCCCTCGAATCCGGAGTAGGCCGCCGCGTACGCGCCCTTCGAGAAGACCGCCTGAACGGGGCCGATGTCCAGGGCCGGGTGGAAATCCGCGCCGGGCGTGCCGATCCGGCAGTGCGGCGGCCAGCTGTCGATGTAGTCGGGCTCCTCGGAGAAGTGCGCGCCGGGATCGATGTGGTGGTCGCGGGTCGCCACGATCGCGCCGTAGTCCGCCGCCGCGAGGTGTTCGCTGATCCGGGCCGCCACGGCGGCCCCGCCGGCGACCGCCAGCGCACCGCCCTCACAGAAATCGTTCTGGACATCGACGATGATCAGTGCCCGGGTCATGGCGATCCTCCCGCGGTCCGGCTGGATGACAGTTCCGATTCTGCCGCTCGGTCGGACGCTTGGGTTGTAAACGCGGCCGCCGCCCACGGTGATTACCGGATGCCCCTTTCACCCGGCGGCCGGTTCGCCGCCTTCCCGCATGGAGACCTCATGAGCACTGCGAAACTGTTCCGCAGCGTGACCATCGGCACCACCGTCTTCCTGGTGGTCTTCTACTCGCTCGGCTCCCGTCCCGCCGAGCCGTCGGACTGGGTGTGGTTCGGAGTCACCGGCGTGGTGTTCGCGGCGCTGTTCGCCGCCGGACTGCTGCTGGTGCCCCGCGCCGAACGGCGGGGGCGGTGACCTCAGACGAACGTGGTCACCACGGCGGGCTCGCCCGCCGACAGCTTGAGGCCTTCCCAGGGCAGGCTGATCAACCCGCGGGCCACCAGGTCGCGGCTCTCGGCGAGGGTGGGCAGGTCGTCGACCTGCTTGCCTTCGCGAATCAGCGGGACGAGTAGCTCACGGGCTTCGAAGCCGTTGCTCGGCGGCGTCGGCCCGGATGCCGGATAGACGATCTCCTCGACGATCGTCCCGGTGTCGCGGGCCAAGCGAACGGCCTTCTTCGTGCCACCCCGGGACTGCTTGTGACTGCTGCGTTTCGCCACCGGCACGCCCTCGACCTCGACCAGCTTGTACACCATTCCCGCGGTCGGCGCGCCCGAGCCGGTGACCAGCGCGGTGCCGACGCCGTAGACGTCGACCGGCTCGGCGCGCAGCGCGGCGATGGCGTACTCGTCGAGATCGCCGGAGACCACGATGCGGGTCTGGGTCGCGCCGAGCGCGTCGAGCTGGTCGCGTACCTGCCTGGCCAGGACGCCGAGATCGCCGGAGTCGATCCGCACGCCGCCCAGCTCTGTTCCCGCGACCTCGATGGCCGTCGCGACGCCCCTGCTGATGTCGAAAGTGTCCACCAGCAGCGTCGTGCCCACGCCGAGCGTCTGCACCTGGCTGCGGAACGCTTCGGCCTCGTGCGCCCCGTCGGGGCCGCTGTGCAGCAGGACGAAGGCGTGCGCGCTGGTGCCCGCGCCCGGAATGCCGTAGCGACGCACCGCCTCCAGGTTCGAGGTGGCGTCGAAACCGGCCAGATACGCGGCGCGAGCACAGTCCGCGGCGGCCTGCTCGTGGGCGCGCCGCGACCCCATCTCGATCATCCTGCGGCCCCCGGCGGCGCTGACCATCCGGGCGCCCGCGGCCGCGATCGCGCTGTCGTGATTGAGAATCGACAGGATCAGCGTCTCCAGGACGACGCATTCGGCGAAGCTGCCGCGCACCGACAGGATCGGGGAACCGGGGAAGTACAGCTCGCCCTCGGCGTAGCCGTCGATGTCGCCGGTGAACCGGTAGTCGCGCAACCAGTCGAGGGTTCGCCGATCCGAGAACGGGGCAGCCACGGCCAGCTCCGCCGCGCCGAACCGGAACTGCCGCAGCGCGTCGAGCACCCGGCCGGTACCCCCAACGACGCCGTAGCGACGACCGTTTGGCAAACGTCTAGCGAACACCTCGAACGTGCACTGCCGATGCGCCGATCCATCGGCCAGCGCCGCGGCGAGCATGGTCAGTTCGTACTGGTCGGTCAGCAGCGCGGTGCTGGCGAGGCCGTCACGCAGGTCCACGCTGTCACTGTAGACAGAACGGTCGGCTCATGGTGTCCGGCATCGGCTCGGTGAACCGGCGAATAGGCGAATCGGGCAGCGTGGGTGTTGTTTATCCGGAGTCGAGTCGTACCCTTGACCTTATGGCCTTGCGCAACAGAGTCCGGGGTGACGTCGTTGTGGACGCCGCGAACGCGACATTGTCGGCGGCACAGGCGACGCCCGAAGCGGTCGAATACACCGAGATCCTGGAGGCGGAGGACCGCCCCTGGGTCACCGTGGTCTGGGACGACCCGGTCAATCTGATGCACTACGTCACCTATATCTTCCAGAAGCTGTTCGGCTATAGCAAAGCGAAGGCGACCGAGCTGATGTTGAAGGTGCACAACGAGGGCAAGGCGGTGGTCTCGTCGGGTTCCCGGGACAAGATGGAACACGACGTGCAGCGGCTGCACGCCGCGGGACTCTGGGCCACCATGCAGCGGGACGACTGACCAGGCCGACTACCCTGACGCCGTGCGCAAGTGGAGCAGGAAGAACTCGCTGAGCGGTCTCAAACTGCGATCCGAGATGGACGCACGGGAGGCCAACGTGCTTCGGTCCCTGGTCGGGGCGGTCTCCGGGCTGCTCACCGAACGCGCCGGGTCGGCCCCTGAGGACGACTTGGCCGCCCTCACCGGACTGCGATCCGGCAACACCGTCCCGCCGGAGGACCCGCGGCTGCGCAGACTCCTCCCGGACTTCCACCGCAGTGAGCCCGGCTCGCCCGACGCCGAGCGCGCCGACCTCAACAGCGCGCTGCGCAGCCTGCACGAGCCCGACATCATCGACGCCAAGCTGGCGGCGGGGTCGGTCGTGCTGGACACCGTGCCGAGCGCGGGCGGCAAGATCATCCTCACTCCCGAGCAGGCCGACGCGTGGTTGACGGCGCTCACCGATGTGCGGCTGGCGCTCGGGACGGTGCTGAACATCGACGCCGACACGCCCGACCATCTCGACCCCGACGATCCGCGCGCTCCGCACCTGGACGTGTACCACTGGCTGACCTGGATACAGGACTCGCTGCTCCAGGCGCTGGCTCCCTGACCCCTGTGCTGCGAAGATCGGCGCCGAACGTCAGGAGTTCCGCGCCGTGAGGAGTAGCTGGTGAAAGCCATCCCGGGAGAACGTAATTCGATCACCGATGTGCCCGGCGTGCTGGTCGGGCATCACCACGTCCTCGACTCGGACGCCACGCTCGGCTCCGGGGCGGCGACGGGATGCACGGTGGTGCGCGTGCCGGGCGGCGCGGTGGCGGCGGTCGACGTGCGCGGCGGCGGCCCGGGTACCCGCGAGACGGATCTGCTCGATCCGATGAACACCGTCCGTCAGATCGACGCGATCCTGCTCACCGGCGGCAGTGCGTTCGGCCTCGCCGCGGCGGACGGGGTGATGCGCTGGCTGGAGGAGAACGGCGCGGGCATCGTGATGGACCCGGCCGACCCGAGCCGGGTGGTGCCCATCGTTCCCGGGGCGGTGATCTTCGATCTCCCGGTCGGCGCCTGGGACATCCGTCCGACCGCCGAGTTCGGCTACCGGGCCGCCGCGGCGGCGAGCGCCGACTTCGCCCGCGGATCGGTCGGTGCGGGCGTCGGCGCGCGCGCCGGATCGCTCAAAGGCGGGGTGGGCACCGCGAGCATCGCGCTGGGCGAAGGCGCCGCGGCCGGCATCACCGTCGCGGCGCTGATCGTGGCCAATCCCGTCGGCTCGGTGTTCGATCCCCGCACCGGGTTGCCGTGGGGATGCGGCACCGACGGGCCCGGCTTCTTCGACCTGCGGCCGCCGACCGCGGAGCAACTGGCGGCGGCGAACGCGCTGCCGGTGAAGGGCACCGTGCTCAACACCACGATCGGCGTCGTCGCCACGGACGCCCCGCTCGACCCGGCCGGATGCAGGCGGGTCGCCGTCACCGCGCACGACGGGTTGGCCCGCGCGATCCGCCCCGCGCACTCGCCGCTGGACGGGGACACCCTCTTCGCGCTCGCCACCGGAACGGCGGAAGAGGGCACGGACCTGCCGCTTCCGCCAGCTTTCCCCGCCGATCTCCTTGTCCTGGACGAGATCTGCACGGCAGCCGCGGTCTGCGTCGAGCGCGCCGTCGTGGACGCGATCCGCTCGGCACACACGGTGGCGGGCATCCCGGCCTACGGTGACCTGTTCGGTATCTGATTTCCAGCGCCTGCGGCGCTGGGTGTTCGCGGCCCACTGGTGGCTCGCGTTTGCGCGACCGCCGCTTGCTCCTTCGTCGCCTACGCGACGGCCACGCAAACGCGAGCCGGGCCGCGAACGGCGGATGCTCGGTCTCGCTTCGCTCGGAAGACGTGGTTGCGGTGCGCCGGGCGCGATGGCATCGGAACTCCGGACTCGGGCGCGCGGGCAGAGTCCAGGTTGTGGTGCCGATTGGTCGCTGCTCTTCTTCCTCGTGTACCCGGCGGTCGCTCGGAGGCGAGCCGGGCCGCGAACGGCGCATGCTCGGTGGTGCTGTGCTGGAGCCCGGGAGTTGGGCGGGGCGGTGACCGGCGTCGAAGTGCGCCGTTGTCGTGTGCCGTAAGTGTCGGTTGTGCGCCTGGGCGCGGAACCGGGGGCCGGGCGACCTCGGGGCGGGAATAGCCGAATATCCTGGCTCGTTGTCGACTGCGATGGGTCGGCGTTGTGGAAAGGTGTGCGACTCGTGCTGGTGATCAGGGCCGACCTTGTGGAGGCGATGGTGGCGCACGCGCGCGCCGATCACCCGGACGAGGCCTGCGGTGTGATCGCGGGGCCGGAGGGCTCGGATCGTCCGGAGCGCTTCATCGCCATGGTCAACGCCGAGCGGTCGCCCACGTTCTACCGCTTCGACTCCGGCGAGCAGTTGAAGGTGTGGCGCGAGATGGACGACGCCGACGAGACGCCCGTCGTCATCTACCACTCGCACACCGCCACCGAGGCCTATCCCAGCCGCACCGACGTGTCGTACGCCTCCGAGCCCTTCGCGCACTATGTGCTGATCTCCACCCGCGATCCCGAGCAGCACGAGCTGCGCAGCTACCGGATCGTCGACGGCGAGGTCACCGAGGAGCCGGTGCGGATCGTCGACGCGTACGAGAACTAGACCGATGCCTGTTCGCGAAACCGAGGAGTACCCATGCCGGTAACCGTCTCCATCCCGACCATCATGCGCGGCCTCACCGGAGGTGAGAAGCGCGTGCAGGCCGAAGGCGCCACGCTGTCGGCGCTGATCGACGACCTCGAGGCCAACCACCCCGGGCTCGCCGAGCGCCTGCTGAAGGACGGCAAGCTGAACCGCTACGTCAACATCTACGTCGACGACGAGGACGTGCGCTTCGCCGGCGGGCTCGCCGCCGAGGTGCCCCAGGACGCCAGCGTCACGATCCTCCCCGCCGTGGCCGGAGGCTGACCGTTCCCGTGGCGCGTTACGAATCGCTGATCGCGACCCTCGGCAACACTCCGCTGGTCGGCCTGCGCACGCTGTCCCCGCAGTGGGACGGGGACGACCACGTGCGGTTGTGGGCGAAGCTGGAGGATCGCAACCCCACCGGCTCGATCAAGGATCGGCCCGCCCTGCGGATGATCGAGCAGGCCGAGGCCGACGGGCTGCTGCGGCCCGGCTGCACGATTCTGGAGCCGACCAGCGGCAACACCGGCATCTCGCTGGCCATGGCCGCGAAGCTGAAGGGCTATCAGCTGATCTGCGTGATGCCCGAGAACACCTCGGTGGAGCGGCGGCAGCTGCTCACCATGTTCGGGGCGCGGATCATCGATTCCCCGGCGGCGGGCGGCTCCAACCAGGCCGTCGCGCTGGCCAAGCAGATCGCGGCGGAGAATCCGGACTGGGTGATGCTCTACCAGTACGGCAACCCGGCGAACGCGTCGGCGCACTACGAGACCACCGGCCCGGAGATCCTGGCCGATCTGCCCGAGATCACGCATTTCGTCGCGGGTCTCGGCACCACGGGCACGCTGATGGGGACCGGCCGTTTCCTGCGCGAGAAGGTGCCCGGCATCGAGATCGTGGCCGCCGAGCCGCGGTACGGCGAACTGGTCTACGGCCTGCGCAACATCGATGAGGGATTCATCCCCGAGCTGTACGACGAGAGCGTGCTGACCACGCGTTTCTCGGTCGGCCCCTACGACGCGGTGAAGCGCACCCGCGAACTGGTGCTCGAGGAAGGCATCTTCGCCGGGATCTCCACCGGCGCCATCCTGCACGCCGCGCTGGGCGTCGCCCGTAAGGCGGCGAAGGCGGGCACGCGTGCCGACATCGCGTTCGTGGTCGCCGACGGCGGGTGGAAGTACCTGTCGACCGGCGCCTACGACGGCACCCTCGAAGAGGCGGAGGAGCGGCTCGACGGCCAGCTCTGGGCCTGATCACCGGCCGCGCCGGTACCCTCGGTGAGGCGGGGCGACGACCCCGCCGCGGCGAGGAGGTGGCCATGGCAGGCGCGGGACTCGGGCCGTCGTTCGACCCGGATCGGATCGCGGCGATCCGTGCGCAGCTGGGCGAGCCCGTCGGTGCGCCGCGGCCGTCCACACCGTTCGCGCCCAGGGGCGTCCCCGCGATCAAGCAGCTGTGGCTGCGGGCCGGTGTGCTGATCGCCGGATTCGTGGGTGTGCTCTACGGGGTCGAAGGGGTCGACGCCGCCGTCCACGGAAACCTGGAGAGCGCGGGTATCGAGCCCCGCCGGGCCGAGGGACTGTCCGGCATCCTGTTCGCGCCGTTGCTGCACGACAACTGGGGGCATCTGGTCGGTAACACGCTCCCGGTGCTGGTTCTCGGCTTCCTGGTGTTGGTGAGCGGCATCGGACGCGGGCTGGCCGCGACCGCGATCATCTGGCTGCTGGCCGGGCTAGGCGTCTGGCTCACCGGAGCGACGGGCAGCGTGCACATCGGCGCGTCGTCGCTGGTATTCGGCTGGTTGACCTTCCTCATCTGCCGGGGCTGGTTCGCCCGCAACGTCGGGCAGATCGTGCTCGGCCTCGTGGTGCTGGCCCTGTACGGGTCGCTGCTGTGGGGCGTCCTGCCCGGACAGCCCGGAATCTCTTGGCAGGGGCATCTATTCGGCGCGTTGAGTGGATTGCTGGCCGGCTGGGTACTCTCTGGAGATGCACGACGAAGCCGCCGCGGGGACCGAGCCGGAGCCGGTGCGTCGCCGCGGTGAGCGGGCGGCCCGCCGGAAATGTGGGGGATCCTTTCTTGAGTGAGAATTCCGCGTGGCAGCATGGGGGAATGCGCCTTACCGTCCTCGGGTGCTCGGGCAGTGTGTCCGGCCCGGACTCTCCCGCGTCGGGGTACCTGCTGACCGGCCCGGACATGCGGCCGACGGTCATCGATTTCGGTCCGGGAGTGCTCGGCGCGTTGCAGCGCCATGCCGATCCCGGTGAGGTCGACATCTTCCTGACCCATCTGCACGCCGACCACTGCCTGGACCTGCCCGGTTTGCTGGTGTGGCGCCGCTACCACCCGACGCCCCCGGAGGGGCAGGCGATCGTGCGCGGCCCGTCGGACACCTCGCTGCGCATCGGCAACGCGTCCGCCGAGGTCGGCGGCGAATGCGACGACTGGTCCGACGTGATCGACATGCGGCCCTGGGTCGAGGGCGAGCCCGTCGCGTTCGGCGCGGGTCACACCGTCACCGCGCGCCGGATGTACCACCCACCGGAGTCCTACGGTCTGCGGATCGTCACCGCGGCCGGACGCACCTTCGTCTACACCGGCGACACCGCGCTCTGCCCCCAGGTCCACGAACTCGCGCAGGGCGCCGACGTCCTGATGGCGGAGGCCTCCTGGACCCACGACCCGGCGAATCGGCCGCCCGGCATTCACCTTTCGGGCACCGAGGCCGGCCAGATCGCCGCCGAGGCCGGCGTGAAGGAACTCCTGCTCACCCACATCCCCCCGTGGACCTCACGCGAAGACGTGATCGCCGAAGCGAAGGAACAGTTCACCGGGCCGGTCCACGCGGTGGCCCCAGGCGAAACCTTCGATCTCTGACCGAATCCGGGTCACGGCTGGACCGGCGCCTACTCATCGAACGGAACGATGAATCCGGACGTCCGATGCGCAGCGCCACAACCCACCGGTCCGACGAACCGATCCCCGAAATCCGCCGTGCGGTTCGGAACTCGCCCGCGCCCTATATCCAGAATTCGCTACCAACACGCCAGCGCACCCCGACCGCGTCCCTCGAGCCAGATGAAGCATGCGCCGGGCCGCGCTGGGATTGCACCCGGTCGCGAGTGGGTCCGCCTGTCGGCCAGTGGGAACTGCGCGCTGTTGTGCCGGGGTGGCAAACCGGCGCGCCCAGCGCATCTGGACTGCGTTTTTCGCGCCGAGCGGGGATCGAGCAGGCGCGGTTGGCCGGGCTGCTCTCGCATCGAGACGGTCGCCGGTGGGTCGGCTTGTCGGCCAGTGGGAAGTGCGCGCTGTTGTGCCGGGGTGGCAAACCGGCGCGCCCAGCGCATCTGGACTGCGTTTTTCGCGCCGAGCGGGGATCGAGCAGGCGCAGTTGGCCGGGCTGCTCTCGCATCGAGACGGTCGCCGGTGGGTCGGCTTGTCGGCCAGTGGGAAGTGCGCGCTGTTGTGCCGGGGTGGCAAACCGG
>NZ_JBEYCG010000031.1:0-311 GCF_040632645.1 Nocardia sp. NPDC019219 | reverse complement strand
CGGCGCGCCCAGCGCATCTGGATCGCGTTTTTCGCGCCGAGCGGGGATCGAGCAGGCGCGGTTGGCCGGGCTGCTCTCGCATTGGGACGGCCGCGCGTAGGTCCCGCCTCTCGGCCAACGGTCGCCGGTGGGTCGGCCTGTCGGCCAGTGGGAACGGCGCGCCTCACGCCGGGGGATGAAACCAACGCGCCCAGCGCACCGCAACCACGTCTTTCGAGCGAAGCGAGACCGAGCATCCGCCGTTCGCGGCCCGGCTCGCGTTTGCGCGGCCGCCGCGTAGGCGACGAAGGAGCAAGCGGCGGCGCACGAAC
>NZ_JBEYCG010000030.1:0-25053 GCF_040632645.1 Nocardia sp. NPDC019219 | reverse complement strand
CGGGCGGGCTTTGGCGTGCGCCCCCCTCCCGCCACTCACGACAACGCGGCGGCCGCGCAAACGCGAGCCACAAAGGGGCCGCGAACACGCCGCGCCGAAGGCGCGGCAAAACAAACACAGTATTTTGTTGCGCATGGCCCGAACTTTGCTGGTTACCAATGATTTCCCGCCGCGGCCGGGCGGTATCCAGTCCTATCTGCAGGCTTTGGCCGGTGAGCTGCCGCCGAATGACCTGGTGGTCTACGCTCCGCGCTGGCGTGGGGACAGCCATCTGAAGTTCGACGCCGAGCAGAAGTTCCAGGTGATTCGCCATCCCACGACGCTGATGCTGCCGACGCCGCTGGTGCTGCGCCGCGCCGCGCGGCTGCTGCGGAGCGAGAAGTGCGACACGGTGTGGTTCGGGGCGGCGGCGCCGCTGGCGCTGATGTCGCCCGCTCTGCGGCGCGCGGGCGCCGAACGCATTCTGGCCAGCACCCACGGCCACGAGGTGGGCTGGTCGATGCTGCCCGGCGCCAGGCAGGCGCTGCGGGTCATCGGCGAGCACACCGACGTGGTCACCTATGTCAGCCGCTACACCCGCCGCCGTTTCGCGTCCGCGTTCGGAGCGGACGCGGCGCTGGAGTACCTGCCGCCGGGCGTGGACACCGAGGTGTTCCGTCCGGATCCGGCGGCGCGGGCCGAGCTGCGCGAGCGTTACGGTCTGGGCGATCGTCCGACCATCCTGTGCCTGTCGCGGCTGGTGCCACGTAAAGGGCAGGACGCGCTGATCCTGGCGATGCGCGATATCCGGGAGCGGGTGCCGGGCGCGGTCCTGGTGATCGCGGGTGGCGGCCCCTCCGAGGAGAAGTTGCGCGCCCTCGCGGTCGCCATGGGCGTCACCGACGACGTGGTGTTCACCGGCCGCGTGCCGTCCGGCGAGCTGGCCGCGCATCACACGCTGGCGGACGTCTTCGCGATGCCATGCCGGACCAGGGGCGCGGGCCTGGACGTGGAGGGTCTGGGCATCGTCTACCTGGAGGCGTCCGCGTCCGGTGTCCCGGTGGTGGCGGGCAATTCCGGCGGCGCCCCGGAGACCGTGCTCGAGGGCAAGACCGGGCGGGTCGTGGACGGCCGTTCCGTGCAGCAGATCGCCGACGCGCTGGTGGAGATCCTGTCGGATCGGGAGGCGGCCGCGCGGATGGGCGCGGCGGGGCGCGCGTTCGTGGAGCAGCAGTGGCGCTGGGACAGCCTGGGCGCGCGCCTGCGACAGCTGCTGCGGTGATCCGCGTCGCATCTACTACGCTCAGCGGAGTGAGCAGTATCCAGGTCGCAGATCAGACCTTCGTCGCCGCATCGGGGGCCGCCGTGGCCGACCTGCTGTCCGGGCCGAACCAGTGGCGCCGGTGGTGGCCGGACCTGGACCTGGAGGTCCGGGAGGATCGGGGTGCGAAGGGAATCCGCTGGTCGGTGGCCGGGGCGCTGACCGGAACCATGGAAGTGTGGCTGGAGCCCTCGCTCGACGGAGTGATCCTGCACTATTTCCTGCACGCCGAACCGCAGCCCGCGCTGCCGGTGAGCAAGCTGGCCGCTGCCAACCGGGCCCGCCGGGTCGCGGGCAAGAACATGTCGTTCGAGCTGAAGTCCCGGCTGGAGGCGGGTCGCCCGGCGGGTGTCGCACCCGCGCCCCAGTCTTGATCTACCGGCACCGACGCTGAAAGGAATCGCTGTCCGCATGGCCGACAGGACCCAGAGATCGATCGTCATCGCGGCCCCGTCGCAGCAGGTGATGTCCGTCATCGCCGATCTGGAGTCCTACCCGGAGTGGGTGTCGGCGGCGCAGTCGGTGGAGGTGCTGGAGGCGGGGCCGGACGGTATGGCCAAGACCGCGCGATTCGTGCTGGACGCGGGGGTGGTCAAGGACACCTACGTGTTGTCCTACGACTGGCGTGCCGACCGTAAGGCGGTCAGCTGGCGGCTGCTCAGCGGCGAGTTGCAGAAGGCGCAGAACGGCACCTACGAGCTGATCGATCGGCCCGACGGGGGCACCGAGGTGGTCTACACGCTGACGGTCGATCTGAACATCCCGATGATCGGCATGTTCAAGCGCAAGGCCGAGAAAGTGATCACCGACACCGCGCTGAAGGAACTGAAGAAACGGGTCGAAGGCTGACCGCGCACAAGACCAGGGTCGAACTGTTCATCGGCAAGGGCGGGGTGGGCAAGACCACGCTCGCCTGCGCCACCGCGGTGGCCGAGGCCAGGTCGGGCCGTCGCGTGCTGGTCGCCTCGCTCGATCAGGCGCATTCGCTGGGTGACGCGGTCGGCTTCCGTTTCCCGCACGATCCGGGCACCGTCACCGGTGTCGCCACCGTAATGCCCGGCTTGGACGTGATCGAGATCGATTCGCTCGCGCTGCTCGAGGACCGGTTCCGCGACGTGGCGCGGTTGATCTCGACCGGACGCGGGCACCAGCACGGCGTCGATCTCGGGGCGCTGGATCCGGCGGAGCTGACCGGTTTGCCGGGCGTGCAGGAACTGCTGATGCTGGTGGAGATCACTCAGTTCGCCGCCGAGGACGACTGGGATCTCATCGTCGTGGACTGCCCGCCCTCGGCGGACATGCTGCGCATCGTCACCGCGCCCGGCACCTTGCTCGGTTACCTGGAACGGATCTGGCCGCCGCACGAGCGCGCGATGAGCGCCGTCGGCACCGACCTGCACCGCGCCGTGCTGGCGGCGACGGTCGAACGGATCGTCAAGGCGGTGACGGAGGTTCGGGATCTGCTCGCCGACCACCGGCGCACCGGGGCACGGCTGATCACCGTGGCCGAGCGGGTCGCGGTGGCCGAGTCGGAGCGGGTGCGTTCGGCCGCGACGCTGCTGGGCCTGCGGCTGGATGCCGTGGTGGTGAACAAGGTGCTGCCCGACCTCCCGGCACCCTCCGGATCCGGCGGAGCCGAACATCCAGCGGTGCAGTGGTATTCGAACCGGCGCGGCGAGCAATCGGATGTCATCACCGAATTGCGGAGCAAGATGCGGGGTATCCCGGTGGTGATCGCGCAGCATGCCGGGCCCGAGCCGATCGGGCTGAACTCGCTGGCCGCGCTGTCGCAGGCGATGGAGTCGGCGGGCGACACCGGCGACGCTGCGCTTATGCTGAGCGACAATCAGACGGAGGTCGACGCGAGTTCCGGCGAACCGCTGGTTCTCCGGGAATCCGGCACCGGATTGCAGTCGGTGTACGCGCTGCGCATGCACTTGCCGGTGGTCGACGCCGCCACGTTGCGCCTTGGCCGAGTGGAGGACGATTTGATCGTGGGAGCGGACGGGGTCCGGCGCCGGGTGCGCCTGGCGCCGGTATTGCGGCGGTGCACGGTCGACGGCGCCGAGCTCGCGGACGAGTACTTGGTGGTCCGGTTCCGGCCCGATCCGCGGGTCTGGGCGCGCACGTCCGAAAGTCACGATCATGACCGGTGATCCGCACGCGCCGCACGGCGACGGGACCGGCGGCCACACCGCGCCGGACGGTCTCGGCGAGTTCGCCGAGGAGTTGAAATTGCTCGCCGAGGCGGTGCTGGAGCGGGTGGAACCGGTGCTGCGGCGCGCCGCCGACGGGCAGGTCGAGTGGGCGAGCTGCAGCTGGTGCCCGGTGTGCGCGGCCGCGGCGCTGGTGCGCGGGGAGCACCACGAGGTGCTGGCCGCGATCGCCGATCACGGCACCGCGATCGTCACCGTGCTGCGCGAGGCGCTGGCTGGGGTGCCGGTCGACCCCGTCATGCCCACCGACGCCGACCCGGAAACCGGTGCGCCGCATCGTCACGATCCACCCGAGGACGGCGACGGCCCGCGTTACGTCGACATTCCCGTGACGATCAAGGTATGACGCATCAGATGGCCGGCACACGACCGCTGACCGTCGGAATAGACGTCGGCGGCACCAACATTCGGGCCTCCGTGATCGATGACAGCGGCGAGGTGCTCGACACGGTCCAGGCGCCGACGCCGCATTCGGCCCGGGCCTTGGAGGACGCGCTGGACCGGGCCGTGCGCGACCTGTCCGGCCGGCATCCCATCGGCGCGGTCGGCCTCGCGGTCGCCGGGTTCATCAACGGCGATCGCTCCACCGTCCGGTTCGCCCCGCACCTGCCGTGGCAGGACGCGCCGGTCGCGCAGCGGCTCACCGAGCGGCTGGAACTGCCGGTGATCCTGGAACACGACGCCAACGCCGCGATGTGGGCCGAATACCGGTTCGGCGCCGCCGCGGGCGGGCACAACGTGGTGCTGGTCGCGATCGGCACCGGCATCGGCGCCGCCCTGCTCATCGACGGCCAGCTCTACCGGGGCACGCACGGCGTCGCGCCGGAACTGGGTCATTTGCAAGTGGTTCCGCAGGGGCGGCCGTGCCCGTGCGGCAAACACGGATGCTGGGAGCGCTACTGCAGCGGAACCGCGCTGGCCGAGACCGCGATCGAGATGCTGGCCAGCGACACGGTGCACTCCGTGCTGGCCAGGGACGTGGCACGCGACCCCGGCTCGCTGACCGGGCGGCGGGTCGCGGGCGCGGCGCAGGACGGCGACCCGCTCGCGTCGCGGGTGATGGCCGACTTCGCGCGCTGGCTCGGGCTCGGACTGGCGTTCGTCAGCGACATCTTCGATCCGGACCTGGTGGTCATCGCGGGCGGCGTCAGCAGTTCGGCGCCGCTGTTCCTGGACGAGGCGCGCGAGGAGTACGCGCGCGCGATCACGGGTGCGGGACACCGGCCGCTGGCCCGCATCCGGACCACCCAGCTCGGCGAGGCCGCGGGCATGATCGGCGCCGCCGATCTCGCCAGGGCGGCACTGTCCTCCGGCGCGCGCAAGTCCGCGCGCGTGGCGCGGACCAGCCGGTGACGGCACCGGCCACGACCCTCGTGGCCTGCCGCGACACGCCGAGCGCCGCCATCGGTCGACGTGGGGGCCGAAGTGTGGTGAGATTCGCCGCTGCGGTTGGATGTGATCTTGCACCAGCGGTAAAGTCGGCAATTGAAGCAGGTGCCCGCAACTATCCCGGTCCCGGGGGAAGGACGTCATGTTCTACTGGCTGCTGAAGTTCGTGCTGCTGGGACCGTTCATTCATCTCTACAATCGGCCTACGGTCGAGGGTGTGGAGAACATTCCGGCGGACGGGCCGGCCATCATGGCGGGTAACCACCTCTCCTTCGCCGACTGGCTGTTCGCTCCGTTGCTGAGCCCGCGGCGGATCAACTACCTCGCCAAGGCCGAGTACTTCACCACCCCGGGCATCAAGGGCCGGTTCCAGAAGTTCTTCTTCAGCGCCACGGGTCAGTACCCGATCGATCGCAGCGGCGCCGACGCCGCCGAGGACGCGCTGAACGCCGCCCGCAAGCTGCTCGACCAGGGCCGCCTGGTCGGCCTCTACCCGGAGGGCACCCGCTCCCCCGACGGCCGCCTGTACAAGGGCAAGACCGGCCTGGCCCGCTTGGCGCTGGAGACCGGCGTCCCCGTCATCCCGGTCGCCGTCATCGGCACCGATGCGGTGAGCCCGCCCGGACCGTTCCGCTGGCGCCGCAGGAAGGTGACCGTCAAGTTCGGCGAGCCCATCGACTTCTCCCGCTACGAGGGCATGGGCGGTAACCGCTTCGTCGAGCGCGCTGTCACCGACGAGGTCATGTACGAGCTCATGCGGCTCACCGGTCAGGAATACGTCGACGTCTACGCCCACAGCCTGAAGAAGGGCGTCCCCAGCGGCAGCCGCACCGACAGCGTGTCCGTCCGTATCCCGGACACCGCCGCGGGCTGAGCACCCTCGCGCCCACACGCCGGGCCGGGCGCAATTCTTGACCGTTCGGACGAAGATCTGAGGCATCCCGATCCGAGGCCGACCTGCGCGCAGGCGCGGACGCGATCGGATCCCGCTCGGGCATCGCGCATGTCGGTGGGGACGCGCTCGATCGGCGGCGCGCCGCGATCCGAACGCCGCACGAGTGGTCCGCAGTCAGCGCGATGGGCCGAGTTCGATCCTCCCGTGGTGCTCGCCGGTGGCCTCGTGCCCGCTATGGTCTCCGCAGCCGTCCGGCAGGTCCGCGTACGCCGTCGATGCCGACAACGGTGTCGAAACCCCTGGGGCGTTACAGATTCCGCTGCTTGCGCCGCCTTCGTCACCGCGACTCGATCGACGTCATGACGAACCGCGCCGGCGCTGCCGCGTCCGCCGGTGCCATAGACTCGGCCGAGTCGTCCGGGGCCACAAGGTAATGACAAGTCTTCGGTAAGACGACGCGGCGAAAGTACGAGCATGTTCAAGAAGTTGCTGGCGGCGGCCGGGGTCGGTGGGGCCGAAGTGGAAACCGAGTTGTTCACGCCGGGCGTGCAGCCCGGGGGCACGGTGGAGGGCGTGATCCGGTTGCGCGGCGGGGCGGTGGCTCAGGACATCGCCTACGTGGCCGTCGAGTTCGTCACCAGGGCCGAGCAGGAGTACGAGGATCACGAAGGCGTGCGGGACATCCCGTTCGGCCGTACCGGGGTGCACGGACCGTTGCATCTGCCCGCGGGTGCGGTGCCGGAATTCCGCTTCGCGGCCCGCGCGCCGATGGAAACGCCGATCACGTTCTACAACGGCAGGCACCTGCCCGGCACGGTGGTCTCGCTGCGCACGATCGTGGAGATCCACGGCGCGGTGGACGCCGCCGACACCGACCCGATCGGCGTCGGCGCACTGCCCGCCCAGCACGTCTTGCTGGAAGCCGTCGAGCGCTTGGGATTTCACCTGCGCAGCGCGGACGTGGAATCGGGCCGGGTGCACAACACCCCGCAGACGCTGCCGTTCTACCAGGAGATCGAATTCGCCGGTGCACCGCGCTACCCGCGCCTGAACCAGCTCGAGGTGACGTTCGTCCCCACCGATACCGGCATGAGCGTGGTCTTGGAGGCGGACAAGCGCGGCGGTTGGATCTCCGAAGGCCGCGACGTCTTCGACGCGCTCTGGGTGGACTACCAGCATCTGGGCGGCGTGGACTGGGCGGGCGAACTGCACCACCGGCTGGAGCGCTTGGCGCACTGAGCTTGTTGGCCACCCGGACCCGGCCCGTTCACGTGGCGTTGAGGTAGTTGCGGCAGGGTTGCCTCATGAGCGGCTCGGCCTCAGGACCATCCCGGCGCACCGTCTTGCGAGCTTCCGCGCTCGGACTCGTGGCGGCCCCGGCGCTGGCGGCGTGCTCGCCGGACAGCGGCCCGGCGCTGGTCCGGCCGCGGCCGGTGCTCACCCACGGTGTGGCGGTGGGTGATCCACGCCCCGACGGCGCGCTGATCTGGGCCCGCGCCGATCGCCCCGCTACCTTGATCGTGGAAACCGCTGCCACGGAATCGTTCAGCGATGCCAAGCGTTTCACCGGTCCGCTGCTCACCCCGGACTCCGACGGCACCGGCCGCGTACGGGTCGACGGCTTGCCCGCGGGACAGCAGGTGCACTATCGGGTGACCCTGCGCGGCGAGGACGGCGCCACCTCCGAACCGGTCACCGGTGTCTTCCGCACCGCCCCCACCGCCGCGGCGGACATCCGGCTCCAGTGGTCCGGCGACGTCGCGGGTCAGGGCTACGGCATCAACCCCGAAGTGGGCGGCATGAAGATCTTCGCCGCGATGGCCGCCCGCGACCCACACCTGTTCCTGCACTCCGGCGACTCCATCTACGCCGACGGACCGTTGCAGCAGTCGGTCACCCTGCCCGACGGCCGGATCTGGCGCAACGTCGTGAGCGAGGCGAAGAGCGCCGTCGCGCAAACCCTGGATCAGTTCCGCGGCAACTACGCCTACAACCTGACCGACGAGAACTACCGCCGCTTCAACCGCTCGGTCGCCCAAGTGGTGCAGTGGGACGACCACGAGACGGTGAACAACTGGTACCCGGGCGGACTGGTCGCCGAATCCAAGGGCTACACCGAACGCCGCATGGACACCCTGGCCACCCGCTCCTGGCAGGCCTTCCACGAATGGATGCCGCTGGAGCCGAGGGAAGCGGTGGACGGCAGGCTGTATCGCAAGATCGCCTACGGTCCGCTGCTCGACGTCTTCGTGCTCGACATGCGCGCGAACAAGGACACCAACAACGCCAACAACGGGCCCGACGGTCGCATTCTCGGTCCGGCTCAGACGAAGTGGCTCATCGACAGCCTGCGCGAATCCACCGCGACGTGGAAGATCATCGCCAACGACCTGCCGCTGGGCCTGATCGTCCCGGACGGCGAGCAGAAGAACGCCACCGCTTACGAGGGCCCCGCGAACGGCGATCCCGGCGCGCCGTCGGGACGGGAACGTGAGATCGCCCAGGTGCTGTCGTCGATCCGGGCGCACAAACTGACCGACGTCGTCTGGCTCACCGCCGACGTGCACTACACGGCGGCGCACCGCTATTCGCCGGAGCGCGCGGCCTTCACCGACTTCGACGAGTTCTGGGAGTTCGTCTCGGGTCCGCTGAACGCGGGGGCGTTCGGCCCGAACCAGCTCGACGGTACGTTCGGCCCGGAGGCGGTCTTCGTGCACGCGCCGCCGGCGCAGAACAGCTCACCCCTGGACGCCTTCCAGCATTTCGGCGAGGTGCGCATCGACGGAAAATCCAGGGAACTGACCGTCGATCTGTGCGATGCCGCCGGATCCGTCCTGTTCAGCAAGAGCCTTGCGCCCGCGTCGCGGTGACACCCGACTTCGGGGGAGCGGCGCGGGCCGCGCTGTGGTTAGCTTTTCTGCCATGAGCACGCCGCAAACTGTCTCCAACGCCGAGGAATACCTCCCGCGCGATACCGCCGATGTCGTTCGCACGGTGCGGGATTCCCGAGGGCGATCGGAACGGCTGATGGTGCGTGGCGGCGAGCTGCTCGACGAGGGGCTCACGCTGCCCGCGCAGCCGACCGTGGTATCGCTGCGCCGGATGAATCAGGTGCTGGACATCAACCTGGGCCGGCGCACCGTCCGGGTGCAGGCGGGCGCGAAGCTCTCCGATGTCGACCGCAGGCTCGGCGCGCACGGTCTCGGCCTGCCCGTCGTCGGCGACCACCGCGACATCACCGCGGGCGGCTTCGCCTCGGTCGGCGGCGTCAGCGCGGCCTCGCACAAGCACGGCCTGTTCATCGACCAGATTGTCGATCTGGAGTACGTGGACACCGATGGGCGCATCGGCACCTGCGGGCGCACGCATCACACCGAGCGGTTCCAGCGCATCCTGGGCGCGGGTGGCCGGGCCGGCATCATCACCGCGCTCACCCTCGATGCGATCGAGGTCGACAAGGACCACACCTGGCTGACCACCCACGCCGACCGGTTCCTCGACTTCGACTCCTTCGTCGAGCACGCCCACGCGGAGATCGCGCGCCCCGGCAACGCCGAACTGCAGGTCGGCCGCTGGGTCGACACGGCGCCGCTGAAGGTGGCGCGTCCGGTCGGCACCGGCCACGTGCAGCTGGGCACCGTGCGCTTCGGCCAGTGGTCGAGCCTCTACCCCACCGCGCCCACCCGAGGACTGCGCGCCCGGCGCGAGGTCGGGTCGCGGGCGCGGAAATCGCTGGGCGCCATCGCCTCCGCCGCGCCGGGCAAGGCGGGCATGCCGGTGCGCAACGCGGCGGCGGGCGCGGTGCTGTTCGCGCCGAAGGTGCAGACCCTCCGCGATGCCGAGTATCTGGCCGATACAGCGCTCAGCTCGTCCGAGCGTGGCCCCGCCTACCGGGTGGGCGTTTTCGCGCCGCTGTCGAGCTATACATCGGTGTTCTACCGCCTGCACGATCTGTTCTCGGGCCACCGGGAACGCACCGGCTGCTTCACCGTCATCTCCGCGATGACCTACGGCGTGCGCTCGCGCTACCTGCGCGCGGAATCCGCCGCCCGCGGCCTGCCGCCCGAGGACCACGGCCTGATCACCTTCACCTGCCGCCTCCGCCCCGCCGCCCTGCCCTCGGAACTGCTGCGCGACATCGTCTCCGGCATCGAAGAGATCTGCCGCTCGGAGAACGCGCTGCGCTACGAGGCGGAGTAGAGGATGCATGAAAACGCGCATATCACAGCGCGTTTCGATGCTCGCTCCGAAAACGGGGGTTGACCGCTACATCGCTCCACAGTAACTTCTCCTATACGGGGCGGGGAGTTCGCTCCGTTCTCAGGGAGGGAATTGCAATGACCGCACCAACCGATATTTCGCCTGTTCGCGGCTCGGAGAACGGCGATATCGTCAGCCTGGCCACGGAATTGACTTCGGATCAGTTCGAGAAGCTGTTCGCTCTCGAGCTCCGTCGGCCGGTTGCGGTGTCCGACGCGGACACCGCGGACTAGGGAAACCGCGTCAACGGGGGCAGGCCCCTGCCCCCGTTGACGGATTCCGATTCACATGCGGACGCTGCATGTATTCACAGGACCGACGATCAGTCCCGCGGAAGTTCTCGAAATAGCACCGCGCGCGCGAATCAAAGGCCCGATCGCACACGGTGATCTATTCGATTCGTCGATTCGTTCCGGGGATATCGTTCTGATCGTCGACGGGCTCTTTCATCACTCGGCGACCATCCGGCACAAGGAAATCATCGGCGCACTGGACAGAGGCGTCGTCGTAGCCGGCACCGCGAGTATCGGGGCTTTACGGGCGGCAGATCTGGAACCGTTGGGGATGATCGGATACGGCGAGGTTTTCGCAGCCTATCGCGACGGGACGATCTGGGACGATGCCGAGGTAGCGGTCGTGCACGCGCCCGATGGCGACCAGCGAGCGCGGACGGTTCCGCTGGTCAATGCCAGGGCTATGCTCGCAGCAGCGGTAGCCGAGCGCGTCTCGCCGCCCGAGGACGTGGAACCCGCGTTGGCCGCGATCCGCGATATCTACTACGCCGAACGCAGTGTGGGTCAGATGTTGCAGGTGCTGACCGCCGCGGGATTCGACGAGCTCGCCCGCTGGCTCGGCCGTCGGCTCGACGACGACCCCGAGTTCGGCGACGTCAAGAAACGGGATGCAGTGGCGGCGCTACTCGCCTGCGAAGGTGCGCCTGCGGCCGTCCGGTCTGTGCCGCGCGACTGGATCACATCGTTCTATCGTGACTGGCGCAATTTCTTCATCGTTGATCCGGCCGGCTCGGGCATCCGCTATCTGGATCGGGTGCGATATCAGCAGATCTTCCATCCAGATTTCCCCCGGGTGTGGCGGGAATTCCTCGCCTACAGTTCGCTCGAACCGGCGGACGGGACGGTAGGCGTCCCGCTCGGAGAACGCCTCCAACGGCTCGGCGCGAGCGCGCTCGACCCCGCTGTCATCTTCTCCCCCAGGTTCGACGTGGCGAACCCGGCGCATCGCGCGGTGCTTCTGGCCGAGGAGACCGAACACGATCGGGCGACGGCGGCCGCGTACCGCGCGGCGCATACTTCGTTCACCGCGGAGCATGCCGCGGTCGACCCGCGAGCGCTGCATCGGTCGGTCGGGCGATCGGTGCTGAGCACGCTGTGGAATGTTCCGACGGAGGACCTGACCACCGAATACGCACGCCGCGGTCTTCGTTCCGAGCAGGACGCAGTGGAGGCACTCGCTCTGTTCATCGTCGGCTATCTGCAGGATGTCGCCGCCGAACGCAACAAGGCAGGTCTCCGTGCCTGATACCCGCATGGACCTACACGGCACCTACCGGGCACGGGACCCCGAGCAGACGTGGGAGTTGATCGCCCCGTTGCTGTCGGAGTTCGGTATCACCCGCGTGGCCGACGTGACACACTTCGATTGCATCGGAATACCGGTCGTCATGGCGACCAGACCGAGGTCGGAGACCCTGGTCGTCTCGCAGGGCAAGGGCTTGACTCCGTTGCTCGCGCGCCTCTCGGCAGTGATGGAATGTATCGAGCTGGACCACGCCGAACGCCCTGCGGCGACGGCGGTCTCGGCTCGTGCCGATGAGCTGGCGTTGACCTACGACATCGCCGACCTGCAGCTCCGCGTGGACGCGCACGTCGTCCGGCAGCTCGATATCGAGTGGTACCCCGCGACAACGCTGGTCAGCTCCACACCGAGCATGGTTCCGCGTGGGCTCGTCGATCTGACGTTCGGCAACGGTTACGACTGGCGTCCGGGAGTCTTCCGTACCAGCAGTACAGGTCTGGCGTCCGGCAACACTCGGGACGAGGCCTTGCTGCATGCGCTGTACGAGTTGATCGAACGAGACACCGTATCGTCGCTGTCATCGGTGACGGCCGACGCACGCCGGATGATCGACGTGTCCACTGTCGACAGTGACCACTGTCAAGAGCTGTTCGAGAAATTGCGCCGCGCCGGCGTCCAGTTCGAAACAGCGATGGTGCCCAATCCTTTCCGGATACCCACCGCAGTGGCCTTCATATGGTCGGAGGATTTCGCGCTCACTTGCGCCGGCTCGGGCGCGCATTCCGATCCTGCGGTAGCACTGTCACGTGCCGTCACGGAAGCAGTGCAGTCCCGGCTGACCGAGATCGTCGGCACCAGGGACGACATACCCTCGGACGGCGCTCCCGCACTCGACGCGCGTCCTCCGGTGCCCGCACTCGACGCGAGCGGAATACCCTGGGCCGAGGCCGTGGGCGAGGAAGGTCTGCACGAGGATTCCTTCGCGGACGAGCGCGCCGCCGTAGCGGAGCGCATCTCCGCGCATACTGGTCGTGAACCGATCTGGATCGATCTGTCCACACATCCGGATGTCTTCTCCGTGGTGCGAGCCTTCGCCCCGGGCCTGGTCTACAGCGCCCGGGGACATGTCCCGCGATGAGCCGCGTCCTGCCCACCCGACCCGGAATCGATGTCGAGGTGGTGCGCGAATCAACCGAACAGCACGTCACCGGTAACTCGCACCTGCACGAGGTAGCGGCGCGGACATCGGAAGGGTACGAGTTGCGCTTGCTGATCCGCAGGCCCGCCGAGATCCGCGACCCCTACTTGCATATTTTCGTCCACGGTCAGGCCAAGCGGGAGAAGTACACCCCACCGGTCTTCTACCGCCAAGGCAGCTCACGCAGGCTCGGTGCGGTGTGCGTTTTCCTCTGCGACCCGATTCTGTTGTACTCGACCGACTGCTCGATCGGCTGGCATCTGCTCGGCGACGACCAATTCTGGCCCGTGGTCACAGACTTGGTCGATTCGCTGATCCGCGACGACGACCTGCGAGGGGTGGTGTGGCACGGCTCCTCCGCCGGCGCCTACGCGGCAATTCGCAACGCCTTGCGGTGGACCGGCCCCTCACTCACCATCGCCGTCGCACCACAGAACGACCCCACGACGTTCTATTACTGGCCGGAGTTTTCGCCGTACTCTCGATTGGCGCATACAGCGCCACCCGAGCGATTGGACCGATTACTGGAACAGTATCCCGTGCCCGGCCACTCCCGAATACATGTCATGGTGAACAACAAAGATACGTATCACCTTCTGGAACATGTGAGGCCCCTGCTCGCGCACGCCGATACAAACGCCAATATCACCGTGCGAATGATCCACAACGAGATGGGTCACGAACGTATCGGAGAGGTGGACTACTGGTCTAATTATGCACTGGCAGAGCGCCGGTGGCGTGCCTGTCAACCATAGTAAGGAAGACTCAGATCACGAGGAAGGATCGGGGGGTGCCGAAAGATCCCCCGTTTCGGAAGATCGGCAACACCCGGCTCATCCGGAACGAACACCATTCGATCCTTGTCGAGCCGCGCACGTCGCAGGACAATGCGCTCGGGAGCCAGCCTTCGCAACTCTGCCGCCATCGGAGCGCTGAAGACCGAAGTTCGGTCCGAGATCTTGCTCCGAAGATGCGCCGGAGTTTCGATGGAGGCGATCACGTCGGAGGGCAGGATCACGTGAAAGTAAGTCTCGCGCCAGAGAACCGGAACTCCCGCTATCCGACCGGTCCAGAAGGGACGCGTGTTCGAAAACATCGAGAACGCCCATTCGGACTTGACACCGACGAGGAGCAGCCCGAAATTCAGTCCCCCGAGCACGATCGGGGCCAGTGCGGCCACATGCACGACCGGGGTGGAGGGATGTGCCGTTCCGGTTATTCCCACGCACACCGCACCGTAGGCAGCTCCTAGAGTCGCGTTGACCCATCGCCCGGCACGGCGGTGCGAGAACACCTCGGCCGAGGTGAGGAACCGGCCACAGAGCCCACCGGCGATCACGGCCGCGACCGTTCCGGCGATCACCACCCCGTCCAGGCGACCGTCCGCCGAAAGCGCCAGCGCCCACGGGGCCAGCACCAACAGCGAGAAGTGGAAGTTCCCCAGCATGCCGAAGGCCAGATGCACGGCAGCCGCCAGCACGAAGGCCGGCCAGAGCCCGCCCGGTGCGAGAAGGAGAACACCGATCCCGGTCTCGCTCAGCACGGCTGCCCACGGAGCAACCCGCACGACCGGCTCGGGGGCCGCGAAGCTCATCCGGGCGGCATACCTGCGAAGCATGAATTTCGCCGCACTCACCTCCGCCGACAAGAACTCCCGGTTGGCTTTGATCGCCGCCGCCGAGAGATACAGGATCGCCAGCAGCCACCGCATTGCCGTCGCGGGCTCGGACGCGGCGAAGACCAGCGAGGTCAATGCCATCCAGGACAATGCCAAGTGGTTCGACAGCCGGTGCGGCTGGCACATCAGCCACGCGGTGAATACCAGCACGGCCACGATATAAGCCGGAACCGTTCCCACCCACGCCGCCCCGAAGAGCACCACGGGAGCTACGACGTGGCACACGCTGTTCACGGGGTAAGGTATCCGCACCCCCAACGCCGGTGCGAATGTCGAACGCAGATGACCCGGTCCGTCACGAACGACGTAATAGGCGATGTGCCCGATAATTCCGATCAGCAACAGGATCGCAAAATATTCGCGCATTTTCGGCCGACCGGATGTCAACCACCCGCCACCGCACACAAGATGGTTACCGTCGCTCCGGGACGTATCGGAGCGGCCACACCACCGAGCGCACGCGCGTCTTCATCTTCCACATACACGTTGACGAATCGCCGGATGTCGTTTTCCCCCGTGGTGATACGCGCCTTCAAGGCGGGATGCTGACGAATCAGCGAGTCCAGAACCTCCCCGACAGTCGAGCCACTGCACAACACTTTTGCATTACCTGCCGCATGTGACCGCAGCACCGTCGGCAACACGACAGTCGCACCGATTTCCCTGTCCACCCCGTTACTCCCCTCCCCGCTGGATATAGGGACGGTACTTCGGTAAGTTTCCCGCCCGTGTGGAGCATACATCGAATGCGCTTGCGGGGGGTACTCGCGGAGCCGGATTTCAGGGCGTTGTGGGTGGCGAATGCGTTCGGGGACATCGCTTCCAACACCACGGTGGTGGCTCTGAGCGTCACATCGGTCGTTGTTCTGCATGCGAGCCCGTTCCAAGTCGGCGTGATCGCCGCCCTTTCCCGCGCTGCTTATCTGGTGGTGGCGCTGCCTGTCGGCGTGTGGGTCGACCGGTGGAGCCGCAAACGCGTCCTGCTCGTCTCGGATCTCGTCCGGTTGGCCGCTGTCATGTGGATCCCACTCGCCTACTTCCTCGGCGTGCTCGCGATCTGGCAGCTGATGCTGGTGGGAGCGGTGGTCAGCACAGCCAACGTCTTCTTCGACGTGGCCCACACGGCGATCCTGCCGAGTCTGGTAGGACGCAAACGGGTTTCGGATGCGTCGGCTCGCCTGCAGTCCGTCGACACCGTCACGAGCGCGACGATTCCGGCCGCCGCCGGAAAGTTGATCGCTTCCACCTCCGCGGCAGCGGCGTTCCTGGTCGCGGGGGCCGTCAGCCTCGTCTCCACGCTGTTCGTCTGGCGGATCACCGAAGGCCGCTCGGACAAGACCAGCGCGAGCGAACCGGCCGGATTCGGCACGGCTGTGCGCGAAGGCATCCGGTACGTCGCGGGACACCGCATCCTGCGCGCGACGGTCACAGCCGGAGTGCTGCTGAACTTCGGCGCTGGTATGTACAACGCGGTGATCGCGGTCTACGTGTTGCGTGACTGCGGACTCTCCGCCGGCGAGTACGGGTACGCCCTCGCGCTCGGTTCGACAGGAGGATTCGCCGGATCGCTGGTCGGCCAGCACATCGGACGGGCACTGGGCGAGATCCGCACTCAGGTGGTTTGTTATTTCGCGATGGCCGCCGCGCTGGCCGCGCCTGCGCTCGCTTCCCACCTTCCGGTCCCGGCGTGGATCTCCTACGCCGCCGCGGTCTTCCTGCTGTCGTTCCTCCTGGTCGTCATCAGTGTGAACACTTCCGGGATGCACGCTCGCCTGACACCGCAGCGACTACTCGGCCGGGTCAGCGCTTCCCGACGGTTCGCGACCCTGGGCATTGTTCCGATCGGCGCGCTCGCCGGCGGCCTGGTCGCGAGCCACCTCTCGGCAGCGACGACGCTGTTGATCGCCGCGGCCTTCCCGGCGTCGACTCTGATCGTTTTCGCGTTCTCCCCGGTGATCGGAATGCGCGTGCTCCCCGCGGAACTCGAAGTCGATGACGAGACAGAGACCGTCCTTCCGGAGGAAGAGAGAACCGCCGCACCCTCGACCAGCGCCCCCGATGGTGCGCAGGCGCTGCAGCCCGCGGCCGTTCCCCTTCCGCCTGCACGCTCCTGACCTGCACCTGAGGACCGGTTTCCGGAAACGCCACCGGCGCAGCGCCGTTTCCGACATAGTGGTAAACACTCGCGTTCCCTACTTATACGCGAGCGTACCCCACTCCATTGTTCGTGATCGGATCAGACTTCATGAGGACGAGCACATCCGCGGCGGTCGGCGCATTCGCTGTCACAGCCCTGGTCGCGGGAACCGCGGCCGGATTTCCCGGAGCGGCCTATGCCGACACCGCGCAAGAGGGAGATCCACCGAGTGTGATCACGGTGGACAGCACAGCCGACGAGGCGGCCGCCGATCCCCGAAACGGGCGATGCCGCACGCCTTCCGGCGCCTGCACACTGCGCGCCGCGGTGCAGACGGCCAACGCCCATCCCGGGAGCACGATCGTGGTCCCCGCCGGGCGATATGTCCTGACGATCGGGCCCGACCAGCGGAAAGTGCAGGGCCGCAACCCGGACGCCACCACGGGAGACCTGAACCTCACGGCGCCGACGACGGTGCGCGGCGCAGGCCGCGAGCGAACCATACTGGACGCCAACGGAATCGACCGGGTGCTCAGTATCGCCGCGCCCGCGGCGTTGACGGGATTGACGGTGACCGGCGGACGCACCGCCCAGCACGAGATCCCCTTCTACGACACCGGCGGAGGCGGCATAGCGAATTCGTCGTCACTCGTACTCGACGACGTCGTGGTCCAGGACAACAGCGCCGGGTACGGCGGCGGCATCTTCAACGTGCCGGGCTCGGACCTGCACACGCGGAATACGGTGGTCACGGGCAACTCCTCCGGCGAGGCGGGCGGTGTGCGATGCGACGACACCTGCACCTTCACCGACTCCACGATCTCCGACAACCGCGTGGTCGATCCCGGAGTCTGGTACCGCCCAGGCGGTTTCGCCGGACGCGGCGGCGGCGTCGATGTCCGGGGCCGGGGCGTGGTGACCTTCGACCGCGTCACGATCACCGGGAACACCGCCTCGGACGGCGGCAGCGGCATCAACGTGGCGCCTGCCTACCTCGACACCCTGCCGCACCAGGTGACCGATCTGGTCGAGTTCCCGGTGGGCCGAGTCGTCTTGCGCGACTCCACGGTGCTGGGCAACAGGTCCGGCACCGCGGTGGTCAACTGCGTCGAGGTCTTCGCGACGATCGTGTCGGAAGGCGGAAATACCAGCGACGATGCTTCCTGCAACCTCACCGGGGCCGGCGACCGGGTGGTGTCCTAGCCGGCGGGCGCTGTCGGCCCGAGCAACGCGAGGTGGATGTGCACGACGGCGTCCTCGAGGTCGAGCAAGTCGCCTCCGGCACGGAGGGTGCGGCGGACGGCCTCGTTGGTCGCGTCGGTCACCGCCAGGTACGCGTAGTCGGGGACGGCGGGATCCTCGGGGCCCGCCTCCGCACGCCACGAACGGAGGAACCCGGCGAACCAGCGCTGGCATCGTTCGAACGACGCGAGCGCGCGCGGCCCGGCCACGGCGGTCTCCAGATAGAACGCACGGGCGAACGACGGCTCGTCACGCAGCAAGGTGAGGTACTCGCGAATGCCGCGGCGGAGCGCTTCCCGTGGCTCCACCGATTCCGACCTGATCTGCCGCATGACCTGCCGGAGATGGTCGATCATCAGATCGCGGCCGGCGTCGGCCGCCGCGAGGAAGCACGCTTCCTTGTCCGGAAAGTGCTGGTAGAACGTACGACGCGAAACCTTGGCCGACGCGGCGATGTCCGCGACCGTCGCGTCGAGATAGCCGCGGTCGGCGACGACAACCGTCACGCCGAACAGCAGCCGCTCACGCTGCGACCCCGTCACGAGGTCGCGAGCGAGACCGTGCGGCCCGTGCGGTAAGGCCGGCAGAGTCGGCTCCAGCAACTTCTTACGTCCCACCCGCACCTTCATATCAGGCGCGGCCTCACTCCCCACCGGGTCGGCCACCACACACGCGAAACGGCCCCACCGGATCTCCGATGGGGCCGTTTCGGCAAGTCTTCGGCTCAGTGCTTTTCCGGCCCGAGGTAGTACTCGAACACCAGACCGGCGGCCGCGGCGAGGATGCAGACAACGCCGATGCCGATCAACCAGAACTGGAAGAACGCCAGGCCCAGGGCGGTCACCGAACCGGCGGCGGCCAGGGTGATCGGCCAGAAGCTGCCGGGCGAGAAGAAGCCCAGGTCGCCGGCGCCGTCCACGATCTCGGCGTCCTCGTAGTCCTCCGGGCGCAGGTCGAGACGACGAGCGACGAACCGGAAGTAGGTGCCGATGATCAGCGACAGGCCGGCGGTCAGCACCGTGGCCGTGGTGCCCGCCCATTCGACGCCGGTGCGCGACTGGCCGGTGAAGAAGCCGTAGACCACCGCCACGATGATGAAGAACACCGTGAGCAGTTCGAAAATCCGCGCTTCGATCTTCATGTCAGATCAAATCCTCACTTGCTCTCGGCCGAGGCCGCGCTCTTGACGTCGCGCCTGGTGTTGAACGGCGTGGTGGACGTGGCCACGGGGGACTCACCGATGGACTCCAGCGCCTCGGCGTTGGTCTTGCCCGCCTGGCGCGCGTCCAGGTACTTGGTGAACTTCTCCGGCGTGACCGCGCGGACCTCGAAGTTCATCATCGAGTGGAAGGTGCCGCACATCTCGGCGCAGCGGCCGACGAACGCGCCTTCCTTCTCGATCTTGGTGATCTGGAAGACGTTGTCGGAGTGGTTTTCCTTCGGGTTCGGCATCACGTCGCGCTTGAACAGGAACTCCGGCACCCAGAAGGCGTGGATCACGTCGGCGGCGGCGAGCTGGAACTCGATGACCTTGCCGGTCGGCAGCACCAGGACCGGGATCTCGTTGCTCGAGCCGATCGTCTCGACCTTGTCGTAGTGCAGGTAGGACAGGATGTCGTTCTCCGGCTTGCCGTGCACGGGGCCCGGCTGCGGGTGACCGTCCTTGGTCCGCTCCTCGTACCCCTCGAGCTGCTCCTGGCTCAGCGCCTCACGCGAGGCGTCGATGCCGTCGAACTTGTACCCGTCCTTGAAGTCCACGTTGCGGTAGCCGAACTTCCAGTTCCACTGGAAGGCGGTCACGTCGACGGTGACGTCGGGGTTGTCCACCTTCTCGTGCACGTAGTTCTGCACGACCACGGTGAAGTAGAACAGCACGGCGATGATGACGAACGGGATCGCCGTGTAGGTCAGCTCCAGCGGCACGTTGTAGCCGGTCTGGCGCGGGAACTCCGGGGAGTCGGCCTTCTTGCGGTGGAACGCGACGGTCCAGAAGGTCAGGCCCCAGACCAGCACACCCATCGCCAGCGCGGCGACGACCGACCAGGTCCACAGTTCCCGCATCCGAGTGGCCTGCGGCGTGATGCCCGACGGCCAGCCGAACCGCAGCCAAACATTGTCGATCGAGCAGCCCGAGACGAGCAGCGCGGTGATCCCCAAGGACACCGCCAGCCCGGCCCGCCGAAGGATGCGGCCCCGCCCACCCCGGGCGGGTCGTGCCCCGATCTCTTCGCTCGCCTTGTGCGCCACGCTCACGCCTTCCTGGTCGCCACACATTCCGACAGTGCATCGTCGGGGCTGCGATCTACCCCGGCGATACGTCCTAAGCTCGTTTCAGGACACCCTCTCGACCAGCGCGTGACGCGCCGGTCGCCTGAGAGAGACCTGAGTACTACGCAGCGTAGACCAAACGCACCCCCCGTTCGTCGTCGGGTCGGGTTCGACACCTCGCCGAGCCCGCGGGGATCACCGTCACCAGCGATTCCGGCCGGGACGTGATGCGCACGACGCGCGGACGCCGGTGGTGCGGCATACTCGGACACTAGATTTCGTCCCCCTGCGCCCCATCCGGTGCGCGCTTATCCCGACTGCGAGAAATGAGGTTGCCGACGCCGTGTGTGGACTGCTCGGATTCCTGGCATCTGACGAGGCGGCACCTGGCACGGTGGAGCAGGTCTACGAGGCCTTGCACTGCGTGCGTCACCGCGGCCCGGACGAGCGCGGCACCTGGCACGACGACCATGTGATCTTCGGCTTCAACCGCCTGTCGATCATCGACATCGAGCACTCGCACCAGCCGCTGCGCTGGGGCCCGCCGGGGCAGCCCGAGCGCTACGCGCTCACCTTCAACGGCGAGATCTACAACTACCTGGAGCTGCGCGCGGAGCTCGCCGAGGCACACGCCGCCGAGTTCCCGGACGGCAAGATCTTCCAGACCGAAGGCGACAGCGAGGCCATCGTCGCGGCGTTCCACTACTGGGGTCCGGAGGCGGTGCGGCGGCTGCGCGGCATGTTCGCCTTCGCGATCTGGGACACCGAGACCCAGGAGCTGTTCCTCGCCCGCGACCCGTTCGGCATCAAGCCGCTGTTCCTGGCCACCGGGCCCGGCGGCACCGCGTTCGGCAGCGAGAAGAAGAGCCTGCTGGAACTGCTGCCCGCGCTGGAGCTGAGCGACGCGCTCGATCCGCGGGCACTGGAGCACTACACGGTGCTGCAATACGTGCCGGAACCGGAGACGCTGCACAAGGACGTGCGCAGGCTGGAATCGGGCAGCTACGCCACCGTGCGGCCCGGGGCGGCCCCAGCCGTCACCCGGTACTTCACTCCGAAGTTCCCGGTGCGCCCGTTCACCCCCGGGTCGGCGAATGCGCGCTACCGGGAGATCGCCGCGGCGCTCGAGGACTCCGTCGCCAAGCACATGCGCGCGGACGTGACGGTCGGCTCGTTCCTGTCCGGCGGCATCGACTCCACCGCGGTCGCCGCGCTGGCCATGCGGCACAACCCGAAGCTGATCACGTTCACCACCGGGTTCGAGCGCGAGGGCTACTCGGAGGTGGACGTGGCCGCCGAGAGCGCCGAGGCGATCGGCGCGCGCCATGTGGTGAAGGTCGTCTCTCCCGCCGAGTTCGCCGAGGCGATCCCGGAGATCGTCTGGTACCTCGACGACCCGGTGGCCGATCCGGCCCTGGTCCCGCTGTACTTCGTGGCCAAGGAGGCGCGCAAGCACGTCAAGGTGGTGCTCTCGGGCGAGGGCGCCGACGAGCTGTTCGGCGGATACACCATCTACCGCGAGCCGCTGTCGCTGAAACCGTTCGAGAAGCTGCCCCGTGGCTTGCGCAAGCTGGCGGGCAAGCTGTCGGACCGGATCCCGGACGGCACCCGGGGCAAGAGCCTGCTGCACCGCGGCTCGCTCACCCTCGAGGAGCGCTACTACGGCAACGCGCGCAGCTTCAACGACGCCCAGCTGCGCGCCGTCCTGCGCGAGTTCCGGCCGGAGTGGACCCACCAGGACGTCACCGCGCCGCTGTACGCGCAGTCGCGCGGGTGGGACCCGGTGGCCCGGATGCAGCACCTGGACCTGTTCACCTGGCTGCGCGGCGACATCCTGGTCAAGGCCGACAAGATGACCATGGCAAACTCGCTGGAACTGCGCGTGCCGTTCCTGGACGCCGAGGTGCTGAAGGCGGCCGAGGGGCTCCCGTTCGACCAGAAGATCACCAAGGAGACCACCAAGTACGCGCTGCGTCAGGCGCTGGAGGGCATCGTGCCGCCGCACGTGCTGCACCGCGCCAAACTCGGCTTCCCGGTCCCGCTGCGGCACTGGCTGCGCGGCACCGAACTCTACGACTGGGCACAGCAGCAGATCGCCGAGTCGCAGACCGACCACCTGCTGAACAAGGCCGCGATCAGCGAGATGCTGGTCGCGCACCGCGCCGGGACCGCCGATCACAGCCGCAGGCTGTGGACGTTGCTGGTGTTCATGGTGTGGCACGGAATCTTCGTCGAGGACCGGATCAAGCCGGAGATCCAGGAGCCGGTCTACCCGGTCTCGCTCTGAGATGCGCGAAAGGCGCGCACCCGGTCGGGTGCGCGCCTTTCGTCTTCAGGATCAGAGCAAAGTCTTGATGTCCGCCGCGGCCTCGGGGCCATATGCCTGGGTGAGGCGCTCCAGCGCGGACTCCTTGTTCAGCGTCCACTCCTGGGTGCCCATGGTCTCCAGCACGAGCACGGCGATCAGCGAGCCCAGCTGCGCGGAACGCTCCAGGCTCAGCCCGGCGGTGTGCGCGGTGAGGAAGCCGGCGCGGAAGGCGTCCCCGACGCCGGTCGGCTCGACCTTCTCCGCCTCGGGCACGACGCCGACGGTCACCTCGGCGCCGTCACGGTCCACGATCCGCACGCCCTCCGCGCCCAGCGTGGTGACCCGGATGCCGACCTTCTGCGCGACCTCTTCCTCGCTCAGACCGGTCTTCTGCAACAGCAGCGCCCACTCGTACTTGTTCGTGAACAGATACGCGGCGCCATCGATGAGCTGCACCGACTGATCGCCGTCGAGACGGGCCAGCTGCTGGGAGGGGTCGGCGGCGAACGGAATGCCGAGCTCACGGCATTCGGCGGTGTGCCGCAGCATCGCCTCCGGATCGTTGGCGCCGACCAGCACGAGGTCGAGTTGCCTGCTCTCGGCCAGCTCGGCGATGGAGATGTCGCGGGCCTCGCTCATCGCGCCCGGGTAGAACGACGCGATCTGGGCCATGTCGTCGTCGGTGGTGCAGACGAAACGCGCGGTGTGCGCGCGGTCGGATACCAGCACGGTGGAGCAGTCCACCCCGTGCTTCTCCAACCAGGCGCGGTACTCGCCGAAGTCCGCGCCGACGGCGCCGACGAGCAGGGGCGTGCGATTGAGCAGGCCCATGGCGTAGGCGATGTTGCCGCCGACGCCGCCGCGACGGATTTGCAGATCGTCGACGAGAAAGCTCAGCGACACATGGTCGAGCTGATCGGCCAGCAGTACGTCGGCGAACCGTCCGGGGAAACGCATGAGGTGATCGGTCGCAATGGACGCGGAAACGGCGATGGACACGTGGCTGAGCCCCTTCAACGGTAGGCGGCAGGCGGTGCAGACCGGGACGCGAGTCCCGATCTCACCGTAGCTGATGCCGCCTCTCCGGGTCTTCAGGCCGTACTAGTTGAGCGACACCGGATTTGCGTTCAGGTCTTGCGTGCGCGCCGCTCGGGTCCTGGTCGTTCCCGACGAGTTACCCATGTCCCGACAAGATCAGTCGTTCCGATCTCATCCCGGCCGATCGCCGTGATCGCGCCGGGAGGGTACTACCTCAGTTGAAGGAGTCGCCGCAGGCGCAGGAGCCGGTGGCGTTCGGGTTGTCGATGGTGAAACCCTGCTTCTCGATGGTGTCGACGAAGTCGATCGAGGCGCCCTGCACGTACGGCGCGCTCATCCGGTCGACGGCCAGCGTGACGCCACCGAAGTCGACGGTCAGGTCGCCGTCGAGCGAGCGGTCGTCGAAGAACAGCTGGTAGCGCAGGCCCGCACAACCACCCGGCTGCACCGCGATCCGCAGCGCCAGGTCGTCGCGACCTTCCTGGTCCAGCAGTGCCTTCGCCTTCGCGGCGGCGGCGTCGGTCAGAGTCACACCGTGGGTGGCGGTCTCGTTCTGCACAGTCATGAACTCTCCTCGAGGAACCTGTGGTCAACCCGTGAACAGCGCACGGGTCGTGTCGGTCAACACCACTCGGCAGGCTGCTATTCCTCCATCTTGCCACCAGCCGATCCGCGGGGACACGCAACCTCCGTGACCCCGCACACTCCCGGCGAATCGGACCGCATTTCTCGCCACGCTACCCATCGAATAGCCTGGTCGGTGTGAAATTGTTCCGTCGCGGCGAGTCCAGCACCACCGACGCGACCGCCGAATCGACGGTGGTCACGAACGGTGACTCGGCCGCGGGCACCACCCGCGCGGCGGCCACGGCCACCGCGGGCAAGGGCCGTCCCACCCCGAAACGCCGTGACGCCCAAGGCAAGCGCCGCGGCCCGGTAGCACCCGCTCCGCTCACCGCGAAAGAGGCCCGCGCCCGGCGCAAGGCCGCGCGGGGCACCAGAGAGGAGCGCAAGGCCGCGGCCGCTCGACGACGCGAGGCCGCCGCCGATCGCCGCGAGCGCATGCTGGCCGGCGAGGACAAATACCTGCCGCAGCGCGACCAAGGTCCGGTCCGGGCGTTCGTCCGTGACATCGTCGACGCCCGGCGCAACCTGGTCGGCCTCTTCATGCCGATGGCGCTGGTGCTGATCCTGTCGATGTTCGTCGCGCCCGCGCTGCAGACCATCGTCACCCTGGCCATGCTGGTGATGATGCTGTTCATGGCCGTCGAGGGCTTCCTGCTCGGCCGCGTCGTCAACAACCGCGTCAGGGAGCGTTTCCCGGAAACCACCGACATCGGCTACCGGCTGGGCTGGTACGCCTTCGTCCGCGCCTCCCAGATCCGCAAGATGCGCGCCCCGAAGCCGCGCGTCAGCCCGGGCGACGCTGTGTAGTTTGGCCGCGCCTTCGGCGCGGCGTGTTCGCGGCCCCCTTATGGCTCGCGTTTGCGCGGCCGCCGCTTAGGCGACGAAGGAGGAAACGGCCGCCGCCCCCACCCCCCCCCGGCCCCCCACACCGGCGGGGCGGGGACCCAGAGCCCCGAAAAAA
>NZ_JBEYCG010000029.1:0-27744 GCF_040632645.1 Nocardia sp. NPDC019219 | reverse complement strand
TGTTGGCGGCCCTCTTGGGGCTGGGTTTTGCGGCGCCGCCGCTGGCGCCTGCGTCGCGGACGCGGCGGCCGCGCAAACGCGAGCCTGGCCGCGAACGGGTGATGCTCGGTCTCGCTTCGCTCGGAAGACGTGGTTGCGGTGCGCTGGGCGCGTCAGGGACGAATGCTGCGGCTCGCGGCACGCCGTTTCGGGAGGCGCCTCTGCTGTGGCCGTCGCTTGCTCTCGTCGCGTACGCGGCGGGCAATCGGTTGCGAGCGAGGCCGCGAACCGCGCATGCTCGGTCTCGCTCGCTCGGACCGGGGTTCGGCCGAAGTAGTTGCGTGGGGGAAGCTTCGCCGAATCGGGGATGCGGCACGTGGCTGTGCCGATCGAATGCCCCGGTTGCGGAGGTATCCGCCGCGCGGACGATGCCCGGCGGACTTCGTCCGGTGTCACAGCGCGTCGCCGTCGCCATTCGCGGCGCGTTCGCGTGGCGGATTGCCGCTGGTGCCACCTATGGCCTGGGTCGGGTACTCGACGACGTCGAGCACCCGACCGTGGGTTTCCTACTTGTGCCGGCCGTGCAGGAACGGAACGAGCTTGCGCAGCAGCTTCATCGTGGAGTCGGTGCGGCTGTAGCTCAGCAGCGCCATGCCCGGAACGGTGAAGCGCTGCACCGCGATCGAGTGCGGGCGGGCGAACTCGCGCAGACCCGGTTCGCCGTGGATGCGGCCGATGCCGGAATCGCCGACGCCGCCGAAGGGCAGGCCGGGGATGGCGGCGAAGGCGAGCACGGAGTTCACCGAGGTGGCGCCGACGCGCAGCCTGCGCGCGATGTCCAGGCCGTTCTTCTTCGAGTAGACCGCCGAGGACAGGCCGTACTTGGAGTTGTTGGCCAGTTGCACCGCCTCGTCGACGCCGTCGACGGTGCGGATGGTGATGGTCGGGCCGAAGGTCTCCTCGGCCACCGCCTCGGAGGTCTCGTCCACGTCCACCAGCACGACGGGCTCGATGAACGGCGCCTTGACCGACTCGGGACCGCCGAGCACCGCGGTGCCGCCGTTCTTCAGCGCGTCCTCGATGTGGCGGCGCACGATGTCGATCTGACTCGGCATGGTCATCGGGCCGTAGGACGCCTTGTCGCCGGAACCGGGCTTGACGTCGGTAAGGATGCGCTTGACCTCGGCGACGAACTCCTCGCGCACCGAGCGGTCCACGTAGACCCGCTCGACACCGGCGCAGGTCTGGCCGCTGTTGGCGGTGGCCCCCCAGGCGACCGCGTCCGCCGCGGCCTTGATGTCGGCGTCGGCGGCGACGATCACCGCGTCCTTGCCGCCGCACTCCAGCAGCACGGGGGTGAGCCGCTCCGCGGCGGCCGCCATGATCCGCTTGCCGGTGGCGGTGGAGCCGGTGAACGCGATCTTGTCGACCTCGGAGCGGACCAGCGCCGCGCCCGTCGCGCCGTAGCCGTTGATCGTGATGAAGACGCCCTCGGGCAGTTCGGGATTGGCCGCGGCGAACGCCTCGGCGAGGAAATTGCCGATGCCGGTGGAGTATTCGCTCGGCTTGAACACCACGGTGTTGCCCGCGGCCAGCGCGTAGGCGATGGAACCGTTCGGCGTGTAGACCGGGTAGTTCCACGGGCCGATCACGCCGACCACGCCGAGCGGGCGCTGCTCGAGCCGTGCGCTGAAGTTGGACATCAGCGCGCCCGGGGACACCCGCTTGGGGCCGAGCACCTTCTTGGCGTTCTTGGCCGCCCAGGCGATGTGCTCGAGCGCGAGCATCAGCTCCAGGAAGGCGTCGTCGAGCGGTTTGCCGTTCTCGGCGTGGATCAACGCGCAGAACTTCTCCGAGTCCTGCACCAGCTTGCTCGACCAGCGCAGCAGATGGGTGCGCCGCTGGTCGAAACTCAGCGCGCCCCAGGTGGCGGTCGCTGCGCGGGCCTTGGCGACGGCGGCGGCAACCGCGTCGTCGTCGGCGATGACGTGCGTGCCGATCACCTCTCCTGTCGCCGGATTGACCGACGTCAGTGCCGTGTCGTGATCGGCCGGTTTGGTGTCGGTGGATGTCACAGTGGGTCTCCTCTTGCCGTCTGCGGTGGACGGTCGATGCGCATGTCCGAGTGGACGGGCAGCCCGTCCTTCCGATGAGAGAATGCTATGCCACAACTCTCAACAGGTCACCAGCTATGCACTAATTGTCTCCGACGCTGTCGGTGGCAAGTGGGACTATCGGGATATGTGCGGACGATATGCGACCACGACCAACCCCGGCAGGCTCGCGGTCGAGTTGGATGCGATCGACGAGACCGGCCCCGCCGACCAGAGCTCTTTCACCAACTACAACGTCGCGCCGACCACGCAGGTGCTCACCGTGGTGGAGCGGCACGACCAGGGCCGTGCGGACGACGACCCGAAGCGGCGCATCCGGCGCATGCGCTGGGGGCTGATCCCGGTGTGGACGAAGGCCGCCGAGCCCGGTGTGCCGGTCAAGGGCAAGCCGCTGTTCAACGCCCGCGCCGATAAGGCGGCCACCACGCCCTCGTTCCGCGACGCGGTGAAGTACCGGCGCTGCCTGGTGCCGATGGACGGCTGGTACGAGTGGCTCGTGGAGCCGAACGGCGAGAAGGGCCCGAAAGGAAAGGTCGCCAAGCATCCGTACTACATGGCGAACGCGGACGGTTCCCGTCTCTACATGGCCGGTCTGTGGTCGGTCTGGCGTGACCGGTCGCAGCCGGAGAGCGAGCCGCTGCTGTCGTGCACCATCCTGACCACCGACGCGGTCGGTGACCTGACCCGGATCCACGACCGGATGCCGCTGCCGATGCCGCAGGAGCACTGGGACGCGTGGCTGGACCCGGATCACCCGGCCCCGGCGAGTCTGCTGGAGACGCCCTCCGAGGACGTGGTCGCCGGAATCGTGCCCCGCGCGGTGCCCACCCTGGTCAACAGCGTGCGCAACAACGGCCCGGAACTGCTCGCGCGAGTGGAGGATCGGAAGGAAGCCGAGCAGACCAGCCTGCTCTGATCGCTCGCTGCCACACCGCCCTATCCGGCACCGTTCCGAGCGCCCAGCCCGGAGTCACAGCGCGGTCGAGCGCCACCCACGACTTGGCTAGCTGCACCACGAACCAGGCGTCCGGGGCCCAACAGGACACACGTCGAGGTGATCGCGACCGTCGTTCGCCGCTACTCCCGGCTTCCGATCAACCCGCCTTCACCGGTATCGAGCGCTGCGGCGTGGGCAGACCGTTCGCGATTGGTCGAGAGGACGACCGATGCCACCGTCCAGCGAGCAACATCAGCCACCTGGTATCCCGGCAGAGTGCGAGAGCACGTCGCCGATCGACTGGCTGCCGTACCCCCGCGTAGGCGTAACTTCCACTCGTCCTCCGGCAGTACTCCGCGAGCTAAGGTGCCGGTGTCGCCGCTGCACGCGACCACACCAGCGCGACTACCGGTTCCGAGCGAAGCGAGACCGAGCATGTGCCGTTCGCGGCCCGGCTCGCGTCCGAGTGGCCGCCGCGTCCGCGACGAAGTCGCCAGCGGTGGCCACTCGGACGCGAGCCATAAGGGGGCCGCGAACACGCAGCGCCGCAGTCGCTGCAAAAAAATTACAGCGAGCACTTCACGCTGGGTGAGGCGATATTGAGCCCGCACTTGATGATTCCGGCCACCAGGTCGATCAGCTTGGTGGTGACATTCCCGCTGAGTTTCTCGGCCTTCCCGGCCTTGTCGTCGCTCTTCGAGCCCTGACCGTCGAAGTCGAAGACGGAATCGCTGACGTGCACGACCGGTGCGTTGTCCGGCGCTGCGGCGGCCTCCGGCGCGAGCAGCGTTACCGAACCGAGGGCCAGGACGAGAGCTCCGGACAACGCGACGATCACGGTGCGCACCCGCTGGTGGGTAGACATTCGCATCACATCCTCTCGAGTCGGGTCGATCTGGCCAGTTCAGTAACGCACAGATCGCGCCGATCGTGGCCGAATTACGCCGATGTCACGGGCGCGGTCACCGCGGCGGTCAGCCGGATCAGGTCGGCGGGCGCCAGCTCGATCTCCAGTCCGCGCCGTCCCGCGCTGCACAGCATCCGGTCCCAGGCCAGCGCCGAGTCGTCGATCACGGTGGGCAGCAGCTTGCGCTGGCCGAGCGGGGAGATGCCGCCGAGCACGTATCCGGTGGTCTTCTCCGCCCGCGTCTTGTCCGCCATGCTCGCCTTCGACGCGCCGAGCGCGGCCGCCGCGGCTTTGAGCGACAACGTGTTCGGCACCGGGAGCACGGCCACCGCGAGCGAACCGGTGGACAGTTCGATGACCAACGTCTTGAAGATCTGCGCGGCGGCGACTCCGAGTTCGGCGCCCAGCGCGTCGACCGCCTCGGTGCCGTAGGAGTCGGCGCGCGGATCGTGCTTGTAGGCGTGCACGCGATGGGCCACCTTCGCCTGGGTCAACGCGCGGATCGCCGGGGTCGAGCCTGCTGCCATGGCCAAACCCTAACGGCGGCCGCAACGTGTTTTCCCGCGGTCCGCCGCGAGCCCGTGATCGGCGGGAACACCGGACGGGTCGCGCATGTTGTAGCCGGTACACCGCGCTCGGAAGGAATTCCACGGCGTGAGCAGGCCCTATTTAGATGTGAAGGAGATGCCTGTGCCCGTGCTGCTAGACGACCGTCCGGTGGGGACCGAGGTGTCCCCGACGGACGGCGGATTCTCCTTCGATGTGCCGATGCCGGTAGATTTGGCAGGTACGGCGATCGAAGGGACAGGTGTGACGAGCGACGATGACGTGGCGGCCGACGATGTCGCCGCCGTCGACGATGCCGAGCTGGCGCAGCGGTTCGAACGGGACGCGCTCCCGCTGCTCGACCAGCTCTACGGCGCCGCGCTGCGCATGACCAGGAACCCGGCGGATGCCGAGGACCTGGTCCAGGAGACCTACGTCAAGGCCTATCAGGGCTTCAAGTCGTTCCGGGAGGGCACCAACCTGCGTGCCTGGCTGTACCGGATCCTGACGAATACCTACATCAACTCCTACCGCAAGAAGCAGCGCCAGCCCGCGCAGTATCCGACGGACGAGATCACCGACTGGCAGCTGGCCGCGACCGCCGAGCACACCTCGCAGGGACTGCGCTCGGCCGAGGTGGAGGCGCTGGACGCGTTACCGGACGACGACATCAAAGCCGCGCTGCAGGAACTGCCCGAGGAGTTCCGCATGGCGGTGTACTACGCCGATGTCGAGGGTTTCCCGTACAAGGAGATCGCCGACATCATGGGCACTCCCATCGGTACGGTGATGTCCCGGCTGCACCGCGGCCGGAAACAACTGAAGGGTTTGCTCGCCGATGTCGCGCGCGAGCGTGGATTCAACCGTTCGGGGGAACGCCAGGAGGTCAAGCAGTGAGTACCGAGCGGGACCCCGATATGGAACTCGATTGCACGGCGGTGCTCGCCGACGTGTGGTTGATGCTGGACGGGGAATGCGACGACGCGACCCGGGCGCGGTTGCAGCACCACATGGAGCACTGCAGTCCTTGTATCGAGGCCTACGGCATCGAGGAGAAGATCAAGAGCCTGCTCAGCCGCAAATGCGGCGGCGATCGCGCGCCCGCCTCGCTGCGTGAGCGGCTGACCATCGAGCTCCGCCGGACGGTCACCACGAAAGAGACTTCGGTCGAGACCTCCGAGTAGCCGTGCGAAACGCGAGCGGCACGCCTTCCTTGCGGAAGTGCGTGCCGCTTCGTGCTTGCGGGCCGAGCGTCAGCTCAGGCGTTGGGCCGCTTGCCGTGGTTGGCTGCGTTCCCCTTGCGGCTACGCTTCTTACGTCCGCGCTTACCCATGAGTAGTCTCCCTTCTGATTGAAGGCCATTCTTTCACGTGTGGTTGGCTGTACCGTCAGCGGATACAGGCCAACGAGCGAATGGGGTGTCATGGCTGAGGAAGTGCTCGCCGAACTGGTATCGGTCGTCTACCAGGTGGTGGTCAAGGAAGGCGACGAAGTTCAGGAAGGCGACACTCTGGTGATCCTCGAGTCCATGAAGATGGAGATTCCGGTGGTCGCGGAGTCCAGCGGCACCGTGACGTCGGTCGGTGTGCAGGAAGGCGACGCGATCAAGGCGGGCCACCTGATCGCGGTCATCTCCTGATCGATTGCGGCGGTAGATCTGCATGGCGACACTGAGCGAGCTGCTGGCCGAGCACACCGACCTACCCGGCGTCGCCGTGGATCATCTGCAGCGGGTGGTGGGCGATTGGCAGCTGCTGGCCGATCTGTCCTTCGCCGATCTGCTGCTGTGGGTCGGTGCGGGACCGGTGACGGAGGGCGCGGACATCGTGTGTGTCGCGCAGTGCCGTCCCACCACCGCGCCCACCGTGCACCAGGAGGACCTGGTCGGCACGACCGCTCGGAAGGCCGACCATCCGCAGGTGTTCGAGGCGCTGACCAGTGGCGATATCGTGCGATCCGACAGTGAGGTCGAGGCGTCCGGCGTCTATCACCCGCATCCGGTGCACGCGGTCCGCGAGGCCATCCCGGTGCGCTGCGGCGACGACGTGATCGCGGTGCTGAGCCGGGACACCGATCTGCAACGCTCCCGGGTGCGCAGTCAGCTGGAGAGCGCGTACGTGGCGTGCGCGGACGATCTGTGCCAGATGATCGCCGACGGCACCTTCCCCACCACCGAGGATCGCGCGGCGACCCATTCCAGCCCGCGCGCGGGGGATGGATTCATCCGGCTCGACACCGACGGCATCGTCGTCTACGCCAGCCCCAACGCGCTGTCGGCCTACCATCGGATGGGCTTGCAGTCCGACCTGGCCGGGCAGGATCTGGCGGTCACCACCCGCTCGCTGATCACCGATCCGTTCGACGCCCAGGAAGTGGTCGGCGACATCCAGGCCGCGCTGGCCGGCCGGACCGGTCGGCGGATGGAGGTGGAGGCGCGCGGAGCCACCGTGCTGCTGCGCACCCTCGTGCTGCGCCCGCATGGGGAATTGGCGGGCGCCGCCGTGCTCGTCCGCGACGTCACCGAGGTCAAGCGACGTGATCGCGCGCTGCTGAGCAAAGACGCCACCATCCGGGAGATCCATCACCGGGTCAAGAACAACCTGCAGACCGTCGCCGCGCTGCTGCGCCTGCAAGCCCGCCGCACAGAGAACGAGGAAGCACAGGTCGCGCTCACCGAATCGGTGCGCCGGGTCACCTCCATCGCGTCGGTGCACGAGATGCTGTCCATGTCGGTGGACGAAGAGGTAGATCTCGACGAGGTCGTCGACCGGCTGCTGCCGATCATGGCCGACGTGGCCACGGTGCACACCGCACGCATCAAGGTGCGCCGCGCCGGTTCGCTCGGCGTCTTCTCCGCCGAACGCGCCACCCCGTTGGTGATGGTGCTCACCGAACTGGTGCAGAACGCCATCGAGCACGCCTTCGATTCCGGCGAAAACGGCACGGTGACAATCCGTTCCGAGCGTTCGGCCCGCTGGCTGGACGTGATCATCAGCGACGACGGTCGCGGTCTGCCGCCCGGGTTCAGCCTGGAATCCTCCGACCGGCTCGGCCTGCAGATCGTCCGCACGCTGGTCACCGCCGAACTCGGCGGTTCCATCGGTCTGCATCCCGGCGCCGACATCGGCACCGACGCCGTGCTGCGCGTGCCGCTGGGCCGTCGTTCCGGCCGCTGAGTTCGAGCCGACGGAGTCCTCCCGATCGGCTCGGCCGGCCTCGGCAGGGCGCGGTCCTCGGCCGATGGTCGGATCCGTGGCTGATCCCGGTGGATCGATGTGTTGCTCGGAGGTCGCGGGTGGCCGCTGCTCACGTGCCGTTTGCGGCTTGCGGCGTAGTGACTGCTCGAATGTCCGTATCGAGCGGAATGCGAGGGTGTCGAGCGGATTGCGACCATCCCAACCCGATTGAGAACCAACCACTTTCCCACAGGTCTCGATCTTCCGCGAGTCGAACCGCGGCCGCTGTTGCGCGTAATCCGCGCAGCGGATATTGCGGTCCGGCGCAACCGCATTGGTCGGCTTCCGGGTTGCACCGCGAAGCGAGACCGATCATTTCCACTTCACTGTCCGGTGTGCAAAAACAACACAGCCCGGCACCTATGGGTGCCGGGCTGAAATGCGTTACCGGGCCGGGCTGAATGGCCCGGTAAGGCTCGTCGTCTGATCAGACGACGGTGCGGGTGCGGGTGCGCGCGTTGCGACGCTTGAGCGCCCGGCGCTCGTCCTCGCTCATACCACCCCACACGCCGGCGTCTTGTCCGGACTTCAGGGCCCAGGACAGGCAGTCAGCGGTTACGGGGCAGCGAGCGCAGACCAGCTTGGCATCGGCAATCTGCGCGAGCGCCGGACCACTGTTACCCACCGGGAAAAACAGCTCGGGGTCCTCATCGCGACAGATGGCCTTGTGGCGCCAGTCCATTCCTCTGCTCCTTTGCTGGGCGCCGCGCAGGGCGCCTACGGTTTGTGGTTCGTTCACTTGTGCGACTCGAATGTTTCCGCACGGTTGCTTGTGAATGCTTTCACGAACACCGTAGATGTCAATAGGCACGCGGTGCACCGTGGGGAAGCTCACGCTCTGAAGGCCCCCGTGATGGGAAGCCTGCCCGGTCCTTTGTACTCGCTCCACCGGGATTTCGCAGCACTACCCGCCATGTTTTTCCCGGTGTTTCGCCCTCAGTGCGGCCGCGGAGCGACCACGGCGAGCACGTCGGGCACGGCAGTGAAATCCACCACGTTGCGCTTCCCGATGAAGTCGCCATCGATTTGCAGGCCGATGGGTTCTTTGGACTCGATTCGTACGGCGGGAACGTCGTCTTCGCGAAATAAATTGCGGGACTTGGGGTTTCCGTCGGCGGCCAGGAGTTGGCGCGCGAGCAGGAGGGTCGGCGCCACGCTCATGGAGCGCACCGCGAACACGCCGAGACCCGTTTCGAACCGGGTGCCGGGGTTGGTGTGCACCGGCGTGGCGTTCAGATAGGTCCACGGTGTGGTGTTGGTAACGAAGGCGTAATGCACGCCGTCTACGGGGTCCCGGCCGGGAATTTCGACCTGAACGCTCGGTTCCTTACGTTTTGCCCGGAAGAATTGCCGAACAGTTGTTCGAACATATCGCGCCGGAGTGGCGCTGCGGCCGCGGGCGCGGCTGGCGTCGATCGCCTCGCAGACGTCGGCGTCCAGTCCGACGCCCGCGCTGAAGCAGAACCAGCGGTCGTCGGCCAGCCCGAGGCCGATCCGGCGATCGGCGTCCAGGGTGAGCAGGTCGATGAGCTGATTGGTGGCGGTCACCGGGTCGGGGGAGATGCCGAGCGCCCTGGCGAAGACATTCGCCGAACCGCCCGGGATCACACCGAGGCGCGGCAACCAGGCTTGACCGTCGTCGAGGACGGGCAGCGGCAGGAAGCCGTTGATGGTCTCGTTGACCGTCCCATCGCCGCCGTGCACCACGATCAGGTCCATCTCGTTGGTGGCTGCCCATTGGGCCAGTTCCGCCGCGTGCCCGCGGTGCTGGGTGTGCGCAACGGTCAGCTGGGTGCGGCTCTCCAGCGCGTGCGCCAGTAGGTCCCGAGTCGCCGGCGTCGTCGAGGTGGCATTCGGGTTCACGATCAGCAGCGTCCGCACGATGGCAGCCTAGTTGGCGGCCGGCCCGCCCCGGAAAAGCGGCGAGCGATGCGCTGGGTGCCGTTGCCGGCGCCCACGCCAGGACGATCACGCAGACGGGCGGGCCGTAGGCTTGCCGCGTGAACGAGCGTCAGCAAGGCAAGCGAGGACACCGTGCGCCGCCGCGCACGACGGAGCCGACTGCGGGCGGGGCGCGATCGTGAGCGACAAGAGTGCGGCGGTGCCGACGACGGTGCGGGCGGCAGGCGCCCTGGTGACGCTCGAAGGCGTCGTCGCCGTGGGCGTCGCGGTCGTGCTGGTGGTGCGGGGGCTGCTCGGTCACGACCAGTCCGCGACGAGCGGATACGGCACCGCGGCCTGGTTCGGCATCCTCGGCGGCGCGGTACTGGCCGCGGGCGTCGGCCTGCTGCTGGGGAAACGCTGGGGTCGCGCCATCGCCGTCATCGCGCAGCTGCTACTGCTCCCGGTCACCTGGTCGCTGCTCACCGACTCGCATCAGCCCGTTTACGGCACGGCGCTGGGGGTGGTCGCGGTCGCCGCGCTGGTGCTGCTGTTCGCGCCGCCGTCCACCCGCTGGATGGCCCAGGACTACGGGGTCGAGCCGGAATAGCCCGCCGTGCGCAGCGCCGCCCGGCAGAGCTGGTCGGCGTGCCGGGTGGTTTCCGGCAGCCGGTAGCGCGGGGTCAGCGCGAGCACCTGTGCGCAGGCGGTGTCGAGGTCGATGCGATGTCCGACGGACACGAACACCGGCTTGACGCCGGTTCTGGTGCGCAACGCCCGCCCGACCACCGCGGCATCGAGGGTGATGTCGGTGGCCGCGCCGCGTTCGGGACCGGGTTCGACGTAGTCGCCCCACACGGTCTTCGCCACGCCGATCGTCGGCACGCCGGTGAGCAGTCCGAGGTGGCAGGCCAGCCCGAAGCGGCGTGGGTGGGCGAGTCCTTGCCCGTCGCACACCAGCAGATCCGGTGCGGCATCCAGCTTTTCGAGCGCCGCGAGGGTGGCGGGGATTTCCCGGAAAGCGAGCAGACCGGGAACGTAGGGGAAGGCGGCGACGCCGTGCGCGACGGCGGAGGAGACCGGGCGCAGGGTGCCCGCTGCCAAGACCACTACCGCCGCGGCCACCGCGCCGGTGTGGTCATAGGCGGAGTCGAGCCCGGCCACCGTGCGGAACTGCGCGCCCGGCGGGGTGCGCTCGGAGACCAGTGGCCGCAATTCGTCTTGCATCGCCATCGCCGCTTCGGCAGTGGTGGGCCAGGACGCCGGATCGAGCGGCGGGAACCACGACATACGCGCTACCGCGCGCCGGCGGCCAGCTTGCCGAGCGCGTCGCCCGCCAGCCGGTAGCCCGCCCATTCGGTCTGGGCCACGGCGCCGATCGACTCGTAGAAGTCGATCGATGGCTTGTTCCAAGTCAGCACCGACCAGGAAACGCGGCTGTAGCCGTGGTCCACCGCCTCCTTCGCCAGGGCCGTGAGCAGTGCCTTGCCGTAGCCCTTGCCCCTGGTCTCCGGCTTGACGTAGAGGTCTTCCAGGTAGATGCCGTGCACGCCGTCCCAGGTGGAGAAGTTGAGGAACCAGACGGCGCAGCCGAGCAGTTCCGACTCGTCCGCGACCACGTGCGCGAACACCTTCGGCTCCGGTCCGAACAGCGCGGCGCGCAGCTGCTCGGCGGTGACCGTGCATTCGTGCCGCGCCTTCTCGTAGTCGGCCAAGTTGTGGACGAGGCCGACCAGTCCGGGCACGTCGGCGGGGACGGCGCGGCGCAGCACGGCGCCGCCTAGGTCGACGGCGGTGGTGGCGGTGGGGGCGGGTCGGGTCACAGTGACGCTCCGTTGGGTACCAGGTTGTGCGCGCGGATCGCGCGCGCGTCGTGTTCGTAGCCGAGCACGGTCAGCGCGCCGGTCGACATGGCGAATCGGCGGCCCTCCCGGATGTCGAATTCGGCCCAGCGGGCGATCAGCGCGCGGGAGAAGTGACCGTGCCCCACCAGCACGATATCCCGCTCCGGCAGCGCGGGCGCCACGGCGGCCAGCACTCGGTCGGCGCGCTCCCGCACCTGCTCCCCGGTTTCGCCGTCCGGGACCGGGCCGGTCCAGATGGTCCAGCCGGGCACCGACTCGCGGATCTGCGGGGTGGTCAGGCCCTCGTAGGCGCCGTAGTCCCACTCGGCGAGGTCGTCGTCCACCACGGCGCCGGCGAGCCCGGCGAGTTCCGCGGTGCGCAACGCGCGCAGCCGTGGGCTGGTGCGCACCAGAGGGTTTCGCAGTTCCAGTGTGGCGAGCAAGCGGCCTGCCGCCGCGGCCTGTTCTTCGCCGCGCTCGGTGAGCGGCAGATCGGTGCGGCCGGTGTGCCGCCGCTGCGTGGACCAGTCGGTCTCGCCGTGCCGGAGCAGCACGACACGGGCGTCATCGAGTGCGGACATGCCTCCATGATGGTCCACCGATGATCATGGGGCCGCGCCGGATCGGCCGCCCCCTCGTCCCGGAGGCGACCGTGTCGACATGCCGTGCCGACCGCCGTGGGCTAGGACTCGACCGGGTCCCCGAGCTCGAGCACCACCAGTGGCAGCGGCCGCGAGACCTTGGACTGGTAGTCCGCGAGCAAGGGATTGTTCGTCGTCACCCAAGTCGCGAACTCGTCGTACTCGGCTCCCTCCAGCGCCCGCGCCGTGCCGCGATAGGTGGTGGACCCCAGCTCGATGGTGACGGCGGAATCGGCTTTCACGTTGTGATACCAGGCCGGGTACCGGTCCTCGATGAACGAGCTCACGTAAAGGGTTTCGCCGCGGCGCAACAGGCCGAGCGGGACCATGTGCCTCTTACCGCTCCTGGCGCCGGTGGTGGTGAGCAGAATCAGCTCACCGCCTTCGTACGCGCCGCCGACCTTGCCCGCGTTGTCGCGGAACTCCTGGATCACGCCGTCGTTCCAGTGTGCGATGTCGTCGTCGGAGAACTTCTGGTTCCAGGGCGCGTCCGGGTCGTCGTAGGACGTGATGGCGGCGGTGTTTCCGGTTGTGCCGGGCAGGGTTTCGCTCATCCCCGCAGTGTGCCCCACGGCACCGACAAGTTCGCCGGCCTTACCCGAAGGCGTGGAGTTCGCCGTCCCGGAGCTCGAGAACGGTCGTCCCGATCACGGTGAGCGCGATGGGGCTTCCGGCATAGCCGGGCCGCTCCACCGGGATGCGCCCTGTTTCGGCTCCCGTGGCGGGGTCGAGGACAGTGAGCGCGCCGGTGGTGGGCAGCAGCAGCTTGCCCGCCATGAGCGCGGGGGATCCGAGGGCGCCGCCCGCGGTCCACAGGGGGTCGAAAGTGCTGCCGTTCAAGGCGATCAGGCTGTTGCCGGTGAAGACCAGGTAGGCCGATCCGATGCGGGTGGTCGTCGCCGTCTGGCTCAACGGCGCCGAGAGTTGATGCACCACAATCGGATTGCCGTTGCCATCGTAGACGGCCAAGCGCGGCGGCAGCGGCTCGGCGCCCGTCGCGGCGCCGGGGAAGTAGAGCACGATCCGGCTGTCGGACACCGCGATCACCCTGGCTTCCGGGGAATCGGCTCCGGGGCCGCTCAGTACGTGCGAGCCGTACTCCTCCGGCACCGTGTTGTCCTTGGGGGCCGGGTTGAGCACGGTGAGCCGCTCGGCCGGGTCCGCGGGGCAGCGTTCCAGCACGGCGAGCCGGGACGGGCTGGAACCGGACGACAGCAACGTGCAGCCTCGGCGCGGCTGGGTCTTGACGTTCACCGGGGCGTCGACGAAGCCGTACTCCACGGTGCGCACCAGGTCCGAGCGCCACATCTCCAGCCGCTGCGGTCCCTGCGCGAGCAGGTAGGTGCCGTCCACCGACAGCCGCACGTCGCGATCCATGTAGCTGCTGCGCGCGGTGCGACGGGCGCCGCTGTCGCCGGCCAGCATCGTGGCCTGGCTGCAGCCGCGCTCGTCGCGGTAGACGGCGATCACCATGCCGTACTGGCTCTCGACCCCGCACAACGGGATGTCGCGCCGGTACTTCCACAGCTGGTCACCGGTGCGTGGATCGCGGCCGGTGACCGTGTCGCCGTCGCCGGTCACCACGACGCCGCCGGACACGAGCGCCCGCGCGCTCGCGCCGTCCGGCGCGTGCCACAGCTCGCGCAGCGAGGCGGGTAACTGATCGGCCGCCGCCGGGGTCGGCACCGTGGAGGACGCGGTCACCGACTCGGTGCCGTGCGCGTCCCCGCGCACCCACACCACGGCCCCGGCGATCACCACGAGAACCGCGATCGCGACTGCGGAAAGGATATCGGCGCGCGTCCGCCGCTCGGGTGCGAGCACGAGTGCGAGACTAGCCGATCCGGGCGGTCAGGCCGATGCGGCGGCCGCGGGCTCGGCCGCGCTCCCGGTGTCCTCGGTCACCACGTCGCCCTCGCCCGACCGACGGCGCCTGCGCCTGCGGCGAGCGGGCCGGTCGGCCGCGTCGGATTCCGCCGCGGCGCCGTCGTCGTCCGAGGACTCGCCGCTCGGCTCCGCCGTGGCGGGGGTGTCGGTGGCGTCGCCGGTGGTCCTGCGCCGCTTGCGCCTGCGGCGTGCGGGCTTGTCGGCCTCGGCTGCCTGCTCCGTGTCCGCGACCTCGTCGCCCGCGGGAGCGTCGGTGTCGTCGGCGTCGGTGACGTTCGGTGTGCCGTCGATCGGCTGACCGCCGCGGGTGCGCTTGCGGTTGCGCTTGCGCGGGGTACGGGCGGGGCGTTCGACCACGACCGCGTCGGCGTCGCGTTCCGGCTTCGGCTTGCGCACCACACCGGTCACACCCTCGGGAATGCCGAGATCGGAGTACAGGTGCGGCGAGCGCGAGTACGTCTCGACCGGTTCGGGGATGCCGAGCCCCAGCGCGTTGTCGATCGAAGCCCAGCGGTTGAGCTCGTCCCAGTCGATCAGGGTCACCGCGACGCCGGTGCGCCCGGCCCGGCCGGTGCGCCCGATGCGGTGCACGTAGGTCTTCTCGTCTTCCGGGCACTGGTAGTTGATGACGTGCGTGACGTCGTCGATGTCGATGCCGCGCGCGGCGACGTCGGTCGCGACCAGCACGTCGATGGCGCCTTTGCGGAACTTGGTCAGCGCTTTCTCGCGGGCGATCTGTCCGAGGTCGCCGTGCACCGCGCCGACGGCGAAGCCGCGCTCGGCCAGGTCGTCGGCCACCTTCTGTGCCGTGCGCTTGGTGCGCGTGAAGATCATCGTGGCGCCGCGGCTCTCGGCCTGCAGGATGCGCGCGATCAGCTCGCTCTTGTCCAGGGCGTGCGCGCGGTAGACGAACTGCGCGGTGCGATCGTGCACCGCCGAATCGTGCGGTTCCTCGGCCCGGATGTGCGTCGGGCGGGTCAGGAAGGTGCGCGCCAGGGTGATGATCGGCCCGGGCATGGTCGCCGAGAACAGCATGGTCTGGCGCTTGTCCGGGACCATGCCGAGGATGCGCTCGATGTCCGGCAGGAAGCCGAGGTCGAGCATCTCGTCGGCCTCGTCCAGCACCAGCACGCCGATCTTGCCCAGGATCAGGTGCTGCTGATCGGCCAGGTCCAGCAGGCGGCCGGGCGTGCCGACCACCACGTCGACACCGTCGCGCAGCGCCGCGATCTGCGCCTCGTAGGGGCGGCCGCCGTAGATGGACGCGACGCGCAGCGGTCCCTGGTGGTTGGTCAGGTACTTGCTCGCGTTCTCCAGGTCCTTGGTGACCTGGATGCACAGCTCGCGCGTCGGCACGATGACCAGCGCTCGCGGCGTGCCGTCCAGCGGCGTGGTGCCGGATTCCGCGGTGGCGATCCGGTGCAGCAGCGGCACGCCGAATCCGAAGGTTTTACCCATACCGGTGCGGGCCTGACCGATCAGATCTTCGCCGGCGAGCGCCAGCGGCAGGGTCAGTTCTTGAATGGCGAAAGTACGTTCGATTCCGATCTCGCCGAGTGCGCGGACGATTTCCGCGCGCACGCCCAATTCGGCGAATGTCGGGGCGGTATGCGTTGCGTCCAGTTCGGCCGTCAACAGGGTCTCCGCCAGACCTGGTTCCTGATCGACTGTGATCTTGCTCAGGGTTCGTGCCTTCCTCGTAATCACGTCCCGCGCGCACGAGGTGGGGCGGACCGGGCGGTCCACGACGACCACGACTCCGCAGGCGATACTTCACCCGGCCACGCTCCGGATGCCGGGCGCCTGCCGCGAAAAGCGGCGGCTACCTCGCAAGACATCGGCGCGGCGCACTGGTGACGCGGATTGGTGCGCGCACATTTTCTTGTCCAACGAAAACTTCGCACTCGAAAGCGGCCGAGCGTCGCAGCGGCGTCTCCGCGGTGTGCGTGAGCGCGACGTCCGGCGACTCTGTCGAGCGAAACTTTCCGTTGTCCGACGCGATTGTAGCGTGATATTGTGCCTCGCTCGAATTGCCACTGCGGCGCGGTATCGAAAATCCCTCGCACCGCACGTGTGCTTTCGCCGTGCCGGGCGCCCACGTACGCTGCGCCACATGGGAATTCATCCGGCGCGGCAAATCTGGGCGACGCTCGAACCGCTACACGATGTCGTCTATTTCGGAACCGGCGTCAAGGAGGCGGGCGTCGGGATCGGGCTGCGCGGCTACTGGCAGACCTACTTCGCTTTCCGCGCCGCCCCGCTGGGCGCGGTGACGCCCGCCGCCGTGCAGGCGATCTTCGCCGGATTCCATCCCGACATGGTCCGTCGCGCGCTGCCGGAGGCGTGGGATCGGGCGACGCCGCAACGCTGCCTCGCCGCGCGGCTCGACCTGGCCACCGGCCTGCTGCGCGGCGTGGGGGCGGGTGACGCCGTCTGCGCCCGCGCGGTCGAATTGCTGACACCGGTGCAGCGCGCGGCCGATCCCACCGGGCGGGCGCTGTTCGCCGCGAACGCGGCCCTGCCGCTGCCCACCGACCCGGTGGCCGCGCTGTGGCAGCTGACCACCTCGCTGCGCGAGCACCGCGGCGACGGCCATGTCGCGGCCTTGGTGACCCACGGTCTCGATGGACGTCAAGCGCTGGTCGTGCAGGTGGCCGCGGGCAAGGCGCCCGAATCCGTGATGCGGCCCGCGCGCGGAGTGTCGGAGCCGGAGTGGGCGGACGCTTTCGACGAGTTGCGCGCCCGTGGCTTGGTCGCCGGAGAACCGGTCACGCCCACCCTCACCGGCAGCGGCGCGGCGTTGCTGGCCGAGGTCGAAGCCGAGACCGACGAAGCGGCGTGGACCGGGGCGCTCGCGGTGCTGTCGGCCGACGCGATCACGGAGCTGACCACCTCGCTCGCGCCCCTGGTGCGCGCTGTGCAGGAGGCGGTGGTCCCGCCGCTCAACCCGGTCGGCATGGGACCGCGGTGACGCCGTCCGGGAGTTGCCTGTTACCCGCGGTACCGAATATGAGACTCTCTTCGCTGTGAGCCTTGCCGACACCGTCACCCTCGCCGCGCGCAACGCGTGGGCCTTGACCTTCGGCTCCGGCATCGAGGCGCCGGACCCGACTCCCGCGACGATCCTCTGGGACCAGCCGCACCGGCAGCTGCGGCGATTCGAGCGAGCCGACGGAACTGTGCCGGAAGGGGATTCCGCCGTCCTGCTGGTCCCGCCGCTCGCCGCGCCCGCCACCTGTTTCGATCTGCGGCCCGAGCAGAGCTTGGCGCGCTTTCTGCTGGAGATCGGCCGCAGCCCGTACGTCGTCGACTACGGCGCGATCACCTTCGCCGACCGGCGTATGGGCTTCGAGGACTGGATCGACGACATCCTGCCCGAGGCGGTGCTGCGGACCAGCGCCGACCGCGACGGACGCGCGGTCGATCTGGTGGGCTGGTCCCTCGGTGGCACGCTGGCGTTGCTGACCGCCGCGGCGCACCCCGAGCTGCCCATCCGTTCGATCACGGCCGTCGGCTCGCCGCTGGACTACGACTGCATGACCGGCGTGCCGCAGTTGCGCGCCGTCGCGCGCCTCACCGGTGGCCGGGCCACCTCGACCGTCATCCGCGCTGCCGGTGGCGTTCCTGCGACACTGACTCGAATCGGCTACAAGGTCACCGCATGGGACCGCGAGCTCACTCGCCCGTGGTTCGTCGCGAGCAATATCGCGCGCACCGAGGCGCTGGCGAAAATGGAGACGATCGACCGGTTCATGGCCGAGATGCCCGGGTATCCGGGGCGCTTCTACGGACAGCTGTGGGGCAGGTTCATCCTGCACAACGACATCGGGCGCGGTGTCGTCGTCCTCGGCGGACGCCGGATCGAGCTGGCGCGGGTGACCGCGCCGGTGCTGCTGGTCGGCGGGCCCTCCGATGTGATCACCCCGGCTCCCGCCGTCGAGGCGGGCGCTCGCGTGCTCACCGGAGCGGCGATGGTCCGCTACGAGACCGCCCCCGGCAGCCACCTCGGCATTCTGGCCGCACCGACCGCACGGGACACGACATGGAGTTACCTGGAGAAGTTCCTGGCCGAGACCGCGTGAGCCGCGGCGAGTATTACGCTGGGCCGCATGGGAGCACAGTCACCTGCCGCGTTAGGTGTTTCGTCGACCGACCCAGCGAACCTCTTCATCCCCGCGAGCCATCCCGGCGTGACCGACCTGTTCGCGGTGCTCGCCTACGGCGAGATCTCCGCGTTCTACCGGCTGGCCGAGGAAGCCAAGCTGTCGCCGACCTTGCGGGGCAAGGTGGCGGTGGCGACGATGGCCGCGGCCGAGATGGAGCATTTCAAGACGCTGGAGTCCGCGCTGGCCGCGCGTGGTGCCGATGTCTTCGACGCCATGGCGCCGTTCGTGCGCGCGCTGGACGACTATCACGCCTCGACCGACCCCTCGACGTGGCTCGAGTCGATGGTGAAGTTCTATGTCGGTGACGGCATCGCCGCGGACTTCTACACCGAGATCGCGGGCGCGTTGACCCCGGACATCGCCGCGGTGGTCCGCGACGTGCTCGCCGAGACCAGTCATTCCGAGTTCGTCGTCGAGGAGGTGCGCCGGGCGGTCACCGAAAGCCGTTCCGAACGCGACCGGCTCACGCTCTGGGGCAGGCGGCTGCTCGGTGAGGCGATCACGCAGGCGCAATTCGTCATGGCGCAGCGCGACGAGCTCACCGATCTGGTCCTCACCGCCACCGGCGACCTCAACGGCATCGCCGCGCTGATCGAGCGGATGCAGGACAGCCACGCCGAGCGTATGGCGGTACTCGGTATCTGAGCGCGGCTACGCGTTCGCCGCGCGGTTGGGCACCAGCCGCAAACCGGGCGCGTGGGTGCTCGCCCGGTCGACCAGCCAGACGACGACGCTCTGGTCCCGGCGGTCGGATTCCAAGTTCTCGAACGGCACCTCGACCATGCCGTGCACCGGATGGTCCAGGTGCAACGTGCCGGCGCCGGGCGCGCCGACCCGATGCGGCTTCCAGCGGTCGGCGAAACCCGGCAGCCCGCGCAGCGCCTCGATCGTCTCGAGCAGCGCGTCGTCGCCGGGCCAGTGGAGTTTGGCGCGGCAGAGCGCGGAGGTGAAGGTGTCGGCGGCTTCCTCCCAATTGCGCAGGACGCGCCGTGCCGCGGGGTGCGCGAAGGTATACCAGGCCAGGTTGGGCTGATCAGGTCCGTCCAGCAGGCCCAGCGGGGCGGCGAAATCGGCCCACGCCTGGTTCCAGCCCAGCACGTTCAGTCTGCGGCCGACCACGAAGGCCGGTGTCGGCTGCAACGCCTGCAGGATCGTCTCGATCGTCGCGGCCACCTGTTCCTGTGCGGCTTCGCCACCGGGGCATCGGGATTCGTTGCCGGAAGCCATCGCGAGCATGCCGAAGTACTGGCGGTCGTCGCCGCGCAGCAGCAGCGCGTCGGCCAACGCGTCGATCACCGCGAGCGACGGATTGGTGTCGCGCCCCTGCTCCAGGCGGGCCAGGTAGTCGGCGCTGACGCCCGCACGGACGGCGACCTCCTCGCGACGCAGCCCGGGTGTCCGGCGGCGTCCGCCCTCGGGCAGGCCGACGTCCGACGGCCGTAGCTCGGCGCGCCGGGCGATGAGGAACTCCGCGAATCCGTTAGTGGCCATAGGTCCCATCGTGCCCGGTCCGAGGACGGTTATCCGCGCCCTGTCAGGTCCAGGATAACGGCGGTCTGGCTACCGGACCGCGGTCCGGTCATTGTCGGAGGCATGACATCTACCTCGGAATCCACCACGCTGAAGTCCGGTTCGTGGGCGCTGGACGCCGCGCACTCCTCGGTCGCCTTCACCATCCGCCATCTCGGCATCGCCAAGGTCCGTGGCGGATTCACCCGGTTCGAGACCGAATTCGTGGTCGACGAGTCGGGCGCGGCCACCGTGGGCGCGACGATCTACCTCGACTCCTTCGACACCGGCAACGCCGACCGGGACGCGCACATCCGCACCGCCGACTTCCTCGACGTCGCCAATCGCCCCACGCTGACCTTCCGCGCCAACCATCCGGTGCTCGTCGCGGAGACCTTCGAGGTCGAGGGCGAGGCCACGCTCGGCACGATCACCAAGCCGGTCACCCTGGAGGTCGAGTGGGGCGGGGTGCAGGACTTCGGCCCGACCGGCGACCGGCACGCGGGCTTCTCCGCCACCGGCACCATCAAGCGAACCGATTTCGGCGTCGGCGGCCCGCTGCCCGGCATGCTCAGCGACACCGTGAAGATCGAGCTCGAGATTCAGCTCATCGAGCCGAAGTGAGCTTCTCCGGCGGCCACCACTAGCCTGGACTCGACAGCACAGGACTCTCAGGTTCGGAGGTTGGCCGTGGAGGTCAAGATCGGTATTTCGGATAGCCCGCGCGAGCTGGTGATCAGCAGCGCGCAGACCCAGGAAGAGGTCGAGGCGCTGGTGTCCGGTGCGCTCGGCGGCGACGGCGGCGTCTTGGCTCTCACCGACGAGAAGGGCCGCAAGTTCCTGATCCAGGCTTCGAAGGTCGCCTACGTCGAGATCGGCTCGACCACCGGCGGCCGCGTCGGTTTCGCCGCGGTCTGACTCCCGGTTTCCGGCCGACAAGCAACGAGCCCCTGTTCCCCGATCGCTCGGGGGCAGGGGCTCGTTCGTCGTTGTAACCGCTCAGTCGATGGGATGCAGCGGCACGTGCTTCAAGCCGCCCCACGCGAGGGAGACGGTGGTGTCGACCGCCTCCTCCTTCGGGATCGGCCGATCGGCCTCCAGCCAGTACCGCGCGGTGAACTGGCTCGCGCCGACCAGGCCGACGGCCAGGATGCGGGCCCGGTAGGGGTCCAGGCCCGAGTCGTGCGCGACCAGGTCGAAGACGGCGTCCACACAGGCCTCGGTGGCCTGCTCGACCCGGCGCTGCACCTGCGGCTCGCTGGTGAGGTCGGACTCGAAGACCAGGCGGAAGCCCTGCATCTCGTTGTCCACGAAATCGAAGTACGCCTGCACCGCCGCGCGGACGCGCTGCTTGTTGGAGGTGGTGGAGCGCAGCGCTTGGCGCACGCTGGACACCAGCATGTCCACGTAGTTCTGCAGCACAGCGAGATAGAGCTCCAGCTTGCTGCTGAAGTGCTGGTACAGCACCGGCTTGCTCACTCCGGCGCACTGCGAGATCTCGTCCATGCCCGCGGCGTGGTAGCCGCGCTGCACGAAGACTTCGCTTGCCGCCGCGAGTAGCTGTTGACGTCGCTCGTCGCGCGGAAGCCGGGTACCGCGTTTGGCGGGTGCCATGGCCTCGGACGACGATCGACGGGACGTCATCCGGTCCACGAGGTCAGTCATTTCGGCTCTCCCAGTCGATTCCCCGGCAAAGGGGTGTGCACCGGGTTATCTCATGAACGATACCCGGTTGTTGCCCGCCCGCGGATCGGGGCCGGACAACTGGTGCCACCCGGAGACACATTGTCGCACCGAAGGGGCCGCCGATGTGCCCGTCAGTGGGGATCCGCTGCTGTGAGACTCTGATGACCGTGACCGACCGACCGGAGCGACCACCCGGCGGGCGGCGTGGTGCGCGCCGCCCGGCTGGCTCCGGCGCGCCCGGTTCCGTAGGGTCGGACAGCATGGCGAGAACCTGGCCAGAGGCGCGAACGGATGGTGCGGCTCGGACCGGCGCAGCCAAGCGTTCCGGAGCAGGCGGCGGGTCGCCCGGCCGCAGGACGAGCAAGCGCAAGCGCGGCACGGCACCCGAAACTCCCGCGCCGCAGCCTGATTCGGACCGGCAGCAGTCCGATCAGGACGATGTCGAGGTCTACGATCCGCTCGGCCTCTACTCCCACAAGGCGGAGCGATCCCATCAGCCGCTGCGCGCCCGCTGGGATCCCACGTCACCCGACGACGGCAGGGACCGCGGTCGTCCCGAACGGGACGCCAAGAAGCAGAGCGCCCTCGGCAGATTCGTCTCCACCTACGGCTGGCGGGCGTACGCGTTGCCCGTTCTGGTCGTGATCACCGTTCTGGTCGCCGTCGACGCGGTGCGCGCGGCCGACACCGCAAGCTCTGCCGGATCGGATCCGGGGCTCGGGCGACTCAGCCCGGCCACCGCCACCGCGGGCATCATCGGCGCCCCGCCGGGCGACGGGCACTTTCCCACCGATCTCCCCACCGGAGCACTGCCCGACGGCGGCGGGTTCGCCGAGACCGGCGCCGGCTCCTGGCACGTGGTGCCCGGCACCACGGCCCAGATCGGCACCGGAACCGCGACCGTCTTCCGCTACACCGTGGAGATCGAGAACGGCGTGGACACCTCCGGCCTGGGCGGTGACGAGGCCATCGCCAAGATGGTCGATTCCACCCTGGCCAATCCGAAGAGCTGGGTGCACGACCCCAAGTTCGCGTTCCGCCGGGTCGACCAAGGCGACGCCGACTTCCGCGTCTCGCTCACCTCCCGCGGCTCCAGCCGCAAGGAGTGCGGTTTCGACATCCCGATCGACACCTCCTGCTACAACGCCGACGATCGCCGCGTGGTGCTGTCGGATGTGCGCTGGGTGCGCGGCGCGCTCGCCTTCGAAGGCGATATCGGCTCCTACCGGCAGTATCTGATCAACCACGAGGTCGGCCACGCCATCGGCTATCACCAGCACCAGGCATGTGAGACCGACGGCGGGCTGGCGCCGGTGATGATGCAGCAGACCTTCGGCACCAAGAACGACGACATCGCCGCCCTCGATCCGCACGGCGTGGTCCCGATGGACGGCAAGCGCTGCCGTTTCAACCCCTGGCCCTACCCGCGGGGGTAAGGGCGGGGCGGCTGTCACGCCGTATCCGGTATACGGAACGATGGACGGGAAGAACGGCCCGGTCGCCGGTGTTGCACAGTGGACCCAGCCCGCCACGGGCGTCATACCGCCGCAGCGATCGGCCAAGCGATTCGAGGAGTCCTGGACGTGTCATCACCCAAGTCCCTGCCGCCACTTGTCGAGCCGGCTGCGGAACTGACCAGGGATGAGGTAGCCCGCTACAGCCGACACCTGATCATCCCCGATCTCGGCGTGGACGGACAGAAACGTCTGAAGAATGCCAAAGTGCTGGTGATCGGCGCCGGTGGCCTCGGCTCGCCCGCCCTGCTGTACCTGGCCGCGGCGGGTGTCGGCACGCTCGGCATCGTCGAGTTCGACGAGGTCGACGCCTCGAACCTGCAGCGTCAGATCATCCACGGCGAATCCGACATCGGCCGCCCGAAGGCCGACAGCGCGCGCGACTCCATCCTGGAGATCAACTCCGGCATCGATGTCCGGCTGCACAAGCTCCGGCTGGAACCGGAGAACGCGGTGGAGCTCTTCCGCGAATACGACCTGATCGTGGACGGCACCGACAACTTCGCCACCCGCTACCTGGTCAACGACGCCGCGGTGCTCGCGGGCAAGCCGTACGTGTGGGGCTCGATCTACCGCTTCGAGGGTCAGGTCTCGGTGTTCTGGGAGGACGCCCCGGACGGGCGCGGCATCAACTACCGCGACCTGTACCCGGAAGCCCCGCCGCCCGGCATGGTCCCGTCCTGCGCCGAGGGCGGCGTGCTCGGCGTGCTGTGCGCGTCGATCGGTTCGGTGATGGTCACCGAGGCCATCAAGCTGATCACCGGCATCGGCGAGCCGCTGCTGGGCCGTCTGATGGTGTACGACGCACTGGACATGAACTACCGCACCATCAAGCTGCGCCGCGATCCGGAGCGTCAGCCGATCACCGAGCTGATCGATTACGAGGCGTTCTGCGGCGTCGTGTCCGAGGAGGGCCAAGCGGCCGCTGCCGGGTCCACCATCACCGCGCGCGAACTCGAGGAGTTGCTGTCGTCGGGTAAGGACATCGAGTTGATCGACGTGCGCGAGCCGGTCGAGTGGGACATCGTGCACATCGAGGGCGCCAAACTCATCCCGAAGGACCGCATCCTGTCCGGCGAGGCGCTGGCCGAGCTGCCCCAGAACCGTCCGATCGTGCTGCACTGCAAAACCGGTGTGCGCTCCGCCGAGGCCCTGGCCGCCCTGAAACGCGCGGGCTTCTCCGACGCCACCCACCTGCAAGGCGGCGTGATCGCCTGGGCCAACCAGGTGGACAAGTCGCTACCGGTGTACTGAGGCGGTAGACGCCGACGCCCCCTACCGGGGCATCGGCGGAGCGAGAACGCGTCGATCGCCGTCGCTCGGGCAGAAGCTGGGGCGCGGCAAGTGCTCGGCCGTCGGAATGGCCTGCGGTGTAGACGCTCAGTGTCAATGTGAGCGGCCGCTGCTGGATTCAGTGGCTGGTGCCCGCTGACCGGGATCCATCATGGCCGTGTGCACTCGGTGTGCGCGTTGCCGAATCCCGATCGCCGAGACTCCCGGTAGACGCGATGGGCGCGGAGCGACAACATATGCCCGACCACCGGTTTCGAGCGAAGCGAGACCGAGCATGTGCCGTTCGCGGCCCGGCTCGTGTCCGAACGGCCGCCGCGTACGCGACGAAGTCGCCAGCGGCGGTCGCTCGGACACGAGCCACAAGAGGGCCGCGAACACGGCGCGCCGGAGGCGCGCCAAATCAGACACGACGTACCGTACGGCCGTGACTTCTGTGGAACCTCCCGAGCATGTGCGTGCCACGTTCGGTCTGCGCGAAGTGACCCCGGTTTCGCTCGGTGACTGGGAAGGCGGTTGGCGCTTCGGCGACGTGGTGCTGAGTCCCGTCGCCGATCACGCGCGCGCGGCGTGGTCGGCGAAGATCCGTGAGACGTTGAAGGTCGATGGTTTGCGGCTGGCGCGTCCGGTGCGGGCGACCGACGGCCGCTACGTGGTGTCCGGCTGGCGTGCGGACACCTATCTGGAGGGCGCTCCCGAGCCACGGCACGACGAGGTGGTCTCGGTGTCGCTGCGCCTGCATCAGGCGACGGCGGATCTGGAGCGGCCGCGCTTTCTCGCCCAGCCACCGGTCGTGCCGTGGGTGGACATCGACGTGTTCGTCGCCGCCGATCGCGCCGCCTGGGAGCCGGTGCCCCTGCGCAGCCTGCGCGCCGGGGGCGCTTCGCTGTCGACCTCCCCGGACGGCCGGCGCAGCATCGAACTGATCGGTCAGTTGGCCACCCTGCGCAAGCCGGTGCAGACCCCGCCGCAGCTGGTGCACGGTGACCTGTTCGGCACGGTCTTGTTCGCGGGCGCGCAGGTCCCCGGACTCTCCGACATCACCCCGTACTGGCGGCCGGTGCCGTGGGCGGCGGCGGTGGTCGTGGTGGACGCCCTGTCCTGGGGCGGCGCGGACGACGGCTTGCTCGATCGCTGGGCGGACCTGCCGGAGTGGCCGCAGATGTTGTTGCGCGCGGTGATGTTCCGGTTGGCGGTGCACGCGCTGCATCCACGGTCGACGCCCCAGGCGTTCCCGGGTCTGGCGCGCACGGCGGACATGGTGCGCCTGACCCTCTGAAGACGAAGTCTCTCTCGGACAACGCGGTTCGATGCGCGGGGTCCTGCTCGTTCGATCCGGCGGGCATTCGGTCCCGGGTTCGGACGGATTCGCAGGTCGCCGCCCGTTGTCGCCAATGTCGGGAATGCCGGATACTCGCGGTAACGCATGTGCGCGCCGCATGTGCCAGGAGACTCTCGCCGAGAGAGGTTGACGAATGCTGTTTGTTATCCCGCGGAGGCCGACCGTGGGGACCGCGTCGGGTGGAGGGCGTGCATGACGACCTTGTCGGACTTGGATCTCCCTAACCTGCCATATCCCAAGTACGCCAGCGCCGGTCTCAATGCGGTCGTCGACGCGGCGAATGTGTATATGCAGAACTCGGTCTTGTTGTTCGCGTCCGGCTGGGACGGCGGGCAGAAGGACATGATCACTTGGCTGGCGGACAAAGATGTATGGGGTAAGGACGGCGGTCTGCTGACCTCGGCCGGCCGAAAGCTCACCCAGGACGGCGCCCAGACGCTCGATCCAGGATCGTCGGTGTTGGTCGACGACTACGAAGAAAAGCGCGGAGCGTTCCTGGACAAAACGTCGGAACTGCAGAAGCAGAACGACAACGTGCAGGAACGTGCTATCGCGAGTTTCGACACCTCGAACAAGGCGTTCCAGGACGTCGTAGAGATCGTCAATGGGCTCAAAAACGAGTTGGGTCGTGCACCCGGAGAGCATCAGCTGACCCAGCTGCCCGATGGAAATTTGCACTTGACCGCCGCCGAGGAAAACCGGTTGCTGCAGTTGATCCTGGAGGGCGTGGACCGTGTGCTCGACACGATCGAAGACGCGGACAGCGGCATGCAAAGGGACGCGGGGAATATCTACCAGATGATTCCGGACCTCCCGCGCAATCCCTACGGCAACGCGCCGGATCCCGGATACCGGGCTCCGTGGGCGCTGCCCGCGAGCGATGCCACCTGGACCCCAGGGAAAGGAACCCCCAACGATATTCTTGCGAAGGCTCGCGAGCAACTGGCGCTCGGTGTCTCCGAATCGGGCGGCAACAATATCCCGGTGTTCCGTGGTCCGAATGGCGAGCTTTACGAGGCGCCTTACAACATCAATGACGCGTGGTGCGCGGCCTTCTCCACCTGGGTGTGGGAGAAGGCCGGTTACAACGTCGACTGGTCCAACCCGAACTACGTGCCTTCTATCTGGAACGACGCCAAGCACATGGGGTTGGCGGCGAATATCTCGAACGCGCAAGCAGGCGACATGATCATTTTCGACTGGGAGGGTGACGGAAACCCCGACCATGTCGGGATCGTCGAGTCCGTGGATCCGCGCACCGGCCGGATCACCACCATCGAAGGAAATTCGGGGGATGCATTGAGGTCCAATCACTATTCCATGAACGCGGGATCGCTCGTCGGCGTCGTCAAGCCGCCGTCCAACCAGGCGAGGGCTTCCTGACGGCTCCGGTGCACCGCGCACGGACTATCGCGACAGTTCCGTGCGCGGCGCGCCGGCCAATGCGCGGCGGTATCAGCTCGACAGGTCGTTCACCGAAGCGGATTCACTGCCGGACAACGAGATGCCCAGGTTCGCGGCGGTGCGATCGACCTCGTCGTCACCGTGCTGGAACTCGATCGCCGAACCCGCCGACAGCACTTCGACGTTGAGGCACAGCGACTGGAGTTCCTTGAGCAGGACCTTGAACGATTCCGGGATGCCCGGTTCCGGGATGTTCTCGCCCTTGACGATCGCCTCGTAGACCTTCACGCGGCCGACGACGTCGTCGGACTTGATGGTCAGCAGTTCCTGCAGGGTGTAGGCCGCGCCGTAGGCCTGCATGGCCCAGCACTCCATCTCGCCGAAACGCTGGCCACCGAACTGCGCCTTACCGCCCAGCGGCTGCTGGGTGATCATCGAGTACGGGCCGGTCGAGCGCGCGTGGATCTTGTCGTCGACCAGGTGGTGCAGCTTCAGGATGTACATGTAACCGACCGCGATGGGATACGGGAAAGGCTCGCCGGTGCGGCCGTCGAACAAAGTTGCTTTTCCATCCGCTCCGACCAGCACGTCGCCGTCGCGGTTGGGCAGCGTCGAGGCCAGTAATCCGGCGAGTTCTTCCTCGCGGGCGCCGTCGAACACCGGGGTCGCGAGATTCGTGTCGGGTCCCGCCGACAACAACTCCTCGGGCAAACGCTCGGCCCACTCCGGGCGCGACCCGTCGGCGAGCTGAACGTTCCAGCCTGTCTTGCCGATCCAGCCCAGATGGGTTTCCAGGATCTGGCCGATGTTCATACGACGCGGCACACCGTGGGTGTTGAGGATGATGTCGACCGGGGTGCC
>NZ_JBEYCG010000028.1:0-30136 GCF_040632645.1 Nocardia sp. NPDC019219 | reverse complement strand
CCACCCCCCTACGCCCCACCCCCCCCCGCCCGGGCGGGGCCGGGCTGGCGCCCCCGCGGCCGCCGCGTCCGCGACGAAGTCGCCAGCGGCGGTCGCTCGGACGCGAGCCATAAAGGGGCCGCGAACACGCAGCGCCGCAGGCGCTGGAAAACCAACGGAGAGGGAATGACGCAGCCGGACGCGACGACAACACCGCAGGCGGTGATCGCCGCCGCGCTGCGCCGCGAGCGCACTCGGGCCGGATTGTCGTTGAGCGAGGTCGCAGGCCGCGCGGGCATCGCTAAGTCCACGCTGTCGCAACTGGAATCGGGAGCGGGGAACCCGAGCCTGGAGACATTGTGGGCGTTGTGCGTCGCACTGGACATGCCGTTTTCCCGGCTGCTCGACCCGCCGCGCCCGAAAGTCCACGTGATCCGCGCCGGTGAAGGCCCGGTGGTGGCAGCCGAGCAATCGGAATACCGGGCGACCCTGCTGGCGGCCGGGCCGGCCAACTCCCGCCGTGACCTGTTCCGCATCACCGCGGAACCGGGACATGCGCGCCGATCGGATCCGCATATCGCCGGTGTGGTCGAGCACGTGCTGCTCGCCGAAGGCCGCGCGCTGGTCGGGCCGGTCGACGCACCGGTCGAGCTGCACCCGGGCGACTACATCGCCTACCCGGGTGATCGGCCGCACGTGTTCGAGGCATTGGCGTCGCCGACTTGGGCGACGCTGGTGGTGGAGTACACCTGATCCGTCAGGCGGCGCCTTCGCCGAGGTACTGCAACCACACCGGGTCGAGTTCGGCGGTGGTGGACAAAAGGCGCCAGTGCGGTCCCTTCGGGGAGACCAGTGGGGCCCGCAGCGTCCAGCCCAGCTCGCTGAGCAGCTTGTCGGCTTTGCGATGGTTGCACGGCGCGCAGCTGGCGACGCAGTTCTCCCAGGAATGTGCTCCGCCGCGGCTGCGCGGGATGACGTGGTCGATGGTCTCGGCCTTGCCGCCGCAGTATCCGCAGCGGTAGCGATCCCGGTGCATGAGGGCGGCGCGGGTCATCGGCACCCGGGCGCGGTACGGGACGTGGACGTAGGTGCGCAGACGGATCACCGAAGGAATGGCCACCGACGTCTCGGCGGAGTGCACTACCGGGCCTTCGTCGTTGTGATGAATCGCGTCGGCCTTGTCACAGATGAGCAGGACGATCGCGCGGCGCGCGGACAAAGCGGTGAGCGGCTCGTAGGTGGCGTTCAACAGCAGCACCCGGCTCTTGAGCCAGTTCGTGCCCTCGGCGGGCGGGGCGGTGGGGCGGGGGCCGTGGTCGTGATGGCCACGATGTCCACCCGGATATCGTTCGGACAAGATGTGCAGCGGAGTAGCCCCCGACCCACGATTGTGGACGTCGGCGGGCTCGAGTTGTCGGTGCGCTCGCGCCTCGTGTGATCGGGCGCCGTGCCGCTGCTTCATCTCGACCTCGATTTCATGATTGGCAGGATCATGTGGTATCTGCAAAGCAGAGACTGTCACCCAGTTGACCATGGAATGTCGGGCATTGCACGGTGATTTTCGACAATGTCCGGTTAACTGTGGCTGAAGTGCCATTCCGGCGCGATGTTCCGGCTGCCGAGCGGCGGCGGATGGGCGGTGCGGCGGCAGTGACCCGGCGCGGGCACAATGGACGGCGACGCATCCGGTGAATCGAGAGGGTCTATGACTTCGGGCGAGCAAACGGCGACGTCGTTCTACGAAGCGGTCGGCGGGGCGGAGACGTTCCGGCGGCTCGTCGCGACCTTCTATCGGGAGGTGGCCACCGACGAGGTGCTGCGCCCGCTGTATCCGGAGGAAGATCTCGGCCCGGCGGAGCGTCGTCTGCGGATGTTCCTGGAGCAGTATTGGGGTGGTCCGCGCACCTACTCCGACGAACGCGGCCATCCCCGCCTGCGCATGCGGCACATGCCGTTCACCATAGGCCCGATCGAGCGGGACGCGTGGTTGCGGTGTATGCGCATCGCGGTCGCCGAGATCGAGCCCGACATCCTGGACGACGAGCATCGCAAGGCGCTGCTCGACTACCTGGAGATGGCGGCCAATTCGCTGGTGAACGCCCCCTTCTGACCGTGTGGCGCCGGTGTGTTTTCTACCGCGTTGTGGTGGCGGCGGATTCGCTGATCGCCAGACGGTGACCGGACCCTCGCGCGTGAGAAACGTGGTGGAGCAGTGCTTTTCGCTTGAACAGCTGGCAGTGCTGATCATTTGCCAATGCTCTGAATCGTCATAGTGCGCGAGCACTCGACCGTCGAAACTTTGGCACTATTGCGATGTGAGTGATGCACCAGCCTTAACGGCGCCGGCGGATCCCACCACCCCGTCGTGGTGGCGGTCCGCCGTGTTCTACCAGGTTTATCCCAGATCCTTCGCGGACTCGAGCGGCGACGGGGTCGGCGATCTCGGCGGAGTCCGGGACAAACTGGGCTATCTCGAACTGCTCGGCGTCGACGCCCTGTGGATCTGCCCCGTGATGCGTTCGCCGATGGCCGACGGTGGCTACGACGTTGCCGACCCGCGCGACATCGACCAGCTCTTCGGCGGGCTCGCCGCGATGGACGCGCTGATCGCCGAGGCGCATGCCCGCCGGATCAAGGTCACCATGGACCTGGTGCCCAACCACACCAGCGATCAGCACCCATGGTTCCGGGCGGCGCTGGCGGCGGCTCCCGGCAGCCCGGAACGCGACCGGTACATCTTCCGCGACGGCCGTGGCCCCGATGGCGCTCTGCCGCCGAACAACTGGCCGAGCATCTTCGGCGGTCCCGCGTGGACCAGGATCACCGAACCCGACGGCAGGCCCGGCCAGTGGTACCTGCACATCTTCGCCCGCGAGCAACCCGACCTGAACTGGGCAGATCCTGAGGTCGCCGCCGATTTCGAGCAGACGCTACGGTTCTGGCTCGACCGCGGTGTGGACGGTTTCCGGATCGACGTCGCGCACGGCATGGCCAAGCCCGACGGTCTGCCGGACATGCCCGAGTTGTCCGTCTCGGCCCTGCTCGCGCACGACGACAGCGACCCCCGCTTCAACAATCCCGCCGTGCACGACATTCACCGCAGGATCCGCAAGGTGCTCGACGAGTATCCGGACGCCGTGACCATCGGCGAAGTCTGGGTGAACGACAACACCCGCTTCGGCGAGTACGTGCGCCCGGACGAACTGCATTTGGCGTTCAACTTCCGGCTCGCCGAATCGGCGTTCGACGCTGACGCCGTGCGCGACGCGATCGACAACTCGCTCGCCGCCGTGGCGCCGGTCTTCGCCGTGCCCACCTGGACGCTGTCCAACCACGACATCGAGCGGGAGGTCACCCGGTACGGCGGCGGCGCGCTCGGCGTCGCGCGGGCACGGGCGATGGTTCTGGTGGAACTCGCGCTGCCGGGTGCGGTCTTCATCTACAACGGCTCCGAACTGGGGCTGCCCAACGTCGACGACCTGCCGGACGACGTGCTGCAGGATCCGGTGTGGGAACGGTCGGGGCACACCCAGCGCGGCCGCGACGGCTGCCGGGTGCCGCTGCCGTGGGAGGGCGTCGCGCCGCCGTTCGGGTTCACCACCGGGACACCGTGGCTGCCGATTCCGCCCGACTGGGCGCCGCTGACCGTCGAGGCGCAGCTCGAGGAGCTGGGGTCGACCTTGTCGCTGTATCGCCTGGCGATCGAACTGCGCGCACTGCGGCCGGAGTTCGCGGGGGACCGGATCGAGTGGTACGGCAGCCCGGCGGGTTGTCTGGCGTTCCGCCGCCCGGGCGGGCTGGTCTGCGTGCTCAACGCCTCCGACGCACCCATCCAGCTACCGCCGGGAGACCTGTTGCTGGCCAGTGCGCAGGCCGAGGGAGGCCAGCTGCCGCCGAACGCGGCCGCCTGGTTGGTCTGAGCTACGACGGAAAACCCCAGCTCGGCACGGGTTCGACCGACACGGACGGCGGTCCGGCTCGACCGGACGGAGAACTACTACAGAGGATCGTCTACCTTTGATCCGTGAGCATTCTCGAGACAGTGCTGATCTTCGCCGGCATCCCGCTGGTGATCTACGGCGTGATCGCCGGATTGTCGTTCCTCGGTAAGCCACTGCCTGGCGAGAAGCCGGTCCACTTCGCCCTCGGTCAGAAGTGGACCCAGCAGCCGGTGCTGTGGAGTGCCACCGAAGAGGTGATCGGCTCCGGTCACCACTTCGCGGAAACCCCGCATGGACTGCATGCGGCCATCGAGTCCACCGAGGTGGAGCTGATCGGAGGACGGGCAAGTGGCAGGTTCTAAGTGGCCCGCGGTGGTCGAAGCCGATTTGCCGCACGGATACGCGATCACCAGCAGTGGCCGCGTCTCCGGCGTGCACGAGGCGGGCGACGTGTTCAAGGAAGCGCCGTTCAACGATGAAGAGCGGCTCACCATGGACAACGTGCTCACCGAGGCCACCCGCGCGACCAAGGTGCGCTTCAACGTCTACATCGGCGATCTGGGTGAGGATCCGGCCGCGGGTGCGGACGCGATCTTCCCCGGTACGCCAGAGGCGGCGCACTCGGTGCTCATCGCCGTCTCGCCCAACGACAAGGCGATCGAGGTGCGCTCGGGCCGGGCGGTCGCCGACCGCGCGAACGACCGCGTCTGCCAGCTCGGCGTCACCGCCGCGCTGAGCTCGTTCCGGCAGGGACAGCTGATCGACGGCGTGGTCTCCGCGGTCCGCGTGATGGCCGCCGCCATCGGAAGGTAATAAGGAACGCCGCACCGGCGCGTCCACCCGAACCGGGTGGACGCGCCGGTTTCGTTCACGGCTGTGCGTCGAACGCGCGGGCGCGCAGCGAGCGTTCGATGCCCGCCTTGCCCTCGCTGACCAGGCGGCGCAGCGCCGGAGGGTGGTCGCCGGCGAGGAACTTGTCGGCGACGGCCACCGCGTCCTCGCTGATCGCCCAGTGCGGGTAGAGGCCGACCACCACGGTCTGGGCGACCTCGCTGGAGCGACGCTCCCAGACGCCGGGGACCTCCGCGAAGTACCGCTCCACGTAGGGGGCGAGCAGCTCACCCTGACCTGCGGGCGCGAAGCCGCCGACGATCGAGCGAGCGGTGACGTTGGGCACCGTGTCGTCGCCCATCACCGTCGCCCACGCCTGCTCCTTCACCTCGGCGATCGGACGCGCCGTCGCCGCGGCGGCCGCCTGCCGCTTGCCCGCGGCCGTGGGGTCGTTGGCCAGTTCCTGGTCGATGACCGGCGTGTCCAGGCCCTCGGCGTCCAGCTCGCCCGCGGCGGCGAGTGCGGAGACGATTCGCCAGCGCAGGTCGGTATCGATCACCAGGCCAGGCAGCCCGACCTTGGCCGGGTCGCCGTCGAGCAGTTCGCCGAGCACCTCGGTGTGCCAGGCCGACAGCTTCGCGCCGGTCAGCGCGTTGACGAAGGCGAGCTGGTGGTCCGAACCCGGCTCCGCCTCACGCGCCAGCTCCAGCAGCCGATTGGCGAATTCCGGCCAGCCGGTGGTCGCGGCCCATTCCGGATCGGCGTAACTGCTCAGCGCGGTATTGGCTTGCATCAGCAGCCGCTGCACCACGCCGATCTCGCTCTCGGCGCCGACACCACGCTCGACCAGCGCGACGAAATCGCGGGCGCGGAACTCGGCTTGGCGCGTCATCTCCCAGGCCGCCGACCAGGCCAGCGTGCGCGGCAGCGGCTCCGCGATGTCGGCGATGCGGTTGACCAGCACGTCGAGCGAATCGGCGTCCAGACGGATCGAGCAGTAGGTGAGGTCGTCGTCGTTGACCAGCACGAATTGGCCGCGCGGCACGCCGACCAGAGCGGGCACCTCGGTGCGCTCGGCAGCCTCGAGGTCGAGTTCGACCCGCTCGGTGCGCACCAGCTTTCCGTCCCGCTCGTCGTACACGCCGATCGCCAGACGGTGCACGCGCCGCTCGCCCGCGCCCGGCTGCGCGCCCTCCTGCACCACCGCGAACGAGCTGAACTTCCCGTCGCCGTCGACCTCGAACTCCGGGCGCAGGATGTTCAGCCCGGTGGTCTTGAGCCACTGCGCGCCCCAGGTGGACAGGTCGCGTCCGGACGACTTCTCCAGCGCCGACAGCAGATCGTCGAAGGTGGCGTTGCCGTAGGCGTGGTCGGCGAAGTACGCGCGCAGACCGGCCAGGAACGGTTCCAGGCCGACGTAGGCGACCAGCTGCTTCAGAACGCTGGCGCCCTTGGCGTAGGTGATGCCGTCGAAGTTCACCTCGACCGCGGCCAGATCGGGGATGTCCGCGGCGATCGGGTGCGTGGACGGCAGCTGGTCCTGCCGGTAGGCCCACGACTTCTCCACGTTCGCGAACGTGGTCCAGGCGTTGGCGTATTCGGTGGCCTCGGACTGGCACAGCACCGAGGCGAAGGTGGCGAACGACTCGTTCAGCCACAGATCGTCCCACCACTTCATGGTGACCAGGTCGCCGAACCACATGTGCGCCATCTCGTGCAGCACGGTCTCGGCGCGGCGCTCGTAGGACGCCCGGGTGACCTTGGACCGGAAGACGTAGTCCTCCAGGAAGGTCACCGCGCCCGCGTTCTCCATCGCTCCCGCGTTGAACTCCGGGACGAACAGCTGGTCGTACTTGCCGAACGCGTACGGGACGCCGAAGTTGCGGTGGTAGAAGCCGAAACCCTGCTTGGTCTCGGTGAACAGCCGCTCGGCGTCCATGTACTCGGCCAGCGAGGCGCGGCAGTAGATGCCGAGGGGGATGTCGCCGTGGTCGTCGGTGTAGACGTCGGTCCACTGCGCGTACGGGCCGGCGATGAGCGCGACCAGGTAGGTGCTCATCCGCGGGGTAGTGCGGAAGACGTGCTTGCCCGGCTCTGGCGCGACGGTCTGCACGACGGCAGCGTTGGAGATCACCTGCCAGTCCTCCGGTGCGGTGACCGCGAGATCGAACGTGGCTTTGAGGTCGGGCTGGTCGAAGCAGGCGAACATCCGTTTGGCGTCGGCCGTCTCGAACTGCGAGTACAGGTACACGGCGTCGTCGGTGGGGTCGACGAACCGGTGCAGGCCCTCGCCGGTGTGCGAGTACTCGCAGTCGGCCTCCACCACCAGCTCGTTGCGCTCGGCCAGGTCGGTCAGCGTGATCCCGGTCGACTCGTCGTAGCCGGAGACGTCCAGCGCGGTGCCGTTGAGCACCGCGGAGCGCACGCCGCGCGCCACGATGTCGATGAACGTGCTCGCGCCCGGCGTCGCGGTGAAGGTGACGGTGCTGCGGGAGAAGAAAGTCTGCTCGCCCGGGGCGCCCGCACCGTCGGTGAGGTCCAGCTCGACGCGGTAGTTCTCGACCGACACCGTCGCGGCGCGTTCGATCGCCTGGTCGCGAGTGAGATTGGGTGCGGACATAAGGCTCCTTCGGGGTCGAAGAACTGGCACGGGCGACACCCACAATGCCACTTCGGTGCGGCGGGCCGCGCGGGACTTTCCCGAGAAACCCCGATGTCCGTCGGCCCCTGCGCGCCTGCACGGCGGACGGCGCGACGGCCGCGCTCGGGGCCGGCGGTATTGTGCCTGGTACAGCACGGTTCACCAGCACGGATTCGGAGGCTCGACGTTGAAGCATGTGCACGCCGGGAAGGTGCGTGACCTGTACGAGGACGGCGACACGCTGCTGCTGGTCGCCTCCGACCGGGTCTCGGTGTACGACGTGGTGCTGCCGACGCCCATCCCGGACAAGGGCGCGCTGCTGACCCAGCTGTCGAACTGGTGGTTCGAGTACTTCACCGACGTGCCCAACCACGTGGTCTCCGCCACCGACGTGCCCGCCGAGTTCGCTGGTCGTGGCATCCGGGTCAAGCCGCTGAAGATGGTCCAGGTGGAGTGCATCGCGCGCGGTTACCTGACCGGGTCGGGGCTGGTGGAATACCGGCGGACGGGCTCGGTGTGCGGGGTCGAGCTGCCGCCCGGACTGCGCGAGGGCGACAAGCTGCCGGAGCCGATCTTCACACCCACCACCAAAGCGTCCGAGGGCCACGACGAGTCGATCACCTTCGCGGACGTGGTGAACCAGGAGGGGCGCGAGGTCGCGGAGCGGCTGCGCGACCTGACCCTGCACATCTACGCCCGGGGCGCCGCGCACGCCGCCGAACGTGGTGTCATCGTCGCCGACACCAAGGTCGAATTCGGCTGGGACGGCGACGTGCTCACCCTCGGCGACGAAGTGCTGACCTCCGATTCGTCGCGGTTCTGGCCCGCCGACGAGTGGGAGGCCGGCCGCGCGCAGCGCTCCTTCGACAAGCAGTTCGTCCGCGACTGGTCCACCTCCACGGGCTGGAACAAGGAGGCGCCCGGCCCGGAGATCCCCCCGGACGTCGTCGACGCGACGCGCCAGAAGTACGTCGAGGCCTACGAACTCATCACCGGCCGGGCCTGGGCCGCCGTGCCGCGCTGACGGTCAGTCCGCGAGCAACTCGGCCAGCCGGTCCACACAGGGCCGCTGGCCGGCGACCAGCTTCGCTCGCGCGGTGGGCGCGTCGAACCACTCCGCGCGATCGATCTCCGGGAACTGCGCGAACCGGCCGGAGCGCGGCGGCCATTCGAGCTCGAAGGTCCCCGGCACCACGGCGGCGGGGTCGAGGTCGCCTTCGACGGCCCAGACCGTGAGGATCTTCTTGCCGCCGCTGTAGCGCGTCTCGCCCAGCGGCAGCCACGCGCCGTCCGGGACCGGCAGTCCGAGCTCCTCGGTGAACTCGCGGCGCGCCGCCGTCCGCGCGTCCTCGGCCTCCGGCTCGTACTCGCCCTTCGGAATCGACCAAGCGCCCAGATCTTTTCGCGCCCAGAACGGACCGCCCATATGCCCGAGCAACACCTCGACGGCGCGGTCCGGGGTCCGGCGGAAGAGAAGGACTCCCGCACTGTGTTTGCCTGCCACACCGCGTAGTCTGCCCGGTCGCGATCGGCGAGCGTCCTCGCCCGCTATCGCCCGGCGCGTCGCCGGAGCACCGGAAGGCAGGTTCACCCAGCGAGATTCGCACGCGCTTCGTGGCGCAGCCGCGCCGCGCGAATGGTGAGATAGTCCCGCTCCGGGACGCTCGTCGTGCGGGCGGCGGCCCTGGTGTAGCAACCGATGGCCGCGTCCACCGCGCCGGCCATCTCGTGCAGGTGTCCGCGCACGGCGTCGAGCCGGTGGGTCCCCTGCAGCCGGTCGTCGAGCGTCTCGATCAGCGCGAGACCGGCTTCGGGGCCCGACACCATCGCCGTCGCCACCGCCCGGTTGAGCGTCACCATCGGATTGTCCGAGAGCTGTTCGAGCCGCTCGTACAGCGCCAGGATCTTGGTCCAGTCGGTGTCCTCGGCCCGCGGCGCCTGCGCGTGCAGAACCGCGATGGCCGCCTGGATCTGATAGGTGCCGCGCAGTCCGCCCGCGAGCGTGCCGGTGACGAGGGTCGTCCCTTCGGTGATCAGCGCCCGATCCCACAGCGCGCGACGCTGTTCGGCCAGCGGGATGAGTTCGCCGTGCGCGCCGGTGCGTGCCGCGCGGCGGGCGTCGGTGAGCAGCATCAACGCGAGCAGGCCGGTGACCTCGGAGTCGTCGGGCAGCAGCCGGTGCACGGCCCTGGTGAGCCGGATCGCCTCGTCGGACAGATCGGTCCGCTGCAACGCGGGCCCGGAACTGCTGGTATGGCCCTCGTTGAAGATCAGGTACAGCACGTGCAGGACCGCGCCGAGTCGTTCCCGCCAGTGCCGGTCACCCGGCTGCGCGAAGGGCCGCTCGACCGTGGCCAGCTTCTTCTTCGCCCGCGTGATCCGTTGCGCCATCGTCGCTTCCGGCAGCAGGAAGGCGCGGGCGATCTGTTCGGTGCCGAGTCCGCCCACCGCGCGCAGCGTCAGCGCGATGGCGGCGGCGGGCGACAGCGCCGGATGACAGCACAGGAACAGCATGGTGAGGGTGTCGTCGTGGTCCACCGGGACCGCGTCGGTCACCTCGCGGTCGAAGGCCGTGGTCTCCCTGCGCCGCCGGGCCACCTCCGCGCGCACGGCGTCGGCCATGCGGCGCTGCGCGACCTGGATCAGCCAGGCCCGCGGATTGTCCGGCAGGCCGTCCCGCGGCCACTGGGTCGCGGCCGCCAGCAGCGCCTCCTGCAGCGCGTCCTCGGCGGTGTCGAAGTCGCCGAACCGGCGAACGAGCGTTCCGAGGACCTGCGGCGCCAGTGCGCGCAGCAGGTCCTCGGTGCTCGCCGGGAGCGGTGTGTCGTCGGGCACCGCACGCCGGTCGCTCATTGCTCGGTGGCGGGGGCGCCCATCACCGCGCGCACTTCGATGTACTCGCCGATCGGTTTACCGCCGGGGCCGGGTGCGGCGGAGGCCTGCGCGGCGATCTCGTAGGCCCGTTCGGGACTGTCCACGTCGACGATCCAGTATCCCGCCAAGAACTCTTTGGTCTCCGGGAACGGCCCGTCGGTGACCACCGGCGCCGATCGACCGTCCGAACTGACGATCCGCGCCTCTTCCGGCCCGGCCAAACCCTGCGCGTCCACCAGCTCGCCCGCCTCGGCCAGCTGCGCACCCAGCGCGCGCTGGAAGTCTATGTGCGCCTGGATCTCTTCCGGGGACCATTCGTTGATCGGTGTGTCGCAGTACGCGGTGGGTCCGTAGGTCTTCAGCAGCATGTACTTCATGATTCGTTTCCTCTCCTGCGTTCGGTCGCGTGGAGCGCCCCGGTGGCGCTCGCGAAGAGGTCGGAGCCCAGCGCGCGGATTCGACCTGTCCAGTCAGTGATCCACATCACAGCTGCGCCGTGGCGTCTGCCAGCCGGTCCGGGTCGACCGGATCGCCGGACAGGATCAGTTCCTTGATCCGGTCGGTCACGTCCCACACGTTCACGTTCATCCCGGCGAGCACGCGGTTGTCCGCGGCCAGCCAGAAGGTTACGAACTCGCGCTTCGCCGTGTCACCCCGGACGACGACCCTGGCGCACTCGTCCGGCGCGGCGAACCCCGTGTATTCCATGCCCAGGTCGTATTGGTCGGTGAAGAAGTACGGCAGCCGATCGTAGATGGCCTCGTGGCCGAGCATGGTCGCGGCGGCGACCGCGGGTTGGTTGAGCGCGTTCGCCCAGTGCTCGACCCGGATCCGCCGGCGCAGGACCGGATGCTGCTGCGCGGCGATGTCGCCCACCGCCACGATGTCCGGGTCGCTGGTGGCCAGCCGCTCGTCGACGAGCACGCCGTCGTCCACCGCGAGCCCGGCGTCGGCGGCCAGTTCCACGTTCGGGCGCGCGCCGACGGCGACCAGGACGGCGTCGGCCTCGATCGTGCTGCCGTCGGCGAGCCGGACGCCGTTGGCGACCGCCGTGGCGATGGCGTCCTCGGTGGTGATCGCCTCGACCTGGGCGCCGAACCGGAAATCCACGCCGTTGGCCCGGTGCAGGTCGGCGAACACCTGGCCCATCTCCGGCCCGAGCACCGCCAGCAGCGGCAGATCGGCGCGCTCGACGATGGTCACCTCGACGCCCGCCGCCCGCGCCGCCGCCGCGACCTCCAGGCCGATCCAGCCCGCTCCGATGATGACGATCCGGCGCGTCGCGTTGGCGAACAGCTCGATCAAGGTGTCGGAATCCTCGATGGTCCGCAGCGTGTACACGTTGGGCGCGTCGGCGCCGGGGACCGGCAGCGTCCGGGGCGTCGAACCGGTGGCCAGCGCGAGCTTGTCGTAGGGCAGGGTGGAATCGTCGGGCAGGGTGATCGTCTTCGCCGCGGGGTCGAGCCCGGTGACGGTGGTACCGAGGCGGACGTCGACGTGGTGGTCGCGGTACCACTGCGCGGGAACGACGGTGAACTCCGGCAGCGCCTTCTTCCCGGCGAGATGCTCCTTCGACAGCGGCGGCCGGTCGTAGGGCAGCTGCTCCTCGGCGCCGATCAGCGTCACGCTTCCGTCGAAATCCTTGGCGCGCAACGCTTCCGCGAGCTTGGCCGCGCCCAGTCCGCCGCCGACGATGACGAAACGCTGGTCAGGACTCATAGCGGACTCCTTCTCCGAAGGGAACCAAGCTCCTGCCGATCAACCCTACTGGCCGCCGTGCGCGCGGCTGGTGGAAACGGCTCCCCGGGTGGGAACGAATCGGCAGCCGCCGTGGTTGGTCGAGGTAGGGCGGCGAAGTGTGCGCGCCGTCCGTCCGCATGCGATCGAGAGGAAGCCGCCCGTGACCGACGAAGTCACCAAGGACGTCGCCGATTTCTGGTTCGACCCGCTGTGCCCGTGGTGCTGGATCACGTCCCGCTGGATTCTCGAGGTCCAGCAGGTGCGCGACATCGAAGCCCGGTTCCACGTGATGAGCCTGTCGGTGCTGAACGAAGGCAAGGATGTGCCGCCGCAGTACCAGGAGCTGCTCGACACGGGCTGGGGCCCGGTCCGGGTCGCGATCGCCGCGGCGCAGGAGCACGGCGACAAAGTGCTGTTGCCGCTCTACACCGCGATGGGCACGCGCATCCACAACCGCCGTGCCGAGTACGAACGCGACAACCGCAAGGAAAGCCTCGCCGCGGTGATCGCCGACTCGCTGGCGGAGGTCGGCCTGCCCGCCGAGCTGGCCGCGGCCGCGGAGAGCACCGACTACGACGAGGCGCTGCGCAAGAGCCACCACGAGGGGATGGACAAGGTGGGCCCGGACGTCGGCACCCCGACCATCCACATCAACGGGACCGCGTTCTTCGGTCCGGTCCTGTCCCGGATCCCGCGCGGAGAGGAGGCGGGCAAGCTCTGGGACGGCGCCGTGGCGTTGGCGTCCTACCCGCACTTCTTCGAGCTGAAGCGCACGCGGACGGAAGATCCGTCGTTCGACTGAGCAGTGTGCGCGGGTGCCGCCGGGCGGCACCCGCATCGGTCAGAGCACGGACTTCGGCGGGCTCGCGGGTACTTGACCGTAGGAGCTCGCGTAGCCCGCGGGCACGCCCGCGCCCGCGGGCGGCGCCGGGCGCAGGAACAGCTTCCCGTGCCTGCTGCGGTCGCGCAGCGCCCACATCCGCCAGGTGAGCACCGGGTGGCTGGACAGGGCGTTCACCATCCAGACGAAGAATCCCTTCTCGACAGCCGCGCGATCGGCCATCTCGTCGAAGCCGATCAGCCGGTTCATGTACTTGCCCGCGGCCAGGGTGCCCATGGCGGCGGAGGCCCCGGTGTGCCGGTTGCAGTAACCGTGGTTGTCCGCGGTGTACTCCTGCGCGCGGATCAGGCTGTTGCCGATGATCGGCAGGAACGGGACGAGGAACATGCCCAGCTGCCGCCAGTACGACGCGTGCCCGGCCGCGATGTGGCCGACCTCGTGGCCGATGATGAACGCCAGCGCGTCGGGTTCGCGTGCGGCGCCGCCGATCTCGAACAGATCGCTGTAGACCACCACGTAGCGCCGGAAGCCGTGGCCGCTGGCGAACGCGTTGATCTGGCCGTTGCCGAGCACGACATAGGCGTCGGGCACCTTCGCCATGCCGAAGCGGGCGGCGGCGTCCACCACCATCTGATAGCCCTCGGGGAACTGGGTCGGCGACATCTTCACGCCGTTGACCCGCTGACCGGCGTAGTTGATGCCGCGGCCGAACCACAGCAGCAGGGGGGCGGCCGCGAACGCCAGCACGTACTGGTCGAAGTTGCCGGTCGCGAGCAGCACCAGCGCGATCAGGTACGCGAACACGGTCAGCACCACCACCACGACCAGCATCGGGATCTCCCAGCTGTGCCGGGCGGGCATGCCGAACGGCGACAGGCCGCGGGGCTGCCGCTGCGGCGGCGCTGGGGGCGGCACCGGGAGACCGGGGTAGGAGCCGTACGGCGCCGGGTACCCGATCGGGGGAGCGGCCGGATGTGAGCCCGAGGTGTACTGCTGGCCGTAGGATGCGGCAGGCGTGTCCGGAGCCGGGACCCACCCGCCCTGCGGGGCGTACGGGTCGGCCTGTCGGCCCGCCTGGTCGGGCGGCTGGGGTTCGAACGGCTGCATGCGATGAACTCTATTCAGTTGCCGGGAACGGGGTTGGCGCGTCGGCCGTGTCACCGGGCCCTGTGGCCGCGAACACAGCTGTCGTACCAGTCGATTCGCGCGGGCCCACCGCGGTGTTAATCGCGGGGCGTGCCCTGTTGCCGTCGCGTCGCGGACGCCTGACACAATGCCTGCCATGCGCGTTTACCTGGGTGCCGACCATGCCGGTTTCGAACTGAAGAATCACGTCAAGGCCCATCTCGAGCAGGCGGGCCACGAGGTCGTCGACTGCGGCGCGCTCGAGTACGACGCGCTCGACGACTACCCCGCCTTCTGCATCGAGGCGGCCCGCCGGACGGTCGCCGACCCCGGCAGCCTCGGTCTGGTGTTCGGCGGCAGCGGCAACGGCGAGCAGATCGCCGCCAACAAGGTGCCCGGCGCCCGCTGCGCGCTGGCCTGGAGCGTGGAGACCGCGAAGCTGGCCCGCGAGCACAACAACGCGCAGCTGATCGGCATCGGCGGCCGCATGCACTCGACCGAGGAGGCGCTGGCCATCGTGGACGCGTTCGTGTCCACCCCGTGGTCGGACGAGGAGCGCCACCAGCGGCGCATCGACATCCTGGCAGAGTACGAGAAGACCGGCATCGCCCCGGCGGTTCCCGCGTACTGAGCGCACGGAGGTTGTAACCGGCTGTGCCGGAGGGACATACACTGCACCGTCTCGCGCGGCTGCATCATCGTCGGCTCGCGGGCGGTGTGGTGCGCGTGTCGAGCCCGCAGGGCAAGTTCGCCGCGGGCGCGGCCCGGGTGGACGGGCAGGTGCTGACGAAATCCGAGGCGTGGGGCAAACACCTGCTGCATCACTACGACTCGGGCCTGGTCGTGCACGTGCATCTGGGTTTGTACGGCACGTTCACCGAGTCCGCGCTGCCGATGGGGGAGCCGGTCGGGCAGGTGCGGATGCGCATGTTCGGCGGGCCGGACGGACAGCCGGGCTTCGGCACCGACCTGCGCGGACCCACCGCGTGCGAGATCCTGCTGCCGCCGGAGGTCGCCGCGCTCACCGACCGGCTGGGCCCGGATCCGCTGCGGCGCGGCGCCGATCCGGACCGGGCGTGGCAGCGTATCCGTCGTTCCCGCAGGCCGATCGGTGCGCTGCTGATGGACCAGCAGGTGGTCGCCGGGGTCGGTAACGTCTATCGGGCGGAACTGCTGTTCCGGCATGAGATCTCGCCGCATCGTCCCGGAACGGATCTGTCCGCGGGTGAATGGGCCGACATGTGGGCTGATCTCGTCGCGCTGATGCGGGTGGGCGTGCGCGTCGGGAAGATGGTCGTGGTGCGACCCGAACACGATCACGGCGAGCCCTCCTATGCCCCGGATCGTCCGCGCACCTACGTCTACCGCCGCCAGGGCGCCCCGTGCCGGCTGTGCGGAACGCCGATCGCCCACCAGGTGATGCAGGCCAGGAATCTGTTCTGGTGCCCCAGCTGCCAACCCGGCTGACCGTACCGCCGCCGTGCGGCGGTCCGGTCAGCCGGCGACGGCGGTGTCGATGTCCGGCTCGTCCGCGAGGGCGAAGCGGCGGCCACCGGCCGTCTTCGCCGAGTACATCGCCCGGTCGGCGCGGCGGAGCAGATCGGTGAAATCCAGCGGGCTGCCCGGCGGGTTGTAGGCGGTCCCGACGCTGGCCGACACGGGTACCGGCCCCGCCGACGACCAGACCGGGTCACGCAGTGCGGCCACGATCCGGTGCGCGAGATCACCGAGGTTGTTGTGGTGCGGATTGGTCGCGAGCACGAATTCGTCGCCGCCGTACCGGCAGATCACCGTGTCCGGCGGGCAGGCTTCGCGCAACCGGCCGGCCAGTTCGACCAGCACCTCGTCGCCGATCGCATGGCCGTATCCGTCGTTGATCTGCTTGAACCGGTCCAGGTCGATCAGCAGCAGCCCGACGCCGCGGGTCGGGTCGGTGGCCATCAGGCGGACCTTGTCCTGCAGCAGCGTCCTATTGGCCAGGTCGGTGAGCGCGTCGTGGGTGGCCTCGTGGCGCAGCCGGTGCTGCAACGCGGCGATCTCCTGCACCCGCAGCGACACCTTGGCCGACAGGTTTTGCTCCTGTTGCGCCAGAGCGCGCTCCTGCAGCGCCTGGGCGTAACTGTCGATGGCCTGACTGGCGATGAACGGCCAGCGGGTGGCCACCAGCGAACCGGGCGCGCCGGACGGGAAACCGAGCAGCCAGCGCGTGGCCTGTGCCAGCATCCGGATCCGGTCGAATGGCGCCTCGGCGAGCCGGGCCCCGAGCATCCGCGCTTCGGGCACCGGGAACGGCTCCGACCTGGCTAGCGTCAGCAGGCGCTCGACGATCTCGATCAGCACGGGTTCCAACTGCTGGGGCGCCGCGCCCGACCCGGGCTCGGCGCAGACCGCACGGGCCCAGGCGCGGGCCATGGCGGCTACCGGGGGCTCGATATCGGCCGACATCGGACTCACCCGGTGTGAGCGACGTCGGTACCCGGGTGCCCTGTACGCGCACAGGTGCCGGCGTCACCCTGATCGTTCCCACTGCTACGCGGTTGTGTCCACCTGGTTCGGCGCACGCTCACCGCCCCCTTTCCAGATACCCCCGTCCGGCAAAAAGGATCCTAGCAAGCCACTCGGCATCGAAAAGTGGCGATTTGCAACGTGTTCTCGATGCCAGGCGAATGGCGATCGGGTATGTGATCGTTCCCGTCGCGTTGGTGTTACACCCGATTCCGGTTTGCCGCAAAATCGCGCCGCGACGCGCTGGCGACACGCGGTACGAAGTGAGCGGCGAGTGGTGCGCGAGTCGCGGGGACGGCCCGGACCGGCCCAGTGCCGCCCGCTTCACGAGGATCTGTTCTCGCACGCGACGTCCTTGTCTTCCCTGTCGAGTTCCGGATGATGGTGCCGAGCGTTCCGGTGGCAGGCGCCTACTCGCTATCCGCCCGCGGCGGCGCGGCTCCGGTAGGCCACCGCTCGCGGGCGGGATGTCGGAGCACGGCCCGCCCGGGTGGGCGATGAGCGTCCGGCCGGGTCGCGGGAGCGCAGGCGCCTCCGGAGGCGGAGTCGGGGCGCGATCGGCCGGGGGACCATGCGAGGGACTCGCTCCCGGAGCGCACCGCATCGACTCCCTCCGGGTCCATCGGCCGTGGCTCGGCGACATGCCGAGCGGGTCGGCCGTAACGGCGAGTCGTGCGGTCCTCATCGGAATTCCCTCGAGCGAAGTTCCTGGGGTGACAGGTGTGTCATTCGAGTTTCGCCCACCGGAATCCGACACGCCAGAGTTTCAATGAAAAACAGCCTTTAAAATTTCGTGTGAGCGCGCCGCCGGGCTCCGGTGGACCCGTCGTGCGACACTGGGCGCGGCAACCCCGGAGCGCTCCGTCGGGCAACCTGCGAGATCGCGCTGCGCGGGGGGCTGATTGGCGTTTCGGAAGCCGGGTTCGGTACAGTCGGATCGCACACGACATCGTGGCGATCCCATCGGTGTCGTATGCCTGCGGGTGTAGTTCAATGGTAGAACCTCAGCCTTCCAAGCTGATGGTGCGGGTTCGATTCCCGTCACCCGCTCCACGGAGTATTCATCCTCGTCGGCGGCCCGCCCCGGCCGCCGCGAGGGCCACGGGGTGTAGCGCAGCTTGGTAGCGCATCCGCTTTGGGAGCGGAGGGTCGCAGGTTCAAATCCTGTCACCCCGACCATCGTTCGGGGGGCTGGTTCGGGATCGAATCTCGTTCGACGCCGGGGTGGTCGCGTCACTCCGCCGTCTTCGTTCGGCGCATCGGTATACCTGCGTATCCCAGTAGGTTTCGCCTCTGTGGAGGCGCGGATGCTCGCGCCGCCGCGGGAGTGTGGGTTCACCGCTCCGGTCCCGGGAAGCCGCCGCCGGGCACCTCCTGGCAACTCTTCGGCACTGGTCAAGCCCGGGTGTGCGCACGGGTTCGCGGGGAGCCGTGTTCGATGCGCAAAAGGCAGGCGCACCGGATTTTCGCTCCGGCACTGTCGGTGCACCGCTCGAAAGAGCCGAACGGATTTGTCTACCTAAGTATCGGACAGTGCCGGATGGAAATAGGAGAACGGTCGGTTCTAGGCCGTGCCGTCACTGCTCGGCTTGCATCTGCGGGCTGGAGGCCACCGTGGGCGGCGGCAGCTCGGAGTGCCGGGCGAACGCCTGGTCGATCAGCTCCGACGTGGCCCGCGTGACGATCAACCGGGCGATCGCCAGATCGGTCTCCAGCTTCGTGCGATCGCGGGGGGTTCGTGCGGATTCTTCGTAGGTCTGCCCGGCGAGACGGTAGAACAGTTCGGTGGCGAAGCGGTCGGCGATGCGATCGCAGTCCGCGCGCAGTCGCTCGACCAATTGGAATGTGTCTTGCATCGGCAGCCCGGTGTCGGAGAGCCGGGTGGCCAGATCGCAGCACCGCGGATTGGTGACCCGGTACGCCTCGAGCGGGTCTTCGCTGGAGGCCAGCGCTTGCTTCGCGTAGTCCGGCAACTCGGCGTAGCTGTCCTGTGGCTCGGTGGTGGCTTCCGGATCCGGTTCGGCTGCGTTCGCGTTCTTGACGCCGAGTACATCGGCGAGTCCGTCGCCGCGGTCCCAGGCCTCGAGCAGCTCCCTGATCCCGTTCAGCTTCATGCCACGCCCCAGCAGGCGGCTGATCGTTTGCAGCCGGTTGAGGTGGTCCGACCCGTAATACCCGATCCGCCCGCGCACCTCCGGCGAGGGCAGGAGCCCTCGCTCGTGGTACACGCGGACGCTGCGCACGGTGGTGTCGGCTGCCCGTGCCAGTTCGTCGATCGTGAATTCAGAGTCTGCAGCCATGTTTAAAAGGAAACCATAGTCGGGCCCCCGTGGAAAACGGTCCGTTTCATAACGTGCCGTTAAAGACGGTAGCTGGGTGTTGCTTCAAGGTCAACGAGCCGTTACATAGCGGCACAAGAGGTTGTGTGCTGGGCAACAGTGGGCTACCGTGCGTAGACCAGCTTATCGCGGCTGGGTTCCGGGGACTGTTGAGCAGCCCTGATGACCGTCCGATCCATGGGCCACGCACCTGCCAGAGGTGTGTGCTCGGCATCCCCGGAGATGGCTATGAGCATTACGCGAACCCTTCCGATGGACACGGGATCCATTGCGTCAGCAAAGGTCTCGTCGATTCCGGCAAAGTCGAACCAGCGGCCCCCGTGCGCCGACGTCCCCGACAACTGGGACATGGACACCGGGAATCCGGATGCCTGGCGAGCAGCGGTGCGCACCTGCCAGAGTTGCCCCTTGCTCGTGCAGTGCCAACAGCTGGCGCAGGCGCTGACCTCCCGCGGTGACGGCCCCCGCGCGATGATCTGGGCCGGCGTCGCCTATGACAACTCCGGCGGCGTCATCGAGAACCTGGACCGCCACCGCGCCGCGCCGATCGACCACAAGCGCCCCATGCGGATCATCCGTACCGGACCGCGTCCGCTGCGCACCGTCTCCACTCTCCCCGCGCCCCGTCGGCACATCGTGCTCGGGCAACCGCTGAAACCGACCGGCACCGACGGTCTGTGACTATGCTGCGTGCACCTTTTCGCGTCGAGTCCTTCGGTGGTGTGTAACTCATGACAGTGCTGGCATTGGAGATCGCGTCGTCGGGCTTCGCCGCGACCAGGGTCGCCGACGATGTCGACACCGACGACATCCGCAGGATCCCGATCCCGGCGACGGGCGCCTGGGACCGATGCCAGGAGCTGCTGCTCGAGGTCGCGGGCGGTGACCAGGTCACCGCCCTCGGCATCGCTTCGGCCGGGCCGATCGACATGGCGGCCGGGGTGATCGCTCCCGCCGATGTTCCGGAGTGGCGAGCGGGTTTCGGGATCGTGCAAGCCGCGCGGAAGCTGTTCCCGGACGCGCAGGTTCCGCTCGCGCTGGACGGCGTCTGCCTGGCGTTGGCGGAGCGAGGTTTCGGCGCGACGAGCGGAGTGATGGACAGCCTGGCGATCGGGGTCTCCGATCGCATCACCGGCGGGGTCGTGGTTGGCGGCTTCAGCTTGGTGGGGCGTACCGGCAACGCGGGGCACGTAGGTCATGTCCTGGTTCCCGGCTTCGACGATCGGTGCTCCTGTGGCGGCCGCGGATGTCTGGAGGCGGTCGCCGGCGGCTTGGCCGTGGTGCGCTGGGCGCGGGAGCAGGGCTGGGCGGGCACGTCGGTGCCGGAATTGCTGGATGCCGCGCGCGTGGGCGAGGACATACCGGCCGCGGCGCTCGGGCGGGCGGGCACGGCGCTCGGCCGGGCGATCGCCTCGGTGGCGGCATTGCTCGATATCGACCTCGTGGTGCTCGGCGGCTCGCTCGCCGGAGCCGGACCCGTGTTGTGGAAACCGCTGGGCGAAGCCGTCGCCACGCACGCCAGGCTGAGCTTCCTGCCCGGATTGCGCGTGATTCCTTCGCAGCTCGGGGACATCGCGACGGTCTTGGGTGCAGGTGTGCTGGCGCTGGCTGGAAGGAACGCCTGATCTTTCGCGCTGCGGCACAAGCCCTGGGCGAGAAAGGGTTCCGGTTGCGGGCCAAACTAGCCACGAGAATGCTACGGGCCTCGGATGGCGGCTGCTGTTGATCTTGTGCGCTGGTTTGCGGCGGATGTGCCGTCGCGTTGCGCGCCGGTATGAGGGGGCCTCGGCCGAACTTAACGTGAACAAAATGAACACGCCTGCGTGTGTCCCATGAACATGACGGAGACTTCATGAGAACGGACGGTTCTCTCACGGGTTGATTGAGCCGCTAAATAACGGTACATTGCCTGAGTCACAAGATGTCTCATCCGGGTTGAGGCGGACCCGGAGGAACGGCTGGTCGGGCAAGTGCGAAGCGAAGTGGCGCAGTGATTCCTTGGGTGACGATCGAGACGTTGGCGCCGGACGGCATGTCCGTGGCCTCGGTGGGGGACGCACCGCGTGAGTTCGCGAGCTGGCAGCGGGTGTTGCAGCGGACGCTGTCCAAAACGCCCGCGTTGTACGACAAGCTGACGACCGCGGGCCTGACCGAGGCGATCCATACCGCGCACGACCAGGCGCAGGATGTCGATCTGGCCATTCAGACGCGCGCGGGACGGCACCAGCTACTCATCCGCCCGATCTTCGGCCCGGCCGGCGACGTGCACGCGGTCCGACTGTGGCTCGGACCGGCATCCGAGCGCGTTGCCGCGCCGCGCCCCGCGGTGGGCGCCATCTGGGACCTGAGCAGTCAGACGATCCAGCAGCCCAGCGGTATCACGCGACTGTCCGGCAGCACCGTCGAACAGTACGTCCCTCGGATGTCGATCGCGGAACTGTTCCACCGGGTCTCGAGCTTCGATCGGCACGCGGAGGTCCTCGATCTCCTCTACGACCCCAAGCCCGGTGAGCGGATGCAGTTCGACACCACCGTGGTGCACGGATTCGGACGCCCGGCCCAGTGGCGGATCACCATCCGGGCCCGCGACGACGAGCGCACGCGCGGTGCGTGGTGGCTGATCGAGGATGTGACCTCGGAGAACGCGCCCGCGGCGTGGCCCACCTTGGAGCGCATCGGATTGCGTGAGGCGCATCGCCGGGCGGGTACGCATCTGGCCGTGGTCCAGCTCGAGCACACCAGCATCTCGCACTGGCTGACGGACCCCGCGCCGTGGGTGCGGTGGGACTATCTCTTCCGGCCCGTCGACGTCTTCCATCCGGAAGACCGTCCCAAGCTGGCGGAACTCGGCGATCGGCTGCGGTCGGGCGACAGTTGCGGCGTGACGTTGCGAGTACTCAACTACGGCGGTGGCTACACGCCCACCTCGTTGCTCCTCTATCCCTATCCCGGGTACTCCAGCAGACAGCTGGCGATCGCTCAGCTGGTCCGGGTCGCCGACGACGTTCCGCTGCTGGAAACCCATCGTCAGGTCCTGGAACCGCGGCAGCGCAGCGCGCCGATCGGCTATGACGAACAATTGCGGCATTGGCTTGCGGGGCGGATGAAAAGCAGCCCGGCCTGCTGACGATTGATTCCCACGACTGGGAACTACCGGCCGGTTAAGAACGCCTGTGCTCTCTACCATTTCGGGAGTGAGGACAGTGGTTCGGGGACCGGCAGATTCGGGTGAGGCACTGCTTCGCCGGATGGCCGCCCGCCGCCGTCGCGACAACATCGTAGTCGCCGTGCTCGCGGTACTCGCCGTACTCGGTGGCGGCCACGCGATTCTCAGCGTCTTCGATTCGGGTCCGCCCGCGCCGTCGGATGATTCGACGACGGCTATTGTCGGGCATGCGCAATTGGCCGGGTCTTTCGCCGAGCAGTTCGTCGTCACCTATCTGACCGCCACTGCGGGACAGCAGGATCGGCTCGGCGAATTCGTCGGCTCCAATCAGCAGATCACGCTGCCGTCGTCCGCGCGCCACGTCTCCGACCCGTCGGTCGTCTATGTCTCGCGTGCGCTCGCGGCGGGCGGGCTCGAGGTCTGGTCGGTGACCGTGTCGGTCCGAGTCGGCAAAGCCGCGACCGCCGCTCCGTCCGACCAGCGTCAGTTCTATCGTGTCGCGGTCTCGTTCTCCGACGGGCGGTTGCGCGCGCTGTCGACGCCGGCGGTGGTCCAGCCGCCCGGCAAGGGCGTCGACCTCAAACTCGCCTATGGCGCGCCTTGCGCACCGGATACGCCCCTCGGGCAGGTAGCCGCGGGCTTCCTGAGTGCCATGCTGGCCGGGAATGGCGATGTGGCGCGCTACACCACCCCGGATGCCGGGCTGGCCGCGCTGAAGCCGCCGCCATTCACCGCCGTCGAGCTGACCTCGCTCACCACGGACGATTCGAGCTGCGGCTCCGGTGGTGCGAAGGCCCAAGTGCTGGCCACCGTCAACCCCAAAGCCGACACGGGCGCCACCTCGACACTGGCCTACCCGCTCACCATGATTCGCAACGCGGGCCAGTGGCAAGTGGTGTCCATCGATCCGATTCCCGCCTTGGCGAGTCCGCTGGCGGTGGTCGTCGGTCAGGATTCGCGCGGCGGAGCGCCGCCCACCTCCACCTCGTCTTCCTCGCCGTCGGTGACGATTCCGCCGGCGACACAGAACTGATCCGAGAGGCAGCCCGATGGGTAATCTGAGCAACATCCTCTATGGCATTCTGATCTTTGTCCGATGGGGTGGGATGATCATCATCGCCATCGTCACGATCGGTGTGGTGATCTCCGAGGCGGCGAAATCCAGGCTGTCGCCGGCGCGGATCATCGTCGTCTTCGGATCGGGGTTGATGGCCGGGGTGGTGATCTGGATTCTGCCCACGACCATCAATTACGCGCGAACGGACGCGAACCTCATCGTTCCTGATCACCCCATCGGTGGCTATCGATGACCCAAGTGATCAAGGTGTTCACGCCGATCAAACGTGTGCCCACGATGATCGGCAAGGCGCAGAACGGGCAGAAGCTGCCGTTCGGCCCCTACACCCTGCCGCAGGTCGCCGCCGCCGTGGCGATGATGTCGGTGACGTCGGTGGGCGCGATGGCGTTGCCGCTGAACCCGGCCGTCACTTTCATCACGGGTCTGGCAATCACCATCCTGGCGGTCTTCGTGCTCGGGCTCGTGCCGTACACGGGCGTCCGGATGCTCTCGCGAGCTTTCTGGCTCAGCAGGCTCATCGTGTACCGCAAGCCGGTGTCGGCCTCGGGGATGCCGATCACCAGTGACTCCGTGCGCCACACCATGTTCATCGAGGAGACCGTGGTCCTCCTTCTGCCCGATCGCCCGGGCGCAGCGGTGGCCGCCGAGCCGAAATCCGGCATCCGCCTGCTCGAGGTGGTGAGTGGAGGCGGTAAGGCCACCGACCTGTGGCGGCGACTGAACGGCAACGACAACGGCGACAGCAACGGCACAGCCTCCGGAGGACGCCCCTGATGGCACTCGGACGAGATCTACAGCCCACCGCGGCGATTCGCGGCAATCTTCAATTCACCCATTCGGGTCTGGTCACCGCGACCTACTTCATCAACCCGCTCGGCTACGGCTTGCGCAAGGCCGGTGACAAGTACGACGTGAAGATGGCGCATCACGCGCTGGTCACCAATTTGCCGAGCGGATCGCTGTTGCTGGGCATCCAGGCGCGGCTGAACACGATCGACGTGCTCACCAAGATGGTGGAGGGTGTCGACCTGGACGAGTGCGAGGACTACGCCGACGAGGTGGTGGCCTCCTACGAACGCGTGCACGCGATCATGCCGCAGACCCGCATCTTCCTGTTGTCGATCCCGGTCGGAGCCAGCAACTCCAGCATGTCCGCGCTGTCGCGCCTGTGGCGTGGCAGCACCCCCACGATCGATGCGACCGCGATCTCGCGCGCCGACCTGGACGAATACGACGAGAAGGCGAACGAGATCCTGTCCAGGATCGGCGGTGACTTCGATCCGGCTCCGGTGCCGGCGGCCCTGTTCCAATGGCTGTGGGAGCACTATCTCTCGCGCGGCGCCGCAGGGGACCCGGTGGCGCCCACGCGTGCGGGCGCACTGGACGACGCGACGGCGGCGGTGTTCCGCTCCGCCGCGCTCGACGAGGGAGCACAGGCCGACAGCAATCGGCGTATCCGTCCCTCGTTCGTTCCCGTCATCAAGGTGGTACAGCCGGATTTCGAGTACCGCCCGTCCTACCAGGCGATGCTGACGCCGCACTCCTTCCCCTACGCGGGCATGACCTTTCCCGGCGGCAGCGAGTTCCTCAACGTGCTCGAGGGTCTCGGCGACGTCACCGTCGACTGGGGCATGCGGATCTCGACCAAGCCCGCCGAACAGGTGTTGAAGAACAACGAACTCAGTTTGCGCAGGCTCGGCGAGCAGATGGATCAGCGGGACCAGGAGGTCTCGTTCGCACAGAACACGTTGGCCTCGAAAGCCCGCATGCTCGGCGAGTACAACCAGCACTTCGAGGTCAACGGCGGGGAATCGGAGGTCTCGTTCACCACGGTCATCGCCATCGGCGGACCGACGCGGGACGCCACCATGGACGCGGTCAACACGCTCAAGCGGCGCTACAAGCGGTTCCAGGTCGACATGACCGCCCCGGTCGGCGCGCAGGTCGACCTGTGGTCGATGCTGATTCCCGGCAGCCCACCGCGGCGTGCCTTCGACGACTTCGCCCATATCCTTCCCTCGGACATGTGGGCCGGTTTCGTGCCGTTCACCACCAGCCAGATCGGCGACGACAGCGGGCCGGTGATCGGTGTCAACCTGCTGTCGGGCCATTTCGAGCCGATCCACTTCGGCATCATGGAGGCCGCGCTGCACGATCTGTCCGCCTCGTTCGCCGTGACCGGCGAACTCGGCTCGGGCAAGTCGTATTTCCTGAAACTGATGGCGGTGCTCGTCCACGACATGGGCGGGCAGTTCCTCGCCATCGACCGCAGTCAGGTCGGTGAGTGGGAGCACTTCGCGCGGTCGATCGACGACGCGGTCATCATCGACTTGGCCAATCCCACGGTGTCGCTGGATCCGTTGCGTTTGTTCAACCCGCGGATTGCGGGTGAACGCGCGCTGGACTCGATCCTTCCGCTGCTGGATCTGTCGCCGACCTCCGGCGCGGGCGCCGCGGCGAGCAATCTGCTGTCACCCAGAGGCATGGCCGAGCACAAGATCAAGAGCCTGCTCGATCTATACCAAGTGGTGCGCCGGTTACGGGAGCATCCCGAGCGCGGCGAGGAGTACGCCGATCTCGCGGCGCGACTCGGCACCGTGGTGGAGCGGGTGCCGGTGCTGTTCGACCCCAAGTTGCGACCGCTGCGCCTCGACGCCGCCGCGACCGTCGTCCGCAGTCACAATCTGCAACTGCCGAGTGCCGAGGAACTCACCACGCCGCACCTGTACAACCGGTTGCCGCTGACGAAGCGGCTCGGCACGGCGCTGTACGAACTGGTCGGCGTGGCGGCGCGAGAGGCGTTTCTCTCCGACAACGGCAGGTTCGGCCTGCTGGTCGGCGACGAGGCGCACCACTTCACGCAGACGCAGGTCGGCTCGGCGGTCACCTCGGATTTCAGCCGCGACGGCCGTAAGCACCTGGCCGCGATCGGGCTGGCCTCGCACGACCCGGCCACCGACTTCCAGGGCGCGGCCCACAACCTGATCCCGAACCGATTCGTCTTCCGGCAGCGCGACGAGACGTTGGCGCGCAACAGCTTGGAGTGGCTGGGCGTCGATCTGGAGGAAGCCCCGTTCCTCTTGCAGATTCTCCGCGAGGAGACCTCGCCTCCCATCGGTCCGGGTCGTCAGATTCCCGAGGAGCGTCGTGGCGAGATGTTCATGCGTGACGCGCTGAACCGCATCGGCCGCGGCAAGGTGCTCGGTCCGGCGCGGCCGGACCGAGCCGCGGCGATCACCAGTACGCCGACCAGCGTCAACAATGCGCGTTCGGCCCTGCCCGAGCGATTGGGACGCTGATGAGAGCGATACTCGGCTCCAGAATTCGCACCGAACAGTCTTTCGGGATGCCTTGGGAACCGCAGTTCTGGGACGCCGACCGTTGGCGACCGCAGATGGTGTTCCGGCGATTCCGCGCTTGGATCGCCGCGTCGCGCCGTCGTAGGCGAATCGCGTGGATCGTCGTGGCCCTCTTCGTGCTGTTCGTCTTCCCGGGCCTCGTCCACGCGGTGTCCATTGCGCAGACAGGCACAGCGACCCAAGGGGCCGCTCCCAACAGCGCGACGAGCTGGATGAATGTCAAGGACTCCTATGGCGTCAATGTGTCGAGCTACATGTTGGTGGTCGATCGCGGCGGAGTGCTGAACATCGGGAATTTCGCGCTGTGGATCATCCTCATGCCGCTGTTCGCGGTATGGCAACTCTTGACGATCACCGGGGTCTGGCTGCCTGGCAAGGCGCTGGACTTCCAGTGGCTGAATCTGATCAGCGCGCCGCTGCAAGCGATGGCCCGCAACCTGACGGCGCAGATCGCGACGCCGCTGCTGGCGTCGACGGCGCTTGCGATCGGTGCGTTCTTCGTGGGCTATTTCATCGTTCGCGCCTTATACGCGAAGGCCGTTGCACAGGTCGTGACGATGATTGCCTTCGCGATCGCGGGCGTGTTCTTCCTGACCAACCCGCTTGCGGAGGCGTTGTCCGACCACGGCGTGCTGGTGCAAGGCCGTAACGTGGGGCTTTCGGTCGCGGCGGGTCTGAACGGGGACAACAACCCGAATCCGGACCAGTTGGTCGGCACGCTGCAAGCGACCATGGCAACCAATATCATCCGGCTCGGGTTGCAGGTCTGGAATACCGGGCACGTAGTGGACAACAACCCTTCTTGCCGGGCTGCGTGGTCCGCCGGCATGGCGGCGGGCAGCGAAGACCGGGTGCGGAACGGGATGAAGTCGTGCGGTGACAGCGCCGCGTATGCCGCGATGGGGGATCCGAGCGTCGGTCAGATCGGAGCCGGACTGCTGCTGTTGCTGTGCGCGCTCATTCTCCTGGCCTTCGCCGCGTACCTGTCCTTCAAGATCATGTGGGCCGCGCTCGACCTCATCTACTACGGGTTCGCGTCGATCTTCGGGTTCGCCGCCGGGGGCTACATCTACGGTCCCACGCAGACATTCACCGTGCGTTGTGTGGTACACGGCTTCATCGCCGGTGGGAAAATGGCCTTTTTCGTCATCGGCCTCGGCATCTACGAGCTGTTGCTGGGCAGTCTGTTCCGAGCGGCGAACGGTCAGATCATGGTGGTGTTCGTGATCGGGGCGGGCGTCGAGATCGTCGCCATCGTCCAGGTGCGGCGTCTGAGCAGGAATATCGACGAGGCCAACGATTGGGTGACCCACCGCATCGGCGCGGCGATCCAGAACCCCGGAACGGCGCAGGGTGCCGCTGGCGGCGCCCCATTGGGTATGGGTTTGGGCATGGGCAACTCGGGCGCGGCCAACTCGATGACCCCGCTCGCCATGCTCGGCGCGATCAGCACCATCAACAGCTCGCCGGTCACGGCGTGGATGGCCGGTGGCCGCCTCAATCCCCTCAATCCTTTCTCCCGGGTAGACCAGATCGACAAGAGGAACAAAGCGAGGGGCCTGAGGACTCGCGACCTGAGGGAGGCCGCGCACGCCTCGGCATACGATCGTGTGGCTGCTGCCAATTATGCCCGGGAGGGGATAACCAGGTCCGGGTCGCGCCGGAATAGTGAAAGGTCTGCCGCCTACGCCGCGGAGAATGTCGCGCATATGACAGGCATGATGGGCAGCGTGCAGTACGCCCTCCGTATGGCCGGTATCGGTTGGACTCGAGGACAACGGGCGACGATCGCGCGCGCGGATATCATCCGGCACGCGGACGACGAGCCGCTCGCATCGAAGCACCTCGGCCGGGTCGTCGCGGCGCACAAGCACTTCGAGCGGGACTTCCATACGAATCCGAGAATGATGATGGCCAGGTTCCACGGGTTGGAGGCCAGCGTCGATCGGTATCGAGGTGATTACCAGGGCGGTGTGCGAATTTCGGATGAACTGGCCCAGCTCGGCAGGGATTACATCGACAATCCGACCAGAGAATGGATTGATGCGTTGCAGGCCCATGCATCGGGGCCGATCAGGGACGCGTCAGCCGCGCGGCTGCGGGTCAATGGCCAGGACCTCTCTCAGAACGATGCGGACAGGTTGAGGCAGTGGATCGCGAACGAGCATGCGCTGCGGATCCAGGCGGCCACCAACTGGGTCGCCGAGAATCCACAGGACTTCGATCGGATTCGAAGACTGCGTTCCGAAATCGACAAAGCTGCCCAGACCGACCAATGGCAGGCGGGCCGCAATATCACCGGTGCTGTCTCGCTCCCGCAGCCGGACCCCGCGGCGAATCCGCTGCCCGACATCCCGGACCGGATCCTGAATCCCCTCAGGAACCCGCGCGGCCGCTGATCATCCCTCGATAAGGGCAAGACAGTGGGGCAGATATCACAGAGAGGCACGCGATGATCGGTCGTCTTCTAACGCTCGTACTCATGCCGATCTGGGTATGGGTAGTGCTGGGGGGCGTGGGCGTCCTGCTCGTGTCGATGATGGTTTTGCTAGTGGTCATCGGCGGCGCGACGTCGGCGATCGCCTCCGACCTGCACTATCAGTGCGACAGTGCGGTGGGGCCCGACCCCTCGCAGACAGTGACCCCCAGCCGCGCGACGACAGCGGCGCGGCCGACCGCGAAGAGCGCACCGGTGGGTGGAACGACCTCCACTCCCACCACGAATCCGTACGCCGAGCTGACCATCGCACCGGACGACACCCACGCCTCCGATTGGGATCGTGCCTGCGCCACGGCGATGAAGTACGCGCCACGCCAGGATCCTGCCTTGCTGTACGTCAACGGGGGCATCGGTGTGGAGTGTGCGCGTCAGCTCGCTCTGGCACAGCTGACGGCGAGCGGGGCCGGCACCGGCTCCGGTAGCCGAGCCGGCGCCACGGAGTTCACCAGATCTGTGATCTACCAGGCATCGGCCGCGCAGATAACGGGTCGATGCGCGACTACCGAGGCGGCGGTGGCGCAGCCGTCGGTTGGGGACGGCGCGGTTCAGCCGAGCGTTCCGGCGCGGCGGGCATGCGGACAGCTCGGCGAAGCATCGGTAGTCGTGTTGCCGAACACCATTGCGGCACAGGCCGCGTGCGGCCAGCGAGTGGATCCCGTCGCGGTATCGCCCGGCGATCTGGTGTTCTGGAATTACCGAAACAACGCGCCGACCCAGGTCGGCATCGCGGTCAGTGACACGCGGCTCGTCACCACCGATGCGACGACCGGTGAATTCGTCGAACTGAGCATCCCGAGCGTGAACGACGTGCGGGTGAAACGAGTACTCGGCAGCGGGATGTGATGAGTAAGCGATGCCGCCAACAGAGGTAGAGCCCCAGATAGAAGCCGGCGAGGATGCCGAGGCGCCGCCGGTACCGGTGACGCCGTGGTCCAACCGGCCCGATCAGCAGCGGCCGCGGCAGGGTGGGGTGCCGGGATCGCCCGGCAGTCCTTCTCCCGGGACGGGGCAGCCTCCCGGAGCAGGTCAGCCAGGATCCGGTCAGCCGAATGGTGGCGGTGACGCCGGGGTTCCGGGTTCGGCTGGGGTGCCTGGTAGTCCGACCGTGCCGGGTGCGGCGGCGCCTGGTCAGGCGGGTCAGCCGGGTGGTGTGCCGGGTCAGCCTGGTGTGGGTGTGCCTGGTGGGCCGGTGCCGGGTGGTCCGGGTGGTGTGGTGG
>NZ_JBEYCG010000027.1:0-62299 GCF_040632645.1 Nocardia sp. NPDC019219 | reverse complement strand
CCGGTTGGGGGCCCGGCCGGGTTTGGGGGGGCCGCCGGTCCGCGCACCAGGTCGCAAGCGGCGGCCGCGCAAACGCGAGCCACAAGAGGGCCGCGAACACCCAGCGCCGAAGGCGCTGGAAATCCAATACAGTGCGAGACTGTGTTGCATGCCACCACCGCGCAGCGGGCGCCAGGAAGCGCAACACGACGGCAACGCCGTATGTGAGGTCGACGCTGCCGCTCGCAGTGACGCCGCGATCCGCGCGGCGTCGGCCGAGCTGATCGGGCTTTCGCACGCGATTCACGCCGAGCCGGAGCTGGCGTTCGAGGAGACCCGCAGCGTCGCGAAGACCATCGCGCCGCTCGCCGAGCGCGGCTTCGAGATCGAGACCGGGGTCGCGGAACTGCCCACGGCGTTCCGCGCGCGCTACGGCAGCGGGGCGCTGACCGTCGGTCTCTGCGCCGAGTACGACGCGCTGCCCGAGATCGGGCACGCGTGCGGGCACAACGTCATCGCCGCGGCCTCGGTGGGCGCGGCGCTCGGACTCGCCGAGGTCGCCGACGCGCTGGATCTCACCGTGCTGGTGTTCGGCACGCCCGCCGAGGAGAGCGGCGGCGGCAAGGTGCTCATGCTGGAGCACGGGGTGTTCGACGACGTCGCGATGGCGATGATGGTGCACCCCGGCCCGCTCGACATCGTCGGCGCCCGTTCGCTGGCGCTGGCCGACGTATCGGTGGTCTTCCACGGGCGTGAGGCGCATGCCAGCGCGGCCCCCGAGCAGGGCCGCAACGCGGGCGACGCGGTCACCGTCGTGCAGGTCGCCCTGGGGTTGCTGCGGCAACATCTCCTGCCCGGCCAGCAACTGCACGGTATAGTCGGCGACGGTGGCGTAGCTCCCAACATCGTGCCCGGACGTGCGGAACTGCTGTATTACCTACGCGCAGTCGACTCCGCATCCCTCGACGATCTGATGCGACGAGCGTCGGCTTGCTTCGAGGCGGGCGCCCTCGCGACCGGCTGCACCCACGAAATCCGGACGCTCGCGCCGACGTATACCGAGCTGACACCGGATCCGGAGTTACTGCTCGTCTATCGCGAGCAGCTCACCGGATCGGGACGCGTGCCGCTCGCTCCGGAGTTCGAGGCGCAGCGGCCGCTGGGCAGCACCGACATGGGGAACGTCACCAACGTCATTCCGGGCATTCACCCGGTCATCGGCATCGATGCCGGTGGTGCGGTGACACATCAGCCAGGCTTCGCCGCGGCCAGCGTCAACGCCTCGGCGGATCGTGCGGTCCTCGACGGTGCGCTCGCGCTCGCGCGTACCGCAATCGCCGTCGCCCGCGATGACATCCATAGAGACAGGTTGTTGCAACGGCTAGTTCAACGACAGGAGGACATTCGGTGAGCACAACCGGCCGTTCGGCGGCGCCGGCGACGGGCCCGGCACTGGGCATCCGTGTGGCCATGGAGGGCCCCGGCAGCTCCGCAGCGTCGGAAACCCGGGGGTCCGGGCGAGCAGCGGTGGAGTCCTGGCTGGCCGATCACACGGTCGATCTCGTCCAGTGGCGCAGGCATATCCACGCCAATCCGGAGCTGTCCCGGACCGAGTTCGGCACCACCGAGTTCGTCTCGGCGTGGCTGACCAAGGCGGGACTGACGCCGCAGGTACTTCCCGGCGGCACCGGCTTGATCTGTGACCTCGGACCGGACGGCCCGCGCATCGGCCTGCGCGCCGACATGGACGCGTTGCCCCTGCAGGAGTTCACCGGACTGCCCTTCGCGTCGACGGTGCCGGGCGTGTCGCACGCGTGCGGCCACGACGCGCACACCACCATCCTGCTCGGTACGGCGCTGGCCTTGGCGGAGGTGCCGGAGTTGCCGGTCGGCGTGCGGCTGGTCTTCCAGCCCGCCGAGGAGATCATGCCGGGCGGCGCGATCGACGTGGTCGCCGCCGGTGCGATGACGGGTGTGGAGCGGATCTTCGCGCTGCACTGCGACCCGCGCCTCGAGGTCGGCCGGGTCGGCATCCGGGTGGGTGCGATCACCTCCGCCGCCGACACGATCGAGCTGGTGCTCGACTCGCCGGGCGGTCACACCTCGCGTCCGCACCTGACCAGTGACCTGGTCTACGCGATCGGCTCGGTCATCACCGGGTTGCCTGGCCTGCTCAGCCGCCGCATCGACCCGCGTACCAGCACCGTGATGGTGTGGGGCGCGGTGAGCGCGGGGAAGGCGCCGAACGCCATTCCGCAAACCGGGATGCTCACCGGCACCATCCGCACCGGAGATCACGCGACGTGGTCGTTGCTGGAGCCGATGGTGCGGGAGATCGTCGACGGCCTGCTCGCCCCGACGGGCGTGCGCTACCAGTTGAACTACCGTCGCGGCGTGCCGCCTGTGGTCAACGACGAGCATTCCACCCGCATCTTCGAGGACGCGATCCGCGCGCTCGGTCCGGACGCGCTGGCCGACACCCCGCAGTCCGGTGGCGGCGAGGACTTCTCCTGGTACTTGGAGGAGGTGCCGGGCGCGATGGCGCGCCTGGGCGTCTGGTCCGGTACGGGCGAGCAGCTGGATCTGCACCAGCCGACCTTCGACATCGACGAGCGGGCGCTCGCGGTCGGCGTCCGGGTGCTGAGCAATCTCGTGCTCGACCCTGGCTCTGTCTGATTTCCAGCGCCTGCGGCGCTGGGTGTTCGCGGCCCCTTTGTGGCTCGCGTCCGAGCGGGCGAGACGCGCCTCTGCGGCGCATGCGCTTCGCCCGCTCGGACGCGAACCGGGCCGCGAACGGTGCTCGATGGCCTCGCGCTCGACGAGGCCGGGAGTGCGCCGACGGCTCGGCCGACCTGGAAGGTACGGCATGCCGCCGGCGTCGCGGTGTGACGCGTGGTCAGCCGAAATTGCCCGGGCCGACGTTGCGGCTGTTGCGGGTGCGTAGGGCGTGCACGTAATCCTCTGGCGCGCCTGCCTTCTCGGCGGCGTCGGCGATCACGCCGAGGTAGCGGGCCGAGGGTAGGCCGCCCTCGTAGGCGTCCAGCACGTAGAGCCAGGCCAGCGTGGGGTCGCCGCCGTCGGCGTTGCGGGTCACCCGCAGGCGGATCTTCTTGTGGATACCGAAGTCCGAGCCCTCCCAGCGGTCCAGCCGCTGCTCGTCCTCCGGGGACACGTCGTAGAGCACGACGAACACCCGGGAACCGGGATCCTCGACGACCGTCGCGAGAGGCCCTTCCCAGCCGATATCGTCACCGGCGAAGGTGAGCCGCCAGCCCTCCAACCAGCCCGTCCCGGACATGGGGGAGTGCGGACAGCGCTCGAGCATCTGCGTCGAGTCCATGTTGGACCCATAGGCGGCATAGATCGGCACCAGCAAAGGGTAGCCAATAACCTTCGCGAACCGCGTTCGATTGCCACACCTGCGGCGCGGCGCGCGGCGGGGAACCGTTGCGCACCGGTAACGCGGTCGATGGTGCGAGGTGGTTGCCGGATAACGTTGACCCGTGCCGGAGATCCCGGCGCGAAGCACGAGCGGAGGTATCAATGACCCGCATCGCGATCATCGGTGGCGGACCGGCCGGCTATGAGGCGGCCCTGGTGGCGGCCCAGCACGGCGCGTCGGTGACGCTGATCGACTCCGACGGGATCGGCGGGGCGTGCGTGCTGTGGGACTGCGTCCCCTCGAAGACCTTCATCGCCTCGACCGGCGTGCGCACCGACCTGCGCCGCGCTCGCGATCTGGGGATCACCCTCGACCCGAATCAGGCGCAGGTGCAGCTGCCGGAGGTGAACGCGCGTGTCAAGGCGCTGGCGCTGGCACAGTCCTCCGACATCCGCTCGAAGCTGCAGACCGTCGGGGTGACCGTGCTCGCCGGATACGGCGAGCTGATCGACCGCGGCAGCGGCCTGGCCGCGCACCGGGTGCTGGCCAAGCTGGCCGACGGCGCGCAGCAGACCATCGAGGCCGAGGTCGTGCTGATCGCCACCGGCGCGAGCCCGCGCGTGCTGCCTGGCGCGGAGCCGGACGGCGAGCGCATCCTCAACTGGCGTCAGCTCTATGACTTGGAGGAACTGCCGGAGACCCTGGTCGTCGTCGGTTCCGGTGTGACGGGCGCGGAGTTCGTCTCGGCCTACACCGAGATGGGCGTGCGGGTGAAGCTGGTCTCCAGCCGCGACCGCGTGCTGCCGGGCGAGGACGCCGACGCGGCGCTCGTGCTGGAGGACGCGCTCGCCGAACGTGGGGTGGAGCTGGTCAAGCACGCGCGCGCCGACGCCGTGGAGCGCACCGCCGACGGCATCGTGGTCAAGCTGTCCGACGGGCGTACCGTGTCCGGCTCACACGCGCTGATGACGGTCGGCTCGACGCCCAACACCGCGAACCTCGGGCTGGAGCGGGTCGGCATCGAACTCGATCGCGGTGGTTACCTCCGGGTGGACCGGGTGTCGCGCACGTCGGTGCCCGGCATCTACGCCGCGGGGGACTGCACCGGGCTGCTGCCGCTGGCCTCGGTGGCCGCGATGCAGGGACGCATCGCCATGTACCACGCGCTCGGGGAGGGCGTCAGCCCGATCCGCCTGAAGACCGTCGCCTCCGCGGTGTTCACCCGGCCGGAGATCGCGACCGTCGGCGTCAGTCAGACGGCCATCGACAACGGCGAGGTCCCCGCGCGCACGGTGATGCTGCCGCTGAACACGAACCCGCGCGCCAAGATGTCCGGGCTGCGACGCGGTTTCGTCAAGATCTTCTGCCGTCCCGCGACCGGTGTGGTGATCGGCGGCGTCGTCGTCGCGCCGATCGCCTCGGAGCTGATCCTGCCGATCGCGCTTGCGGTGCAGAACAATCTGACGGTCAACGACCTGGCCCAGACCTTCTCGGTGTACCCGTCGCTCACCGGTTCGGTGACCGAGGCGGCGCGTTTGCTGATGCGGCACGACGATTTGGACTGACCTCGGTTCGGCGTCTGCCGTGCCGTGTCCGATTCAGGACATCACGCCCGGTGAGCACGGGGCGCGCAGGGGAGGCGGGCGCTCTTGCCACCCTTGGCTATTCACCGCGTTGCCCATCGTGCGCACATGTGGTTCACTCTCGGCAGAGATGCGATCGAAGGACGGTCGCGGAGTTCGGTGTGGGGGGATGGGTCCTTTCCAAATCGGCACGAACGAACGGCTTGGGTCGTTCGACGATCAGGCGTCTCACCCAGGGACAACTGCATGCGGCCGTTCCGGTCGCACCCGGGAAGGGAATTGCGAAAAGTGAAACATCGTAAGCCGAGTCGGGCGCAGCGAGCGATGGCGAGCACCTCGTTGCCTCTGGCCACAGCGGCTGCAGTGGCCACTCTCTTCGCTGCGCCGGCGGGGGCGGCTCCCAACGATCCGACCACTCCGCCGACGCCTGCTCCGGCGCAGCCGGGCGTGAACGAGTCGCCGAGCACCCCGGAGACCACGCAACCGGAGCCGAACAAGCCGGAGTCCAAGCAGGATCCGCAGAAGCCGGAGAGCAAGCCCACACCGAGCCAGCCCGGCGTCACCACCCCCGAGTCGGACCACGCCGCGCCGGACCAGAAGGATCCGAAGCTGGCGAAGCCGACCCAGCCGGGCGTGACCCCGCCGCGCGTCGCGCCGCTGCCGGTTCCCGGCCAGCAGAAGCCGAGCGACCCGCAGCCCGCGGTCGTGCCGGACCAGGCCGCGCCGCAGCCGGGTCAGCAGGCCGCGCCGCAGCCCGGCCAGCAGACCACTCCGCAGCTGGGCACGGAGAACGACAACGCTCAGGCCCGCCAGCCGGAGAGCTCCACGCTGGTGCAGCCGCAGGCGCAGCCGCGCTGGCAGGCGCCGCGCATGGAGGCGGCCCCGGCCGCGCCCGTCGTCGAGATGACCGGCCCGCACGCGGAGATCGGCGCGAACATCGACGGCGGCACCATCCTGCCGGGCCACGTGGCCAACACCCACCACTTCAGCAACGAGGCCGGTTACGTCGGCACCATCGGCTACCGCACGCCGACCGGCGCGGGTGAAGCGGGCGTCTCGGTGGAGTTCGTCGACAAGAACACCGTCAAGCTGACCACCTACACCGGCGGCGAGGGCTTGGCCTCGAACAACACCACCGCCGTGTTCGACACCACCCAGCTGAACCAGGCCAAGGCCGCGGTCGAGGACTGGATCCGCGAGCAGCCGGGCGGCGCGGCCGCCCTGGAGGCCGCCGCACAGGTTAAGCTTCCGCTTCAGCCGGGCGATTTCGCTCCGCAGACCGTCGACGTGGGTGGTGTCACCACCCAGTGGGGTGGTTCACTCCAGTACTGACACGTGCTGTTCGACGGGTGGGGCGGTCGTTCGCGGCCGCCCCACTTGTGTGTCCTGGGAAAGGATTGGGTGTGACTTCCGAGGGTTCTGCGAGGGAGAACGAATCCGATCAGTCCGGTTCGGCGTTCGGTCCGCCAGTGGGGGAGTTCGGTCCGCCGATTTCCGAATTCGGGCCGCCTGTCACGGAATTCGGTCCGCCGATGGGCCCGGACGTGGGCCCGGGCTGGCAGGTGCCGCAGCAGTCGAGCGACCACTCGGAACTCACTTGGCGCCCGGCGGGCGAGCCGGAGACGCCTCCGGTACCGCCCGCGCAGTTTCGCGCGCCGGACTCGACGGTATACGCAGAACGGCCGTCCGCACCGCCCGCGCCTGCCCAACCCGGGCCGCCTGCCGGGGAGGCCGCGGGCCCGACGTCCACGGACGGCGAAAAGGACTCCTGGTGGAACCGGCCGACGCAGGAAGGTGGCGTTCCGAAGCCTCCGCCGCCCTCCGAATCCGGCCTGTCCTGGGCCGAGGACCCGATCGCCATGCGGCTTGCGCTGCGCATTCCCGAGACGCCCGCGCCCGCGCGGCGCGGTTCCTCGCGGCGCTGGGTCGTGCTGGGGACCCTCGCGGCAGTGGTGGCGCTGGTCGCGCTGACCGTGACCATCGTGGTGTCCAGCGGCAGTGATGACGGCCCGGCTGCTTCGGACACCAGCAGTGCCGTGGCGATGGACTGCCCCACCCGCACCGAGGGCAAGGTCACCTTCGGCAACGGTCCTGGTGATACGAGCAGTGGGATCCGGGCGATTCTGGGCTTCGAGCATGCGTACTATTCCGAGCGCAGCGCAGCCCGCGCGCACACATTCGTGGCGCCGGGCGCGAACGTCGAGCCGCCCGCGGACCTGCAGAAGACCATCGACCAGCACATCCCGCAGGGCACCGGATATTGCCTGCGGATCGCGGAGATCTCCTCCGATCGCTTCAACGTCGAGATCACCGAGCGCCGTCCCGACGGCACAGAGGCTCAGTACTTCCCGGTGATCACGACCGTGAACCTGGACGGACGGACGCTCATCTACCTGATCGATTGAGTCTGCTCCGACCACCCGTGATGACGTCATCGGCAACGGGCCCACCCGGCCGACTCGGTGGATCGCCCTCGCCGGTGACAATCCGCGAGGAGGAGATCTCCGCCCTCGGGCAATTTCTCACATATTGAGAATGGAATTTCATATTCTGGTAGCCGATGTGAAACAGTGAGGACTCGCGTACCGTGGCGTCCTTTCGGGAGGTTTCATGTCGGCGATCACTCCACCGCTGGCCCGGCGTCTCGACGGCCTGACGAGTTCGGCGATCCGGGACTTGCTGAAGGTGGCGGCGCGCGACGACGTGATCAGCCTGGCGGGCGGCTTGCCGGACGAGCAGTTGATGCCGCGGGACCGGATCGCGCAGGCGGCGGAGGCAGCGCTCGCGGACCGCGCGCGTCTGCAATACACCGAATCGGCGGGCTGGGGCCCGTTGCGTGACGTGCTCGCGGCACGGGAGACCGTGCGGCTGGGGCGGCCGGTGCCGCTCGAGGAGGTGTTCGTCACCCACGGGTCGCAGCAGGCGTTGTCGCTGCTCGCCGAGGTGCTGGTGGATCCGGGTGCGCTGGTCGTGGTCGAGGATCCGGCCTACGTCGGCGCCTTGCAGGTGTTCCGGGCCGCCGGATCGCGCATCGTGACGGTGCCGTTGGACGCCGACGGCATGCGAGTCGACGCCTTGGCCGAGCTGCTCGCTCGGGGCGAGCGGCCCGCGCTGGTGCATACGGTGAGCAATTTCCACAATCCGCGCGGTGTCACCATGAGCCCGCGGCGACGTCGGGAACTCGCCGGACTCGCCGATCGGTACGGATTCTGGGTGATCGAGGACGATCCCTACGGTGAGCTGTGGTTCGAGCGGCCGTCGCCGGAGCCCATCGCGACGTATTCGGCCAACGTCATCCGGCTGTCGAGCGTGTCGAAGATCCTGGCACCGACCTTGCGGGTGGGCTGGATGACCGCGCCCGACGCGGTGTGCCGGGGCGTGGAGCTGCTGAAGCAAGGCGCGGACCTGTGCGGTTCGGCGCTGACCCAGCAGATCGCCGCCGATCTGCTCGCCGACCCGGATTGGCTGGGTGCGCAAGTGGAGGAGATCCGGCGCGTCTACGGTGCGCGAGCGCGTGTGCTGGTGGACGAGCTGCGCGCGCGTTTCGGTGACCGGCTGGTGAGTACCGACGCGGCCGGCGGCATGTTCGTGTGGGTCGACTTCACCGACGGGACCGACACCGTGGACCTGTTGCCCCACGCGATCGATCTCGGCGTCGCCTACGTCCCCGGCGACGCGTTCGCGGTCTCCGGAGCCCATCGGAACTCGATGCGGCTGTGCTTCACCACCTCCGAGGAGGCGACCCTCCGGGAGGCGGTCTCCCGCCTGGCGCATGCGATAGGCGAATGATGTCGCGCGCGGTCGCCTCGGCGCGCGCCACCGCCGGTAGGGTCACTGTTCCGGTCGATTCGGCCGCGCCACGGTCGACGGCGACAACCGAGGCGCACGACATCAGCCCCGCGGGTGCACGACATCGGTCCCGCGGGTGCATGACATCGGCCCCCGCGGGCGCACGGCATCGCCCCACGCGGGCGCGTCAGTCGACCCAGCCGTAGGTGCGTTCGACCGCCTTGTTCCACGCGGCGAAGCGTTCGTCCCGGTCGGCGGCCGACATGGTCGGGTGCCAGGTCTTGTCGGCGGCCCAGTTGTCCCGGATGTCGTCGGTGCCCGACCAGTATCCGACGGCGAGCCCGGCCGCGTACGCCGCGCCGAGGGCGGTGGTCTCGTTGACCACCGGGCGCACCACGGGCACATCGAGGATGTCGGATTGGAACTGCATGAGCAGGTCGTTGCCGACCATGCCGCCGTCCACCTTCAGCGTGGTCAGCTCCAGGCCGAGCCGCTGCGACTCGGCGTCCGCGCGCATCGCGTCGACCACCTCGCGGGTCTGGAAAGCGGTCGACTCCAGCACCGCCCGCGCCAGATGGGCCTTGGTGACGAAGCGGGTCAGCCCGGCGATCACGCCGCGTGCGTCGGGACGCCAGCGGGGCGCGAACAACCCGGAGAAAGCCGGCACGATGTAAGCGCCGCCGTTGTCGTCGACGCTGCGGGCCAGCGGCTCGATCTCGTCGGCGGCGGAGATGATGCCGAGGTTGTCGCGGAACCACTGCACCAGCGAGCCGGTGACCGCGATGGAGCCCTCCAGGGCGTACACCGCGTCCGCGTCGCCTAGGCGATAACACACCGTGGTGAGCAGGCCGTGCTTGCTGAACACCGGCGTGGTTCCGGTGTTCAGCAGCATGAAATTGCCGGTGCCGTAGGTATTCTTGGCCTCGCCGGGCGACAGGCACGCCTGGCCGAAGGTGGCGGCCTGCTGGTCGCCCAGGATGCCCGCGACCGGCACCCCCGCCAGCGGCCCGGACGCGATCGGCGCGTAGACCTCCGAGGAACTGCGTACCTGCGGCAGCATCGACTCCGGCACGCCGAACTCCGCGCAGATCTCCGAATCCCACTGCAGCGAGCGCAGATCCAGCAGCATGGTGCGGGAGGCGTTGGTGACGTCGGTGATGTGCTCGCCGGTCAGATTCCACAGCACCCAGCTGTCGACGGTGCCGAAGCACAGCTCGCCCGCCTCAGCGCGCTCCCGCACGCCGGGCACGTTGTCCAGGATCCAGCGCAGCTTCGGGCCGGCGAAATAGGTGGACAGCGGGAGGCCGGTGCGGTCCTGGTAGCGGGCCGGACCGGCGCCGCCGCCCAGTTCGGCGCACAGCCGGTCGGTGCGGGTGTCCTGCCAGACGATCGCGTTGTACACCGGGCGGCCGGTCGCGCGATCCCACACCACGGTCGTCTCCCGCTGATTCGTGACGCCCACCGCGGCGATGTCGTCAGCGCCGAGACCGCTGCGCTCCAGCACCTCACCGAGCACGAATGCGGTATCGCGCCAAATGGTTTCGGCATCGTGCTCCACCCAACCCGGTTGCGGGAAGATCTGCTCGTGCTCGCGCTGGGCGACGCCGACGACGCGTCCCTGCCGGTCGAAGACGATGCACCGACTCGAGGTCGTGCCCTGGTCGATGGCGGCCACATAACGACGCATCCGTGCAGTGTATTTTGGCCGCGACTTCGTCGCGGCGTGTTCGCGGCTGTGTTGGTCTTGCCAGCGCCTGCGGCGCTGGGCCGCGAACGGGCAATGCTCGGTCTCGCTTCGCTCGAAACCGGGGGTTGTGGTGCGCTGGGTGCGTCGGGGCGGAGTGCTGCGGCCCCCGGCGCGCCGTTTCGGGACTCCTCTGCGGCGTCCGCTGCTTGCTCCTTCGTCGCGTCCGAGGCGGCCGCGCGAACCGAGCCGGGACCCGAACGGGCAATACACGGTCTCCGTGCACTCGAAACCGGGGGTTGAAGTATGGCCGGATGACCTCCGGTGGCCGCGTCCGGCAGGGTGCGACCGGGTGTCGGGTGCCTCACTGGGCTGTGCGCGATGACTCGCCGCTCGGATAGGGTGGTCTTGTTACCGACGAGTAGGCAAGGGCGACACGGACTGGGGCGCGGGCGGTCGATCCGCGGCGGTTCGCCTAGCCTGGACCTGAACGCTCGATCGCACACATCCGCGTCGGCTGGAGGAGTCGAGCATGGCCAATAAACCGGATACGCAGTTCCTCGGCCCGGAGCAGCGCAGGGCGGCCTGGGAGCGCTTCGGCAAGGATCATTTCGATGTGGTCGTCGTGGGCGGTGGCGTGGTCGGGGCCGGCATCGCGCTGGACGCCGCGACCAGGGGTTTGCAGGTGGCCTTGGTCGAGGCCCGGGATTTCGCGTCCGGGACTTCCAGCCGGTCGTCGAAGATGTTCCACGGCGGGCTGCGGTACCTCGAACAGTTGGAGTTCGGGCTGGTGCGCGAGGCGCTGCGGGAACGCGAGCTCACGCTGTCCACCCTGGCGCCGCACCTGGTCAAGCCGCTGCGGTTTCTGTACCCGCTGACCAATCGCGTGTGGGAGCGTCCGTACGTGGCCGCCGGGCTCGTGCTCTACGACACCATGGGTGGATCCAAAAGCGTTCCCGGGCAACGGCATCTGAGTCGCGCGGGCGCGTTGCGGCTGGCGCCGGGGTTGCGGCGCGACTCGCTGATCGGCGGGGTCAGCTACTACGACACGGTCGTCGACGACGCGCGTCACACCATGACGGTGGCGCGCACGGCCGCGCACTACGGCGCGGTCATCCGCACGTCCACCCAGGTCGTCGGGTTCGTGCGGGAGGCCGACCGGGTGATCGGTGTGAAGGTGCGCGACACCGAGGACGGGCGCAACGGCGAGGTCCGCGGCCATGTGGTGATCAACGCGACCGGCGTGTGGACCGACGAAGTGCAGGCCCTGTCGCATCAGCGCGGCCGGTTCCACGTGCGGGCCTCCAAAGGGGTGCATATCGTGGTGCCGCGCGATCGGATCGTCAGCGACACCGCGATCATCCTGCGCACCGCGACCTCGGTGCTGTTCGTCATCCCGTGGGGTGCGCATTGGATCATCGGCACGACCGACACCGAGTGGAATCTCGACCTCGCACATCCGGCCGCGACCAAGGCGGATATCGACTACCTGCTGGAACGGGTGAACGAGGTACTGGTCACGCCGCTCACGCCGGGAGACATCGACGGCGTGTACGCGGGCTTGCGCCCGCTGCTGGCGGGGGAGAGCGACGAGACCTCCAAACTGTCACGCGAACATGCGGTCGCCCGGGTCGCACCGGGCCTTGTCGGCATCGCGGGCGGCAAATACACCACCTATCGGGTGATGGCCATGGACGCGGTGGACGAAGCGGCGCAGGATATTCCGGCCCGGGTTTCGCCATCGATCACGGCGAAGGTGCCGCTGCTGGGCGCCGACGGCTACTTCGCGCTGGTCAACCAGACGGTGCAGCTGGCCGAGACCTACGGGGTGCATCCCTACCGGGTCAAGCATCTGCTCGATCGGTACGGTTCGCTCATCGCCGACGTCATGGCCTTCGCCACGGACAAACCCGAACTGCTGCAACCCATTACGGACGCGCCGTCCTATCTGCAGGTGGAGGCGGTCTACGCGGCGGCGGCCGAGGGCGCGCTGCATCTCGACGACATCCTGGCCCGGCGGACCCGGATCTCGATCGAGTACCCGCATCGCGGCAGCAACTGCGCCGAGCAGGTGGCTCAGCTGGTCGCGCCCATCCTGGGCTGGGACGAGGAGGAGGTCGACCGGGAGGTCCAGACCTATCAAGCGCGAGTCGACGCGGAGATCCACTCGCAGACCCAGCCGGACGACGCCTCCGCCGACGCCCTGCGCATCGCCGCCCCGGAGCCCCGCCCGGAGATCCTGGAACCGGTGCCGGCGGAGGGCTGAGCCGCGCGACCGCGCCGTCACTCTGATCACTGCTCGTCGGCGGGGGCCTCGACGCGCATCGCCCAATCGACCAGTGAACGCAGATAGCGCAGCACCAGCTCGTCCGGGTACTCGACCGGATCGACGAGGTGCAGCCGGGCCAATTCCTCCGTGGCGGCCAACAGGATTCGCTCCGTCGGACCGTCCGGATCCACGGGTCTGCCGAGTTGCCCTCTACGCTCCAGCAGGGTGACCTGCTTGCCTGCCTCCGCCAGCCAGACCGCCGAGGCGAGCCCGGGCGGGCCGCCGCCGATCATCACGTATCGCCGTGGGTCGCTCATGGTGCCCGCGGATCAGCCGGCCGGGGCGGGCTGGCAGTGCGGACAGAAGAAGATGCCGCGTTCCCGCTGTACGACGCGGTCGTAATCCGGTGCGGTGTCCCCGAGCAGGTCGGCGACCAGCGGCGTGCCGCAGCGCTGGCACGGCCGGTGCGTGCGGCCGTACGCCAGTGGCCGTCGTGGGGGCCGCTCGACCGCTTCGGTCAGGATGCGGTGTGCCTCGTTGACCATCGCCAGCAGATCGGGGACGTCCCCCACCCTGGTGGCGGGGTGGACGCGGCGCAGGAAACAGACCTCGCTGCGGAAGATGTTGCCGATCCCGGCCAGATTGCGCTGGTCGAGCAGGGCGACGCCGATGGGTTGATCCGGATACCGCTCCAGCCGCCGGACGGCTTCGGCCGCATCCCATTCGGGCCCGAGCAGGTCCGGCCCGAGATGGTCGACGACGCGGTGCTCGTCGCGCACTCGGACCACCTCGACGGTGCCCAGCGAGAACCCGACGGCCTCGACGTCCGCGGTGCTCAACACGACCCGTGCGGCCACACGAGGTTTGGTCCAGCGCTGTCCGCAGTGGAACACGCGCCAGCTGCCCTCCATCTTCAAGTGCGTGTGCACGCTGACACTGGGTGTGCGGATGAAAAGGTGCTTCCCGTAACTGCCGACGCTTTCGACCACCTGTCCGCGCAGATCGACCGTCGCGTATCGCGGCACCCGGAAATCGCTGCGCGTCAGTTCTTTTCCCGCCAAAGCGGCGCGAAGCCTTTTGGCGGCCAGAAAGACGGTGTCACCCTCAGGCATACGACCCCGGTGTGCTGACGGGGTCGACTGCGTTCCGGATCTGCCGCACCGGGGTCTCGCCGCTCACGGGCGGCTCCGGAGGCGGAGTCCGCGCGGGGTGGCGGAGAAGCCCGCCTCGGTCAAGAAACCGGCGAAGGTGTTGCCGTGCACCGTGTCTCCGTTCACGCGGTCGATGACCAGCGAGTCCACCTGCCGGCGCCGGACCAGGTCGGCGAGCGCTCCGGCGGCGGCCCGGCGGGCGTCGGGGTCCTCGGTGAAAGTGAGCAGGGTCTTGCCGCCCCGCTCCAGATACAGGACAAGTTCGCCGTCGACCAGCACGACCAGCGCTCCGGCCTTGCGGCCCGGGCGGTGGCCGCCCTCGACATCGCTCTTCGGCCAGGCCAGCGCGGCGCCGTACGGGTTCGCGGGATCGGACGCGGCCAGCGCCAGCACCGTGCCGGTCGGCTGCCTGGACTCGGGACGAGCGCGTTCGGCGTCGAAGGAGCGCAACCGGTCCACCACGTCGGTGGTGGAGAACTGGGCGCCGCCGAGCGAATCGATGAAATAGCCGCGGCGGCAACGGCCGCGATCCTCGAACTCGGTGAGCACCCGGTACATCAGCGCGAATCCGCCCGGCACGCCCTCGTTCTGCACCGAGCCCCTGGTCAGCACCCCGTACCGCTCCAGAAGCAGATCCGCGGTCGCGTGCGCGCGCACGGTGTTGTCCGAGATCCGCTCGGGTAGCAGCGACCATCGTCCGGCGACCGAGGGCGGACCGGAACGGGTGGGCATGCTCGGCCGGGGCAGGTAGGCGCGCCCCCGCGGCGCGCGCCGGGGCGTGCGATGGGCCGTGGTGGTCCGGGTGGTGCCGGACAGCAGCGCCCGTACGGGCGCGAACGTGTCACCGGAGACCAGTCCCGCCCAGGCCAGTTCCCATAGGGCGGAGGCTACGGCGGCGTCGTCGAGCAACCCGGTGGCATCCGAGAGCTGCCGGAAGAAGTACGCGCCGCCGCCCTGGGGGACAGGTATCAGCCGTTCCACGGGAGCGCCCGAGACCGCGGGGTTCGCGTCGACCGGTGAGCGTCGGACGTTGTCCGGCCCGGACTCTTTCGGTAGTGCGGCGGATCGCCCGTCGGCGCCACGTCCGTCGAACGCGGCGCCTGGGGGCGGTTCGGGCTCGTCCAACGACACCGGAGCTCGCACGGCCTGTTCGCTAGCGGGCGGCGTCCACGGCACGAAGGTCGCGCCCAGCGCGGTGAGCAGGCGCAGCTGCACGTCCGTGAGGTCGATCTCGTCCGGCGGGGCCAGAGTGAACGGCGCCTGCTCGGCCGGATGCAGAGCGATCCAGCCGTCTTTGGCGGTGATGGCGCCGTGCCCGGACCAGATCACCTCGCCGGTCGCCATGAGTTCGTCGAGCATGGCGGGGGTGTAGTCGGGCACCCGTGCGGGCAGGACGAGCGATTCCCAGGCGGAGGCCGGAATCGGCACACCCGCGAGCTGTTCCACGACGGCCGCCACGCCGTCGACGCCCCGCAGCCCGCCGCCGCCGATGTGCTGCCAGGCCGGGAGGAAACGCCCGAACGCGGCGGTCGAGACCGGCTCGACCTCGTGCCGGGCGGCAGCGAGCGAGCGGCGGCGCAACCGGCGCAGCACCTGCGCGTCACACCATTCCGCTCCGGCCGCTCCGGGCGTGAATTCGCCTTCGACCACGCGTTTCTCGGCGGTCAGCCGATGCAGGGCGGTCGCGGCGACCGCGGTGCCCAGCCCGAACCGGGCCGCCACCGCCTCCGTGGCGAACGGGCCGTGCGTGCGGGCGTAGCGGCCCACCAGATCGCCGAGTGGATCGGCCACCGGCTCGATGAACGCGGACGGCGTGCCGATCGGCAGCGGAACCCCGAGCGCGTCGCGCAGCCGCGCCGCGTCCTCCACCGCGACCCACCAGCTACGCCCCGCGAACGACACCTCCAGCGCCCGCCGCGCGGCAACCAGGCTCTCGAACCACGCGGCGGGGTCGTCGTCGCAGCGCTCGGCGGCTTCGGCGGCGGTGAGCGGCCCGAGCAGGCGCAGCAGATCCGCCAAGCCCTCGGCGTCCCGCGCGTGCCGCTCGGGGGTGAGCCGCTGCAGTTCCCGCTCGGTCTGCTCCATGACCGCGGCGTCGAGCAGTTCGCGCAGCTCGACGCGGCCGAGCAGTTCGGCCAGCAGCCCGGAATCGAGCGAGAGCGCGGCCGCGCGCCGCTCGGCCAGTGGACTGTCGCCGTCGTACATGAACTGCCCGATGTAGTCGAACAGCAAGGCGTTGGCGAACGGCGACGGCGTCCCCGTCTCCACCTCGACCAGCCGGATCTGGCGCCGCCCCACCCGGCCGAGCAGCTCGCGCAGCGACGGCAGGTCGTAGACGTCGCGCAGGCATTCGCGCACCGTCTCCAGCAGGATCGGGAACTCGGGGAATTTGCGTGCCACGTCGAGCAATTGGGCCGAGCGCTGCCGCTGCTGCCACAGCGGGGCTCGCTTGCCCGGATCGCGGCGCGGCAGCAGCAACGCGCGCGCCGCGCATTCGCGGAACCGGGAGGCGAACAGCGCCGAGCCGCCCACCTGCTCGGTGACGATGTCATCGATCTCGTCGGACTCGAAGACGAACAGCTCGGCGCCGGGCGGATCGTCGGTGGTGTCGGGCAGCCGCACGACGATGCCGTCGTCGGACGCGTTCGGCGCGGCGTCCACGCCGAACCTTTCCCGCAGCCGCGCGCCGACGGCCAGCGCCCAGGGGGCGTGCACGGGGAGACCGTAGGGGGAGTGCAATACCAGACGCCAGTCGCCGAGCTCGTCGCGGAACCGCTCCACCACGAGGGTGCGGTCGGTGGGCAGATGCCCGGTCGCGGTGCGCTGTTCGTCCAGCAGGGTGAGCAGATTGGCGGTCGCGTTGTCATCGAGACCGGCGGATCGCATGATCTCGGCGACGCGGTCCCCCATCGGACCGACGGACGCGCCGAGCTCGGGCCCGGCCGGCTCGGCGCCGTCGGGTCGCGCCCGGCGCTTCGGCGCGGCCGTCGGTGCGCTGCCGTCGCGCCGTGCCTTCTTCCCGGTGCTCGCGGCCGATCCGGAAGCACGATCCTGCGCGACCGTGCGCACGAACTCGCCGAGCGCCGCGCCGAGTTCGGCGGGCCGCCCGAGCCCGTCGCCGTGCCAGAACGGCAAACGCCCCGGCTGCCCGAACGCGGGCGTCACCAGCACCCGATCGAAGGTGATCTCTTCGATCCGCCAGCTGGTCGCTCCGAGCGCGAACACGTCGCCGACGCGTGACTCGTAGACCATCTCCTCGTCGAGTTCACCGACTCGAGACGCCTTCTCGCCGACCATGTACACCGCGAACATGCCGCGATCGGGTATCGCTCCGCCCGACGTCACGGCCAGCCGCTGCGCGCCGGGCCGCCCGGTGAGCGTGCCAGCGTCGCGATCCCACACCAGCCGGGGACGCAGCTCGGCGAACTCGTCGGACGGATACCGCCCGGAGAGCAGGTCCAGCACCGACTCGTAGGCCGAGCGCGGCAGCGCCGCGTAACTGCCGGTGCCGCGCACGATGTCGAACCACTCGTCGACGTCGATCGGGTCCAGCGCGCACGCGGCGACGGTCTGTTGCGCGAGGATGTCCAGCGGGTGCGCCGGAATCTGGATCGCTTCGATCTGCCCGGCGGTCATCCGCTGTGACGCCACCGCGCAGTGGATGACGTCGGTGCGGTGCTTCGGGAAGATCACCCCGCGCGAGATCTCCCCGACCTGGTGCCCGGCCCGCCCGATCCGCTGCAATCCGCTGGCCACCGAGGGCGGCGCCTCCACCTGGACCACCAGGTCGACCGCGCCCATGTCGATGCCCAGTTCCAGGCTGCTGGTCGCGACGACACAGCGCAGCCGCCCGCTCTTGAGATCGTCCTCGATCAGCGCCCGCTGCTCCTTGCTGACCGAGCCGTGGTGCGCGCGTGCCAGCAGCGGCCCGGCGCCGTGGTTCACCTCGGTCGACGGGCCGAGCTGGGCGGGCGGCTCGTGCTCGGTTTCCACCGGCTCGCCGAGCCGCGCCGCGTAGGCCTCGTTGAGCCGGGCGGTGAGCCGCTCGGCCAGCCTGCGGGAGTTCGCGAACACGATCGAGGACCGGTGCTCGAGCACCAGCTCGACGATGGCCTCGTCCACGTGCGGCCAGATCGAGCCGGGCTGGTCGGAATCGCCCGGCTCGGTCATGTCCGCGACCGGCACCCGCACCGAGAGGTCGAATGTCTTCGGCGCGGGCGGCGCGACCAGCGTGATCGGCGCGTTGCCGACCAGGAACCGCCCGACCTCCTCCGGTGGACGCACGGTCGCCGACAGCCCGATGCGCTGGGCGGGCCGCTCGGTCAGCAGATCGAGCCGGGCCAGGGACAGCGCCAGATGGGCACCGCGCTTGGAACCGGCGATCGCGTGCACCTCGTCCACGATCACCGTGCCCACGTCCCGCAGTGTTTCCCTGGCGGCCGAGGTCAGCATCAGGAACAGCGACTCCGGCGTGGTGATCAGGATGTCCGGCGGGGTGCGCAGCATGGACCGCCGGTCGGACGCGCTGGTGTCGCCGGACCGAACCCCGACGGTGATCTCCGGCGGCTCCAGGCCCAAGCGCTTGGCGGTCTGGGTGACGCCGACCAGCGGCGCCCGCAGGTTGCGTTCCACGTCCACCGCGAGCGCCTTGAGCGGGGACACGTACAGCACCGAGGTGCCCGCCCGCTCGGGCCGCCGCTCCCGGGTGGCCAGCTGGTCTATCGCCCAGAGGAACGCCGAGAGCGTCTTCCCGGAGCCGGTCGGCGCGACGACCAACGTGTGCTCGCCCGCCGCGATCGCCTTCCAGGCCCCCAGCTGAGCGGAGGTCGGCGCGGGGAACGCGCCGTCGAACCACTCCTGGGTCGCGCGGGAGAACTGGGCCATGGATTCAGTGTGCACCGGCCCACCGACAAGCACGCCCGTACCGTTTCGCGAGCGAAGCGGGAGCAATCGCCGACGCCGGGCCGTACGCTTCCACAGGTGCAAAAAGTGCTCAGACTCGACCTGGTCAGCCATGGGATGACCGAGGCGATGCGGAAGGCACGTTTCCCGGTGGACGAATCGCTCACCGAGGCGGGCAGGCGGGCGGTGGCCGAGTGCGGACCGCTCACCGCCGCGCGAGTGCTCACCGGGCCGGAACGCCGGACGGTGGAGACCGCGGCGTTGCTGGGTTTGCCGGGGGAGGAGGACAACCGGTTGCGCGACCTGGACGCGGGCGCATGGCGCGGTGGCGAACTGATGTCGGTGCCGCAGGACGAGCTGTACGCCTGGCTCACCGACCCGGCGTTCCGCGGGCACGGTGGCGAGTCCGTGCTGGACGTGATCCAACGGACCAGGCTGTGGATGGCCGAGGTGGCCGCGCAGTCCGTGTCCACGATCGCGGTCACGCACCCGGCGGTGGTCAGGGCCGCGTTGCTGGTGACGCTGGACGCTCCGCCGAAATCGTTCTGGCGTATCGACATTCCGCCGGGCAGCATCACCCGGCTGCACTATCGCGGCGAATGGACGCTGCACTTCACGGCCTGACGGCTGCTGATCTCAGTCCGAGGGAAGGCGTGGCATCCACGCCACACTGGGCTAGTGTCTGAGACTATGGGTAACAACAATAGGTCGCAACGGCGCGGCCTGGCCATCGGGTGCGGTGGCGCCGTGGGGGCGGCGTGGATAGTCGCCGCGCTCGCCGCCGCCCGCGACGTGCTCGACTGGGATCCGCGCGAGGCGGACGTGCTGATCGGCACCTCGGCCGGCGCGGAGACGGTCACGCTGCTCGGCAGCGGCGTCTCGGTGGACGACCTGGTCGCCATGCAGCGCGGCACGGCGACCGACCCCGTCCTGCGCGAGCACGGCGCGGCCGAGCCCGGCCGGTTTCCGCCGCTGCCGCGCCCGCGACTCGGCTCGCCCCGGCTGCCGCTGCGCCGCCAGGAGCCGGGCCAGGCGCTGCTGGCCGCGGGCAGCGGACTGCTGCCGGTCGGCGGCGGCGACGCGGGGTGGCTGGGACGGCTGGCCGAACGGCTGAACCCCGGCCGCGCGTGGGTGCCGCATCCGGCGACCAGGCTGGTGGCGATGGACTACGCGACGGGCGAGCGGGTGGCATTCGGTGCGCCGGGTGCCCCCGCCGCGACCATCGGCGAGGCGCTGCGGGCGTCGTGGGCGATTCCCGGCTGGTTCCCTCCGGTCACCATCGCGGGCCGTCGCTTCGTCGACGGCGGCGCGGGCTCGACCGCGTCGGTGGACCTGCTCGCCGCCGAGAAGCTCGACGAGGTCCTCGTGCTCGCGCCGATGGCCTCCGGGGCCCGGATTCCGGCCACCGGCCCCGGGCACCTGCTGGAACGGCAGCTGCGCAACCGGATGAGCGACAAGCTCCGCGCCGAGATCGCCCAGTTGCGCGCGGCGGGCACCAAGGTCCTCTTCGTGGGTGCGTCCGCCGACGACCTCGCCGTGATGGGACCCAACTTCATGGACGGCCGCCGCCGTCCGGCCACCTTCGAGCACAGCCTGCGCAGCACGCGCCGCGCCCTCGAGCGAGGAGCATTCGTATGAACATCTTCGGATCCGGTTACCCGGCGATCGACCTGCGCGCGGCGACCGTCCTGATCACGGGAGGCGCGCGGGGCATCGGCCGCGCCACCGCGGAATCGTTCGCCGCGAAAGGATCCCGCGTCGTGCTCGCGGACGTGGACAAAGCCGCCGCCGACGCGACCGCCGCCGCGATCGGGGCGAGCGCGTTCGAGCTCGACGTGCGTTCGCGTGGACAATGGGACGCGGTCGTCGCGGCGGTCGGCGAGGTCGACGTGCTGGTCAACAACGCCGGTGTCATGCCGGCGGGAGCGTTCCTGGAGCAACCGGACGTGGTCGGTCAGGCCACGCTGGACATCAACGTGTGGGGTCTCATCCACGGCATGCGCGCCGCCGCGCCGGGCATGATCGAACGTGGCCGCGGGCACATCGTCAACGTCGCGTCCCTGGCGGGCAAGGTCCCGATTCCCGGGCTGGCGGTGTACAACGCCAGCAAGTTCGCGGCGGTCGGCCTCTCGGCGGCGACCCGGCTGGAATTCGCCGGGCAGGGCGTCAGTGTCAGCTGCGTGCTGCCGTCGGCCGTGCGGACCCGCCTCTCCTCGGGACTGGCCCTGGGCCACGGTATGCCGACCGTCGACCCGGAGGACGTCGCCGCCGCGATCCTGCGCACCTGCGCCACTCGCAAAGCCGAGGTGGCGGTGCCGAATTACCTCGGACCGCTGGACATCGCGCTGGCGGCCGCGCCGGAACGCGCGGTGCGCCTGATCCGCGGCCTGTTCGACGGGGATCGAGCCTTGCGCCCGGCCGACGAGAAGACGCGGGCACAGTACGAGCAAGAGGTGCGGTCCATCAGCTGATCGAACGAAAAATGGCCCGGGAGAATGTCTCCCGGGCCGTTCCCGTCCGGTTTCAGCAGCTGGTCGGTGCGGGTTCGCCGCGGAACCTGGCCTCCACGTAGTTCCACGCGTCGCCGAATCCGGCGGCCGCCGCGGTCATGTGCTCGGAGATGTCGACGGTGTGGAACTGTACCGGCGCACCCGCCTTGCAGTACCGGGCAGCGACCTCGGCGACGGGCGGATAGAAGGTGAGCTCGTCGTAGCGGCCCTGCCAGATGTAGGTCGGCACCGTCGGCACGCCGTCGAAGTACCGCAGGCTGTTCTCCCGCAGGACGGCGTGTGCCTCGGGGCTGTCCATCAGGCTCTTGGACGCCGCCATCTGCTCCGCGCTGCGGAAAGCGCCGTGGAAGAGCAGGAACCGCCGGCACGCGTCATGCGTGAATTCCCGGAACCACAAACCGTTCTCGTTGAGCTGATCGGAGATCGGCAACCGGTCCGGGTACTCCCGCTCGAGCCCCATGGCGGCGGCGAAAGCGAGGCCGAATCCGGGGTGCGGGTCGAAGCCGAGCGACATCGCCATTTGCTCGAGGTCGGCCGGGATGCCGCCGGCCACGGCGGCGGTCAGCTTCAGATCCGGCGCGTAGGTGGGTTGCAACGCGGCGGCCCAGGAGGTGGCCATGCCGCCGCCGGAGTAGCCCGCGAGGGCGACGGGGGAGGAGGACAGACCGAGCTCGGCGACCTTGCGGACGGCCTTCACGCTGTCGAGGGTGATCATCCCGGCCAAGCGCGCGGCGCCGTAAGCGGAGGTGGGCCCCAGGTAGTCCGGCAGCGAGATCGCCCATCCGCGCCCGATCGGCAGCATCGCGCCGACCGCGTCCTGCAGTTCGCCGTTGAACAGCGAGCGCGACGGATTGCACTGGGTGCCGAGGGAATTGATCAGCGCCTGGTAGGAGACCAGCGGCGGGTTCTTCACCCCGGCGGGCAGCAGGACCGTCGTGATCGCCATGACGGGCTTGTCCTGCGAATTGGTGGAGCGGAAAGCCACCTGCCAGCCCTCGGTCCCGACATACATACCGGTGTCGATCCGGCGGGCCCGCACGACGTCGCCCGGAGCGAGCGCCCCTAGATCGGGCGGTGCCGTGTAGAAGGGATCGGGATCGGGAGTGGGATACAGGGGCTGAGCCGTCGCTGGCAGGCCGAGCAGGCCGAGCGAGACGATGCTCACCAGCAAGATCGCGATCCGGAACGGAACTCTGGACACGGGTTTCCTTCGAAAGTCAGCCGTCACCGACCCACCGCCCCGCGGGCACGCCGCGGTGTCGGTGTTCCGGACGGACCGGCACTACACGGAAAACCGCAGCGAACGCTCGCTGCGGGACGGAGCAGAAGGAACCGCCGCCGGAAAGATACTGAGTCGATCATGGCGGACTGCCGCACCTCCTTCGACTCCGGGACCGCCGGTAGCCGCGAAGGCGGCACCATCCGCTGCGAAGATAACGCTCCGCCGATCGGAGCGTCGCACCGGAACAGGCGAACCGGACATGTCACAAAGCGCATGCCCCGCCATTCGACAAGATCACTAAGGGAGGTGGCCTGCCCGGTCGCGCACCGAATCGTCCGCAGGTCGCGTGGCTCATGCGAAGCTGAGCACCGGACGAGCGCCCAGGGGGCGAAGCAGGTCGACCACGACCACGCCGTACTCGCGTTTCTGCTCCGGATTCGCGCCCTGGCACGGCGGCATACCGCGATGCAGGCCACGGATCAGTCGCACGCTCACCAGATCGGCCGATTCTTCCACGCGCGCGGTGAATCCGATACTCGGACAGCCGACCGGGCCGGGAATGTGGATCGCGAGCTTGTTCGTCCCGTCCTCGGTGTCGTACTCGGAGAAGGGCATGGCCGAACTGGGTTCCAGATCCGCGGCATGCGGGATGACCACCATCGTTCCGCCCGCGTAGGTGCGCGGACCGGGGTCGGCTCGGGTCCCGGCCGCGGCTTCCGCGGTGCGCTCCGGTGTGGAGGGGGCAGCCGGGTCCGCCTGCTGGCCGCACGCGGTCAGCGACCCGAACGCGATGGCGGCGAGGAGCGCCGCACCCCTCCTGAGCATTGACACCTTTCCACCTTCACACAGGTGGGCGCGGGTGCGGCGGAGGAAACGCGGCGTGGCACCCGCTCGGCCCGCCGACGCCGCGACGCTGTGCTGTGCGCGTCATCACATCGACCTCGCACTGTGCTTAGGTTGTGCCCACTGCGGCTGCGAACAGTTGGGCAGATTGCTCAATATGAAGAGTCAAGGTTGTGCGTTCAGATCTTCACAGACACCATATCGGCAACAAGTGCTCAACGATGCGAGGTGCCGAACCGGCGCCGAGCGGACGGGTGGATCTGATGACCGAGCTCGCCGACCGCGATCTGATCGCAGCTCCCTACGACCTGGCCGACCGTTACCGCGTCGGCTCGGGGACGGTTGTCCTCACCGGCGTCCAGGCCATCGCGCGCCAGCTGGTCGAGCAGCACGTGCGTGATCTGCGCGCGGGCCTGCGGGTGGGCACGTTCGTCTCCGGTTACCAGGGCAGTCCGCTCGGCGGCGTCGACAAGATGCTGGCCGGCATGCCGGAGGTCCTGGCCGAGCACGACATCTCGTTCGTCCCGGGGTTGAACGAGGAACTGGCCGCGACCTCCGTGTGGGGCAGTCAGGCGGACCTGCCCGCGGGCACGGCGACCCACGACGGCGTGGTCGGCGTCTGGTACGGCAAGGGCCCCGGCCTGGACCGCGCGACCGACGCGCTGCGGCACGCCAACATGTACGGCGCGAATCCCCGCGGCGGCGTCCTGTTGCTGGTCGGCGACGACCCGGCGGCCAAGTCCTCCACCGTGCCCGCGGTGAGCGAGCGCTCGCTGGCGGCGATGAACATTCCCGTGCTGTTCCCGCGCAACGCACGCGAGATCATCACCATGGGTCTGCACGGGGTCGCGCTGTCGCGCGCCTCGGGCTGCCTCGTGGCGCTGAAGATCGTCGCCGACGTCGCCGACGGCGCCTGGACCGTCGAGGGTTCGGTGGGTGACATCGATATCGTCGTGCCCGAAATCGACTGGGCGGGAGCGCGCTTCCGTTACCGGCAGCGTCCGATGGCCGCGCCGGCCGACAGCCTGCTCGCCGAGGCCGATCTCTACGGTCCCCGCTGGGAGCTGGTGCGCGCCTACAGCACACGCAACGAGTTGGACGTGATCGAGGTCCATCCGGCTCGCGCCACGATCGGCATCGCCGCCACCGGGACCACCTTCGACGCGGTCCGCCAAGCCCTGCTCGACCTCGGCGCGGACGACGAGGCGTTGCACGCCGCGGGGATCCGGCTGTTGCGGATCGGCATGCCCTATCCGCTCGCGCCCGAACGGGTCCGCGAGTTCGCCGCCGGGCTCACCCGGCTGATCGTCGTCGAGGACAAGACGGCATTCGTCGAGACCCAGGTCCGCGAGATCCTGTACGGCGTTCCGGGTGCGCCCGAGGTCCTCGGCAAGCGCGACCACGCGGGCCGCCCGCTGTTCGGCGCCGATGGCGAACTCACTTCCGGGCGCATCGCCGCACCGCTGCGCCGCGTACTCGACGGCCATCTGGAGATGAGACGTCCACTGCCGCAGCCGCTGTCACTGTCCGTGCTGCCCGCCAAGCGCGCGGCCTACTTCTGCAGCGGTTGCCCGCACAACCGCTCCACCGCCGTCCCGGAAGGATCGCTGGCGGGCGGCGGTATCGGCTGTCACACCCTGGTGACCATGTCCGGCCGGAACGACAGCAAGGTCACCGGGCTGACCCAGATGGGCGGCGAAGGCGCCCAGTGGATCGGCCAAGCGCCGTTCACCGACGTGCCGCACCTGTTCCAGAACATCGGCGACGGGACGTATTTCCACTCCGGCCAGCTCGCCGTGCAGGCGTGCGTCGCGGCGGGCGTGAACATCACGTTCAAGCTGCTGCACAACGACGTGGTCGCGATGACCGGCGCGCAGCACGCCGAGGGCGCGCTCACGGTGCCGATGCTCACCCACAAACTCGCCGTCGAGGGCGTACGGCGGATCATCGTCTGCGCCGACGAGCCGGGGCGATACCGCAAGCGCGATCTCGCTCCCGGCACGCTGCTGTGGCACCGGGACCGGCTCGACGAAGCGCAGCGCGCGTTGCGTGAGATCCCCGGCGTCACGGTGCTGATCTACGACCAGCACTGCGCGGCCGACGCGCGGCGGCAGCGCAAGCGGGGCGCCTTGCCGGTGCGCCGCACCCGGGTGGTCGTCAACGAGGCGGTGTGCGAAGGCTGCGGTGATTGCGGCGTGCGGAGCAACTGCCTGTCGGTGCAGCCGGTGGACACCGAGTTCGGTCGCAAGACCCGCATCGACCAGACCTCCTGCAACACCGACTACAGTTGCCTGAACGGGGACTGCCCTTCGTTCGTCACAGTAGAGCTGGCGGACCCGGCGAAGCGGAAACGGCGCGGGACGAACAGGCCGCAGCAGCCGCCGCGGCTGCCGGAACTCGTGCACGAACCGCCGACAACCACGCAGAACGTCTTCCTCGCCGGGATCGGCGGCACCGGCATCGTCACCGTGAACCAGGTGCTGGCAACCGCCGCGCTGCGCGCCGGATACGAGGTGGCGAGCCTGGATCAGATCGGCATGAGCCAGAAGGCCGGCCCCGTGGTCTCGCACCTGCGTTTCGCCGCGGGCGCGCTGGAGCCCGCCAACCGCCTGGCCCCCGCCTCGGCCGACTGCCTCCTGGCCTTCGACCTGCTGACCGCCACCGACAACAAGAACCTGGCCTACGGTTCCGCCACGACGACCGTGTCGGTCGCCTCCACCAGCAAGACGCCGACTGGCGACATGGTCTACGACAAATCCGTGGCCTATCCCGACGAGGCGATGCTGCTGGAGCGTCTGGGGCAGGCGTCGCGCTCGGTTCGGGCCTTCGACGCGCTGGCCGCCGCGGAAGTCCTTTTCGGCAACACCGCCGCCGCGAACTTCCTGCTGGTCGGAGCCGCCTACCAGACCGGCGGCCTGCGGTTGCCTGGCGCCGCGATCGAAGAGGCCATCGGGATCAACGGAGTCGCGGTGGAGGCGAATCTCGCGGCCTTCCGCTGGGGGCGAGTCGCGATCGCGCGACCGGAGGAGTTCGCCGCCGCGACCACGCGCCGCAAACCCGAACGCGAGCCGGTGACGGTGCCCGCGGACCTGTTCGAGGGGTTCACCGCCACGGGAGAGGTGCGGCGGCTGGTCGAGCTGCGTGCGATCGAACTGATCGGTTTCCAGAGCGTGGCGGTGGCCCGCGATTACGTCGCCGCGGTACAACGCATCTGGGATGCCGAGCGCCGGGTGACCGACCGGACCGAGTTCAGTGAGCAGGTGGCGCGCGGCCTGTACAAGTTCACGGCGTACAAAGACGAATACGAGGTGGCGCGCAGGCTGACCGATCCGGTGTTCCTGGCCGAGGTCGCCGAGCAAGTACCGGAGGGGGCGAACCTCACCTATCGGCTGCACCCGCCGGTCCTGCGCGCGATGGGCCGGAAGAAGAAGATCGGGATGCGGCCGGGCAGCCACTTCGCCCTCCGCTTGCTGGCGCGCGGTAAGCGTCTGCGTGGCACCGCCTTCGACCCCTTCGGATACGCCCACGTGCGGCGGGTGGAACGCGAGCTGCTGGCGCACTACACCGCGATGGTGGCGGATCTGGCGTCGGTGCTGGATCCGGCGGGCTACGACCGCGCGGTGCGGGCCGCGGCGCTCGCCGACGTGGTGCGCGGGTACGAGGACATCAAGCTCGCCAACGTCGCGCTCTACAGCGAACGCCTGCGGGAGCTCGGTATCGAGCCGCCGCGCTGCTAGCGGGGCTCCCTGCGGCGAACTGCCCGACCGACCACCGTCTCACTTCGCGTAGCCGGTCACCTTGCCGATCCACGCGATGAAATCCTCGGGGTCTTCGTTGCTGCCGTGCCCGGCGTCCCAGTACATCGCGGCGTCGACCTCGTCGCCCAGATTCTCCAAGCTCGCGGCGAGATTGCCGACGATCGTCAGCGACGTATCGGTGTCCTTGGTGCCCACGCGGATCCACCAGTGCTTCGCGCGGGCGGCATTCCGCTGTCGCAGAAAGAACATCGGGTTCATCATGCTGATCTTCTCGGGCAGGTCGCTGTCGAGCTGCGCGCCGGGGTCGCCGGTCGCTCGCCGCAGACTGAACAGGGTGAAGTGCCTGGCCTTGACGGTTCCCCCGCCGAACTCGTTGTTCTCGGGCGAGGACAGGTCGAAGGCGTCGAACGCGGGCACGCCCTTCTGCCGCACGCCGACGTGCGAGAGGTAGTCCGGCCAGGTGAATTCGGCGCGATCGCCCGCCCACGTGATCCAGCTGTTGGCCGCCAGGTAGCTGGAACGGTCGGCGTCCGGCAGCGCGGTCAAGTAGGCGGTCGCGGCCGGTTCGAGGTAGGTCCGCGCCAGGTAGTCGCCGTAATTGCGGGCCGTGAGGGGTCCGAATCCGTTCCGCCCCTGCAGGGCCAGCGACGCCTGATAGTTCGTGAACGCCGTGCTCAGCTCGCGCGAGGCGGCGGCGTCGAGTGCGCCGGAGCGCAGCGGGTTGGCGCCCCAATTCCACTCGTAGGCCATGTCCGCGTGTTCGAGATCGGTGACGGGGCAGTAGGGAGCGGCGGCGAAGACGGCATCGCTCGCGTCCGCCGCGCCGAGTTCGGCGAGATACCGGTCGTACATCCGGCTGTCCCCGGACACCGCGAGCAAGGCGGACAGCGCGCCGCCCGCGCTGACACCGGTGGCCACGATCCGGTCGGTGTCTCCCGGCACGCGGCCCGCGTTGTGCCGCAGATACCGCACCGCGGCTTTCAGATCCACGATGGCCGCGGGCGCCACGCCGAAATACGTGCCGTCCGGCGCGACCAGGTCGCGACCGCGCGCACCGGGTTCCACGACGACATAGCCCGCCGTCAGGGCGAGGTCCCGGTTCCTCATCCGATCCCCGCCGTCGTCCGGTGGGCGGCTCGTCACCGACGACGACAGATATCCCCCGACGGAGTTGCTGAAGAGAATGGGAGCCTTGCCCGCGTCGACGGCTGCTCCGTCGATTTCGGTGGGCACGCTGACGTTCAGGCTCTGATATGCCTTGTCCACCGGCTTCGCCACATAGACGACGTTCTCGTAGAAGTGGTAGGTCACCTTCCTGTCGCGCTCGAAGGTGGCGACGGTCTTCGTCTTCGTCGTGAACGCGCCGGGATCGAAGGCCAATTCGTCCACCGCCCGCGCGCTGCCGTCCAGCAGATCGCAGCCTGCGGTGAACATCGGCACGGCGACCGCCGCCGCACATCCCTTGAGCATCGCTCTGCGCTGCACAGCTCTCTCCTTCGCGTGCGGGGGCAAGCCGTCCGGCCGCAGCGGGGAACGGGCGCGGCAGAACGATTGCGCGAAAACGAATCAGCTGGTCATCGGGTCGCCGAGATCGAAGGATAGCGGTAGCGGGCCGCGTGCTCGCGCACCTGCGCGGCCGCGCCCGACGCGTCCGCCGGAAGGGCGGGGCATCGGGCGCAGCCTGCCGGCATCGGTCACCGACCGCCAGGAGGTGTATCGGTCGGCGGTCCACCTGGCTCGCCCAGGCCGAGCGCTCGCTGGGCTCGCCGCAGGAAGAGACAGCGATCAGCCGACTTTCACCGGGACGACCGTGGCATCGGCGAATCGAGCACGGCCGATGGTCAGGGTGACCAAAGCGACATTGCCTGCCGTGGAAATCAGCGGACCGGCGATCGAAACGAATTCGAACCCGCTCACCATGAGCACCCCGAGCAGGCCGAGGCCGTTCGCGAAGGCATTCGCGGCGAAGGTTTGCCAGGTTTCCTCACGGGGTTTGGACCACACATGCCGGAGCGTGGGGATGGTGGCGATGAGATTGGCGCAGATGGCGAACAGCGCGCCGAACGCCTTTTCCTGCACGCCGACCGTCACCAGCACACAGGCGATCGACGAGAGCAGACAGGCCCGATCGATATTGTCATCCGGTCGCAGGCTGCTCCCGCGAGTCATGCCGACGGCGATGACCGCCGCGTTCATGGCCGCCGCCGCGGCGTTGATGCTCGCGGCGAGATAGCCGCCCTCGAGGTAAGCCACGATCGCGAACACCGTGTTCGCGGTGCACCAAGCCGCCCACGACGCGACGCGCGGCCGGGTCTCCCCTTCCAGTATCCCCGCCAGATACGCGATGACGCCGAACAGGGAAATGCCGATGCTGAGACACGCCAGAGACGAGCTCACATTCCAGAAATCACTCACGCGGAACATTCCTCACAGATTGTTGTCGTTGCACGCAGAGATGGCCGACGTTGGCGATCGAATCATTACGAACACGCCGAAGGGGACAAGCCGGGTGCGGTGACGAAACCGGAAGTTGCCTGCGGGAAAACACTTCGGGATGAATAGTCCGGGTGACTCGGAAGTATCGTGACACGACAACTTCGGCGTCACCAATCCACGGCGGCGACGTAACCGTCTTTTAACCCTCGATTTGCAGAAGTCGGCGGTGGTGGAGTTGGGGTGGATTATTCTGGGGAAGATTCTACTGTGAGCTACGGGACACCCGTGCGGCGAATTGCATGAAAAAGCTTGGGCCGTCGCGACAAGCGACATACCTCGGTTCGGGGGCGTGGTCGCCGAGAGTACGCGGCGAGTCTGCCCGCCGCTGCGCCGAAGCTGACGCTTCGGCGAGTTCTCTCCGAACGCTCCACCTCGGCGCGATCCGGCGACCCGAGCGTTCTTCGTGCTGATCGACCGGAACCACGTCTACGGGCGACATGCTGTGCCTGCTGGATACGACTCGGTGAAAGAGAACGGCCCGGAGCGTTGCGCTCCGGGCCGTTCGTAGTAGCGGGGACAGGATTTGAACCTGCGACCTCTGGGTTATGAGCCCAGCGAGCTACCGAGCTGCTCCACCCCGCGTCGGTATGCACAACACTACACAGGTGGCCGCGAAGTACCGAATCGTGCAGGTGAGAGGGCGTGTGGCGGGTGGATTCCCCGAGCGCGGCAATCTCTTGCGCGCGAGTTGGAACCGAACGCGCCACCACCGCGTCCAATCATGTGACAAGAAAATCAGGCCGCTGTGCCGCGGTGTGGCGATGGGCCGGGCGACCGGTGTGGCCGCGCCGAATCACCGTCGCGCCTATTGTGGCGGTACTCGAGGAGGGGACCGGGGGCTTCGCCTCTCGGTCGGAGCTCGAGTGTCACCAGCCCCGCGTACAGGGGCGGGCGTGTAGGTAAGAGGTGCGCGACAGCGCGCCGATCGAAGTGAAGGGGGCTTCCTTGAACGCCGTTCGAACCAGTCGGGATCTCGAACAAGCAACCGGGCGTGTCGCATTCGTGCACCCCGGTTTGCGCGGCTATCTGGATCCGGCGGATGGAGTGTGGGGGAGTTTGTTCGAGCCGTATTTCGAGGTGGAGTTCGCCGATTACGACGAAGTGGCCATGCGCGGGGACGCCGACGGCGCTCCGATCGTGCTACCCGTCAACAGTGAAACCCAGGCCGAAAGCCTACGTTCGGTCCGCGCCCGGCACGCCATGGGGTTGATCGTCGCGGTCACCGATGACGTCGGTGGTTACTCGACCTACGCCGCGATACGCTCCGGCGCCAGCTTCGTGATCAACGTCGCGATATCCGTCGAGCGTCAGGCCGGTCTCGTTCGCGCTCAACTCCTCGACCACACCCGCTCCGCTCCGGCGAAGCCGCTTCCGGCGGTGCTCGGTGCGGTGACCAGCCGTGCATCGAACGAACCGAAGCGGCAGCCCCTGCGCGAGCGTGCCGGTACACCGGCTACCGGTGCCGAGCCGCCCGGCCGGGACTGTTTGGACGAGTTCGACACTCGGCTGCTGCGCATGTTGCGCACGTCGATGACGGTGGCCGAGATCGCGCGCCTGCATTATCTGTCGGAGCGATCGATGTACCGGCGCATCCGCAGCCTGTACGACACCTTGGGTGTGGACAGCCGGGCCGAACTGGTCCGTGCGCAACCTCGCGGCGACGTGTCCTTTCCGCTCACCGTGCTGCGCGGCTGATCGGTAGCTCCATGGTGCTGTCGAATCCGACCCGAAACGTGAGCCGGCGTACCGCGCTCCGCACGCTCGGAGCACTTGCCGCCGGGGGTCTTTCGTCCGCGTGTCGTGCGGCCACCCCACCCGGCGCCCTGGATCCGGTCGGCCTCGACGAGGCCGTCCGCCCCCAGGACGATCTGTACCGGCATGTCAACGGGAAATGGCTGCGCGACTTTCGGCTGCCTCCCGACCAACTGGTGTGCAGCCCCATGACCGAGGCAATGCGACGCGTCGAACAGCAGCTCTCGGCCATCATCCAGGCAATCCGCGAACCCAGGCCCGGCACGCCCGAACAGCAGGTGCACGACCTGTATGCGGCCTGCTTGAACACCGCGGCCGTCGAACGGCTGGGCACGACTCCGCTGGCCGACCTCTTCGCGGCGATCGACGCGGCCGCGTCCGAATCCGAATTGGCGAGCGTCATGGGCATGCTGCCGATTCCCGGGGTCATCTCACTGTATGTCGACGTCGACTCCAGGGATGCGCACCGGTACGTCGCCACTCTCGCGCAATCCGGTCTCGGAATGGACAGTCAGTACTACCGGAACCCCGAATTCGCCGCCCACCGTGACGCATATCGGGCATTCCTGGAGCGCATCACGGCCGTCGCGCACTTCGCGGATCCGGCCGGTATGTCCGGCCGAGTGTTCGAACTCGAGCGACAGCTCGCCGCCGTGCACTGGGACGCCGTGCGAGATCAGGACGCCACGGCTACCAACAACCTGATGACCTGGAGCGAGTTGCGCGGACTCGCACCGGAGTTCGACTTCGACGCCTGGCGCGCGGGGCGAACTTCGCAGCCACCGGAACTGTTCGCCCACGTCGTGGTGCGTCAGCCCGACTTCGTCACCGCGGTCGGCCGGCTGTGGGCGGAGGTGGATATCGCGCACTGGCGAGACTATTTGCGATCGAGTCTGCTACTGGAGTTCTCCCGCTTCCTGCCCTTCGGCATCTCCGAGGCCAATTTCGAGTTCCGCCGCAAGTTCCTCGGCGGGGCGAACCGGCCGGCCGAGCCCTGGCAACGAGCGGTCGCCACGGTGAATGCCGAGCTGGGCGGTCCACTGGAAAGGCTCTATGTGGCGAAGCACTTTCCGGCCGCGGCCGAGGGCCAGCTGCGCGAGCTGGTCGACGACCTGCTCGCGGCCTACCGTGCGGCGTTACTCGGCTCGTCCTGGCTCTCACAGTCCACGCGCGCGGCCGCCGTCGCCAAGCTCGACAGGATCACGATGCTGATCGGCGCCCCGCGGCATCGGCCGGACTGTTCGGGCGTGTCGATCGATCCTGACAAATTGATCGATTCCCTCCGAAGTATCCGCGCTCTCGCCAGGCGTCGGGAGTTCGACCGGCTCGCCGCGGCGGTCGACAGAACCGAATGGACGACCACCGCGCAAACCGTCAACGCCTTCTACAACCGATCGTCGAACCAAGTCGTGTTTCCCGCCGCCTTCCTGCAGCCGCCATACTTCGACAAGGATGCGGATCCGGCGGTCAACTACGGTGCGATCGGCGCGATCATCGGGCACGAGATCGGCCATGCGTTCGACGATCAAGGCGCCCGATACGACGGCGACGGCCGGCTGCGCGACTGGTGGACTCCCGAGGACCGCGCCGCGTTCGACGCGAAGACCGAGCAATTGGTCCACCAGTACGACAGCCTCGTTCCCGAGGGCTTCGACGCCACACACCGGGTGAACGGGCAGTTGACCGTCAGCGAGAACCTGGCCGATCTCCGCGGTCTCCAGGTGGCGGTCGCCGCCTACCGGCGAGCCGCGCTGCGCCGCGGCACCGAGCCGGACTTCCGCACCCTGTTCCTGTCCTGGGCGCGGTGCTGGCGGGTAAAACAGACACAGCAGTTCGCCGCCGCGGCGCTGGCCGCGAACAGCCACGCGCCGAGTGAGTTCCGAGCCAACCAGGTTGTCCGCAACATATCGGAGTTCTACTCGGCCTTCGACGTCACAGAGCGAGATCGAATGTTCCTCGCACCAGAACAGCGGGTCGTTCTGTGACGAAGCGCCACCTGTATTCGCCATTTCCCGAACCTGCTACGACAAGGAATTCGCTATGAAACTCGACTATCTCGACTACCTGACCTGGGACGAACAGCACAACATCGCCTATCTGGCGTTCCGGCAGAACAGCCCGGAAGCCCGCCACGCCGCCCGCACCCTGCGAGTGCACGACCAGGACAGCGGCGAGATCGTCGCCGCCCTCGACTTCGGCGACGACGGCGAACTCATCGGCATCGAGTTGCTGAACGCGAACGTCCAGCTCAGCGCGGCGCTGAAGCGGAAGGCCCGCGCCGGGGACGGTGACTGACCGGACCGCTGCCTGCCGTGAACCGGATCGCGGTCGACGGCTACGTCCTCGATGGAACCGAACGACTCGAGGAGAGATATGGCCGCCACCGCAGCACGCTATGGGCCTGAGCTTCGCCCACGGCGCGACCAGCCGAGTTTGTGGGACGTCACGGCGACAGAGCTGTCGAGGATGCGTCGCGGCTTCATCGGCTGGTTCGCCGTTCTGGTACCCGTCGTCATCACGGTTCCGCTCTACCCGATGTCGCTGGCCTCGCCCGAAGGCCGATCGGGACATACCTGGACGGTGTTCCGCGACGTGGTGCTGGAGGGCTGGGGAGCCCTGATCCCGATGACGGCCGCGTTGCTGGCCGCCCTCTCGGTGCGGGCCGATCAGGACGCCTGGCGGTTGCTCTTCTCCTATGCCGTGCCCCGCAACAAATATCTGCTCGGCAAGTATCTCGGACTGGCAGCGCTGACCGCGGTGTCCACCACCCTGCTCGCGCTGCTGCTCAGCATCGGGGCAGCGTTGAGCGGCCGGTTCGCGACCAGCTTCGCGACGATCGTCGCCGCGTCCTACCTGCCGTGGCTGGCCGGGTTGGGTACCGCGGCGGTGGCGCTGGTCGTCTCGGTGGTGTGGGGCCTGGGCCCCACCATCGCGACCGGTGTCGTCGGCATGATGTGCGGCATGCTCATCGCGGATAAGAGCTGGTGGATGGCGGTGCCGTTCGCCTGGCCCATGCGCGTGATCCTGCCGTTGGCAGGTATCGGTCCCAATGGCGTTCCACTACCGGCCGACAGCCCGGTCCGGGATCACGGTGTCATCCTGCCTGCCATCGCGCTTTCGATCGGGCTCGCGGCGGTGGTCCTGGCTCTGGGTTCGCTCCATATGACGCGCAAGGAGATCTGACCGTGTTCGCTTTGGAAGTGGCGCAGCTGCACAAGCATTACGGGAAACACCACGCGCTGGACGGGGTCGATCTGTCGGTCCGCGCGGGAGAGGTCTACGGGCTGCTCGGCCCGAACGGCGCGGGCAAGTCCACGGTGATGAAAACCGTGCTGGGCCTGCAACGGCCGACCAGCGGTGTCATCCGGTTGTTCGGTCAGCCCTATGATCGGGCGCGGTTGGTCGATGTCGGCGCGTTGATCGAGACACCGGGATTGTGGCCGAAATTGGACGCGGTGACGCACCTGCGCATTCACGCCCGACTGCGCGGGGTGCCCGAGGAGTGGATCGATGAGACCTTGGCCGTCGTGCAGTTGAGTGAGGTGCGCACGCGCAAGGTGCAGGCATACTCCCTCGGCATGCGCTGGCGTCTCGGTATCGCGATCGCGTTGCTGGCGCGGCCGAAACTCCTGCTGCTGGACGAGCCGACCAACGGCCTCGATCCGGTGGGCATCCGGGAGATGCGAGAACTCATTCGCGCACTGGCCGCGGGGGGAACGACGGTTTTCCTCTCCAGTCACCAGCTGTCGGAGATCGCTCACGTGTGTGACCGGGTCGCGGTTCTGGTCGCCGGGAAGACGCGATACGAGGGCACCGTTCAGGGCATCGCGGGCGACGGCGATCTCGAGGAGGGGTTCTTCCGCATCCTGGAATCCTGCGGCTCGAAGATCCGCTGAAGCGCCGATACGCAATGCCGGGTGAGCGCGATTCGGGTCGCCGTGTCGGAAGGTTCCTCGCTTCCCGGCACGGATCCGAATCCGCCGTCGACCTGTTGCTGCGCGAGCAGGAATCCGGTCGCCCGCGTGGGAATCGGCCGCTGAGCCAGTCCCAGCTGGGCGCAGCCCAGGAGCAGGGTGGCCAGGGCATCCAGGTCGTAGCGTCGAATCGCGAGCACCAGAAGGGAGTCCAGGACGACGGCCCACTCCGCCGAGGATGCCATCGAGGCGTCTGCGGCGTCGATTGTCGCCAGAGCGCGCCAGCGCGCCGGATCGGCGCACAACATGGTCAGTGGTTCGCGAGGTGGCGATCCAGCGCGCTGTGCGTCGTGCTCCGGCGTCCGAGTGGACTGCCGCACCGCTGACGTTTCGGTCGCCAACCACTTCCTCGCGGCCGCCAAGGACCGGTCGGAGAGCACCGGAAGGGAATCAGGGGATCTCATCGAGCAGGATGCCGTTCTCGCTCCGCCGCCGCCATCGCCGCAACCATTGTCGTGTGGTGGCATGTTCCGAACGTGTATGCCTCGGCCACCGGGCCGCTCAGTCCCGACAGCCGGACCGGGTCGAACAGGGGGCCCGGCACCGCGCCGCAGGCCAGTCTGCGGCGAGTCAGCGTCCGCCATCCGTGCGCGGTGATCGCGCAGTCGTCCGGCGCCACCGCCAGCAGGCACAGCAGCAGTTCGCCCGCCAAGTCCATGTCCCCGGCCGCGAGGTAGGTTCCGAGCAGGATCCGCATCGTCGCTACGAGCGCCGGTGCGCTACGCATCGGCCGGGCGGCGAAATCCGTGGCATAGAAGACGACGTGGGTGAGCGCGTAGACCTCGTCGTCGCGTAGGTAGATCGGGTCGGGCTCCGCAGCGGCGATGGTCGCCTCGACCAACTCGGCCACTGGCGGCAGGGTATGCGGGAACCGGCCGAGCTCGAGTGCGTACCGCAGCTCCAGCCGGGTGAGCGGGGGGCGCCAGGCGCCGTTCCATCCGCCGCTACCTGTCGCGAGCACCGTGCGCACCCGCTCGTCGGCATTCGGTACGGGACAGCCGAGATCGGCGAGCAACGCCACCAAGTAGGCGCGATACGGGAACTTCTCGTCGGCGCGCCCCAGTGCGTCGTGGAAGGCGGCGGCTGCCGCCAGCGTGCGCGCGAGTTCGGTCGCGCCGTCGACGAGCGGATGATCGCGCCATCGCCCACGGCGCAGCACACGGCACAGCACCAGCAGTTCGAGCGCGGCGCCCTCCGGGAACTGCCGCGCCGGCAGGAACCGATCCCAGTGTGCTGGATCGAACCAGCGTAGGTTCGCGGCGAGCCAGTCCAGCGCCGCTTCCAGCATCGGGGCGCTCGTTTCGTGATCGACTACCGCCACCGCGGGCCATATCGGAAAGCCGTGTACCCGGCCGCGCTGGTCCTCGCTGGGATGAAGACCGGTCGCCGGCGTCATCGTCCGATCCTGAGGCGGATCCCCGCGGTGAAGAACAACGCCAGGCACACGAGGACCAGCACGTCCACGCCCATCGGCGCCAGGCCTGGCCGGCCGACCAAAATCTGTCTGCTCAGATCGACCAGATAGGTGAGCGGATTGAGGCGAATCAGCACGGAGAGCCAAGACGGAACCCCCTCGGGCTGGAACACCGAGCCCGAGAGAAACAGCATCGGCAGCATCGTGATCTGGACGCCGGCCTGCAATGTCTGGATCTGTCGCAGCGCGGTGGCCAGGAACAGTCCCAGCAGGCTGAAGACCGCCGACCCGAACAGGTAGATCGCCGCGGCCGCGGCGATCTGCGCGGATGTCGGCGCCAATCCGAATACCGGTGCGCACAATAACAACAGCAAGCTCTGCGTCCCGACGACGACACCCGTACTGACGACCTTGCCCAGCGGCAGACACATCCGGGGTACCGGCGCGACGGTCATCTCGCGCAGCACACCGAACTCTCGATCCCACGCGTACGACAATCCGGTGGCGATGCCGATCGTCGCCACTTGAATGGCGATGATGCCGGGCAGGATATAGGCGCTGAAGGAGACCGAGCCCACGCTGCCGACCATGGCGTCGAAACCGACGGCATAGATGACGATGAAGAACAGCAACTGGGCGGCGTTGCTGATCAGCAGTCCCGGGCGACGGATCTGGCGATGCAGGTCCCGGTGCGCGATCACCGCGACGGCCCGGATGCTGCCGACCATGACGCGTTCCGGAGGATGGGCGCTCAGCGCCTGCGATGCGGTCACGGCATGTCCTTCCCGGGATGTGTCGTCGCGGCGACGTAGACATCGTCCATCGACGGGTTGTGCACCGTCACACTGAGAATCGGCAGATGGAGCACGCGCACGATGTCGGCCACCCGCCGATCCGGCTCGGCACACCGGATCTCCAGCTCCGTCAGCCCGGTGACCACCTCGAATCCGGCCGCGCGCAATTGCTCGCAGGCCGCGGCGTCGTCGTGGGTCCGCAGCCGCACACAGGAGGCGCGCAGGTCGTCTTTGAGGTCCACCGGCGATCCCGATCGGCCGATTCTGCCCCCGGCCATGATCACGATCTCGTCCGCGTACTCGGCTTCGTCCAAGTAATGGGTCGAATAGATCGTGGTGACGCCGAGTTCGTCGCGCATGCGAAGCAGATCGCGCCAGAAGACCCGGCGAGACCGCGGATCGAGTCCCGTGGTCGGCTCGTCCAGGATGAGCAGTCCGGGACGATGCAACAGGGCACGCACCAGTTCGACCCGCCGGGCGGTTCCGCCGGACAGGCGCTCGACCGCGATGCGCCGTTGCTCGGTCAGCTCCAACATGGCCAGCAGCCGATCGATCTGCGCGGCGGCGTCGGCGCGGCGCATACCGAAGAGGCGGGCGTGAAACCACAGGTTCTGCTCGACGGTGAGTTCTTTGTCCAGCGTCCGTTCCTGGAACACCAGCCCGATCTGGGCGCGGGCACGCATCGGAGCGGTGTGCGCGTCGTCGCCGAAGACACGCACGGTCCCGGATTCGGGTTCGGACGCGGTCGACAGCACATTGAGCAGGCTGGATTTGCCCGCGCCATTCGGCCCGAGCAGTGCGGTCAGGCGGCCGGGGGCCGAACTCAGCGACACCGAGTCGACGGCCGGCGTGGCGCCGTACCGCACGACGATATCGGTGAGTTCGAAGGCGTTGACCGTCATCGGAAGTGCACCTCTCAGCTCAATGCCAGAACGCGATCCCACGGGCGCGCGGGAGCTTCGGCAGCGGTGCCGAGCGCCGGGATCACCGACAACAGCGCGCACGCCACCCCCGCGGAGCCCTCGAGTATCCCGGCGACGTCCAGTAACTTGAACTCCGTCGGCCCCGGCGCCGACCGCGGATACCGCATCGGATGCCGGAAGCCGAAGGGCGCGTCGATGTCCGCCATGTCCAGAATGACTTCGGCGAGACGGGTTTTCGCACCGAGCAGCACGCCGTCCCGCTCCGCCGTGCCGATTCGATGGACCACTTGAAGGAAGCCCGCGTAACCGTGGCATACGGTCGGCCCCGCGAGCGTCCAGCGCGATTCGTCCCTGGCCAGAGCGTCGTGCAGCGCGCGGACCGCGTGCCTGCGCCAGTCGGCGATGCCGAGGGTTTCGCCCGCATGGTGCACCGCCGCCGCGACTCCCGGCGCGCCGTAGCACCACGCGGTTCGGGTGAACAGGTTTCGCGGCGGTGCGTCGGCGATCTCGTCATCGAAGCCGACTCGGCACGGCCAGTACGTGCCCTGGTCGTCGGTGCGTATCCAACGGATCAACCACTCGACCATCCGCACCAGAGCGTCTCGCAGTCCCGGCACGTCGTGTCCACGGCGCAGGGCCAGCGACATGATCACCACCGGCCCTGGAATCCCGTGCGCGAGGCCCAAGTTGAAGTCGCCACGCGGATAGTTGCGACGATCCTCCTCGACCGCTTGCCGCGCCGCGGGAACCCACCAACCAGGCACTTCATGGCCGTCGACGGTGATCGGCCGACTGATCGTCACCAGGTAGCCGAGCGTCTCCCGCAGGGCATGCTCGACCTGCGGGTCGTTTTCGACGGGATCCTCGACCGAATCGAGCAGCAGCCGCGCTGTACCGGACAAGCCGTTGACGATGTCGTAGCACTCCCACGAGATGCCGGGTCCGGAGGCGGCTCGGCACTGCCGCAGCCGCGTCAGCTGGTCGTCGGCCAGCCACGCGGCGAGCCTGCGCCGCAGGCCGGGGTAGTGGCCGCCGCAGGTCTGGGTGGCCGCCAGCAAGGAAGCAGGCCCCGCGTACAGTCCCCGGCTCGGTTGACTCGGCAGCGCTGCCCCCGCCGCTTGCACATGCCGATGAGCGACGCCGAACCAATCGGGGATGCGCGCCGCCAGCTCCGCGTAGAACAGCGCCGTGCCGGGCAGGCCGTTGGACAACGTCATCGGCCCCCACATGCCGGCGCCGTAGATGGGATCGCGGTTGTCCGGACGGCCTGCGATGTCGGCGACGGCGGCCGGGTCGGCGAGGCGGTCGGCGACGAGCGACACGATTTCGGTGGCCCGCTGCGCCACCGAGCTGTCGTGCTGGGCGGTGTTTCTCATCGCGCGTAGCGCCTCCTGTTGAAGTTGTCCTGCACCGCTCCGCGGGCGATGGCGACGGCTGCCCGCTCCCGATCGCTGTCTCCGCCGAAGAGCCGATTGCAGCTCATGTGCATCAGGCTGCCGACGAGCCGGTGATTGCGCGTCTTGGTGCCCACCGACGCCAGACGCAGTTCGCCGACGGCCGCGTCGCGTGGCCGGAGCGCTTCGAGGGCCGCCGCCCCGTGCGGGTCGGCGCGCAGCGCGCTCCACCCGCCGTGCGGGTCGACGATCGCGCGCCAGCGCTGCGCATCCGCCCGATACGCGTCGGGAAGCGTTCTGCGTGAGCCCGTCATCGATAGCCAGGCCATCGCCGCGTCGTCGCTGCACGCGCTGTCAGCCGCAGAGTCCGCCTCCGGCGGGCCGAAAGCGCCCGCGAGCGCGGCGACGGAAACCGCCGCGAACGTGTCGATCGAGTGGGTGCACGCGGGCTGCTCGACCAGATCCAGGAATCGGATCGCGGCCTCGCTGTCGGCTTCGAATACCCGCTCGGCCGCGACCATCGCCGCCGCGCCGCCGTATCGCTCCAACTCGGCGTCGTATTGGTCGAGGCGATGGGCTCGGAGCAAACCGTCGCGCTGCCAGTCGTCGAGTCGCCGGCCGAGCGGGCGTGCGGCGGCGCTCCAGAGCTGGTCCGGCACGCCGTGGAAGCGAACCCGGAGATGCGGCCCATCGGGGTCGGTGTACCGGATGAAGAACCAGCGGTCGCAACCATGTTCCCGGGCTTGCTCCACCAGCTCCGGCAAGTGGATGCGCAGGAAGTCGCCCTGGCACGACGACGGCAGGTACAACGCGAGCGACAGCCAGTCGCTGCCGAGTCCCGCCGGTCGACGGTCCGGTTCCAGGTAGCCGCCGTGCGGTGAGCGGACCGGTCGTGCGTCGCGGCGTGACAGCGGGACGACCACCTCCATCGCGTGTCCGTGGATACCGTCGGCGAAGTCGTCGTCGCCGGGTACCTCGTGGGCGACGATGGCCGGGTCCTTGCGCAGCTCGTCCCACAGCAGTTCGAGATGCGCCGGATCGGTCAGGTCGAACAGCAGTCGCTGATCCATCTGTACGGCGAGGATTCGTTCCGGTACCCGCCACTCGCGGCGCCATCGGTCGACCGCGGCGGCGAAATCCGATTCGGGCACACCGATCAGTGCGTCCATGCGCCATACCGCGGGGGCCAGCACGAGGCGGCCGTGCCGGACGCGTGGCACGAACGGCATCTCCGACAAGCCGGCCCACGTCCAGGGCTCCCACAACCGCTGGCCCTCCAGACCGATCTCCCACAGCAACCGGGACGCGTTGGGGGCCTGCGTCATCGGGCTGATCATGGTGTTGAGCACCGGAACGATCTCGCGGCCGGTCGGCAGGTGTACCGCGCACATCCGCTCCGTCGTCGCGCCGATGGCCACGTCGGCAAGGGCGATTTCGTCGATATCGGGAGCGTCCGGCAGGCCGACGCTGATCCGGACACCACTGTGCGCCGTGGAGTGCGCGAGATTCGCGGCTTTGCCGGATCGGGGCATGAACGCCAGATCGACCCGGGTCGCATTCGTGACGTGGACCGGAATCGCGCCGGACTCGGCCGCGACGACCGCGCGGAGGTCAGGTGGCAGCAGGTCCGCGAACCGGGCGAGGGTCGCTCCGGCGTGGTGCGAGCCAGGACTCGGCGCCACCACGACGCGAAAGTCTCCGGCGGACAACGCGTCCAGCGACCGTGCGATGACGTGGAAAGTGAGCTCGCACGAGTTCGGTACGCCGGCGGTGGGCCCGTCGCCGGGAATCAGCTCGTCGAGCAACTCGTCGGTCAGTTCGACCTCCCGGGCGCCATCGCGCAAGGCGGTCCCGATCAGGCGGTGCAGCAAACGCATCCGGGACGCGTCGCGGTCGATCGCCCGATCCGCCGCCTCTTCGCTGTTCGGCCAGCTGTATCCGGCAGGGGCACCCAGTCCCCGTGCGGGATCGAGCAGTTCACGGATGCCGACCAGCCGATCGGTCCCGTAGCGCTCCAGGAACTTCTCGTGGTAATCCCGCAGCGCGACGAGCCCGAGCTCGGGCGCCGACATCCGCCACATCAGCGCCGCCGCCCGCTCGACCTCGGTGCGCACTTCGTCCGGCAGCTGGACCTCGACATCCACAGCGGTGTCGACGTGCAGCGGCGTCTCATAAGGGTGGAGTTTGTGCGCCAGATCCACTGTCTCGATCAGCCGTGCGGTAGCGGGGCCCAGGGGCAGCCGGTCGCTCGCCCGCCGCTGCTCGTCGATGTCGCGGAGTGCGCGCAGCACGTTCGCGATCGGCGCGGCGGGCTGGTCGATCGCGGCGAGGATTCCGATCAGGTGACACAGCGGGTCACCGCCGTCCAGGGGCGGCCGGAGGTCGGTGAGCAGGAATTCCTGCTCCACGAGCGTTCGGATCAATTCGGCGGCACGTTGTGGCGGCGCACCGAACCGCGTCGCGGTCGTCGCCGTGAGCTCGCCGACCGGGACGGTCCGCGCGGCCGCGTCGAGCACCACCTCGACCACCGGCGAGTTGCGTATCGAGACGACCGATCGGGTCGCTCCTTCCAGAGGCGCGCCGAGCGGGGAGGGGCAGTCGAGCACGACCCGGTCACCGCGTCGGGTCAGCGCGGGGTGCGTACGAACGCTCAGGCATGGCAGCAGTTCCGGGAGGCCTTGGAGCTCCTGCACGACGCCGAGCAGCCATTGCATGTCGACGTGCGTCCTGGTGCGGTGGGCGGTGCCGCGGTCGAGCTTGGCCGACGCGTCGAAGCGCCCGCCCGCCACGCCGGAGAAGACGCCGAACGGAGTCGGCCGCGTCCGCGTTCTGATGTCGTAGCGCAGCACCGCCAAGGCGGCGCGACGCAACTGGCTCACCTTGAGTCCCGCGTGCTCGCCGCGGTGGACGCGATCGAGCAGGCGGCCGAGACTCGGCGTCGCCAGCGTGATCGCGGCGCGCAGCTCTTGGTCCGCCGCCGCGGCTCGCACGATGTCCAGGTGGCTGCCCGCCGTCGGCACGCCACTGCCCCCGACCCGCAGCGGAGCCCGGAGCAGGAAGACGTCCCAGGCACGGAAGATCGAATCCGACACCAGCCCAATTCCTTCGAAGTGTTCGACGAGAGGGGGGGAGTCCGGGCCGAGCGGGGTGCTCGACCCGGATCTCCGAATCAACAGCAGTGGCTGCAGCCGCTGCCGCCACCCGAGCTGGTGCAGCCGGGGGTGCAGTACGACCAGCTGGTGACCGCCGCGTTGCCCTGGATGTTGCCGACACCCACGCGGATGTCGAGATCGAACAGATCGACGGTTTCGACCGTCTCCACCGGTTTCACGGACACCGTACTCACGGTGTTCTCCCTTCTGAGGCGAGTGCCCGGCCGATCGAACGACTCGGCCGAGGGAGGCCCAGCGATCCCACCGGGCCCTGCGGCCGGTGCTGTTCCCCCGGGTATCGAGAAAAGCAGTGCCACTGCGGCGGTACAACGTCGCGATCGGTATCTGGCAGCGTCGCCGGAGGCTGCCAACATGTCTCGATCGCCGCCGCGGGGGATGTTTCGCTCCCGCCGCGGTTGAACCGTTCGGAGCGCGCACGCTACACACATGGGTGTGGACTCGGACGAAGCGCTGCTGGCCGCGGTGGCAAGGGGGGACCAGGCAGGTCTGCGCGCGCTCTACGAGCGGCACGCGCCGGCGATGCTGCGGTTGGTGCGCCGGATGACGACGCAGAGCGGGGTCGCCGAGGAGATCCTGCAGGAGACCTGGCTCGCCGTCTGGCGCTCGGCGGACGGTTTCCGCGGCGAATCGTCGGCGCGCGGCTGGCTGTTCGGCGTCGCCAAGCGTCAAGCCCACAACTACTTGCGCAAGTCCGTGCTGGTGACGGTCGATCTGGAGGAGACCGAGGAGCTCTCCGACCGGACCGGCACCGTGGAAGACATCGTCCTCGCCAACGCCGCCCGGGGCGATCTCGCCGTGGGGATCCGCGAACTGCCCGAGCATCTGCGTGAGGTCCTGTTGCTCGTCCTCGTCGACGACCTGCCCTATGCCGACGTCGCCGCGATTCTCGGCATCCCCGTCGGCACGGTGAAAAGCCGGATGTCCCATGCCCGGAAGCGGTTGGCGCTCGCGTTGGCCGGCACCACCGCCGACCTGTCCACCCGATATGGAGGTTCGCAGTGACTTCCCCGATCCCCCGGGGGCCGCATCTTTCGGATGACCAGTTGGTCGGCGGACGCGACGATGCCGCCGCCACGCACCTGAGCGCCTGCCCCGATTGTCAGACACGCGCCGAGGGCTGGCAGAACGTGGCAGTCGCCGCGCGGCAGGTCTCCGTCGAATCGTCCGGTGTGTTCCGCACCCCTTCCTTCGACGCGCTGCTCGGCGATGCCCTCGGCATGCCGTGGTCCACGCCGAAGCAAGCGCGGGCCCTCGGGTGGCGTGCGGCGCTGACCGTGGCCGCGGCACTGGTGCGCGCACAGGTGCGCTTACTTCCGCGCGCGCTGCTCGTCCTGAGCGTGCTCGGCTTCGTGGGGTGCGTCGTCGTGGCCGTGCTGACGAAGCGAAGCGAGTCCGCGCCGACCGTGTTCGGCCTCGCGGTCACCCTGGTGTTCCAGGTCGGAACCCTGACCGCCTGCCGGTCGCGATCGGATCCGCGGCTGGAATTGTTCAGCACCCTGCCGATCGCGCCCGCGGTGGTGTTCGCGAGCAGGCTGGCGCTGGTTCTGCTCGCCGACACCGCGCTAGCGCTGCTCACCTCCGTGGTGGCGAGCGAGTTGGGCGCGGCATCGGACGTCTCGGCCATGATCGCGGGCTGGCTCGGTCCGGCGCTGTTCGCCTCGGCGGTCGGCGTCGTGTGCGCGGTCTGGCGTTCCGCGCAGATCGGGGCGGTAGCCGGCGCGGGCGTTTGGCTGCTCGGCGCCGCCGCGTCCTCGGATGCGGGCCCCGCGCACCGGATCGGCGCCCTGATCGAACCACTGTGGTCCACCTCGGCGGCCTCGCTCGTGCTCGCGGCACTGCTGCTGGTCGTCGCCGCGGCAGGCATGAGCAGGCCGCGATACGACGCCGTGGCCGGATGAACCGATCCACGCCGGCTCGCTACCACAACGTTGTGAATCCGATCTGGCTGTACGAAGTTCGCCGCTGCGGGCGAAGTGCGCTGGCCCTTCCGCCGCTGGCGGCCGCGGCGATCGGCATCGCGTCGGCCGTGTTCGGCGCGAACCACGTGCTGCGGTCCGCCGCGATCGAAGCCATTCCGCTGGTGGCGGGGCTGGCCTGCGCGGCGGCAGTAGGGCGAGAGCGGTCCATCGAGGTGCAACTGAGTGTGCCGACGCCGTACCCGGTGACGGTCGGGCGGCGCGTCGCGCTCGTCCTCGGTACGACGGCCTGCGCGGTGGTGCTGAGCGGCCTGCCCGCGACGGTCACCGACGCGCCCGCCGTCCTGGGCGGCAACCTGATCTTCGCGCTCGCGCTGATCGGCATCGCGACTTGGGTCGGCGCCGGTTTCGGTTCCACCGGTGGCGCCTCCGTCGTCGTCACGACGGTGTGGCTGGCCAAACTGTTGCTGCTGAACGAGGTGGCCCGGCACACTCAGGCGGTGCTCCTGCTCGCCATCGCGGCGTCGTGCGTCCGGCCGGCCCTGCTGCGCGTCACCGACAGCGAGGCACAGTTGCGCGGAGCGCACCGATGAGCGCCTTCCCGGGGCTCGGCGCGACCCTCCGCTATGAGGCGACGCTCGCCCTGCGGCAGCGGGTGTTGTGGTTGTCGCTGCTCCCGCTCACCGCGTTGATCATGCTGCTCGGCGGCTTTCCGCACGGCCGGAACCGAACGGCGGAGTCCGCCGCGATCGGCGACACCGCGCTGCTGATCAATTTCCTCGGTTCCCTCGGCATCGCCATCGTGCTCGCGGACCGCTTGGCCGGGCAGCGCAGGCCCGGCTTGCGCGAATTGTTCGGCGCCACACCGGGCGGCGGATGGATCAGGTCGGTCGGTGTCCTGCTCGGACCATGGCTGGTCGCGTCGATTCCCAGCGCGCTCGTCTTGCTGACCATGGGCGGATGGCTGACGATCGCCACCGGCGAGCCCGCACCGTCGGTGGCGGCGGTCATCGGTCTGCTCACGATCGTGGCGCCGGGATCGCTGCTGCTCACCGTCCTGGCCAACGTCGCGAGCCTGCTGCTGCCCAGCACCGTCGTGCGCGTGCTGCTGGTGCCGTTCTGGTACTGGGCCACGGTGCTGACGCCCCTGATACCCATCCCGACGGTGGCCAGGACGGTGCTCTCACCGCTCGGCGACTACCAAGCGGCGCAATGGCTGGACGTCGCGTCGGCACACCAGGACGGCGGCTGGCTGCATCCGGCGCCCGGCGGCCTCGCCGGTGTCGCCGCGCTCGGGATCACGCTCGCGATCACGGCGCTCGCCTTTCTCATCGGCCATGTGACGCTGGCCGCGAGCCGGTGAGCCGGAATGGAGTTCGAATGACCATCACCCTGCGCAACGTGACGAAGGTCTACCGCGGCGGCACCGTCGCGTTGCACGAGATAGACCTGACCGCCACCGAAGGCATGACCGGGCTGCTCGGTACCAACGGTGCAGGCAAGACCACGCTGATCCGGATCCTGACCGGAACTATTCGGCCGACCTCGGGCACCGTATCGGTCTGCGGGCACGACCTGTCCACCACCGCGGGACGCACCGCCGTGAAGCGGCTGCTCGGCTATCTGCCGCAAGAGCTCGCGCTCTACGAGGACTTGACCGGACGCGAATTCCTCGACTACGTCGCTCTGCTCAAGGGCATCGACGACAAACGCAACCGGCGGTCCCAGATCGACAGCCTGCTGGAGCGGGTGGGATTGGATTCGGTCGGTGCACAACGGATCAGCCGATACTCCGGTGGCATGAAACGCCGACTCGGTATCGCGCAGACACTGCTCGGCGACCCGAAGCTGATCATCGTGGACGAACCGACGGCCGGACTCGACCCGGAGGAGCGGATTCGCTTTCGCGCCCTGCTCGGCCGGCTCGGCGGCGATCGGATCGTCGTGCTCTCCACCCACATCCTCGACGACGTGGCGCACAGTTGCCCGATGGCGGCCGTGCTGGCCGAAGGCCGGATGGCCTATCACGGCACGACGCCCGGCTTGGTGGCCCTGGCCGAGGGGCAGACGCATCTGGTGCGCGCCTCCCACGAGCCGCGCGGCGACTTCACCGTGGTGAACGTCACCGGCACCGCCGAGGGGCCGGAATACCGGATCGTCGGACCGACGCCGCCGCCCGGATCGCGTCCGGTTCCCCCGACCTTGGACGACGGCTATATCGCGCTGCTGCGGACCGCCAGGGCCGCGACGCCGTGATCACGCCGTCTCGCCGCCCGCGAGCGTTCGCAGGTAAGCGTGCTGACGGGGAAATCGAGTGCGCAGCACACCACCGATCGCCTGTGCGTGCCTGCCGCTGACGCACCACAGCGGAAGCAGGATGGCGTAGCGGCCGCCCACCGCCGTGTAACTCAGCTCCTCCAGCAGGCAGTGCTTCCCGTGCCGCGTGAAGAATTCGCACAGCTCGTCGTCGACCTCGTCGCGGACTACGCCCTCGGCCACGCGGTAGCGGCCGGAATCAGCCAGTGCGGCATACCAATCGCGGAGGTCGGCGAGATGAGTCGCGCGGGCGGCACTCCGGTGTTCCTCCGTTCCGATCGCCCGCAGAATGGCTTCGGCCTCGGCCTCGCTGTCGACCCACCGCAGCACAACCGCCTGCGGCGGACGTAGTCCGTTGCGCCTCGTGTGCGGGCCGACGGTGAGGATCGCGGTGCGCTCGGCGGCCACCGCGAAGTCGAAGCCGTGCCGAGCCGATCGGAACCACAGATCCCAGTCCTCGTAGCCGGCGTGCTCGGTCGTCCAGTGGCCGACCTCGGTCAGCAGTTTTCGCACGTGACCGACGCGGGTCGGCTCGAACATGGCGTTGACGGTCTGCAATTCGGGATGCCAGATCAGATCGGTGAAGCCGCTGCGATCCAGCTCCGCGCCGGACTCGTCGACCCGGACACAGCCCGTGGCAGCGAGTGCGGCCCCGCCGTCGAGCAGGCCGAGCAGTGTCGCGAGATGGGTCGGCGACCACCGATCGTCGTGGTCCAGATACGCGACGTAGGGCGCCGTCGCTGCCGCGACCCCCGTGTTGCGCGGCCCTCCAGGATGCCCGTACGGGCCGACGCGCAGCAGCCGGATCCGCGGGTCGCGATAGGCGCGGACGACATCGTCGGTGTCGTCGGTGGAGCCGTCCGAGACGACGAGCAGCGTCCAGTCCGGGACGGTCTGCGCCAGTACGCTGTCTATCGTCGCCCGGATCGCCGTCGAACGGTTGAACGCCGGGCACACGATATCGATCCGGGATGGCCGGTGAACGGACAACAACTCTCCCTGGGTCGCGGGCGGGGCCTGTTCTCGACCTTATTCGCCGTGACTGCCATCGCCGCTCGTGAACCGAAACGTGGCAGTGCGCAACGTCATGGGTAGACGGATTCCACTGTGCTTGGAGGGGACGATGATTCGGCGCTTGTTGATCGGTGTGGTTTGTTGCGGCGCGTTGGCGGTCACGGCGTGTGGTGGCGGTTCGGGGGCGAAGGATCCGGAGCATCCCAATCCGGTGCCGTTGCCCGAGCCGACCTCCAACAGCCAAGCCGTAACCAGTGCGAACCTCGGCTACCTGTGGCCGTTCACGGTCGACCACGGCACCATCGAATGCCGCGCGGGCGAGGTCGCGGTGTTCGTCGCTCCGGATGGGAAGTCGTACGCGCTCAACGACAAAGCCGAACAAGCCGGGCTGGCCGGTATCGAACCCTTGCGCGCGAACGGCGCCGGGGGCGACAAGATCAGTCTCGGCGCCCTGCGCAGCCACGCGTTGCAGCTGTGCAAGTTCGCGGGTTAGCGGGGACGTGTGCGCTAGCGGCTGTCCGGGTTGTACGGGTAATCCTGCACCCAGTGGAACCGGCGGCTCAGCAGCGGGAGCGCGTCCAGGTCGACCTGCCGAAGCCCGATCTCCACGCGGTGCCCCTCGAGCGTGCCGGACAGCTGCGCGCTGTCCGGCGTCGGGGTCTCGAGCGTCAGCGTCGCGATGTCGTTCGGCCTGTCGTACCGGCTCAGGTCCAGCCGATGGTTGGCGACGTCGACGGTTGCCCGGTAGATGGCGATCGAGTCGTCCATGCGCTGCACCTTGAATTCGCCGGGATATTCGAAGAACACGCGCCGCCACCGTCGGTCATCGGTGACGAGCGGTGGCACCTCGCGGCCGTCCGACACCAGCCGATCCACCTGCCACACTCCGTAGAGCGGCGGTTTCGGTCGCCCTTCGCCGTGTTCGCTCCAGGCGGCCATGCAGTCCTGCGCGATGGGGATCGCGATCCACAGCCCCAGCAGTACCTGCCCCAGTAATGCCGAGCGGTTCAACCGGCTGGTACGGAACAGCGGAGGCAGTGTCGACAGCCCGACCGGCCGACGGGACAAGAGCACGTTCAGCAGCCTGCCGAGCTCGGGCGCCAGCAGGAAGACGCTCATCGACAACAGATGCGCCGACATCGATTTGACCGGCACGTCGTAGGTCAGATTCAGCACGAAGACCTGGGTCAAGCCGATGGTGCCGAGCAGCGCGCCGAGGGTCGTCGTGCGCGGCAGCACGAGCAGCAAGCCGCCGACGGCTTCGAAACCGCCGATCATGATCTCGTAGGCCGGCGCGGCGCCGACCGACGACCAGAGCAGCCCCATCGGCGTCAACTCGCCGAACGGCGTCACCAGCGTGGTCAACGGTGGTGACGGCATCTGCGTCAGCAGCACCTTCGCCATGCCGTACAACAGCAGCTGCCCCGCCAGCGCGAACCGCAGAAACAGGCGGAACCAGACGAGCAGCGTCGGATAGGCGGCGCGGCGGCGATCCAGGACGGACCAGACGAGGGTGGCCGCGGCGGCGATGACCAGCAGACAGCACAGCAGTATCCAGTCGTAGGTGCGGTCGCTGCTCGCGGTCGCGTCGTGCACCAGCGGCTCGTGCACGCCGAAGACGTGCACGGCGACCCGATCCACGAGGGGCGTCATCAGCGGGCCCGCGCTCAGCCCCGCGGACGGTCTGCTCGCGAATCCGAGCACGGGGCTGATCACCTGGGTGCACAAGCAATAGAGAGTGAAATAGCCGAAGCAGAAGCGGAAGGCGATGCGCGTCAACGGGTGCCACACAGTTGTGGCTGCGGCCCCGTCGTGTTCCTGACGCGGCTGCGCACGGGTGATCACCGTCATTCGATCTCGATCCTGCGCTCGCCTGCGATGGCGAGCGCGGTCAGCGGCCCGCGCGGCGGGCGTGTCAGTCAGGTGTGGTGGCTGCCGTACGCCAGTCGTCGAGTTCCGCGAGGAAGTCGGTCAGCACGAGCCGATTGCTGTCGGTGAGTTCGGCGCCGTCGAGAACTTTCTGGAAGACGTGGCGGTACAGCTCGACCGTCGCACGGTCGTAGTCGTAGCGGAACACCGCGCGGTCGTCGATGCCGTGCGCGGGCTCGTCGATGCCGTTGCCGGCCGCGAACCGGGCCAAACGGGCCACCTGATCTTCGGTCAGACCAAACGGGAAGAGGATCTGCCACCGATGCGCTGCGGGCTCGGCCATGAGGGTGCTCCAATCGTTTTCAGTCGAAGTCGAAGAAGCTGTCGTCCGCGTCGTAGATCTCTTCGCGCGGATACGCCAGGTCTCGCAGCCAGTCGTCGAACCGACGGATGAACTCGCGGATCGGTGCCAAGTCCTGGTCGGTCGTCGGCTCGTCGTGCACCACCTTGCGCAGCACCTGACGGCACGCGTCGACTTCGGCGCTGTCGAGGACGCCCGAAAACCAGAACCGCGGGTCCCGCCCCGCCCGGAGGAAATCCGCCGAGTCCGGGGCGCCCATGCCCTCTGCGATCGCGTAATCGGCGATACGCTCGACGTTCTCCTTCGTGAGCCCCGGGTCGAAGTGTATCTGCCACGTTCCGGCGTGGGCCGCGGCAGCCGGGATCTGGTTGTTCGGACGATCCAAGTCAGTCCCCAATCCGGTTGAGCTTGTCGTCGTACGTCCCCATCCGGGTGTCCTTCGAGGCGAGCCGTTCCGGGGAACTCGCCATCTTCCAGCGCCCCCCGTTGTGGCCGTCGACGTCCTGCGAAATGTACAAATTCTTCTTCGCGTGCTTGAAGATCAGGCACCCGTGACTTCGGCCCACCTTGGCCTCAGCGTAACCGAGATCACGAGCGGCGGCTCTGTCCTCACTGTCGGTGAACCGCTTGGCCGCGAACTCGAAACCGAACGGCACAGCCGGGGCATCGGCTCGGAAGGTGAGCGCCGCGGCGGGTGGCGTCGCGTCCTCGAGCGGGGCGGCGACCGCCTGCGCGCTCGCGAAGGTGATGAGTGACCACGTCGCGAACAAGGCGGCGGTCGCAGACGTGCGAATGGTCGTCATTGCGTTTCCGATCGTCGGTGCGAGGTAGCGGTCTTCCCGGTGCGGAAGAACTGCTACATCACCGTGACGATGTAGGCGTCCTCGTTGATCGCCACCGAGATCCCGCCCCAGGTCACCAGCCAGGTACGGTGCTCGGGCTGCCACTGCCCCTCGTACTTGCTGTAGATGGCGTCCTCGACCTGATCCTCGTTGATCCGGCGCTCGGCCATTCGCTGGCGTGCGTGGTTGGTGTATCCCGCGATGTAGTGCGGACGACGTCCCGCCACCGCGTCGAATCCGATCTCGGTCACCGCCGCGGGCCGCTCGGTCGTGACGACGGCGGTGCCCGCGTCCGTGACGACGGCGGAAGCCGCCGCGGCGAACGGAATGCCGGACAGCAGAATGGCGAAGCCGGCCAGCGGCGCCGCGGCCGCGCGGATGATTGATCGCATTGTTCCCCTCCTGAATGACTTCGGGCGCGCTACCGCCCGGTGGCCGGGTGAGGCCCGAACCGGGCTGCCCACCCACAGCGGATCCCATCGTGCACCGCTGGGGGCGGGAAACGTCGGCCCGCGCCCGTTCATGGCACCCGCATGGCAGCCGAGCCCGTCAGGACGCGGCAGTCACCGCGGGTGTGGCAGCCGGGGAGGGGGTGCGGGGGCCGGGCTCAGCCGAATTCGATGCCTTGAGCGAGGGGGAGTTCGGTGGAGTAGTTGACGGTGTTGGTGGCTCGGCGCATGTAGGCCTTCCAGGAGTCCGAGCCGGATTCGCGTCCGCCGCCGGTCTGCTTCTCACCGCCGAAGGCGCCGCCGATCTCGGCGCCGGAGGTGCCGATGTTGACATTGGCGATGCCGCAGTCGGAGCCGTCGGCGGCGAGGAAGCGTTCGGCCTCGCGCTGGTCGGTGGTGAAGATCGAGGACGAAAGGCCCTGCGGCACTTCGTTGTGCACCCTGATCGCGTGCTCGAAGTCGTCGTAGGTGAGCACGTAGAGGATCGGCGCGAAGGTCTCTTCCCGCACCACCGCGGTCTGAGCGGGCATGCGCACCAGCGCCGGCCGCACGTAATGGGCGTCGTCGCCGAATCCGTCGACTCGTTCACCGCCGCAGACCAGTTCGCCGCCGTCGCTGACCGCCTTGTCCAGCGCCGCGCGCATCGCGGTGTGGGCCTTGCCGTCGATCAGCGGCCCGACCAGAACCCCGTCGTCGAACGGATTGCCGACGCGCAGCTGCCGGTATGCCCGCTCGAGCCGGTCCACCAGCGGGCCCGCCACGTCCCGGTGCACGATCAGCCGCCGCAGTGTGGTGCACCGCTGACCGGCCGTGCCCGCCGCAGCGAACACGATGGCCCGCGCCGCGAGGTCGAGGTCGGCGGACGCGGTGACGATCGCGCCGTTGTTGCCGCCCAGCTCCAGTAGGCAGCGCCCGAGCCGCTCGGCCACCCGCGGCGCCACCAGCCGGCCCATCCGCACCGAGCCGGTCGCGCTCACCAGCGGCACCCGTTCGTCGTCGACGAGGCGGGCGCCGATATCGCTCGCGCCCAGGATCAATTGATGGATCTCGGGATCCGCGCCTGCCTCGGCGGCCGCGCGCCGCAGCAGCGTGTGGCAGGCGACGGCCGTCAGCGGCGTGGTCTCCGACGGCTTCCACACCACGGTGTCGCCGCAGACCAGCGCGATCGCCGTGTTCCACGCCCAGACCGCGACCGGGAAGTTGAACGCCGAGATGACCCCGACCACGCCGAGCGGATGCCAGGTCTCCATCAACCGGTGGCCCGGACGTTCGGAGGGCATGGTGTAGCCGTACAGCTGCCGGGACAGGCCGACGGCGAATTCGCAGATGTCGATCATCTCCTGCACTTCACCCGCGGCCTCGGCGGGGATCTTGCCCGCCTCCAGCGTCACCAGCTCCGCCAGGTCGCTCTTGTGCTCGGTGAGCAGCTGCCCCAGCCTGCGCACCGTCCCGGCCCGGACGGGAGCCGGGACGCCGCGCCAGGCGTGGAAGGCGGCCGCGGCCCGGCCGATCGCGGCGTCGACCTCCGGCAGTGCGGTCGACCGCAGGGTGGTCAGCTCACCTCCGGTGATCGGAGTGCGCGCGGACAGATCGCCGGGTTCGATGGGCGGCGCATCCAATCGGCGCAGCACCGCATCGGCGCGGGCAGCGAGTTGCCGGGTGGCCCGGTCGTCGAGTACCTCGGTCATGTGTTGTTCCGCCGTACCTTTCGGCCGCGTCGCGGCGTGTCTGTCCCACATAGCGGGAGGGGGGAGGTCAGGTTTCGGACACGAGGCGGGCTGCCTGAGTTAGCCTTCGCTGATGGCGGATACACCGGCAAGACCCGTACTCGATGACATCGATCGCCTGCTGATTCGTGAGCTGATGGCCGATGGACGGGCCACCCTGTCGAATCTGGCCGAGAAGGCGAGTCTGTCGGTGTCCGCGGTGCAGTCCCGGGTCCGCCGATTAGAGGCCCGCGGTGTGATCCGCGGGTACACCGCGCACGTCGATCCCGAAGCGCTCGGCCAACTGCTGTCGGCATTCGTCGCGATCACTCCTCTCGACCCGTCGCAACCCGATGACGCCCCCGCCGTGCTGCAGCACATCCCCGGCATCGAGGCGTGCCACTCGGTAGCCGGCGAGGAGAGCTACATCCTGCTGGTGCGTGTGGCGTCCCCGCGGCACCTCGAGCAGTTGCTCCAAGAGATCAGAGCCACCGCCAACGTGCGCACCCGGAGCACCATCATCTTGCAGACATTCTATGACAGGTAGCGATTCTGTGTAATTAATCCGCTTTGTTGTAGAGGTTCCGTAAATTTTTACGTACCCTCAGGTCGTGACCATCGAACTGGAACGCACCCGCCCGGCGGTCACCCCCGCCGCCCGGGTTCATGAGATCTTGTCGGCGAGCATCCTGGCCGACGGCTTCGACCTGGTTCTCGACCTCAACCGTTCCCGTGGCTGCCGCCTCGTCGACGAACGCGACGGCAGCTCCTACCTCGACATGTTCGGCTTCTTCGCCTCCAACGCGCTGGGCATGAACCATCCGGCCCTCGCCGAGGACGCGCAGTTCCGGGCCGAGCTCGTCAGCGCGGCACTGAACAAGCCGAGCAACTCCGATATCTACACCGTCGAGATGGCCCGTTTCGTCGAGACGTTCGTCCGGGTGCTCGGCGACCCGCGGCTACCGCATCTGTTCTTCATCGACGGCGGCGCGCTGGCGGTGGAGAACGCCCTCAAGATCGCGTTCGACTGGAAGAGCAGGCACAACGAATCCCACGGTCGCGCACCGGAACTAGGGGCCAAGGTGCTGCATCTGACCGGCGCGTTCCACGGCCGCACCGGTTACACCATGTCGCTCACCAACACCGATCCGGTGAAGACCGCGCGTTTCCCCAAGTTCGACTGGCCCCGGATCAAGTCGCCCTACATCACCGACGCGTTCGACGTCGAGGAGGCGGAGGCCTGCGCGCTGGCCCAGGCACGCCGGGCGTTCGAGGAGAACCCGCATGACATAGCGTGTTTCATCGCCGAGCCGATCCAGGGCGAGGGTGGCGACCGGCACCTGCGCCCGCAGTTCCTGCAAGCGGTGCAACGACTGTGTCACGAGCACGACGCGCTGTTCGTGCTGGACGAGGTGCAGACCGGGGTCGGCATGACCGGAACCGCCTGGGCCTACCAGCAACTCGGCTTGGCGCCGGACGTCGTCGCGTTCGGCAAGCGGACCCAGGTGTGCGGCGTCATGGCGGGCGGGCGCGTGGACGAGGTGCCCGGCAACGTGTTCGCGGTCAGCTCCCGGCTCAACTCCACCTGGGGCGGCAACCTCGCCGACATGGTGCGCAGCCGGCGCATCCTGGAGGTGCTCGAGCGCGACGAGCTGATCGAACGGTCCCGTCCGCTGGGCGCGCACCTGCTGGAACGGCTCGGCGCGCTCGCGGCCCGGCACGCCGACGTCAGCGAGCCGCGCGGACGCGGCCTGATGTGCGCGATCACGCTGTCGTCGTCCCGGCTGCGCGACGAGGTGCTCACCGCGCTGCGCGAGCGGGAACGCGTGCTGATTCTCGGCACCGGCGAGCGGGGCATCCGGTTTCGTCCGCCGCTGACGGTCACCGGCGCCGAACTGGACGAGGCGGTCGACGCGCTGGATCGCGTCCTGGCCGGCGTCGACTAACGCGAGGGAAGGAGATCCGGGCATTCCGGTGTCCCGCGGCGCGGGCTACGCCGGAATCCCGGATCCACCTCCTAGGCTTCGCACCCATGTCATCTTGTGGTCACCACGCTGCGACAAGGTGCAACGCGTGAACCGACAGCGGACCTACCGGTGCCGCGCCCTGCATCTCGTCGCGGTGCTGACGCTCTCGGCCGTGGCCGGTTGCGCGGCCAGTGACGCGGGCACGGTGGACGCCGAGCAGAGCCCGGCCGTCCCGGCCACCGTGGCCGCCGCCCCGAGCGCGGAGACGCTCCCACCGCACATGGCCGATCCGCTGCCGGGGATGCCGCCGCCCCTCTCGCCGACCGACGTGTACGCGGCCAACCGGGTACTCAGCCCGGCGGTGGCCGACCACCGCACGCTGGTCTACGTGCCCAACAGCCAGTCGAACACGGTCTCGGTGATCGATCCGGACACCTTCCGGGTGATCGACACCTTCCCGGCGGGCGGCTCGGAACCGCAGCACGTCGTGCCGTCCTACGACATGCAGACCCTCTACGTCACCAACGACCTGCCGCTGGGCGGAGGCAGTCTGTTGCCGATCGATCCGCGGACGGGCAAGCCGGGCGCGCCCTTCCCGGTGCGCGATCCCTACAACATGTACTACACGCCGGACGGCCGGTACGCGCTCGTCGTCGCGGAGGCGGACAAGTCGCTGGACTTCTACGATCCGCTGACCTGGCAGAAGATGCACGCCATGGCGGTGCCGGACTGCGCGGGGGTCGATCACATGGACTTCACCGCCGACGGCCGGCTCGCGCTGGCGTCGTGCGAATTCGTCGGCCGGATGCTGGTTTTCGACGTGGCCGCGCGCAAAGTCGTCAAGATGGTCGACCTGCCCGGCGGCCGCTCGGGCAAGCCCCAGGACGTGAAGCTGTCCCCGGACGGGAACACATTCTTCGTCGCCGACATGACCGCCGACGGCGTCTACCTCTTCGACGCGCACACCTTCGACCTGATCGGGTTCGTGCCGACCGGCAAGGGAACCCACGGGCTCTACGTCTCCCGCGATTCCGCGCAGATGCTCATCACCAACCGGCACGAAGGCAGCATCTCGGTGTGGGATTTCGCGGCGAACGGGTTGGTGCGCAAGTGGTTCGTGCCCGGGGGCGGCAGTCCTGACATGGGCAACATCTCCGCGGACGGTCGCGTCTTCTGGGCGTCCGGCCGCCATCACGGCGAGGTGTACGCCATCGATATCGTCAATTGGAACCTGTTGGCGCGCATCCCCGTCGGTAAAGGGCCGCACGGACTCACCATCTGGCCGCAGCCCGGCCGCTACTCCACCGGGCACACCGGCGTGATGCGCTGACCTGTCCCGTTCCGGAAGCGCATCGATCGGATACACCGGTCAGGACGTGACCGGTTGCAGTCCCAAGCCGCCTTCGACGAAGCGGTGCACGGATGTGAGCCCGGCCGCCAAAGCAGCCTCGTACCCAGGGCGCGCCCAGCCGCTCACTCGCGCGGTGCCGTCGCCCGCCGGGGTCACCCCGATCTCGGCGACCAATTCCGCCGTCGTCGGTTCGCAGACCGCCCAGGAGAAATGCGTCTCCTCCGCCCAGCCCGCACTGCGCCGGGTCACGTAGTCCGGCTCGGTGATCCCGCCCGCGGCCAGTGCGGGGCGGTCATCGATGCGGTCGTCGGCGCGCAGGGCGCGCAGATACCAGGCGCCCGCGTTGATCTCGATCGGCTCCATCAGCATGCGGCCGTTCCGCCGCGCCGCCCGCCCGCAGCGACCGGGGCGCCCGCCATCACTCTGCCGAATTCCGCGACGCCGACCGGCCTCGCTGCGACATGATCGGATGACCGCGGCGTCGTTTTTGCGCGTTTCGCGGTACCGATGCGGATTTCGGGTAGCTCGTTCATGACCAAGAGGCTAGCGGGAGGTTGTATCGACATGGGCGAGCTGTGGTTCGGCCACTACCGCCTCGATCGGCTGCTGGGCAGCGGCGGCATGGGCGAGGTCTGGCTGGCGCACGACACCACCGCCGACCGGACCGTCGCATTGAAGGTGCTGTCCGCCGCGTACGCGTCGGACACGACGTTCCGGCAACGCTTCACCCGGGAGGCCCGGCTGGCCGCCCAGGTGCGCGGGCCGCACCTGGTGCCGATCCACTCGTTCGGCGAACTCGACGGCCGCCTGTACATCGATATGGAGTTCATCGACGGTTGCGATGTCGCCGCGCTGCTGCGGCGCGAGGGGCGACTGGACCTCGAACGCGCGATCGAGATCGTCACCCAGACGGCCACCGCTCTCGATCTCGCGCACCGGGCGGGTTTGGTGCACCGTGACGTGAAGCCGTCCAACATCATGGTCACGCCCGGCGGCACCGCCTACCTGATCGACTTCGGCACCGCGCACCGCAGCGACCAGCCCGCGATCACCCGCACCGGCACCGTGGTGGGCACGCTGGCCTACATGGCGCCGGAGCGGTTCGAGGGGGCGGCGGTTCCACGGTCCGATCAATATTCGCTGGCCTGCGTGCTGTACGAGTGCCTCACCGGGCGGAGACCGTTCGACGACGGCGACCCGCCGCGCCTGTTGCGCGCCCACCTGATGCAGACACCGCCGCCGGCCTCCGCGCTGAATCCCGCCGTGCCGCCGGAACTGGACGCGGTCATCGCGCGCGGCATGGCGAAAGACCCGGCCGACCGCTGGTCCAGCGCGGGGGAACTGGCGTCGGCCGGGTACGCGGCCCTGACCGGCCGGGACGCGACCACGGTCGAACTCTCGTCGGCGATGCCGACCGTCCTGCTGCCGCCGCCGCGCGGGGTGGTCCGCGCCCATGTCGCGCCCGCGGCGCGAAACTCTCTCGGGCCACGTCTGGCCCTGGTGGCGTTCGCGGTGCTCGTCGCGGCGGTCGCCGGGGCGCTATGGCTCGGACGGCCGGACACCACCGACGCGGGACCCGCCACCGCCCCCGTCCCGCCCTCCGAGCACGAACTCACGACACCGTCCGCCCTGCCGTCGCGTCCCCCGTCCGCGCGGACTCCGGTCCCGATCTCGGCGCCCACCGTGATCCTGCCCGGCGCGGGTCAGCCGTGCGATCCGGCGGTCGACGTGCACAGCGTCACCGTGGACGGCCTCGAGCTGACCTGTGCGCCGTCGGCGGGCCGGTCGAGTTGGCTTCCGGTGTCGCCGGCTTCCGGTGGTGTCGCCGCGGAACCCGCGGACGACTCGATCGGATCAGGCCGGCCCGGCCCGGCCGACAAGCCCGACCGGGGCAAACCAGATCACGCGAACCCAGGCCACGGCAAGGACAAGCCGAAGCCCGGCAAGTAGGCGAGTCGTCGCGGGACTGTCGTCCAGCACACAGTGGTGCCCGGCCCAGCGTGCGGTTACGCTCCGAAGGAGGCCACTTCTCCGGCATCGGCACGGTGAGCTGCCGCTTTCCGTTGTCCGCGCCGCGGGCGACGGCCGGGTCGACCAGATGTCAACGGTGACTGGAGGTTCGCGATGGGGGAGGTGCGATTCGGGGGTTACCAGCTGGAGCGGCTGCTCGGCAAGGGCGGCATGGGGCAGGTCTGGCTGGCGTACGACCGGGTGGCGGCGCGCCGCGTGGCGTTGAAACTCCTGCCCGCGGAACTCGCGGCCGCGGGGGGATACCGCAAACGATTCGAGCGCGAAGCCGAGGCCGTGGCGCAGTTGCGCGACCCGCACGTCCCGCGGATCCACCGGTTCGGCGAGATCGACGGCAGGCTCTACATCGACATGCAATTCGTCGAGGGCACCGATCTGGCGCGCAAGCTGCTGGCCGAGGGGCCGATGCCGCCCGCGGAGGCGGTCGGCGTCGTCGGCCACGTCGCCGCCGCACTCGATGTGGCGCACCGAGCCGGGCTGGTGCACCGCGACGTCAAACCGTCGAACATCGTCGTCCACCCCAGCGGCTTCACCTACCTGATCGACTTCGGCATCGCGCACGGTCTCGGTCAGACGGCCGTGACCACCACCGGTATGGCGATCGGCACGCTCGCGTACATGGCGCCGGAGCGGTTCACCGGCAAGGCGGACGGCCGCGCCGACGTCTACTCGCTGGCCTGCGTGCTCTACGAATGCCTCACCGGCTCCCGGCTCTACGGCGACACCGACCCGGCGCAGCAGATGCACGCCCACCTGACGGCGCCGCCGCCACGCGCCGGTTCGGTGTGCGCCGCCGTCCCCGCCGCGCTGGACGTCGTCATCGCCCGCGGTTTGGCCAAGGAACCGGGCGAAAGATTCGCCACCGCAGGTGAGTTCGCCGCAGCCGCGCGAGCGGCGATCGGCGCTTCCGCTCCGGATCCGCGAGTCGTGCCGCCGTCGGCCGTATCGAGGCGTCCGGCGACGAAGCCGTTGACCGGAGTGGCCTCGGCTGTCCGCGACGGCGATCCGGCTGCACGGGAGTATCCTGCACCGGCAAAGGAAGGTGTTGTCGCAGAGGACGGTTCGCAGCCCGCGAGCTCGGCCCCCGCTCCGCGGCGCATGCCCGCTCCGACGAAGGTTCTGCCGAATCAGGGTCCGACACCAACGCTGGTGGCGACCAGGCTCGACTGGCCTTCGGCCACACCACAGCCGAATTCCGCTGCGGGCCGACCTGTTTCGCACCCGGGCTCGTCTGTGCGGGGATATGCCGGTCCACAGCCGCCGCCCGGCACTGGTTATTCCATTCCGGGACAACCCTATTCATCGCGCAGGTGGTGGTATCTGAACGGATCGAATGCCGCCGGAGCCGCACCGCAGGCCGGTTGGCAGGGGCGTCTGCGCGCTCTGCAAGCGCGCGTGCTGACCCCGAAGCCCGGCCCGGTCGCGCCACCGTATCGGGCACCGGCGCGGAAGGTCTTCCCAACGGTCCAGCGTCCGGTTCCTCCGCCGGTCGCGCAGCGGCGGCCGGGCGTCCTCGTCCCGCGCAGGCAGCCGCGACGCCGCCGGAGTCTGCTGTCGAAAATGATCGGCGCGCTGATCGTGGTATTCCTCGCGCCGTTCGCGTTCGCGGCGGGCTGCGTCGCCTTGATCGCGGCGGGAACCAGGACCGGAGACTCCGGCGCCCCCGCGTCGCCGCCCTCGGCGGTGGCGACGGAGCAACCCGGACCGCCCGGCGACGCCGACTCCGCGTCCGATCCGGCCGCCGTGGCGCCGGCGGGCAGCCCCGTGCGCGACGGCAAATTCGAATTCGTCGTGACGGAGGTCGACTCGGGCGTGTCCCGAATCGGATTGCAGAAGGCCGCGGGCTCGTTCCTGATCGTCACACTGGCCGTTCGCAACATCTCCGACGAGACGAAGTGGTTCCTGCCGATGGGCCAGCGCGTCCTGGACGCGCAGAACACGCCCTTCGACCACAACGCCACCGCCACCATGTGGCAGAACACCCAACAGCGCCTCGGCTACTCCTTCGAGCTGCGCCCCGGGCAGTCCGCCACCACCCAACTCGTGTTCGACCTGCCGCAGACGGTGACACCCGACCACCTGGAACTGCACGATTTCGTGCTCTCCGGCGGTGTGCGAGTCCATATCGCCTGAACGACGTCACGCAGCGATCTCGCCTACGCGGTCAAGCGGGCCTGCGGCGTCTGACCCGGCCGCCCGCCGCCCGCGTCAGCCCGTGGCGAGGGCCGCCGGGGCGGGCGTCAGCTGGTTCACGATCCGGCGGCGTCGCTGCCCGCGCGTGCCAGGTCCCCTGTGGGGCTGGGGATGTCCGAGGATGCCGGTGCCGCGAAGAACTCCCGCGTTGAGAATCCGCTCGCGGTCAGGCGGCGGGAAGGACGGCGGAGAGTGCGGCGAGCGCGGCTCGGCGGCCGATCTGCAGGCCCGCGGCCAGCAGCGTGGTGTCTCGGGTGGCGCTGTCGATGTCGGGAGAGCCGACGGGCGGGTGGATCTGCAGGACCGAGTCGCCCAGTTCGGCGAGCGCGCGGTCTTCGATGTCCTGCTGGCGCGGGCGTTCCAGCCAGGCTCGGTACGCGCCGGGAGCCACGGCGCGCATATAACCGCCACCGACGAGCTGGTGCAGGCGCGACGCGGGCGGGCGTCTTTCGTCCACCCGCCGGGTGCGCAGCACCAAGGCGAGGGTGGCGCCCGCACGGACCGCGGTGCGGATCGGCACGGTCTCGGAGAGACCGCCGTCGAAGAACGCCGAGCCGCCCAGGGCGACCGGCGGCCCGGCCAGGATGGGCAGGCCCGCCGACGCGCGCAACGCGCGCATGAGCGTGCGCTTGTCGGTGATGTGCGGGTGCAGGTCGACCGACTGCCCGGTGCGGATATCGGTGGCGATCGGATGGAACGTCGTGGTGTTGGCCAGGATCGCCGCGAAATCCATCGGTTCGATGCCGTCGTATACCTGATGCACGAGATACCGCAGGTCGAACGCCGGGCGTCCGCGCAGCAGCCGGGCCGGGTCGATGGCACGGCGCATGATCGCCGGATCGGTCCAGGAGCGCATGCCGGGGATGGCGCGCCCGCACAGCAGCCAGGCGCCGTTGATGGCGCCCGCCGACGTGCCGTACACGGCGTCGAACACCCCGGCGAGTCCCAGTTCCTCCAGTGCGGACACCATGCCGCTGGAGTACACGCCCCGGCTGCCGCCACCCTCGATCACCAGCACCAGGCGGTGACCGTCGGCACGGCCGGACGTGGCACGCCGCGCGCGGATCACCTCCGCGACGGGGGAGAGGCTTGTCGAGCTGGTCACCGGATCACGATACGACACGCCGGTGGGCGGATCGGGTCCAGCGGCGTGACGGCGGGGGGACCGCGGCGTGAACAAAGAAGCGGGGGGGGGGGGCCCCCCCCCCCCCCCCCCCCCCGGGGGGGGGCCGCCGCGCGGGGGTGGTGTAACGCCACCACCCCGCCCCGCGGGAGGGGCCCGCCCCCCCCCCCCC
>NZ_JBEYCG010000026.1:0-76498 GCF_040632645.1 Nocardia sp. NPDC019219 | reverse complement strand
GGCACCCCGGTCGACATCATCCTCAACACCCACGGTGTGCCGCGTCGTATGAACATCGGCCAGATCCTGGAAACCCATCTGGGCTGGATCGGCAAAGCAGGCTGGAAGGTCGACGTCGCCACCGACGGCACCCGCCCCGATTGGGCGCAGGCGCTGCCGGAACAGATGCTCGGCGCTCCGGCCGACTCCAACATCGCCACGCCGGTGTTCGACGGCGCGCGGGAGGAGGAGCTGACCGGTCTGCTGGCCTCGACGCTGCCCAACCGCGACGGCGAGCGGATGGTCAACGACGACGGCAAGGCCACGCTGTTCGACGGGCGTTCCGGTGAACCGTTCCCGTACCCGGTGGCGGTGGGCTACATGTACATCCTGAAGCTGCACCACCTGGTCGACGACAAGATCCACGCGCGCTCGACCGGCCCGTACTCGATGATCACCCAGCAGCCGCTGGGCGGTAAGGCGCAGTTCGGCGGCCAGCGTTTCGGCGAGATGGAGTGCTGGGCCATGCAGGCCTACGGCGCGGCCTACACCCTGCAGGAACTGCTGACCATCAAGTCCGACGACGTCGTCGGCCGCGTGAAGGTCTACGAGGCGATCGTCAAGGGCGAGAACATCCCGGAACCGGGCATCCCGGAATCGTTCAAGGTCCTGCTCAAAGAACTCCAGTCGCTGTGCCTCAACGTCGAAGTGCTGTCGTCCGACGGCGCCGCGATCGAGCTGCGCGAAGGCGAGGACGAGGACCTGGAGCGTGCGGCGGCCAACCTGGGCATCAACCTGTCGAGGAACGAAGCGGCCACCGTCGACGATCTGGCGAACTAGGCGGCAGGCCGGATGCCGCGCAGACGGCATCCGGCCCCGCACATAACTCACTAGTGAACTTTTGCTCGAATTCGACCCGCACAGGGGAAAGGAAGTTACGTGCTAGACGTCAACTTCTTCGATGAACTCCGGATCGGCCTGGCCACCGCCGAGGACATCCGTCAGTGGTCCTACGGCGAGGTGAAGAAGCCGGAGACCATCAACTACCGCACGCTCAAGCCGGAGAAGGACGGCCTGTTCTGCGAGAAGATCTTCGGTCCCACCCGGGACTGGGAGTGCTACTGCGGCAAGTACAAGCGCGTCCGCTTCAAGGGCATCATCTGTGAGCGCTGTGGCGTCGAGGTGACTCGCGCCAAGGTGCGCCGCGAGCGCATGGGCCACATCGAGCTGGCCGCTCCGGTCACCCACATCTGGTACTTCAAGGGCGTGCCCTCGCGCCTTGGCTACCTGCTCGACCTGGCGCCGAAGGATCTGGAGAAGATCATCTACTTCGCCGCCTACGTCATCGTGGCGGTCGACGAGGAGCTGCGGCACAACGAGCTGTCCACGCTCGAGGCCGAGATGGAGGTCGAGAAGAAGGCGGTCGCCGACCAGCGCGACGCCGACCTCGAGGCCCGCGCCCAGAAGCTCGAGGCCGACCTGGCCGAGCTGGAGGCCGAAGGCGCCAAGTCCGACGTCCGCCGCAAGGTCAAGGACGGCGGCGAGCGGGAGATGCGCCAGCTCCGCGACCGCGCCCAGCGTGAGCTGGACCGGCTGGAGGAGATCTGGAACACCTTCACGAAGCTGGCGCCCAAGCAGCTCATCGTCGACGAGGTGCTCTACCGTGAGCTGGTCGACCGCTACGGCGAGTACTTCACCGGCGCGATGGGCGCGGAGTCCATCCAGAAGCTGATGGAGAGCTTCGACATCGAGGCCGAGGCCGAGTCGCTGCGCGAGACCATTCGCACCGGCAAGGGCCAGAAGAAGCTGCGCGCGCTCAAGCGGCTCAAGGTCGTCGCGGCCTTCCAGGCCAACGGCAACTCGCCGATGGGCATGGTGCTCGACGCCGTTCCGGTGATCCCGCCGGAGCTGCGCCCGATGGTTCAGCTCGACGGTGGCCGCTTCGCCACCTCCGACCTGAACGACCTGTACCGTCGCGTGATCAACCGCAACAACCGCCTCAAGCGACTGATCGACCTCGGCGCGCCCGAGATCATCGTCAACAACGAGAAGCGGATGCTGCAGGAGTCCGTCGACGCCCTGTTCGACAACGGCCGCCGCGGCCGTCCGGTCACCGGGCCGGGCAACCGTCCGCTCAAGTCGCTGTCCGACCTGCTCAAGGGCAAGCAGGGCCGCTTCCGTCAGAACCTGCTCGGTAAGCGCGTCGACTACTCCGGCCGTTCGGTCATCGTCGTCGGTCCGCAGCTGAAGCTGCACCAGTGCGGTCTGCCCAAGCTGATGGCGCTGGAGCTGTTCAAGCCGTTCGTGATGAAGCGCCTGGTCGACCTGAACCACGCGCAGAACATCAAGTCCGCCAAGCGGATGGTGGAGCGGCAGCGGCCGCAGGTGTGGGACGTCCTCGAAGAGGTCATCGCCGAACACCCGGTGCTGCTCAACCGCGCGCCCACCCTGCACCGTCTCGGTATCCAGGCCTTCGAGCCGCAGCTGGTGGAAGGCAAGGCCATCCAGCTGCACCCGCTGGTCTGTGAGGCGTTCAACGCCGACTTCGACGGTGACCAGATGGCCGTGCACCTGCCGCTGTCGGCGGAGGCGCAGGCCGAGGCGCGCGTGCTGATGCTGTCGTCGAACAACATCCTGTCGCCCGCTTCCGGCCGGCCGCTGGCCATGCCGCGTCTGGACATGGTGACCGGTCTGTACTACCTGACCCGTCTGGAAGAGGGCGCGAAGGGCTCCTACCAGCCGGCCACCGCCGACGGTCCGGAGCGGGGCGTGTACTCCTCGCCCGCCGAGGCGCAGATGGCGGTGGACCGCGGTGAGCTCACCGTGCGTTCGCTGATCAAGGTCCGGCTGACCGACCAGCGTCCGCCCAAGGACGTCGAGGCGGAGCTGTTCCCGGAGGGCTGGCGGCGCGGCGACGCGTGGACCACCGAGACGACGCTGGGCCGGGTGCTGTTCAACGAGCTGCTGCCCGCGGACTACGCGTTCATCAACGAGCAGATGCCCAAGAAGCGCCAGGCGACGATCATCAACGATCTCGCCGAGCGTTACCCGATGATCGTGGTCGCGCAGACCGTCGACAAGCTCAAGGACGCCGGCTTCTACTGGGCCACGCGTTCCGGCGTGACGGTCTCCATGTCCGACGTGCTCGTGCCGCCGGAGAAGGCCGAGATCATGGAGCGCTACGAGGCGCAGTCGGATCAGATCGAGAAGAAGTACCAGCGTGGTGCGCTCGATCACCAGGAGCGCAACAACGCCCTGGTCAAGATCTGGCAGGAGGCGACCGAGGAGGTCGGTAAGGCGCTGCGCGCGCACTACCCGGCCGACAACCCGATCATCACGATCGTCGACTCGGGCGCCACGGGTAACTTCACCCAGACCCGTACCCTCGCCGGTATGAAGGGCCTGGTGACGAACCCGAAGGGTGAGTTCATCCCGCGGCCGATCAAGTCCTCCTTCCGTGAGGGCCTGACGGTTCTGGAGTACTTCATCAACACCCACGGCGCTCGTAAGGGTCTGGCCGACACCGCGCTGCGCACCGCCGACTCGGGTTACCTGACCCGTCGTCTGGTGGACGTCTCGCAGGACGTCATCGTGCGCGAGCACGACTGCGGCACCGAGCGCGGCATCGTGGTGCCGATCGCGGAGAAGCAGCTCGACGGCTCGATCATCCGCGACGCGCACGTGGAGACCTCCACCTACGCGCGGACGCTCGCGGCCGACGCGCTCGACGCGCAGGGCAACGTCATCGTGGCGAAGGGCGCCGACCTCGGCGACCCGGCGCTGGAGGCGCTGCTGGAGGCCGGCATCACCGAGGTGAAGGTCCGCTCCGTGCTGACCTGCACCACCGGCACCGGCGTGTGCGCGACCTGCTACGGCCGCTCGATGGCGACCGGCAAGCTGGTCGACATCGGTGAGGCCGTCGGTATCGTCGCCGCGCAGTCCATCGGTGAGCCCGGTACCCAGCTGACCATGCGCACCTTCCACCAGGGTGGTGTCGCGGGTGACGACATCACCGGCGGTCTGCCCCGCGTGCAGGAGCTGTTCGAGGCGCGCGTGCCGAAGGGCAAGGCGCCTATCGCCGAGGTCTCCGGTCGCGTGCGGCTGGAGGACGACGATCGCTTCTACAAGATCACCATCATCCCGGATGACGGTGGCGAAGAGGTTGTCTACGACAAGCTCTCGAAGCGTCAGCGTCTGCGCGTGTTCAAGCACGACGATGGCACCGAGCGCCTGCTCTCGGACGGTGACCACGTCGAGGTCGGCCAGCAGCTGCTGGAAGGCGCGGCGGATCCGCACGAGGTGCTGCGCATCATGGGCCCGCGTCAGGTTCAGGTCCACCTGGTCCACGAGGTCCAGGAGGTCTATCGGTCGCAGGGTGTGTCGATCCACGACAAGCACATCGAGGTCATCGTGCGCCAGATGCTGCGTCGCGTGACGATCATCGACTCGGGCGCCACGGAGTTCCTGCCCGGCTCGCTCACCGAGCGCGCCGAGTTCGAGGCCGCCAACCGTCGCGTCGTCGCCGAGGGCAACGAGCCCGCGGCGGGTCGCCCGGTGCTGATGGGTATCACCAAGGCGTCGCTGGCCACCGACTCGTGGCTGTCGGCGGCGTCCTTCCAGGAGACCACCCGAGTCCTGACGGACGCGGCGATCAACTGCCGCTCCGACAAGCTCATCGGCCTCAAGGAGAACGTGATCATCGGTAAGTTGATCCCGGCCGGTACCGGTATCAACCGCTACCGCAACATCCAGGTGCAGCCGACCGAGGAAGCCCGTGCCGCCGCGTACGCGGTGCCGTCCTACGACGACACCTACTACAGCCCGGACAGCTTCGGTCAGACCACCGGCGCCGCAGTCCCGCTCGACGACTACGGCTTCAGCGACTACCGCTGATCCGTCAGCCGTAAGGCATCCGGCCCCCGCTCCGTTCTGGAGCGGGGGCCGGATTCGTTTGCGCGTGGTGGACAACCGGTGCGCGAGTCAGTAAAACTGGAACAGGTTTCAGTTCTGTTCCTGGAGGTGGCGGTGGACGGCGTGGCGTTGGCGGACCTGGTAGTGGCCGGGTTCCGGAAGCTGGGGTTCATCCGGTACGCGGGAGTGGAATGGGAGGAGTTCGCGGCCGGGCGCAACGTGGTGTCGATCGTGCCGAGGGCGGAACATCTGAATCACAACGGGGATCTGCACGCCGCGGTGTTGTTCGGGATGGCCGAGACCGCGGCGATGGGCGCGTCGGTGTCGGGAATCGTGGATCTGATGGGGGATACGTTCATCGTCGCCAAGGACGGGCGTATCGAGTACAAGGCCCGTGCCAAAGGGGAGGCGGGGCCGTTTCGCGCGACTTCCGCGTTCTCCGACGAGACGCTGGCGAAGATGCGGGCGGACATCGAGGCGAGAGTGCCACTCGAACTCGAAGTTCCGGTGGACATCACCGACAACACCGGAAGGACGGTCGCTGTAGCGGCATTCACGGCCGTGCTTCGTCCACGTCGGTCCTGATCTCGCCCAAGGTGCTCGGCTCGGAATGATCGGCGGTACGCCAGGAACCGGTGCCGCGGCTGAGTGCCTGGACGGGATGATCAGCCGTGCTTCACAGGGGCGCGGCCGGTATTGCGGCCGAGCGTCTGGATGCCGCGCACGCCGGTGCGGTGCGAATCGCGGGGCGGGCATCGTCACCGGCCCGTTGTCGCGGCGAGAAAGTCCATCGCCGCACTGCTGCCGCGGATTTCCGGCCGGGTGACCGGCTCGACCGTCGGGGTATCGGGGCGCTGCGCTCGCAGGCGGTCTTCGCCGCCGAGTTGAGGATCAGCCGCCAGGCGCCCAACAAGTTGACGGCCCCGGCGACACCGTGGTCGGGGCGCTTGCGATACGGGGTCCGGACCGGCGGTGCTATATGGCGCGCGGTGGGTGGTCCGAAGCGCGGCCCGGCAACCACGCTCCGGACGCTATCTCACTGCTCGCTGTCGAGCATCGCCATCTGCGCCGTGGCGTAGCGGTCGCCCGCGACCCGGTCGGCGGGTACGGCCGCTTCGATGGTGGACAACTCCTCGTCGGTGAGCGAGAGATCCAGCGTGCGTATGGCTTCCGCCCAGCGCTCGCGGCGGCGGGTGCCGATGAGCGGCACGATGTCGTCGCCTCGGGTCAGCGCCCAGGCGATGGCCAGTTGCGCCACCGAGGCGTCCTTGCGCGCCGCGATCTCGGTCAGCACGCGAACCAGCTCCAGATTCCGGTCGAGGTTCTCGCCCTGGAAACGCGGGCTGTGGGCGCGGAAATCGCTCGTGGCGAAGGTGGCGCCGGGCTTGATCGCATCGCTGAGCAGGCCGCGGGAGAGCACGCCGTAGGCGGTGACGCCGATGCCGAGTTCGCGGCAGACGGGCAGGATTCGCTGCTCGATGCCCCGGGAGATCAGCGAGTACTCGATCTGCAAGTCCACGATGGGGTGCACGGCCGCCGCCCGCCGGATGGTCTCCGGCCCGACCTCCGACAGGCCCACGTGGCGCACGTATCCGGCCTCGATCAGCTCACCGATGGCGCCGACGGTGTCCTCGATCGGCACGTCCGGATCCAGCCGGGCGGGGCGGTAGATGTCGATGTGGTCGACGCCGAGCCGCTGCAGGCTGTAAGTCAGGAAATTGCGCAGCGCGGCCGGGCGGTTGTCTATGCCGACGAAAGCGCCGTCGGGCCCGCGCAGCGCGCCGAACTTCACGCTCAGGACCACGTCCTCGCGGGGACGCTCGGCGATGGCCTTGCCGATCAGCATCTCGTTGTGTCCCGCACCGTAGAAATCGCCGGTATCGATGAGGTTGACGCCGGAGTCCAGCGCCGCGTGGATGGTCGCGGTCGATTCGGCGTCGTCGGTCGCGCCGTACGCGCCGGACATGCTCATCGCGCCGAGGCCGATGCGGCTCACGGTCGGGCCGGTGGCCCCGAGCCGCACTTCGTCGATCTTCGTTGTCGTCATGGGATCAGCCTGCGCCGGTCGCGAGCGACGCGGGAGAGATCGCTTATCGGAGGAGCGGCGATCCCTGGCTGAGCACGCCGTTCCGGGGGACAGTTATGGCATGGACCGCCCCGAACTCGCCGATTTCCTGCGCCGCCGCCGCGAGCAGCTCACGCCCGCCGAGGTGGGGTTGCCGCCCGGTATCCGGCGGCGCACGCCGGGGCTGCGCCGCGATGAGGTCGCCCTGCTCGCGGGCATCTCGACCGACTACTACACCCGGCTCGAGCAATCGCGCGGCCCGCGTCCCTCCACCCAGGTGCTCGCCTCGCTCGCCCGTGCCCTGCGTTTCGGCAACGACGAACGCGACCACCTCTACCACCTGTGCGACCACGCCCCGCCGGGACGTGAGACGACCGACAAGCACGTGGGCCCCGGCCTGATGCACCTGCTCGCCAAGCTGGACGACACCGCGGCCACCGTCGTCACCGATCTCGGCGAGGTTCTCGTGCAGAACCGGATGCACACCCTGCTCGTCGGCGATCACGGCGACCGCCGCGGGTGGGATCGGTACTACGCCTACCGCTGGTTCACCGACCCTTCGGCGCGCGCCATCTTCCCGGAGGAGGACTGGGATCGGCTCGGCCACAACCACGTCGCCGATCTGCGTGCCACGGCCGCGCGCCGCGCGGGCGACGCGGACGTGACCGAGCTGATCATCGAGCTGCGCTCCGCGAGTCCCGAGTTCGACCGGCTCTGGAACGAGCACCACGTGGCCGTACGGCTGTCGGATATCAAGCGCATCCGGCATCCGCAGGTCGGACTGATCGACGTCGTCTGCGAAACCCTGCTCACGCCCAATGCCGCCCAGCGCCTGCTGGTCTACCTACCGCGTCCGGGCACCGACGCCGCCGAGAAACTGGACTTGCTGCGGGTGATCGGCACGCAGCGGCTGACGCCCGCCGACCGGCTCGACTAGGGCGCGGTGACGTACTCGAGCGCCGCGTCGACGGCGGGCTGTCCGCCGCCGATGACGTACCCGGCCATCGCGCCGATCGCGGCTCCCGCGACCGCGGCGACCGGCACCGTGATGAAGTCGAGCACGAACAGTCCGAGCGGGAAGCCGACGATGAAGCCGATCGCGGCGCCGATCCCGGCTCCCGCCAGGATGGTCGGCATGACCTTCTCGGCCTCGGCGTAGAACCGCTCCTGGGCGCCGATATCGCGCAACGGCGCGTCGGCCATCGCGACCGGTGCCACGGTGAGCCGGTGGCCCGCGTCCTCGAGCACGGGCCGCAGGGACACGCGCTGGTCTCCGATGCGCAGCGTCATCGGCAGTGCGGCGACGATTTGTCCGTCGCGATCGGCGACCGTCACCACCCGGTCGTCGTGGGCCAGCTCGAACGTCCCGTCCTGAAGGGTCGCCACCGCCGCGCGGCGGTCCTCGGTGGCCGCGACCTCGTAGGCGACCTGGTGGAACGTGCCGTGCAGGTCGAGCGGCGCGTCGGCGGGCGCGGGCTGCGCGTGTGCGGCGCTCGTGGTGAGTGCGGTGGCCGCCAGCGCCACCAAAGCCGCCGCGGTGATTTGGGAGATCCTCATCATGCTCTTTCCATGTCCCGCCCCCGTGTCCGGTTCGTCCGGACAAGATACCGCTCGCGGGGTCCGATCAGAAGTGCTGAGTCGCAGTTCTGCACCGATTCCCCCGCGAAAGACCCTGGCCTACTTCGCCACCGGATGCTCGCGGTGTGGCTGCGGTATTCGCGGCCGACCGTCGCTCGAGTCGCCGGCGATTCCCTCTTGACGTCCGCGCCTCGATGCGAAACACTGAACTAGATGGTTCAGTATGACTTCTTGGATGCCTCCTTCGGGGCGCTCGCGGATCCCACCCGGCGTGGGATCCTGGAACGCCTCGGCAGGGGGCCCGCGACCGTCAGTGAGCTGGCGGAACGCTTCGAGATGACGCTCACCGGCGTCAAGAAGCACATCCAGCTGCTGGAGGCCGCGGGCATGGTGATCACGGAGAAGCGCGGCCGGGTGCGGTACTGCCGCCTCGGCGAGAACGTCTTCGACCGCGAGGTGGCCTGGATGCAGGGTTACCGGCGGATGGTGGAAGCGCGGCTGGACCGTCTCGGTGAATTCCTCGAACGAACGGAGCAGGAGCGATGAGCACAACCACGAACGAGGCCGTCATCACGGCCGACACCGACCGCACGATCCACGTGGAGCGGATCTTCGACGCCTCGCTCGAGCGCGTGTGGGACGCCTACAGCAGACTCGAGCTGCTCGCCCAGTGGTGGGGGCGCGGCAACCGGCTCGACATCGAGCGCTGGGAGTTTCGTCCGGGCGGGCACTGGCGTTTCGTCGAGCACGCCGAAGGGGAAGCCCACGGCTTCGAGGGCCGCTTCCGCGAGGTCACCCCGCGGGAGCGCATCGTGTACTCCTTCGAGTGGGACGGCATGCCCGCCCACGTGGCGATCGACAGCGTCAGCTTCGTCGATCTCGGCGACGGTCGTACCAAGGTGGTCACCGACAGTCAGTTCCACACGCCGCAGGAGCGGGACGGAATGCTCCAGTCCGGCATGGAGTCCGGGCTCAACGAGAGCTACCGCGCACTGGACGCCTTGCTCGCACGCGGCTGAGCCGGAACGCTTCGGCTCCGGTCGCGGGATCGGAGCCGAAGCGCGCGGGCGGTCAACCGTCGCGCCGGGAGACCCTGAGGCGCAAGCGATCCGGCTTCAAGGTGATCGTCTCCTGCACGCGCAGTACGTAATCCGGATCAGGGCTCAGATCGAACGCGCGCAACAGCGTCGCCAAGACCAGCACCATCTCGTGCTGCGCGAATTGGCGGCCGATGCAGGCGCGCATGCCCACGCCGAACGGCCGGTACAGCTCCGGATGGCGGCCGCGCACGCGCTCGGGGAGGAAACGGTCGGGATCGAACTGTTCGGGATCACCACCCCACAGCTCGTGCCGATGGAGCTGGAGCAGAACGACGAACACCCACTCGTTCTTCTCGAACGGGTAGCGCCCGTCCAGCATCGTGTCCGCGCGCGCCTTGCGGAAATACCCCGGAGCCGTCGGCCACAGCCGGAGCGTCTCGTCCACGATGCGCCGCACATAGCGCAGTTTCGCGACCTGCTCGAACGCGATGTCATCGCCGCCGCAGACCTCGTCGACTTCCTGGCGGGCCCGAGCGGCCACGGCCGGGTCGACCGACAGATAGTGCAGCGCGAAGGCCAGGACGCCCGCGGTGGTCTCGTGGCCTGCGGTGAGGAACGTGAGAATCTGGTGGCGGACATTGGTCGGATCGAGCAGTTCCCCCGTTTCCGGATCCGGCACGGTGAGCATTCGATCCAGCAGGTCGCCGTGCGCGCCCGCGCCCTCCCGCCTGCGCTGTGCGATCACCTCATCGATCGTCCGGTTGACGAGGTCCACGTCGCGCCGGTGCTGAGCGCGCTGCTCGCGGAACACGGTGCGTTCGACGAGCGGGTGGGAATAGGCGGCGCGGTTGATGTAGGTCAGAGCGCGCAGCATCGCGGCGACCACGGGGTGCGGGTCGGGGCGGGTGAACGACTCGAAGTCGTAGCCGAACGCGGCCCGCCCGATGACTTCCAGAGCGACCTTGTTGGTGTCGGCCGGTACGTCGACCCATTCGCCCGCCCGTGCCGTCCAGTACTCGACGAGCTCGGCAGCACAGGATCGCATGGTGGCGTGGTAGCCGCGCATGGCCGCCGCGGTGAACGACGGCGCGAGGATGGCGTGGGCCTTGGCCCAGTTCGGTTCGGAGTTGTGCGCGGTGAACAGCCCGTCCCCGGCGACGGTGCGCAGATCGCGGATCGGCACGCCCAGGAATTTGGCCCAGAGCGCGTCGTCGTTGATCTCGCGCAGCAGGTCCGGATCCGACACATACGTCACGCGGGTCCCGAAGATGTTGCGTTCATAGATGCCGCCGTACTTCTGCGCGCCGCGCATGCCCCATTGACTGCTGTCGGTGACGTGCAGATCCCATACGTCACCGGCCAGGGGCAGCCTGAACGGCGGGTGCGGCAACTGCCGGTCACTCGCCCGGATCCGGTGCTGGGAATTCGTCGTGGTCATCTTGCTCCGTCCAGTTGTGCGCACAGGTAGGTCTGCGCCCGTCCCCAATGCCGCGCGACACGGCGCAACGTACGGGTTTCATCGACGATGTCTCGACCGGGCCCCGACGCCTGCAGCCGAAGATAGGAACCCGGCTGAGCGCCAAGGGCTTTGCGATGCGAGGCGCGCGCGATCTGCACCGCCTCGGCGACGTCAGCGGGCACGTCGGCCGGTAGTGGTTCGGCGAAGCGCCCGAGCACGAGCAGCGCGTCCCGGATCTCGACGACCATCCGGTGCAGGCGACGTCGCGGGTCCGGGTCGGGGTCGGAGTGCGCGGGGCGCGGGATCTCGGCGCACGTCGTCACCAGGTCCCGCCACATCGGGGTCAGCTGTCGTATGGTGCGCGAAGCCGAATCGATGCCCAGCCGCCGCGCGATCTCGGTGCCCACGCGGGCGCCCGCCGCCAGCGAGCCGAGGCCCACCATGTAGACGAAGTTGTTCTCGTTGGCCCGGAACCGGAAATCGACGAACGCCGTGCCGGTCCCGCTCGCCGCGCAGACCGAGCTGGCGAAGATGGAGACGGCTTCCTCCAGCGTCCAGGCGCCGACGACCAAGATCAGCAGATAGGTGAACCTGTGCGAGGGCCGCAGCTGACCCGCGCGCAGCTCCCGGACGCTGGCCGCGAACACCAGAAGCCCGGTCACCCCGCACCACCCGGAGAAGAACGCGAAGTAGGCGACCGTTTGCCAGCCCTCGGTCCGGTCGATGTACTGGCCCAGGGCGCGAGCGTGCGCGCCGAGCAGCAGCATCAGCGTCATCGATACGCCCGCCGCGACCCACACGGTCCGCCGCATCCGCCGGTACCCGGCCGAAGCCTGCTCCGACCATCGTTCCGACCACGATTGCGCCAGCACGATCAGGGGCGCGAAGGTCGCGACGATGAACGTGGTGCCGAGTTGCCTGGTGAAGCCGATGCCGAGCAGGCCGGCGTCGGCCAGGGCGGTCTGCACGGTCCCTTCGCGCAGCAGCGCCGCGATCACCGCGCAGATCAGGGCATAGGTCACCTGGCGTTCGCTGGGCCGGGACCGGCCGTGCAGCCACGCCAGGCGCAGCAGGGCCACGAGCGCGCTGCCTCCGATGATCAGCCACGCGATGACCGGTGGGGCCGAGGAGGTCACTCCTCACCACCCCAGAACGATCGCATCGGCCGCGAGGAACGCCAGCGGGAGACACCCGACAGCAGCAGGTCCGCGAACAGCTCGGCCTCGTCTTCCTGATCGTCGGCGAACTCGCTGCGTCCGAGTACCCGCCGGACCATGGCCGGGTCGATGCTCGGCAGCAGCTGCCGCACTCCCGTCAGGCCCGCGGTCCCGGCATTGTGATCGAGCACCATATGGCCGGTCTCGTGCGCGATGATCTGATCGATATGGAAATCGGTCGTGCCCGCGGCGTAGGCGAACACGTCCACATCGGTGCAATCGAGCCACAGACCGCACGGCGTGCCGCGGCCCGGTTCCAGGGTTCCCGGCAACAACGTCGAAGCGACCGGCACGAGTTGGATCGGCCGCCCGCGCCACTCGCCCAAGGCGGCCAGGAATTTCTCTCTGTGCCAAGGCGACGGAACGAGTTTCAGCACGGCCTCGCGCGCAGCCATCACCCGCTGCGTCGAGTCGTCCATCGGAAGCCCCCTCCCCACCGAAAAACGGGTGGCGACTTGACTTTACAACGACCGACGGACGCAGGCCGAGGCGGAAGCCGGCTGAGTGCGGGCCGGTGCTCCCTGAGGACCCGGCCGCCCGGCCGGGAAGGTGAACCGGCCCCCTCACCACCCGCCGCGCGGAATACGCGGCGCCGCGACTCAGTCCCGGGCGGGGCCGATCCGGCGCTTGCGTGGCTTCAGGTGCAGTCCGGGCAGTGGCGGCGCCGGAATGCGCTGCTGCGGGGTATGGCCGGCGATGTCGGCGAATCGGGTGACGTCGTGGTTCTCCCAATCCGCCCGAGCGGCGGTGATGTCCTCGTGGCTGCGGCCGACGAAGTTCCACCACATCACCAGCTCCTCGCCGAACGGTTCGCCGCCGATCAGCGCGAAGTGCGCGCCGCCTTCGCTGCCGAACCGCAGTTCGTCGCGCTCGGTGCCCAGGTACAGCAGGGGGCCGGGAGCGAGCTCCTCGCCCGCGACGGTCACCTCGCCCTCGATCACCAGCACCGCGTGCTCGAAACGAGGGTCGAGCGGAAGGGTGACGTCGGCGCCGGCCGCCAGCCGCACATCGGCGCCGACGATGGGGGTGTAGGCGATCGCGGGCGAGGTCTTCCCGGCCAGAGCGCCGATCAGCACGATCGCCCGGAGGCCGGGCGTTTCCACGACCGGTAGTTCGCGATGCTGCTCGAAATGCGGGGCGATGCCGGTGCGGTCGCCCGGCAGGGCGATCCACAGCTGCAGGCCGTGCCCGGCGGGCGCGCCCGCGACGGCGTACTCGGAGTGGGCGATGCCGCGTCCGGAGGTCATCAGGTTCAGCTGACCGGGTTCGATCTCCACGTCCGAGCCCACCGAGTCGCGATGCCGGATGCGGCCCTCGAACGGCCAGGTCACCGTTTGCAGGCCGATGTGCGGATGCGGATCGATGTCCGGCGGCGCACCGGTCTTGGTGACCGTCGGCGAGCCGAAGTGGTCGAGGAAGCACCACGCGCCGACGGTGGGCAGGTCCCGCTGCGGCAGCACGCGTTCGACGAAGACGCCGCGCACCCCGCCGAGCGGCACCTCACGGGCCGGATACCGCTCCGCGACCGGGCCGGGGCCCGGCGCGGGTTCACACAGCGTCTCGGCCGGGCGGGGGTCGAGATCACTCACCGATCGACGCCCTTGCCGATCACGTGCTTGTCGTAATCCGGGTGCTTGTCCAGGTACGCCTTGATGAACGGGCACACCGGACGGATCACGCGCCCGCGCTCGACGACGTCCTCGATCGCGCTCTTGGCCAGGACGGAGCCGAGGCCCTTGCCGGAGAACGCGCCGTCGACCTCGGTGTGCGTGAACACGGTCTCGTCGTCGCGCTCCTCGTAGTCGGCGAATCCCGCCAGCTCCCCGCCGTAGAACACCTCGTAGCGATGCCGCTCGTCGTTGCGGACGACCTTGGACTGCGAAGCCGATTCGGTCATGGTTGTCTTCTCCTTCCGTGCGCGGACCGGATGTCTGCTGAGAATCGAGACCCGATTGAACGCGCCGATCGTGGTGGCCACCCAGATGACGACGGACAACTGGTCGTCCGTCAGATACCGGCGCGCCGACGCGTACTCACGCTCGACGACGTCTTCGCCGGGAAGCGTCGCGGTGATTTCCGCTACCGCGAGCACGGCCCGCTCGAACGGGGTGTACGGGCCGCCGCGCCGCCAGCCGGGCAGCACCGCGATCTCCTGCTCGGTGGCGCCGGCTGCCAGGGCGGCCCGGTAGTGCACGTCCAGGCAGTACGCGCAGCCGTTGAGCTGGGAGACGCGCAGATTGACCAGTTCGATGATCCGGCGATCCAGACCCACCGCCGCTCCCGCGGCCCTGACCTCGTTCGCGACGCTGTTGAGCGCGCGGAACGCGGCCGGCGTCTGCTTATCGATCCAGACGCGGTCGCGTGGCGCTTCGGGCTTCATATTCGTGGGATGTTAGTCGCCGCCGGTGAACGGCGCAGACCAGGCCGCCGGATAAGCGGACTTCGGTCCGAAAGTTTGCGCGCCGGTCGCGGAGGATCGGCGCGGCCGGGAGCGTCGCCCCGGTGATCCGGCCTGGCGCGCGCCGCCGGATCACCGGATGGCTCAGGCTATTTCGGTGAACCGTCGCAACTGGAACGGTTCGACCAGGACTTCCTGCAACGCGGTGGCGAGAGCCTTCAGGTGCGGTGTCCGGAAATGTGCGGCCAAGGCGTCCTCGTCGGCCCACTCCTCCAGCAACACCATCCGGCTCGGGTCGGTGGGATGCAGGTAGAGCTCGTACCGCAGGCACCCGCCTTCCGCCAGGGTCGGTTCGATCATGCCTTGCAGCAGATCCTTCAATTCCGCCTCGCGACCCGGCTTGGCGAGGAAGCGCACGTTGAGCGTCAACGTCGACATGGTCGTCTCCTGATCTCGAAGGTCACTCCCGGCCCGCGGACGTGAACGACATATCCGCGTACCGCGTTCCGGAAACCTGGTCCGCGATCGGCTCCAGCGTCGCCAGCTCGTCGAGGGTCAGTGCGATCGTCGCGGCGGCGACGTTCTCGGTGAGCCTGGTCCGGCTGCGCGTGCCGGGGATCGGGACCACCGCGAGGTCGTGCACACCGGCTTGGGCGTGCACCCAGGCCAGCGCCACCTGTGCCAGGGTGATGCCGCGTGCTTCGGCGATGGCCCGCAGCGGGGCGAGCAGCTCGGCGTTGCGGGCCGCGTTCTCGCCGGTGAAGCGCGGCATCGAGGAGCGGAAATCGTTCGTGTCCGCGGTGCCGGTGAACGATCCGGTCAGGAAGCCGCGACCCAGCGGCGAGTACGGCACGAACGTCACATCCAGTTCCGCCGCCGCGGGCACCACGGTGCGTTCGACGTCCCGGGAGAACAGCGACCATTCCGACTGCACGGCCGCGATCGGGTGCACCGCGTGCGCCGCCCGCAGTTCGGCTCCGGTGACCTCGGACAGGCCGAGCGCGCGGACCTTGCCCTCCCGCACCAATTCCGCCATCGCGCCGACCGTGTCCTCGATCGGCACGGCGGGATCCTTGCGGTGCATGTAGTACAGATCGATGGTGTCGATCCCGAGCCTGCGCAAGCTGCCTTCCACCGAGTTGCGGATGTAGGCGGGGGAGTTGTCGAAGCCCCGGTAGGCAGGGTCGTCGGCCTTGCGGACGATGCCGAACTTGGTGGCGATCACCAGCCGGTCGCGCTCGGCGCGGACGAAATCGCTGAGGAATTCCTCGTTGTGACCGGAGCCGTAGACGTCGGCGGTGTCGAACAGCGTGACACCCAGCTCCAGCGCCCGGTCCAAAGTGGCCCGGGATTCGGTGAGGTCGCTGGGGCCGTAGAACTCGCTCATGCCCATGCAGCCCAGGCCCTGGGTCCCCACCTGGATGTCGCCGCCGCCCAGCGCGGTGGTGGGCAGCGTGCCGACCGTTGTCATACCTTGATCCCTTCGGTGTCCTGCGTGGTGCCCACGGCCTGCTCGATCGCTCGGCTCTTGCCCTCGTAGAGGGCGATCTTGCGATCGAGCACGGCCAGGGTCTGACGAAGTTCATCGATCTTGGCGAGCACTTCCGCGCGGGTGTCCCGGAACATCGCCAGCCGTTGCGGGAGCGTGGCGTCCCCGGCCCGCACCAGCTCGGCGTAGCGCACCATGTCCGCCACCGACATGCCGGTCGTGCGCAGCCGCCCGATCAGCGCCAGCCATTCCAGATCCCGGTCGCTGAATCGCCGCTTGCCGGTGTGGTCGCGCCCGATGTAGTCCATCAGCCCGATCCGCTCGTACCAGCGCAGCGTGTCCCGGCTCAGCCCCGACCGCTCGGACACCTCGCCGATCGAATACCGGGGCTGTTCCCTGTCGTCGCTCACGCTCCCGTGAGAGGCGGTTTCACTCACTGCACTCGCCCTTCCCGTTGAACATCGATGACGCTAGTCACCTGGAGTACGCTCCAAGCAAGGCTCGGATTCAGCTGGTGTAGTCGGGTAGCTGCTGGACGGCCCATTTGTTGCCATCCGGATCGGCGAAGAAGGTGAACAGCCCCCAGCCGAGATCCTGGACCGGCGTGGCGTCCACGCCTGCCGCGGTCAACTGCTGATAGGCGTCCTCGGCGCTGGCCACCACCATCTGCATACCCCGGACACTGCCGGGCGCCGCGTCGGTGACGCCTTCGCCCAGACAGATGGAGCAGCCGGAGCCGGGCGGGGTCAGTTGCACGAAGCGCAGGTTCTCGTCGACCCGGTGGTCGTGGTCGGCGTTGAAACCGATCTTGGTGTAGAAGTCCTTGGCGCGGTCGACGTCGGTCACCGGAATGGCGACGAGCTCGATTTTCCAATCCATCCGGCGAGCATTCCATCGCGCACCGACAAAGTCCCGGATTCCGGCCTACGCTGGGAACATGCCTGGAAAGGACATCGACCGGATCAGGGCCCGTTCGGCCTGGGCGACGGTCAAGGAAAGCCCGGTGATCACCGCTGTCGCGATCGCGCCGTTCGCGCTCGCGCTCGGGGTGGTGTGGTGGTTGTTCGGTGGACTCGCCGCGTTCGCGCTGCTACTCGTGCTCGGCGGGGTCGTCGTGGTCGGCGGCAGGTTACTGCGCTGACCGCGCGTACCCATCGCGTGCGGTCAGCGCGGTATGTGGAAATGCACCAGCTCACCGGTCCCCGGATCGACGTCCGCCCAGTCGCGATCGAAACGCAACACCGCGAGCGCTGAAGTCGGGAACTTCCGGCTGAGTTCGACCGCGGGGGCGGCATCACGATTGCTCGCCAATTCCCAAGCGGTCCACGGCATCCCCGGCGCGTGCCCGACCATCAGCAGGGTCGTCACGTCGTCGTCGCTGAGGCGGACCAGCTCGATGAGCGTCTCCGGCGCGGCCTCGTAGATCCCCGGTTCGAAGACGACCGGCGCGGTGACCCCGGTGGCCGTGAGCGTCTGCCTGGTCCGCGTGGCGGTGGAACAGCGCACCGCGTCGATCGGCGGCTGGGTCGCGCGCAACCAGTCGCCCGCGAGCCCGGCCTCGCGCCTGCCCCGCGGCGCGAGCGGCCGCTCGTGATCGCCGACGCCCTCCGGATAGGCCGATTTGCCGTGCCGCATGAGGATCAGGGTCCGCGCCATGGAGATACGGTAAGCCCTCCGGGCGAGAGGTCCCGACCACACTCGAGGCAAACTGAAAGCGGCATCACATCACGAGCTCCAGCGGGCGACCCTCGCGGCGGACGTGACGGACGCCGCTCATCTGTCCACCACAACCCCTGGGTGGCCACGGCCCACGTACTTCTTCGAGGATCAGCACAATATGGCCTACGTAATCACGCAGCGTTGTTGCAACGACGCCAGCTGCGTCTCCGAGTGCCCGGTCGACTGCATCCGTCCCACTCCGGATCAGCCGGAGTTCGCGACGACCGAGATGCTCTACATCGACCCCGACACCTGTATCGACTGCGGCGCCTGTGTCGACGCGTGCCCGGTGGAGGCCATCTTCTCCGAGGACGACCTGACCGCTTCGCTGGCGCGATTCCGCGATATCAACGCCGCCTACTTCCAACGGCACCCGCTGGAATCGAACTTCGATCCGATCGTCACCCCCTCGCGTCCGCCGAAGGAGCTGGGCACCCTGCGCGTCGCGATCGTCGGCGCCGGTCCCGCGGCCTGCTACGCGGCCGACGAACTGCTGCGCAGGGCCGACGTGGAAATCGAGATGTTCGACCGGCTGCCCACCCCGTGGGGCCTGGTGCGGGCGGGCGTCGCGCCCGACCATCCGGGCACCAAGACCGTCTCGGGCATGTTCGAGTCCGCGTTCCGCCGCGAGACCCTGCAGTACTACCTAAACGTCGAGGTGGGTACGCACATCTCGCACGAGGAACTGCTGCGTCACCACCACGCCGTGATCTACGCGGTCGGCGCCTCGAGCGACCGCAGAATGGGCGTCCCGGGCGAGGACCTGCCGGGCAGCCACTCCGCCACCGAATTCGTGGCCTGGTACAACGGCCATCCCGATTTCGCCGACCGCACGTTCGACTTGTCCGGCGAGCGGGCCGTGATCGTCGGCAACGGCAACGTCGCGTTGGACGTGGCGCGCGTGCTGACCGTCGATCCCGACGAACTCGCCAAGACCGACATCGCCGATCACGCGCTGGAGGCGCTGCGGCGGAGCAATATTCGCGAAGTCGTCGTGCTCGGCAGGCGCGGCCCGCTGCAGGCGGCCTACACCTCGCCGGAATTCCTCGCGCTGGCGCATCTGAAGGGCGTCGACGTCATCGTGGACGAGACCGACCTGGCACTCGATCACGCCAGCCAGGCGATCGTGGACGACCCGCAGGTCGAGCCGTCGCTGGCGTTGAAATACACGCTGGCCAAGGAATACGCCGGCGGACGCCGGGTGGAGGGCAACAAGCGGATCGTGTTCCGCTACCTGACCTCGCCGACCGCGCTCACCGGCAGCGAGCGGGTCGAGGCCGTCGAGATCGTGCACAACGAACTGTTCGAGGAAGACGGTCAGCTGGTCGCGCGGCCGACCGATCGCACCGAGAGCATCGACGCTTCGCTGGTGCTGCGGTCGATCGGCTACCGCGGCGAGCGGATCGGGGAGCTGCCGTTCGACGAGCGGCGCGGCGTCGTGCCGAACGAGCACGGCCGGGTCATCGGCGACGACGGGACGATGCTGAGCGGCGTCTACGTCAGCGGATGGATCAAGCGGGGACCACGCGGCGTCATCGGATCGAACCGGATCGACTCCGAGGAGACGGTCGAGTTGCTGCTCGCCGACTTCACCGCGGGCAAGCTCGCTGCCCCGCAAGCCGACCGCGCCGCGCTGAAGGCCCTGCTCGCCGAGCGCCAGGCCGACTTGGTGGACCGGGCGGGCTGGCGAGCGATCGACCAAGCGGAGAAATCCGCGGGCAAGTCCGCGGGCCGCCCACGTGTCAAGTTCACCACCCGCGAGGACCTGCTCAAAGCCGCCCGAGGCTGACGCCCACCGAGCCGGTCGGATCACCCGGATCCGACCGGCCTCCAGCCACAGCTGTGCCCGCCGCCCGTTCGGACGATTTCGCGGAAGTCCGGCTGACGGACACAACCCGGCCGCCTGATTCCCAAGCATCCGGCGGCGAATCCCCGACCGCTGCCCGGACCGTTCGCTCCGTAGCTGGCCGCGTGGCCCTGAGAGAACCTGGCGGCAGGTCCGCGATCGCCCCCGGAATGTTTTCAGCGGAACTGGCCGACTGATCTCGCGAGCACATGGGTAACTCACCGGGAACGCCCAAAACCCGAGTCGCAACCAACGCAGGACCTGAACGTAACTCTAGCGCTCCTGACTTGTACGGCCTAGAAACCCGGAGAGGCGGGGGAGCCCGGTAAGGGCATGATGCGGACGACGGTCGTCGTGGTTCCGCCGACCACGAACCACAGCCGCAGCACCGGCTGCCCGGTGCGATCCCCCGGCTCGTACCGGCTGCGCACGCTCACGTGCTGGCGCGCCAGGACCGGGGCCACGTATTCGATCACCGCGCGGTGCGGGCCCGCGAGCAGTTTGGGATATTCGACCAGGAACTGTTCCACCGCTTGCCAGTAACAGGCGTTGTTGACGTGGTTGTACTGGTCGATATCGGTGGCGCGCACCGGGAACGGTAAGTCGGTGTCCGACTCCGGCGGGGTGGCGTCGGTCAGATACGGCCGCCACCGCAGGCGATGCTCGGTGGAGGTGCGCGCGAGGTAGGCGAGGCCCTCGTCGCTGATCCGCGCGGGCATGCCGGTGGACTCGCTGATGTTGATCCAGAAACCCTCGGTCTCGATCAGTCCGCCGTTTCCGCTGGTGATCCGTACCCGCATGTTGGTCCACCGGGTGGACATCGCCGAGCACCACCGCAGCAGCCGCACCTCGTCCGGCCACAGGATCGGCCGGATGACGTCGATGACCGTGCGCCGGACGATCCAGTTCGGATCGGTCCGGTGGAAGAACGTGCTATGGAGGTTTTCCCAGGCGATATCTTGCAGGTAGCGGGCGATGGCGTCGAACCGCAACCGGTCATAGGGATCCACATCACCAGCCCGGACGGGCCACGCCGAAGCAAAGCCCATGCCCTCCTGGGGAAGCGGGGCGAGTGGCTGATCGAGTGACACTTGTGCTCCTCGCGCTGCACGGTGTGCCGCGTTTCTTCATGCGGTGCTGTTGTGACGACTTTACGGGGCGTACGTCACACCCTCGCGTCGAGCCGTCCGTACCTCCTTAATAGTCCGTCTGCCGGGACCTGGGCCAGCAGAAACGGGGTCTTGCGCGCGCGACCTGGCCGGGAGTAGCTCCGATCGGCTCAGTAGCCCTGGTAGGCGCCGCCCGAGTTCACCGCGGCGACCCCGGGAACGCTGCCGAGCGACCCGTAGCGGTCGATGGAGTACCGCACTCCGGCGATGATGTTGTCGACCGGGTTCCAGATGTCGTCGTGACCGGGCGCTTTGTAGGCGTTGAAGGTGCTGTCGATGGTCTGCATCAGGCCCTTCGAGGGGTGCCCCGCGACCCAGTTGCTGTCCCAGCGGTTCTCCGCGTAGGGGTTGCCCGCGGATTCGTGCTCGATGATCAGCGCGATGGCCCGCTCGTCGATCTGCGCGGGGTCGTAGCCCATCGCGATGAGCTTCTGCTTCGCCTCGGCGATCCATCGGGCGACGTCACCGCTCGGCAGCGGGCCGGTCGGCGCGGACGAACTCGGACCACCCTGATACGTCGTGCCGGACGAGGTGCCGTGCGAGTTGTTGTGCCCGGACATCAGCTGGCTGGAGCGGTCCGGCGAAGCCGCGGCGACCGGGGCGCCCGGCGCGGCGGCCGGTGCGGTGGCGGCGGGTGCGGTGGGCGCCGCGGGCACGTTCGCACCGGGCTCACCGAGCCCGGCGAACGCCGCCTCCAATTTCCCGACCGCGCCCTCGAGCTGGGTCGTGGCTTGGCCGGCCACGTCCTCCGCGCTCTTCAGGGCGTTGGTCAGCTCCCAGGTGCGCGAGGCGGCCTGCAGCGCCTCCTGGAAGACGAGCCCCTCGACGTCGGCCTTGTCCGCGTGCCCGCGGAGATAGTCGATCCGGGTCTTGGCGTCCACGGTGCCGTTGGGAGCGACATCGAACGGCGGCGTCTGGTTCAGCGCGTCGTCGCGCAGGCTCAGCACCTTGGCTTTCGCGTCGGTCAGGTTCTGCACCAGCGCGGTGAGCGCGGTCTGCAGCTCGAGCAGGGCGGCGCTCACCGCGGAGGCGCGCGTCTTCTCGGTCTGCATCCTGGCGTTCGCGGCGTCGCCCGCGGAGCCGGACCACTGCTTGGCGTCGGACAGGGCTTTCGTGTCGTCGGCGCCTTTCGCGACCGCGGTGTCCAGCCCCTGCGACATCCGTCCGGCGAGCGCGCCCGCCGCCGAAAGCTGCTCCGGCTGCCAGTTCTCGACGTCTGGGATGGTGAGGGTCATGGCAGCTGGAGCCCTATCGCGCGGAGCTTGGCCGCGAAGTCGTCCTCGGCCAGCTCGTACTTGCCCGCCGCGTTGTGCAGGTTGTCGGCGATCGTGGTGAGCCGCGACCCGACCCGTTCCAGGCAGCGATGCACGGCATCGTTCGCACGCTCGGCCACCGGGCCGAACTCGGTGCCGGGCAGCGCCCCGGCGAGGGCGCCGAAACCCTCGCCGCCGAGCTCGGCGACCGACGTGGCCTCGGTGCGCAGCGTCTGCGCGAACGAGCGCAGCGCCGCCGGATCGACCTGCATCGTCGTCGCAGGTAGCGGCTGGTTTTGCTCGACCATGAATCCCCCTTCCCTCCCGACCGCGAGGTCGCGGCCAGCATAGCAAAATCGGGCGTCCGGACGGGCGTCCTCGGGCGGCGCCCGTTATGTTGTCGGTGTGGCGCCGGCGCGGATCATGCCGGTGCGAGGACAGAGAGGTCGGCACATGCGCGCAGCCCAGGTCAGCAAGCTGGAAGGACCGGAAGCGGTTCAGATCGTGGACATTCCGGAGCCCGCGGCGTTCCCGGGCGGCGTCGTGATCGACGTGCACGCGGCCGGCGTGGCCTTTCCGGACGTGCTGATGACGCGCGGCCTGTACCAGATGAAGCCCGAATTGCCGTTCGTCGTGGGCGGCGAGGTCGCGGGCATCGTCCGGGAGGCCCCCGAGGACGCGCACGTGCGGCCGGGTGACCGGGTCGTCGCGCTCACCATGCTCGGCAACGCGATGGCCGAGACGGCCGTCACGCCCGCGCAGATGGTGTTCCGGCTGCCCGACAACGTCTCGCTGGAGGCGGGCGCAGGCATCCTGTTCAACGACCTGACCGTGCACTTCTGCCTGCGCACCCGGGGCAGGCTGGCCGCGGGCGAGACGGTGCTGGTGCACGGCGCCGCGGGCGGCATCGGCACCTCGACGTTGCGGCTGGCGGCCGCGCTGGGGGCGGGCCGGGTGATCGCCGTGGTGAGCACCGAGGCGAAGGCGGAGGTCGCGCGCGCCAACGGCGCCACCGACGTGGTGCTGACCGACGGCTGGCTGGCGGCGGTGAAGGAGCTGACCGGCGGTCGCGGCGTCGACATCGTGCTCGACCCGGTCGGCGGCGACCGCTTCACCGACAGCATCCGTTCGCTCGCCTCGGCGGGCCGGTTGCTGGTCGTCGGCTTCACCGCCGGGGAGATCCCGACCGTCAAGGTCAACCGGCTGCTGCTGAAGAACGTCGAGGTGACCGGCGCGGCGTGGGGTGAATGGGTGATGTCGCACCCGGGCTATCTGCAGGAGCAGTGGGCCGAGGTGGAGCCGCTGCTTGCCTCCGGCAAGATCGCGCCGCCGGAGCCGGTGCTGTATCCGCTGGACAAGGCCGCGGAGGCGGTCGCCTCGCTGGACAACCGGACGGCCACCGGCAAGGTCGTGGTCACGCTGCGCTGACGTATCCCACGCCCCCGTCATGAAACTGTCCAACCGGGTACTGAACCGGACTCTGCTGGCTCGTCAGCATCTGCTCGCCCGCTCGCGGTGGACGGTGCACGAGATGTGCGACCATCTGGTCGGGTTGCAGGCGCAGGATTCGCCGCCGCCGTTCGTCGGATTGTGGAGCCGCGTCGCGGCCTTCGACCCGGCGACGGTGTCGGACGCGCTGGAGGACCGCTCCCTGGTCCGGATCACGTTGATGCGCGGCACCATTCATCTGGTCACGCCCCCCGACGCGTTGCGGATCGCGCCGCACGTGCAGCCGGAACTGGAGAAAGTGCCCTTCCGCAAGGGCTTCAACTACGGCGCCATGGTGGGCCTCGACCCGGAAGAGGTGCGCGGGCAGGGCGAAGCGGTGCTCGGCGACGAGCCGATGTCCGCAGCGGACCTGCGCGCCCGCGCCGCCGAGCGTTATCCCGACCGCGATCCGGGTGCGGTGGTGCAAACCTGGCTGTATCAGCTGCCGGTCTTGCAGACTCCGCCGCGCGGGAAATGGAAGGACAACAGCAGGCCGATCTGGTCGCGGGTCGAGCCCTGGCTGGGCGCGCCGCTGGACCCCACATATCCGTTGGCGGAGTTGATCTTCCGCTACCTGCGGGCCTTCGGCCCGGCGAGCACCATGGACATGCAGACTTGGTCGAAGCTGCCCGGCATGAAGCAGGCCGTCGCGGAACTCGGCGATCGGGTGCGTACCTACACCGACGAACGCGGTCGCACGCTCTACGACGTCGCCGACGGTGAACTGGCCGATCCGGACATCCCCGCCCCGGTGCGGCTGCTGGGGTGGTACGACAACGCCCTGCTGTCGCACCGGGACCGCACCCGGATCGTGCCCGACGGCGCTGTCCCTCCGCTGCGCGCCTTCGCGGCCCAGGTATCCCCGGTGCTGGTCGACGGCTTTCTCGCGGGTCTGTACAAGGTGTTCGCGAACTCCGGGACCGCCCGGCTCCGCATCAGCCCGACCCGGACGTGGACGAAGGCGGAGCGCGCGGAGGTCGAGTCGGAGGCACACGCGCTGCTCGCCTTTCTGGAGGCGGGCAAGCAGGGAAGTGTGGAGATTCTCGACGCGGGGGCCGACCTGCGGCCGTGAGCCGGATCGGCTATCGGTCGCGGGCGGGGCGATAGGCGGGCGCCTTGGTGGTCCCGGTCGGGCTCAGCGTGCGCAGTAGCGGCAGCGCCCGGCGGGCGACCACGGTGGACAGCACGATGACGCTGTGCGAGCGCACCACCGAGGAGGTCCGGTCGATGCTCAGCAGCACGGCCTGCAACCCGGCGTGCGAGTCGGCCCCGATCCGGCACAGCACGTCGCCGGTGCCGGTCGTGGCATAGGCCTCGAGCACGCCGGGAATGGCGTCGAGTTCGGCCGCCACCGCGTCCAGCGCACCCTGGGCGATCTCCAGCGTGACGAACGCCTGCACGTCGAACCCCGCGGCGGTGACATCGATCTGCGGGTCGTAGGAGGCGATCACGCCGGACTCCTCCATGCGCGCGATCCGCGACTGCACCGTGGCCCTGGCGACCCTGGTCCGGCGGGACAGTTCGAGGATGCCCGCCTTCTGGTACTCGTGCATCGCGGTGAGGATGGCGAGATCGAGCTCGTCGAGCTTCGCCGATGTGCGCGCCATGACGGCCTCCGTTCGAGCACCGGGCGGGCTTGTTGCCCGTCCCGCTGATGCTATTCAAATTGTCCAGCATTACCCCCCGGTTGCTAGCCGAAATCGCCACACTGTCTACCGCGAGTTGGCGCTGTTGCCTACTCGGCGGACCCGGCGATTTCCTTGGACCATGACCATCGAGCACCTGCCGGAGACCCGATCCGGCGCCGTTCCCAGCGACGGCGAGCTGCGCACGCTGGTGGGGTTGGTCGACCACGACGCCAGCGGTGACCCGTTTCCGGTCATCGGGTGGGACGCCCTGGTCTGGGTGGTGGGCAACGCCACGCAGACCGCGCATTTCCTGGAATCCGCTTTCGGAATGCGGTTGGAGGCGTACTCCGGTCCGGAGACCGGCAACCGTGATCACAAAGCGTTCGTCCTGCGCAGCGGCGCGGCGCGCTTCGTGATCACCGGAGCGGTGCATCCGGACAGTCCGCTGGTCGCGCACCACGACCGGCACGGCGACGGCGTGGTCGACATCGCACTGGAAGTGCCCGATGTCGACCGCTGCGTGGCGTGGGCGCGCGCACATGGCGCGACCATCCTGGTCGAACCGCACGACGAGACCGACGACTTCGGCACCGTCCGCTCCGCCGCGCTGGCCGCCTACGGCGAGACCAGGCACACCCTGATCGATCGTTCCGGCTACTACGGGCCCTACCTGCCGGGCTATGTCGCCCGCCGCTCCGGCTACCAGCGGCGCGACGGGGCGCCCACCCGGTTGTTCCAGGCGATCGACCACGTGGTGGGCAACGTGGAACTCGGGCAGATGGACGAGTGGGTCGAGTTCTACCGGCGGGTCATGGGTTTCACGAACATGGCCGAGTTCGTGGGCGACGACATCGCCACCGAGTACTCGGCCCTGATGAGCAAGGTGGTGGCCAACGGCAACCACCGGGTGAAATTCCCGCTCAACGAGCCGGCCGTCGGCAAGAAACGCTCGCAGATCGATGAGTACCTGGAGTTCTATCGCGGTCCCGGCGTCCAGCACATCGCGCTCGCCACCGGTGACATCCTCGCCTGCGTGCACGCCTTGCGCCGGGAGGGCGTCGAATTCCTGGAAACACCCGCCGCCTACTACGAGGACCCGGAACTGCGCGCCCGCATCGGCCGGGTCCGCGTTCCCGTCGACGAACTCCAGCGCCGCGGCATCCTGGTCGACCGGGACGAAGACGGCTACCTCTTGCAGATCTTCACCAAGCCGCTCACCGACCGCCCCACGGTCTTCTTCGAACTCATCGAGCGCCACGGGTCCCTCGGATTCGGGAAGGGGAACTTCAAAGCGCTGTTCCAGGCGATCGAACGAGAACAGGAGGCCCGGGGGAATTTGTGAGGCCGGGGCGGGCGATCTCGTCGAGCCACTCCGGCCGGCGCGTCGGTAGAGTTCTTGCCATGCGGATCAAGTCGGCAGTCGGCATCGCGACAGCCCTGGTGCTCGCATTGGCGGGTTGCGGTTCGGGGGAGGAGACCGAGGACTCGGGTCCGTCGCGCCCGGCGCCGAAAGTGGTGGCGCTCGGCCCGTTCGTCGGGGAGTGTGGTCACGTGACCGACGACGAGGTGCGCAATCTCGGTGGCCTCGGCCAGATCTCCGGGGTGTTCCGGAACGCGGTCGGCTGCAACTGGCAGTCGGCCGGAATCGGTTCCGCCAGTATCACCTTCGCGTCCTACCGGGGCAGTCCCATCGAACGGGAACGGGCGTGGGTGACCGTCAACGGCCGCGCGCCCGATCCGATCAAGGTTTCCGGGCGGGACGGATTCGCCGCCTTGGACCCGGGTGGGACGATCTGCGATCTCGCGGTGCAGCTCGGCGACGATTTCTTCGAGTGGTCGACCAACACCGGCCCGTTCGCCTCGGGCAACCCCTGCGACCGCAGCCGCGCGCTCGCCGAGCTGACTCTGCAACGGATCCAGTGAGGTGTGGCGCGTGAACGTCGGCCGAGACATGCGCAGGCGCGGCGCGTCCGCGGCCGTCGCCGTGGCCCTCGCGTTGTCCGTGGGCGGGTGCGGCCAGGAGATCTCCGGGAACCCGCAGCCGGTGGGCGGCAGCCAGCCGGTCAACACCAGGCTGGACAAGTTGCTGCGCGAATGCCAGATCCTCTCCGAGGATCAGATCGGCAAGGCCATCGGCGAGAGCGTCACGGTCAGCGAGTCGTTCTTCGGGGCGGTCTGCATGTGGGACCTGCTCGGCGCGCCCGGCGGCAACGGCATGGCCACGCTGAACTGGTACGAGAACGGAACACTCAGCAACGAGAAGCAGACGAACAACAAGCTCGGCTACGAGACCACCAATATCACCATCCAGAGCTCGCTCGCGCTGCAGATCCGCAGGCCGAAGGATCCGGACTCCTGCGGTGTGACGGCCAGTGCGCCGGACAACGGCGTGATCGGCTGGTGGATCAATTATCGGCCCGGCTCGGTGCACCCCGATCCGTGCGACGCGGCGAAGAAGCTGATGGAAATGACCTTGAACCTGGCCAGGTAGACGATCATCGGACCGACCCGCTTTGACCCTGTGTCCCGGCCACGGGTATCGTGGATCGCTGTGCCCGGAAGCATGCGGGCAAGTTCGTGCGTGACCGTAGGCCAGCGAGAGCGGCCGACGACTCCAGCGTGCCCGGAATCAGGGCTCCGCGCCGCGCGCGACACGCCCGACCTCGGGACGCGAGAAACGTGGCCGGACGTGCGAGTGAAAGCTCGATGACAGCGGTGTGAACGACGGGCCCGGCAGTGGAGGCTTGCCGCCACGAAGGGCCCCGGGAGCGCCGCGAACTTAAAACAGACATGAAGTCCACACACCGCGTTAACTAATAAGGAAAGCCGGTCTATGCCAACCATCAACCAGCTGGTCCGCAAGGGTCGCCGCGACAAGGTCGCCAAGACGAAGACCGCGGCCCTGAAGGGGAGCCCGCAGCGTCGTGGCGTGTGCACCCGCGTGTACACCACGACCCCGAAGAAGCCGAACTCCGCGCTGCGCAAGGTCGCGCGTGTTCGCCTGACCAGCTCGGTCGAGGTCACGGCCTACATCCCGGGCGAGGGGCACAACCTGCAGGAGCACTCCATGGTGCTCGTGCGCGGCGGTCGTGTGAAGGACCTCCCCGGTGTCCGCTACAAGATCATCCGCGGCTCGCTGGACACCCAGGGTGTGAAGAACCGCAAGCAGGCCCGCAGCCGTTACGGCGCCAAGAAGGAGAAGAGCTGATATGCCACGCAAGGGCCCCGCACCCAAGCGTCCGCTGATCAACGACCCGGTCTACGGTTCGCCGCTGGTTACTCAGCTGGTCAACAAGATCCTGCTGGACGGCAAGAAGTCCACCGCCGAGCGCATCGTCTACGGTGCGCTGGAGCAGGCCCGGGAGAAGACCGGCACCGACCCGGTCGTCACCCTCAAGCGCGCGCTGGACAACGTCAAGCCGTCGCTGGAGGTGAAGCCCCGCCGCGTCGGTGGCGCCACCTACCAGGTCCCGGTCGAGGTCCGTCCGGGCCGCGCCAACACCCTGGCCCTGCGCTGGCTGGTCAACTTCTCGCGGGCGCGCCGGGAGAAGACCATGGTCGAGCGCCTGGCCAACGAACTGCTCGACGCCAGCAACGGCCTCGGCGCCTCGGTCAAGCGCCGCGAGGACACCCACAAGATGGCCGAGTCCAACCGGGCCTTCGCGCACTACCGCTGGTGACGTCTGCCCGGCCCGTCGTCTGGGTCGGGAGGCACAGCCGGAACGCGGCACTCACCGGCCGCGTCCGGCGTTGACATAGAGGCGACCACAGGGTCGTCCCCGATAATCCCAACTAGCTACGAGCGGGGAAGATTTCCGTGGCACAGGACGTGCTCACCGACCTGAACAAGGTCCGCAACATCGGCATCATGGCCCACATCGATGCGGGCAAGACGACCACAACTGAACGCATCCTCTTCTACACCGGCATCACGTACAAGATCGGTGAGGTCCACGACGGCGCTGCCACGATGGACTGGATGGAGCAGGAGCAGGAGCGTGGTATCACCATCACCTCCGCGGCTACCACGTGCTTCTGGAAAGACAACCAGATCAACATCATCGACACCCCCGGGCACGTCGACTTCACCGTGGAGGTGGAACGGTCGCTGCGCGTGCTCGACGGCGCCGTCGCGGTGTTCGACGGCAAGGAAGGCGTCGAGCCGCAGTCCGAGCAGGTGTGGCGTCAGGCCGACAAGTACGACGTGCCGCGGATCTGCTTCGTCAACAAGATGGACAAGCTCGGTGCGGACTTCTACTTCACCGTGCAGACCATCAAGGACCGCCTCGGCGCCAAGCCGCTGGTCATCCAGCTGCCGATCGGCGCGGAGGACACCTTCGAGGGCATCGTCGACCTGGTCGAGAACAACGCCAAGGTCTGGCGCGGTGAGACCAAGCTCGGTGAGCAGTACGAGGTCGTCGAGATCCCGGACGACCTGAAGGAGAGGGCCGAGCAGTACCGCCAGGAGCTGCTCGAGACCGTCGCCGAGTCGGACGAGGCGCTGCTGGAGAAGTTCTTCGGCGGCGAAGAGCTGACCATCGACGAGATCAAGGGCGCCATCCGCAAGCTGACGGTGACCTCCGAGCTCTACCCGGTGCTGTGTGGCTCGGCGTTCAAGAACAAGGGCGTGCAGCCCATGCTCGACGCGGTCATCGACTACCTGCCCTCGCCGCTGGACGTGGAGGCCACCACCGGCCACGTGCCCGGCAAGGAAGAGGAACTGCTCACCCGTAAGCCGAGCGCCGACGAGCCGTTCGCGGCCCTGGCGTTCAAGATCGCGGTGCACCCGTTCTTCGGCAAGCTGACCTACGTCCGCGTGTACTCCGGCAAGGTCGACTCCGGCGCCCAGGTCATCAACTCGACCAAGGGCAAGAAGGAGCGTCTGGGCAAGCTGTTCCAGATGCACTCCAACAAGGAGAACCCGGTGGGCGCGGCTTCGGCCGGCCACATCTACGCGGTCATCGGCCTCAAGGACACCACCACCGGTGACACCCTGTGCGATCCGCAGAACCAGATCGTGCTCGAGTCCATGACCTTCCCGGATCCGGTCATCGAGGTCTCCATCGAGCCGAAGACCAAGTCCGACCAGGAGAAGCTGGGCACCGCGATCCAGCGCCTCTCCGAAGAGGACCCGACCTTCTCGGTCAAGCTCGACCAGGAGACCGGCCAGACCGTCATCGGCGGTATGGGCGAGCTGCACCTCGACATCCTGGTCGACCGCATGAAGCGCGAGTTCAAGGTCGAGGCGAACGTCGGTAAGCCGCAGGTGGCCTACCGCGAGACGATCACCAAGAAGGTCGAGAAGCTCGAGTTCACGCACAAGAAGCAGACCGGTGGTTCCGGCCAGTTCGCGAAGGTGATCATCGCGCTGGAGCCGTTCGTCGGCGAGGACGGCGCGCACTACGAATTCGAGAACAAGGTCACCGGTGGCCGCGTGCCGAAGGAGTACATCCCTTCGGTGGACGCGGGCGCGCAGGACGCCATGCAGTACGGTGTGCTCGCCGGCTACCCGCTGGTGAACCTGAAGGTCACGCTGCTCGACGGCGCCTACCACGACGTCGACTCGTCGGAAATGGCGTTCAAGATCGCGGGCGCGCAAGCGCTCAAGGAAGCGGCTCGCAAGGCCGGTCCGGTGATCCTCGAGCCGATGATGGCGGTCGAGGTCACCACGCCCGAGGACTACATGGGCGATGTGATCGGCGACCTGAACTCCCGCCGTGGTCAGATCCAGGCCATGGAGGAACGCAGTGGTGCCCGTGTCGTCAAGGCGCTGGTTCCGCTCTCGGAGATGTTCGGTTACATCGGTGACCTGCGGTCGAAGACCCAGGGCCGGGCGAACTACTCCATGGTGTTCGACTCGTACGCGGAGGTTCCGGCCAACGTGTCGAAGGAGATCATCGCCAAGGCGACCGGCGAGTAAATGGCTCCCGGCCGTTTGTAAGACCCTATCCCCGTGTCCGCGGGGATGATCCCCGCACTGCTGCAACTGCACGCACCAACAAGTCCAGGAGGACCAAGAAGTGGCGAAGGCGAAGTTCGAGCGGACGAAGCCGCACGTCAACATCGGCACCATCGGTCACGTCGACCACGGCAAGACCACGCTGACCGCAGCGATCACCAAGGTGCTGGCTGACAAGTACCCGGATCTGAACGAGAGCTTCGCGTTCGATCAGATCGACAAGGCGCCGGAGGAGAAGGCTCGTGGTATCACGATCAACATCTCCCACGTCGAGTACCAGACCGAGAAGCGCCACTACGCGCACGTCGACGCGCCGGGTCACGCCGACTACATCAAGAACATGATCACCGGTGCGGCGCAGATGGACGGTGCCATCCTCGTGGTCGCCGCCACCGACGGCCCGATGCCGCAGACCCGTGAGCACGTGCTGCTCGCCCGTCAGGTCGGCGTGCCCTACATCCTGGTCGCGCTGAACAAGGCCGACATGGTCGACGACGAGGAAATCCTCGAGCTCGTCGAGATGGAGGTCCGCGAGCTGCTGGCCTCGCAGGAGTTCGACGAGGACGCGCCGGTCGTCCGGGTCTCCGGTCTGAAGGCGCTCGAGGGCGACCCGAAGTGGTCGGAGTCGGTGCTGGAGCTGATGGCCGCGGTCGACGAGTCCATCCCGGACCCGGTTCGTGAGACCGACAAGCCGTTCCTGATGCCGGTCGAGGACGTGTTCACCATCACCGGTCGTGGCACCGTCGTCACCGGTCGCGTCGAGCGTGGCGTGATCAACGTGAACGAGGAAGTCGAGATCGTCGGCATCCGCCCGGAGAAGACCAAGACCACGGTCACCGGTATCGAGATGTTCCGCAAGCTGCTCGACCAGGGCCAGGCGGGCGACAACGTCGGTCTGCTGGTTCGCGGTATCAAGCGCGAGGACGTGGAGCGCGGCCAGGTCGTCGTGAAGCCGGGCACCACCACCCCGCACACCGAGTTCGAGGGCCAGGCGTACATCCTGTCGAAGGACGAGGGCGGCCGCCACACCCCGTTCTTCAACAACTACCGTCCGCAGTTCTACTTCCGTACGACTGACGTGACGGGCGTTGTGACCCTGCCCGAGGGCACCGAGATGGTCATGCCCGGTGACAACACCGAGATGTCCGTCAAGCTGATCCAGCCGGTCGCCATGGACGAGGGTCTGCGCTTCGCGATCCGCGAGGGTGGCCGCACCGTCGGCGCCGGTCGCGTCACGAAGATCATCAAGTGATTCGCTGAATCGCTGGTAACGGCGCCGCTCCGAAAGGGGCGGCGCCGTTCGCGTTTTCGGGGGCGAACGTGCGAGTGCAACGCCACGCCATCGGCCCTCTTGCGGTCAGCAGGCGTAAGCGCGGCCGACGGCCGGTTCGCGCTCGGCCTCCGGAACCTCGCGCAGGCAGCCGAGCGGAACGACGTCCGCGCTGCTCAACTGCACACCCGTGCGCTGGGCGGGATGCACACAGGTGAGACCGGTCGTCGCGAGGCGGCAGAGGTATTCGCCGAAGGCGACGGTGCTGTCGTACGGCAACGTCGGGCCCTCGCCGTTGATGAAAAGCCCTGGGTCACCCCGGAATTGGCCCACCGTCAAGCGCTGCCCGGAGTAGGTCACGTAGCCGCCGAACCACTGGCCGTAGCCCTCACCCGGCGCCGGCGCCGGTTCCTGCAACTCGACCATGCAGTCGAACCCGTCGAAACCGAACTCGACGCCGGTGATGCAGCTGATCTTGTGCGTCGGGCTGACGAACGCGATGTCGGCCGCCAGATCTGTCGCCGGGCCCCCGGCGAGCTGCACTTGGTGGAATCGAGCGAGATCGACCGGCGAACCTTGCCGAACCCACTCGATCCGATCTCGCAGATCGCCATTCTTATCCGGCGTCCCCGTCTGCGACGGCCCGGTTCCCGCCTGCGACGAGCCCGCCACCGGCTGCGGCTTCCCCGCCGTGATCTGTGCACATCCAGCCAGCAGGAACACCAGACCCACCGCAACCAGCCACCGCATACCGCTCACAGTATCCTTGCGCCGCACTATCATTCACTTCACGACTGGACATCGTGTATCCGTGCTCCGCGCAACCGCGCGGAGACGCAGCGGTTACGTAGGCGTGCGGGAGTTCGCGGTGGTGACCAGGAGGCGGTGCAGCACCTGCGCGGGCGGCGTGGCGTGCGCGGCGTTCAGGATCACGTCGGTGAACGCCTCGGCCAGAGCGGCAGCGGGATGGAACCGTCCGCGGTCGAAGCTGTGGCCACCCAGCTGTGCTCGCCATTCCTGAAAGCCCGACACCGTGCGATTCAGCGATCCCTTGTCCTCGGGGCTCAGCTGCGGCAGGTAAGCCGAGAGCAGCGCCCGCTGTGCGCCGGTGCGAGCGTGGAAGCCGCCTGCTCCGTCGAGCGCCCTGCCGAGTTCCCGCACGATCGCCGAATATACGGGCCGTCGTGCGCATCCCGGTGCGACCAGGCCCGCGTTGTCGGCCGCGATCACGGCTTGCTCCAACTGCTTCGGGTCGGTCGCGACGGGTAGCGCCAGCATGATACGTGCGGTGGACACCATCTGGTGGGCCGCGCCCGGCGAGCGTTTTCCGGACGCCTCGGAATCGCGCTCGGCATCGGTGAAATCGCGCGATTCGCGAGGCGCCGCGGCCGAATCCCAGTGCAGTCGAGCCGTTTCGCCATCCGCCAGTTCCTCGATTCCGATCGCGCGCAGGGCGATCTGCGGGTATCGCGGCAGCACGTCGTCCACTGCGGCGACGATCTCGGTCAGTACCTCTACCGCTACGCCCGGAGTGTCGAAGCCGAAGGCTCGCACGCCGTGGCGCTCGGCCAGTTCTCTGGCGAGACGGGCCGCGACCGACTCGGCGGAAGCGTTCACCTTCCGGTCCGGTTTCTCGTCTTTCTGGTCCGGTCGTGCGGTCGGTCGGCCGGGCATGCGCGGCGGAGAACCGGGTGTGCCCGCGTCGGGGGCGGATACTCTCGGCGGTCGGCCTGCGGCGGCGTTGGACCACGGCGTGCTCGGTCCCGCCGCACCGGCCTGCTTCGCGGCGGCTTGCGTGGCGGCGGCTCGCGAGGCAGCGGCCGGCGTCGTTTCGGCGTTGGCCTTCGTCCACGGTGACGACGGTCGATTGCCCGGCGCGGGACGGGTGAGCGCGGCATCCGCCTGGCGAGTCGGGTCCACGCTGGGGCCGGGCAAGCCCGGCTGCTCCGCGCCTTGATGGTCGGCGCCGTTCGGATTCCCCTCGGCCTGGCCCGGCCGCTGACCGGAGGCGGGCCCGTTGTCGGGTGTGCCCTGGGTTCGATCAGGCGGCGCCGATGAGAGCGGTGACCGATCGGCCGGTGCGGCAGCGGCGGAAGCCGGTTGTCTCGGTGCTGCCGCGGTGACGGCCGCAGTGGGCACGGGAGATCCCGCGAAAGGCTGTGCGGCGGTCGGTACGTCCGCAGCGTCGGGGCCTAGCCGATGGGCGGGACCGGCGTCGACCCGCACTGGAATCGGTGCCGGGTCGTTCTGAAATTTGGTGGCGGCATTGTCGATACGTTGCCCGACGGCCTGGTCCTGGATCTCGAAGTTCTCCGCGAGGTGGCGCAGATCCGTGCCGGCCTGCTGCAGTACCTCGACGAGGCTGTCCAAGTCGGTCATCGTCCGTTGGTATTCCGGAACGTAGGATTCGGCGAACGCGCGGCCTGCGTCGTCTTTGCCCCACGGTTCGCCCGCCCCGGCCAGAGCAGCGCGCAGCTTCTGCACGGTGGCCGCCACATCCGCCCCGATCAGGTCGAACCGCGGTGCGTGGTCGCGCAGCTTGTCCGGGTCGACCGAAAACTTCTCGCCCACACCTACTCCCTACACACTGCTATCCATTGTCGCGGCAGCCACGGTTGCATTTCTCGCCGACGGGGAGATTCGCCGCCCACGAAGCGTTGGCTCCAGGCCGCCTTTCCGACGCCCCGAAAAGCATTGGCTGGCGGAATGCCGGATTCGGGGATGTGGGTACGAATCCCCGCCCCATCCAGTAGTTGCATTCTCAACAGTTCATCGCCCTGTCGCGATTCCTATCGGCCACCGCCTCTCCTGGTCAGAGGTGTCGCCACTGTTGGGAATATTGAACGCGCTGCGGTATGTCTAGATGGTCTCGCAGCGACTGTGAGGGTGCCGGGAGGCAAGCTGCGATGGATTCGAGCGGTTTGCTGGCCGAGGTGCCCTCGGCTGTGCGGGAATTGGTCCTCGGTCATTGGCCGGAGACCGACGTCGAGGGAATGCGTCGTAACGGGGACGCGTACCTGGTTGCTTCCGGTGAATTGAACAACTCGGCCGACCGGTACGAGGTCGAGGCGGCGGGTACCGAGCAAGCTGTTGAGGGCGCGACGTCGACGGCGCTGGCCGAACGTCATCGCGTAGTCGTGCAATCCATGCGTGATCAGGCGGCAGTGTGTCAGAGCCTGGGCAAGCAGTGCCACGACGTCGCCGACTCGGCTGTGCAGACGCAACATCTGCTGATCGCGATGGGGATCGCGCTGGCGGCTCAATTGGCCTATGACGCGCTGCTTTTCTTCCAAGGTGGTGGCGCGAAGGCGCTGATCGACCGGATCGAGGCCGAGCAGGCGATGGCTGCCGCGGCTGCGCGACTGGCCGCGGAGGTGGGCGAGCGCGCGGTCGCGGGCGCGGCGCAACGAGCCGCGCTGCACACCGCCGTCCACGCGGCGAAGATCGGCCTTCTGACCAGCGCCGCGATCAGTGGTGGCGCACAGCTGTGGGACCTCAAGACCGGCGTGCGCGACAAGTTCGACGTGGGCGCCTTCTTGGAAATGCTCCTGGGTGGTGTGGTCGGCGGCGTCGCGGGTGCGGAGGTCGGCCGCAGGCTCGCGCCGCGCGTGCTGGGCTGGACGCGCGGCAGAGCGGTCACTCCCTCCGGCCGGCTTGCCGCGCATCTGGGCGGCACGATGCTGCTCGGCGGCGCGGGCGGCCTCGCGGGCGGTCTGGCCGGCGCGGTGCCTTCGGTGTTGATCCACCTGGACGAGATCCACAGCCTCGGTGATCTGTTCAAGATGGTGCGCGAATCCGCGATCACTGGCTTCGGCAGCGGGTTCGTCGGTGCCGCGGGTTCCGCGATCCGGGTCCACGCCGCAGGCCGTAACGCGGTGCGTTCGGACAGCGACGCGCCTCGACTCGGGCTGCGTCACTGGGAATTCGCCTCACGCGTCAACGAGCTGTTGAGCTCGGGTGAACCACTGCGGGTGGAGGCGATCGAGCGCTTCAGCACCGAAGGCAAATCGGCGAGAGTGGTGGAGCGGCTGGTCTTCCATGACGGCACCGAGGTGATCCACAAGGTGGTCTCCGATCCGCAGCACGCGCACGCGGAATTCCTGAGTTCGCTGGTCGGCGACGCGGTGGGCGCACGGGTGCCCGCGGTGCATGTCATCGGCGACCACGTCTACATGGAGGTCGTGCCCGGTACGGTGGCGGCGGAGACGTATCCGCGAAGCGCGTTCCCGCCGGAGGTCCTCAGCGGTCCTGCGGGCATGCGCCAGGGCGTCATGGACGTGCTGATACGCATACCCGACCGCAATGGCGACAACTGGATGGTGGATCCGGCTGGGAACGTGTGGGGAATCGACCACAGCCGCGCATTCGAGAACTTCACCGACGCGCAGTATGTCGTCGGGCCCTTCGCGGAGAACTTTCTGCGCTACGGAGACAACCTCGAAATCTTGTGGAATGACCACGCTCTCACTCGCCCGGAACTGCACGAGATCCGGCAGCGGGTCGAAGAACTGAGCCCGGTCTTCCACGCCGCGGGCCGCCGGGACTGGTACGACGGCATGCTCCAGCGGATGACCGCGTTGGAGGAGCATGCCGCGGGTGGTGGTGACGCCGGGCGTGGGGTCCTGCCGCCCGTGTCACCGCAGTCCCCCGGCTCGGCGCCGGGAATCGTCCCTGGTGACGGCCGGGCGGTGTCCGTCACGCCACGACAAGACCGGCCGCCCGGGACCGACGCGTATGGGCGCAACGGCAGACCACCCACACCGCGCGGCGACGAGGTCAGCGGCTCGGCTGTCGCGCCACGAGGCCGCAGGGACCAGCCGCCGCCGCTGCCTCGGAATGCCGATGGCCCGCTCGTGCGGCAGGAGGAGCTGACGCCGCGGGTCCCGGTCGACGAGGTGGCCTCGGATGGTCGGCCACCGGTCCGGGACGATTCGCGTGTCCCGGAGGAGTCGCGGCCGCGTCCTCCGCTCGATGAGGCGGATCCGGCCGGGCGGCAGTCGGCAGCCGATGAGTCTCCGGTGACGCCCAGGGATCCGACGCCTCGCGCCCGGACCGACGAACCGACGTATGACGGCCCGCCGACACGACCGCAGCCGCGGGTCGAGGAACACGAGAAACCGGCGAGTCAGGACGGGTACGTGCTCGCGGGTGCTCCGCCTCCCGCCGGATTCACCCAGTTCTACCGCCATCCCGAGGGTGGCTACGTCGACATGGTGCTGACCGGTCCGGATGACGCGCGCGTTGAGCTGCGCCTGATTCCAGGCCAGGAGTACGTGCTCGGTCGTGGTGACGGCGCGCTGTTGGAACAGATGGCCGGCGACAGAGTTTCGCGTCGCCACGCGACGATAACGGTGGACGAGCAAGGCCATGTCCTGCTTCGAGACGACAACTCGACGAACGGCACCTTCGTCGACGGCAAACAGCTGACCGGCGGTCGCTGGGTGCGGATCTACGACGGCCAAGACGTCATGTTCAGTCGCGATCTGGAACTCGGCGTCACGTTCCAGCGTCAGATGGCCGAAGTGCGGCTATTCGGCAACGACGGACCGGTTCTGAAGCTCCATCGCGGCCAGGAGATCGAGATCGGTCGTGCGATGGTGCACCCGGAAGCGCCCGGGCGCGACAGTATCTCGCGACGCCACGCGATCGTCGGCATGGATGAGAACGGGCGGGTATGGATCCGGGACGTCGGTTCCAGCAACGGCACCCAAGTCAACGGCGATCGGCTCGGCCGGGGGGAGCGCCGGGTACTGGAGCCAGGGGACGACTTGCGCCTCGGCTGGTATGACAGTACGGCGCAATTCGTGCCTACGGATGCGACAACCGGGGTCGATCCGGTCCGCGTGCGAATCGGGAGCGGCGCGGATGCGACACCGGTGCGGCTCGCGCCGGGAGAAACGGTCGTGATCGGCACCGACGAGAGTTCGCCGTTCGCGTCTCAGTTGCGCGGGATCCCCAATGTCGGCGAACGCCATGCGACGCTCGGCCTGGACCACGACGGCCGACTGTGGATCCGCGATCATTCGGGATCCGAAGGAGTGTGGATCAATGGGGACAGGATCGCTCCGAACCAAAGAGTGACGCTCGCCGAAGGCGACAATCTGGGGATCGGTCCGGATTACGTCGGGACCGCCCGGCTCGGCGGCGAGATACGACCGCAGCACCCACCCGCCGAACTGCATTTCGAGCCCTTCAAGCGCAAGCTCCCGATACGCCTCGCACCGGGCCAGGAGGTGGCCGTCGACACCAGTGCACTGAACGGTCATGCGATGGTGATCGGAAGACCGGGCAGGGAAGTCGTCATCGGGCGCGATCTCGACGGTCGTGTTTGGGTGCGCGACCCGGACGGAGACAGCTGGGTCGGAACCAAGGTCAACGACGAGATCATCCCGGCCGGCGAGAAGCGGTACCTGAACCCCGGAGACAAGGTCTCCTTCGGCGAGGTGTCCAGCAGACTCCAAGTCGGTAACGAAGCGCCGTTGCAGGTGAGATTGGCCGACGACGAGAGTGTGCCTCCCCTCCTGCTGCGTCGCGGCGAGGAGGTGCTGATCGGCCGTGACCTGGAGTCACCGATGGCGAGCCACCTCGCCGACAACCAGAAGGTGTCGCACCGGCACGCCACCGTCTACCGCGACGAGTACGGAGACGTGTGGCTGCGCGACAACAACTCCTCGAGAGGGACGTGGGTCGACAATGTCAAGGTCGATCCGGACCGGCCGGTGCGGTTGCGCCCAGGCAATCAGATTCGTCTCGGTGATTGGGTGGGCGCGGCTCGATTCGAGGACGGCTTCCGGGGAAGCGCTTCGAGAGCGTTGCCGGTGAAACTGAACAACGTTCACGGCGACGTGTCCCTCGACTTGGCACGTGGTGGCGAGCCACTGCTGCTCGGCCGGGACAGCGCAGAACTACCCGATGGGCTGACCCGCACCAATGAGATATCCCGGCGGCACGCCAGTGTCGGCGTCTACCCCTCCGGCCGGGTCTGGATCCGTGACGAAGGATCGACGAACGGCACCCATGTCAACGGGACGGAGATCGCGCCGGGAACGAAGGTCATGCTGCATCCGGGCGATAGCGTGCGGCTCGCGGACTCGTTCGAGTTCGTCGTCGCCTATCCGCCTCCCGACGGCGGCGCATTCGTGAACATCATCGACCGGACACCCGAGACCTTGCGGATGGTCCAGGATCTCGCTCACGTGCCCAGCCATATCTACGCGCGGGTCAGCGAGCACATGAACGCGGTTCCCGGGGGTGGAATCGTCATCGGCAATCGCCCCATGCTCGAATTGCCCGGCACCGAGAGCCTGGCAGGCAGCACCCCGTACGGCCGAAAGCCGGGAACCAGTTGGGACACCGTACAAGGGGTGTACATGGGTGGGCCGCGCCGCCTGGTGATCAACTCCGGCGGGCGCAGCGGCAGTGAGCAGGTGGTCTTCCACGAGTTCGGGCATGCCGCCGACGCGGCGTACGGTACCGGTGGGAGATGGCTCAGCGACGCCCAAGAGTGGCGTGATCTGCACGCCACGATGATGCAGACCATCGGAAAACATCGCAAATGGAACGATTATTACGACCGGCGCAGCGAGGCCTTCGCCGAAGCTTTCACGGCCTGGATGCACGGCGGCACCGCTAAGCTTCGCAAATTCGCCCTCGGTAACGACCAGATCGCCCAGCAATTGAAGGATTACTTTGACCGCGTATTCGGATGACACGAGCCCACCCATGCTGGCCGAGGATGGTGAGACGATCCTGCTGCCGCTGCGCGGCCGGACCGAGGACGGCGTCTACTACAGCGGCTTCGAGGAGTTCCATCCCGGCGACGCGGGCTACGACGAAATGCTCCCGGTGGCACGGGAAAACCCGGTTTCGGAGTCGGAGGCTCCGGAGCGCCCGGTCGACCAGGACACCCTGGCCCGCATCCTGCGTGAAGCCGGGTTGGACGGAATGGACCTCGGAAACGAGTAGTTGCGGGCAGCTCGGCGGGCCGACCGACTGCTCCCGCATGCCGAGTTCAGGGTTCGCGGGAGCTGGGCGGGATCGCGGTTGCGCCGATGAATTCTGTGTGTATCCGTCGTCCATACCGGTGGAAACACCGACAGCGGTGAGCCTGCGTTCCAGCGTGGGCAGGGAAACACAGGGAGGCACTGATGAGCGTCGAGGACGCCGTGCGGCGGCAAACGATCCGGCTGGGTGAGCAGTGGGCGCGGTGAGCAATACCAGGGTATTGGTGGCGGGGGCGAGCATCGCGGGGCCCGCGCTGGCGCACTGGTTGCGTCGGCGGGGGGCCGAGGTGACCGTGGTGGAGCGGGCCCCCGAGCTGCGTCCCGGTGGGCAGGCGGTGGACGCGCGCGGGGTGGCCAAGGAGGTCATCCGGCGGATGGGGCTGGACGCGGCGGTGCGCGCGGCCCGCACCGAGACCGCCGGCGCGTACACCGTTGACGTGGACGGGAACGTGCTGGAGACCTTCCGCGCGGACGACGACGGCGGCGACGGGTACATCTCGGAGATCGAGATCCTGCGCGGGGACCTGTCCCGGGTGCTTTACGACGACACCCGCGACGGTGTGGAGTACGTCTTCGGAGACCGGATCGCCGAGCTCATCCAGGACGCGGACGGAGTCGATGTGGCCTTCGCGGGTGGCGACCGGCGGCGCTTCGACCTGGTGGTCGGGGCGGACGGGCTGCACTCGGCGCTGCGAGCGATGGTCTTCGGGCCACGCGAGCGGTTCGTCCGCCACCTCGGGCTAGTGCTGGCCTTCTACAGTGTGCCCAACGAGTTCGGGCTGGACCGCTGGCTGATCGATTATCAGGAGTCCGGGCGCTCCGCCGGCCTCCGGCCCATCCGGGACGCCGGCCAGGCGATGGCCATGTTCTCCTTCCCCTCGGGGGACTTCGACGTCGACGACCGCGACGTCGCGGCTCAGAAGCGCCTGCTGCGTGAGCGGATGGCCGGTATGGGCTGGTTGACCCCGCGCATCCTCGCCCATCTTGACGACACCCCGGACTTCTACCTCGACCAGGTCGCCCAGGTGGTGATGGACCGCTGGTCGAGCGGACGGGTGGGGTTGCTCGGGGACGCGGCGTTCAGCTCGTCGCCGATGTCCGGGGCGGGCACCGGGCTGGCGCTGGTCGGCGCCTACCTGTTGGCCGGAGAGCTGGCCGCTGCCGGGTGGGACCCGGAGGCCGGGTTCGCCGGCTACGAGCGGCGGATGCGCTCGTTCGTCGAGGCCAACCAGGAAATCGGCCGGTTGCACGTGCGCAGCCGCGAGGTCCCCGGGCCGGGCGCCGAGCCGAGCATCGATTTCACCGGCGAATGGTTCACCGAACTTCTCGAGCGTGCGATCAACGGCGTCGAGCTGCCCGACTACGCAGGGGTGCCGGACTCCGGAGCTACGGCCGGACCGCCGATCACATCGTCGGCCAAGCCGTAGGCGTCAGATAAATTGCCGAGAGGGATGACACTTCGGCAGGCCACCGCCGCTGTCCAGCGCGGAGGTGTGGCTGTCGTCGCGGACGCGCGCGGTTGCTGATGAGCGGCCCACATCGCAGCCGTCGACGGTTCCGTGCGTCGTGGTGCCCGGCTTTGTGTTCAGTGATCGCGTTGTGGCACTCCCGGGTTTCGATCGGGGGTGCGCAGGGGAGCGCCGACGTGGTGCAGGTGTCTCAGTGCCTCGCGGTAAGAGGAGATCAGCCCGGTTTCGTGGTAGGGCACGCCGATTTCGGTGCAGTAGTCGCGGACGATCACCTGGGCGTGACGCAGGTTCGGCGTCGGCATGCTCGGGAACAAATGATGCTCGATCTGATAGTTGAGCCCGCCGAGGGCGAGGTCGGTCAACGCGCCACCCCGCACGTTGCGGGAGGTCAGCACCTGGCGACGGAGGTAGTCGGGGCGTTCGTCGCCGGTCAAGGTCGGCATGCCCTTGTGGTTCGGGGCGAAGATGCAGCCCATGTACAGGCCGAACAGAGCTTGGTGGACAGCGAGGAACGCGAAGGCTTTGTCGGCGGGCAGAACCGCGAACAGCGCGGCCAGGTAGGTGGCGAAGTGGACGAACAGCAGCGCGCCCTCGAATGCCCGGTGTTTGATCGATCGATTTCTGAGCGCACGTACACCGGCCACATGAAGGTTCACGCCCTCCAGCAACAGGAGGGGGAAGAACAGGAACGCCTGCGCCCTCCCGATGAGACGAGGCAGGCCGCGGCTGGACCGTGCCTGCTGTTGTGACCAGAGCAGAATGTCGGGCGCGACATCGGGGTCGAGTTCCTCGTGGTTCGGATTGGCGTGATGCCGGGTGTGCTTGTCCTGCCACCAGCCGTAGCCCAGGCCGATGCCGGCGTTGCCGACGAGTCGTCCCACGAGCTCCGTCGGCTGCCGCAGCCGGAAGACTTGGCGGTGCGCGACATCGTGCATGACGAGCGCGATTTGAGCGAACGTCACGGCCATGAACCCCGCGACCAGCAGCGTCCACCACGAATCGCCGACGAGGGCGAACGCCGCCCAGCCGGCTGCGAACGCGAGTCCGACGAGGCTGAGCCGGACGGCGTAGTACACGGGACGCCGGTTCATCAGTCCCGCGTCGGAGATCCGGCGCAACAGACGGGCGTAATCACCGTCGGCGCCGCGCCGCGGTGACCGTGGAGATGACTCGGGGACCAAGGCAGGTGTCGTCATAGATCTTCCTGAGAACTGAGTCGGAGACGCCACCTCCATCCGTCCACGATGCCGGCCGGTCGATGTCGGGGCGGGGCGCCGATTGCGATACCCCGAAGCTATCGGCCGGATTCTCGTTGCCCGTAACCCTCTGGTATGACATGGAATCGGACTGCGGAGTGATATTCGATGCCTGCCGCGAACCGAGGCGGCTGACCAGTTTGGATGACCATTGGCGTGTGGCCACAGTCGAGGCTGGCGATCCGAATGCCCGGGACGCGGCGGTAGTCCTCGAAAGAACCCGGCTGCCAACGCTTGTCCTGAGCGCCATAGAGCGCACCACGGCCGGCACGCCGAGGTCGGTGAGCCGGTCCGTTTCGGTCCGTTCCGCAGGTCGTCGTCCAACGCGGTGAGACTGCGGTAGGTCATCCCGCGCAGGTCGGCGACGAACCGGTCGGGGATCTGCACATCCCGGGTGAACGCGGAGCTCATGGCTTGCCGGAGGACGACGTCCGGGAGCAGCGGCCACAGCGGCTGCCCGATCGCCGGAACGAACAGCAGGTTGCCGACCGGATCGTTGTCGGTGACGGCGTCCAGGCGGGGACCGGAGTCGATCAGCATGATCGCCGACACCAGGTCTTGGCGCGGTTCGGCCAGGGAGGTGGCCACGTAGCCGCCGGAGGAATGCCCGACATGAGGAACGGCCCGCTCTTCCCGGGTGAACGCGACCGCCCGGCATCCCGAGCGTTGGAGTTGCGAACGGGCGCGCAAGACGCTGAGAAGGCCCGGGCTTGACGTATCTAGTCATTTCAGTCGAGACTGAAATGACTAGCTTGATTTCCTAGGGAAGGTGGCGGCGATGGCTACGCGTCGTGAGCAGGTGATGTTCAACAGTCTCGGCACCTCGTGCGCCGGTGACCTGTACTTGCCGGAGGCGGACGCCCCGGTTCCCGGCCTGGTGCTGGGGCACAGCGGGGTGATGGTCAAGGAGGCGCTGGCCGTGTTCGCGCCGCACTTCGTGCGCGCCGGGTTCGCCGTGCTGGCGATCGACTACCGCACGGTCGGTGCCAGCGAGGGCGAACCTAGGGGCCAGGACTATCCGCAGCGGCAGGTGGAGGACTTCCGAAGCGCGATCTCCTACCTACAGAGCCGACCGGAGGTGGACACGGCACGGATCGGGTTGTGGGGGGTCAGCGTCGGTGGCTCTGTCGCGGTGCAGGCCGCGGTGCTCGACCGGCGCGTGAAGTGTGTCGTGGTGCAGAGCCCCAGCGTGTGGAACGGGTGGCGGTACCTGGAGCGGTTGGTCGGCCGCGCCGGTGTGCAGGCGCTGCGGGACCGGCTGGACGAGGACTGGCAGCGTCGCTACGAGGGCGGGGCCAGTGCCCGGGTCCCGCACCTGAGCCTGGACGGGGAGACCGTACGGGACACGCCGGACCTGGCTGCGGAGATGTTCCCCAGCTACCGCAACGAGAAGACACTCGACTCCACCGAGCACCTGCTCACCTTCGCGCCCGAGGATCTCATCCACCGGCTGGCGCCAACCCCGCTGTTGATGATCGCCAACGGCGGGTGGGACCCGTACCACATGCTCGAGGAGGCACAGAGCGCGTTCGCCAGGGCTGGCGAGCCGAAACGGCTGGAGGTGCTGCCCTATGACGTCCTCGGCCTCTACACCGGTCCGGGCCTGGACGAGGCGATGGCGCTGGCCGTGGATTGGTTCGACCGCTACCTGCGCAAGACCCGGCTCGCCACTGTCACTCCGACGCCCACCCGCGAGTCGGTTGCCGCTATGACACAGTGACGGCTCCGATCAAGTCAGCCGAGGAGGAGCGCTATGCCCGATCAGGACAACCAGGACGAGGTGCTGCGGTGGGTCGAGCGGGTGGCCACGTTCTGCGTGGAGGAATGGGCGCTCGCGCCGATCACCGGGCGCATCCTGGGCTTGCTGATGATCTGCGACCCGCCCGAGCGCTCCGCCGGCCAGATCGCGGAGATGATCCAGGCCAGCCGCGCTTCGCTGACCTCGAACATGCGTTTCCTCGCCGCCATCGGCCTTGTCCGCAAGGTTCGCGTGCCAGGTGACCGCACCACCTACTACCGCATCGAGGACGACGCCTGGCACAAGGTGATCCAGCGCAAGCTCGACAGCCTCGGCGCCTTCGGCGACATCGCCGACGAAGGCATGAAACTCGCCGGCGCCAGTGGGGCTCACACCGAACGCATCCGTGCCGCCCAACAGTCGCTGACCTGGCTCCGCGACATCGCCGCCCGCAATCCTCCGACAACGTAAGGACTTCTCGTGCAACGCCTGCGACTGGACCTGGACCCGCTCCGGGAAACCTCGCTGCTCACCCTCTACGCGAGGGCTCTGGACACCAAGCTTCCCCACCCGATCCTCGGCGACACCCACTCCGCCGGCATCGCCGACCTGATCGACTACGACTTCGCCAAGCTCGACCTGAAGCCCAGCCTCGTCTGCGGCACCGCTCTACGCGCCAAGCATCTCGACGATGCGGTCCGGACGTTCGTCGCCGGCCACCCTGACGCCGTCGTGCTCGACCTCGGCTGCGGACTCGACACACGCGTCCTCCGCTGCGACCCGCCCGCCGGCGTCGACTGGTACGACGTCGACTTCCCCGACATCGTCGACCTGCGGCCCCAGTTCCTCCCGGACCGGTCCCTGCGCATCGGCGCCGATCTGACCACACCGGGCTGGCTCGACCCGCTGCCTCGCGACCGGCCGGCCATGATCGTCGCCGAGGGCCTGCTGCCGTTCCTGCCAGGCGACACCTTCCAGCGGATGGCCCGAGAGTTGACCGCGCACTTCGACACCGGCGAACTCGCCATCAACGGCTACACCCGCTTCGCCGCCTGGTCGATGAAGTACCACCCGACGATCAAGGCCATCGGCATCACCGCCGCTCAGGGCTTCGACGACCCGCACGAGCCCGAGACCTGGAACGCCGGCCTGACCATGGTCGAGGAGCGACTACTCACCCGCGCCCCGGAAGTCGCCGACTTTCCCCAGCCACTGCGCGCGGCCACCCGGCTCATGAGCCATAGCACCGCACTGTCCCGGCAAGGCAACCGCGTACTCCGCTACCGGTTCTGACTACTTCCATCCGCACACCGGAGCGAGCCCTTCGGGAAGCGCACACCAGGCGGATGCCGCCGTCGAGACCTGACTCATGTCCATGTGGAGTGTCCGCCCGGGATCGCGCAGCAGGCCACTCCACCATCGTCTGCCGTATCCCGGGTCCGCCCCAGCCGTCTGGCCGGGGCGGACCTTGCCGGTTGCGCACGCGCTCAGACGGTCGCGACCGGAGCCTCCGCGCCGATCGCGACGACCCGGCGACGCCGGCTCGGCGCCAGTAGCGTCGGGTGCTTCACGCACCAGGCCGCGATGGAGCAGATCAGCTCCTTCACGCGCGCGGCCTTGCGACCCACGTCGACCTTGGAGGTGGGCTGATCCTCCTTGGTCACCTTCTGCACGATGGCATCGCGGCGACCGAGGCTGATGCACTGGCTGTTGTAGCCGATGGGGGCATCGGGAACCGCACGTCCGGTCAGCCGAGCGGCAATGGCATCGGCACCCAGCCAGGCCATCGGGGAGGCGGTGGCGCAGCCCATGCGCAACGTCCTGCCGCCCACTCCCGCGGCGTGTGCGGCATCGCCGACGGCGTATACATCCGGATGCGAGACCGAGCGCTGGGTGGCGTCGACGACGATCCGCCCGGACTCGGAAACGGTGAGCGTGCTGGCGGCCGCGATCGGGTGCACGGCGAATCCCGCTGTCCAGACGGTCACTTGCGCAAGGATCTCCGCTCCCGAGCGGGTGGTCACGCCATCTGCGGTGACCCTGATGACGTCGGCGTGCTCGTGGACGGTGATCCCGAAGCGTTCGAACGCGCTGCGCAGGTGATTCTGCGCCTTCTCGTCGAGCCAGTCGCCGACGCCACCGCGCGCGGCGATCGCGACGTCCAGATCCGGGCGCGCCTCGGCAATTTCGGCGGCTACCTCGATACTGGTCAGACCACCTCCGACGATCAGCACGGTCTCACCCGCCGCCAGTTGGCTCAGGCGCTCCCGCAGCCGCAGCGCGGCGTGCTTGCTCGCCACATGGTGAGCGTGCTCGGCGACGCCAGGCACGCCGAAATCGGCGACGGTGCTGCCCAGGGCGTAGACGAGTGTGTCGTAGGCGAGGGTCTCAGCGCCCTGATCGCCGATCAGTCCGACGGTCTTGCGGTCCGCGTCGATCGAATCGACCCATGCGATGCGCACCTCGACCCCGGTGCCGGCGAACATCTTGCGCAGTGGACGAACCGGCAGGTCCTGCCCGGCGGCGAGCTGGTGCAGGCGCACCCGTTCGACGAAGTCGGGGTCGGCGTTGACGAGGGTGATCTCGACGTCGTCGCGGTGCAGTCGCTTGGCCAGGCGGCCGGCGGCGGTGGCTCCGGCGTACCCGGCTCCGAGGACGACGATGCGGTGCTTCATGGTGTTGCTCCTGTCTCGGTGGGGTCGGAACTTGAACCGGACAGCCGCACGAATGCTGACAGGAGTGAAATGTGATGTGGGTCACTATAGATCGGGTGGGGACTGGCGATCGGCGAACGCCAGCTTGTGATGCCTGAGGAATCGAGCCTGCGACGCCGAAGGGTGTCCTGAACTGCGGAAATGCGTCACAGTTTGTGCCCTCGGCAGGAACCGCAAAACATGGGCAACTGCAAAACGCCTGGTCATCGTGGGTACATACCTTTGCGGATAAATCGATGTGGAAGAACCGCAGCGTCTGGCGTGGATAGACGACGGGGGTGACGTAACTCCGGTACCGTGCGACCGACCAGCGGGCCGTGGCTCGGGCCCACGGCTGCATTAGAACCTTCTGCACGGCTTGAGCGCGTGTCGCTGCGATGCCAGTCGCTAGCAGATGCCACTCCCTCGCACGGCCCGGTCGAAACAGATTGGGACGATGCGAAGTTGGCGAGGTGGCCCAGACTCTCTGTTTGCTGTCGACGGCGAACTGATTGTCGTACTGTGAGTTGGTGAGTTCGGCGGATGCCCGCCGCTGGGGCGGGGGCGGTTTGGCGGGGTTGGTCCTCGATGGAACATTGCGGCGCCATGTCTTAGGCGACAAGGTTCGTCGATTCTCGCCGTCCGCCCTCGATGTCGAAGTGCTCGATGTGGTCGATGCGGCCGCAGCGAGTGGTATTCCGCTTGGCCTGGTGTTTCCGCTGGCCGGTACTGCGGCACCGATCTTGGTCGGAGCTGCCTCCTTGATGAACGCCGTGCGGCGCACCGGCGACCTGCGTGTGCAGGGCGCGCTGGTCGGCCGGAACCTCCAATCTCGGGCTCTTTATGATCGCCTGTATTTCAATGATCAACGACTCGCCGATTTCCTTCCCCGCACGGTGGTGGATCCAGATGAAGAGGTGCGGACGATTGGTCAGGCGCGTCACGACCGGGGTGGTCGCCTGCACATCGTTTCACGGCTAGAGCGGCTGCATTCGATCTCCGAGCCGCTATCATCCCTGGTCATCGAGGGCTCCGCTGCCAGCATGGAGTCCGTCCGGGATGTGCTGGCCGATCCACGTCGACCCGACTCGATCGTCTACGTAACCTCAAATCCGTACGACACGGCGTTGCCGGCGATCGAAAGGGCTGGCGGGACGCTGTGGGCGTGGTCGGCCAGCCGTGTGGCCGACCTCGCGGTCACAGGTTCGGATTCATCACTCTCATCCCGCGTGACCGCAGGGGCGCTTGTCGCGGATCCTGCCCTCTTGTCGTCGGCGGGCCGGTGCGCGATCGAGGTTGTCACGTGCGGCGACGATGTTTCGGCGCGCTTGGACTCGGCGCTGGAGGATACGTGGCGATCGCTTGGTCTGCTGGTGAAGGTCATGCCGGACCTGAGAGTCGGGAATCACCCGCCGGAGGCGCTGTGGTGGGCGTGGGGTGCGTTCAACACGCTGGCGATGCTTCCCGTTCCTCCTCGCAATTACGACCTGTGGGCCGGCGGCAGTCCGTATATGACCAGGCTCGGCGACGTACCGAGGATCGCCTTGGAATTCGCGCGCAACGCTGGTGGGGAGCTGGCACGGGCCTGGACTGGCTTCGCGGAGTCGTTTCGCAACGTGTTGGCGACGGCCAACAGCGGCGGTCGCTGGTCGGGTGTAATTGCGTGGCTCGAGGGCGTCATTGACTCCGGCCGCCGCGGCGTACTGGTGGCCAGCAACCGCGCCGCTGCATCGGCGATTCGGGAGGCGCTCGATGAGTCGCCCTACTCGCCACTCGGCTGGGATCACGATGGCCTGGTCACCGTGATGACCGTCGCGGAATTGTCGGCAGGGCATGGACATTCTGAGGAACCGCCCTCCATCTGCCTACCCGGACCGCTACCCCGGCGCCGAGCAGGTCTGTACGCGCTGCCACCAGGACACGCGCTGACGGTCGTGGCTGCAGGCGACTTCGATGCCCGACGTTCCGCTGCCCAGGCCCTCGCTGCGCGAACAACGATGTCGGAGCTAGAGGCTAGGACGGAGACTGCGGCTCGTACGTTGGGGCTACCGCCACCGGCCGGTATCCGTGCCGACGTCGTCGGCAGCATCAAGATTGTGAACAGTGGCGTCAAGACGGCCGTTGTCCCTCCCGCACGGGCTTCGCTAGAGGCCGACGGCGGACCGTGGGAGCCGTTCGATCCCGACATCATGGCGACACTGCGGCGAAACATCGATTCGGGTGTCCTTCCACGCGACGACGCGGCGACCGTCAGTACGATCCGAACTGCAGGCGGCGCGAGCACGATCATCGCGATCACGGTCCACCTCGACCATGGGCCGGACGGTCGCGACGTCTTGGTCGTCGAACCGAATGATCTCGTCGCGCGTCGTTCCGGCGACGCGATCGAACGTGTCGCCGCCAAAGCCCTTCGTCATGACGATGTCGTTCTCCTTGTCGACCATGGTGCTCGCCGCGACCTGCTCGACACCGTCATCGAACGTCTCGCGGAGACCCCCGAGTACGCGACCCTTCAGTACACGATCGAATTCTGGAAGGCCCGTGCCGCTCGCGCGAGTACCTCCGGACAGACCTACGCCGAGATCCTGCGGCGAATGCAAGCGATCGGTACCCGCGTCACGGCTGAGCAGACCCTTGGAAATTGGGTTCGCGGGGTCGTCGATGGGCCGCGAGACCCCGCCGATGTCGATCGTTTCGCTCGCGCTATCGGAGACGACCAGCTACGGAATCACGCGGACCAGATCGCCCACGCGCTGGAAACCGTTCACGGCGTTCACCGCCGCGCGGGTGGTTGGCTTTCGAGGCGTCTCGCCGGGGCGAGGGCTATCGACGAGCACCTCGTGATCGAGGGAGGGCAGAAGATGCATGTGTCGGACTTGATGGATGCCGTTACCACGCACCGGGTGCTCCAGGTCGACCGAACAGTTCGAGCTCCGACGCTCCTGGTCGGCACTCTGGTCGACAGTCGAACCGCAGCTCGAATGCCCACAGCGTAACCGAGTCTGGAAGTTGTCGGTCCCGTCGGCTACGCTTCCGTGCCAAGTGAATTCAGGCACTTGAGATCCACTCCCATCACCACTATTGAAGGGCGCGCGAGGGTTCTCCCGGACGTGTTCAAGCGGTCGACTCGCCGACCTTCTGAAAGCGACCAACTACCACCGGGAGTTGCTATGACTGCCATCAGTCATCCCGTCATTACCGCACGTTCCCTCACCTCCGAGGAGCAGGACCAGCTCCTCGGGTCTCTCGTCGAACGAATCGAAGCTCAGGCCACGGGTTCCAGGTATCGCCCCGGCAAGCGCCTCAGCCGTGAAGAGGATCGTGGCCGCCTGTGGCTCGGCATGCTCGGGTCGGAGCCGGTCATGCGACGTGACGTCGAAGCCGGCATCGACACGGTCAGCAGGACATTGCCTGCTGCACAAGGGTTCTCGTTCCGTACCACCACGGGCGAGGTCACGCTCAAGATTACCCTGGAGTGCGCCTTCTACCTGGCGCTGCACCCGACATACGACGAGCAGGTCGAGCCGTTGCTCGACTCCGAGTCGGGCAGGTTGACCCTGGAACCGGGTAGTGGAACGTCTCGATCGATCGCGAGCCGCTGGACCAAGGTCGCGGTCGAACCGTTCACCCTACCGATCACGATCGACACGCGCGAGGCGGGGGTTACGCGATTCCACGAAGATGAGATCACCCGCAGGCTGGCGCACGCGCGCGCCCTCCCATCGAACGCCGAACCGTATCGGCCGTTGCGGAAGGGCGGTAACCCAGCTGCCCGGCTGCCCCGCGACGCCGACCTCATGGACGAGCTGTCATGGAACCGGTACTGCGCCAACAACCTGGTCGGGCCCGAAATGATCGTTCTTCCCGAGCATCGCGCGGTTATCCATGTCGACGTCAGCCCCCAGTCGAACGGTTTGTCAGAAGTGCTGGTAACGGTGGTGAATCGGACACCCGCTCCGAAGGACCAGAACATCACGGGCAGCCAGCCTTACGAGGATCGCCGACTGGATCCCAACCTCTACGAGGTGATCCTTACCGCCGAAACCACCGCCGAAGTGCGGCCGTACGAACTCGAACAGGTTGGCGGCTCCCATCGCTACGAGCGGAGAGTCCGGGCACTGGGACACGCTTGCTCGGTAACGACGCACGACCCCGATAGCGGGAACACACGCTTGCGGACGGAGTTCATCGCAAGGCAGACGACCCATCGGGTCCGGCCACGGCAGACCGTCGACACCTCATTCGAGAGTTTCATCAGCGACCCCGTCGCGACGACCGAGGCGCTGGTGAGCGACTTCTCCGCATGGGTCGACCGAGCATGGAGCGCGGAGAATCTCGACGCACTGGCTGACGAACGTGGCTGGGATAAACTTTCTCGCCGCGACGCCGACGAGGACGCCCAGCGTGCCCGCCGTGAAGTCGAGTGGGTCCGGGCGGGTATGGAACTGCTGCGTAGTGATCCCGCCGTCCAGGACGCGTTCATCGCCGCGAACAAGACGATGCGGGACGCTGGCGCCAGCAGGGGAGACAATCCGATCACCTCGTGGTATCCGTTCCAGGTCGCCTGGATCATCGGCTGTCTTCCCGGAATGGCCGACCCACGGTCGAATGACGACGTCAACATCGTCTGGTTCTCCACGGGTGGCGGCAAGTCCGAAGCGTACCTCGGGCTGATGCTCGTGACACTGTTCTACGGGCGCTACACGGGGACTACCGCCGGTGCCCAGGTATGGGCGCGATTTCCCTTGCGGCTGCTCGCGCTTCAGCAGACCGAACGCTTTGCCTCGATGGTCCTGCACGCCGAGCTGCTGCGTCGTACGGACCCACGTATCCGGGCTGGCGATCCGTTCGGCGTTGGCTTCTTCGCCGGCGGCGGTAACACCCCGAACAAGCTCTATGCTGCCGGGTCACGGTTCTATCGCGGGGCCGACCCTCACGCCGGCGCGACCGCGGAAATGTGTCGTGTCCTCGTCAACTGCCCGATTTGCGCCCAGGACGTTGACGTCGAATTCGACCATGACGCCTGGACCATGCGCCACGTCTGCCGGAACGCTGGCTGTCCGATGCAGGGGACTCTGCCAGTCTGGGGAGTCGATGACGACATCTACCGCCACGCGCCAGCCGTACTCGTGGGGACCGTCGACAGGCTTGCGGCACTGGGCTTCAGCAAAGAGTTCCAGGTACTGCTCGGCCGAGCGCACTCACGTTGCCCCCGTCACGGATACCGCGCCGATCCCAATTGGTGCCCGGTGTACGGGTGCGAGGAACGCTCACAACCGGTCGCCCGAGGCTTCGGTCACGTTCGCCTCGAGATCGCGGATGAACTCCACCTCCTCGAGGAGGGGCTCGGCGCATTGGACGGCATGTACGAGACGCTCCTGCAACGGATCAGCGAACGACTTGGAAACCAGCCGATTCAGATCGTCGGCGCCACCGCCACGATCGAGGGCTATCAGACCCAAGTGCGCCATCTCTACCAGCGAAACGCTCGGCGCTTTCCCGAGAACGGGCCGGACGTCGGCGAGACGTTCTGGGCCAGGACCGACGAGGACGAGCCGATGCGCCAATACGTCGGCGTACGCCCCCGGGTCGGCACGATGGTGACGGCCGCCACGGAGGTGATCGCCGAACATCGCAACTGGGTCAAGGACCTGATTAACTCCCCGGAATCCGTCGTCCGAGCAGCTGGCCTGGACCCTGCCGATTCGACACTCGTCGAGGCCGCCCGTGCGGCTGGCCGCGGAGAGTACGAGGTGATGCTGGCCTACTGCCTTCGAAACGAAGATCTCAACACGGTTATCCGCGAAGAGAAGGTGGTCGGCGGGATCGATCGTCAGATCAACCTCGCCGTCATCAACGGCGACACGGACATCCGCAAGATCAAGGACACGGTCAAGCTCCTCCAACGGCCGAATGGCACGGAACGCGTCAAGCTGGTCGCCGCCACGAAGGCGATCGGCCACGGGTTCGACGTTGCCCGCCTGGGCGTCATGACGGTGGTGGGGACACCGACACAAGCGGCGGAAGTCATCCAGGCGTCCGCGCGGGTAGGGCGGCGCGCGCCGGGCTTGGTTGTTACCGTCGCCAATCCGCAGCGCGATCGCGATTCCAGCGTCTTCCGGTACTACCCGGAATGGATTCGCTACCTCGACCGCATGGTCCACAACGTTCCAGTGAACCGAGAATCACTGCAAGTCCTGCAGCGTCTCCTGTCCGGCGGACTGATGGCTTGGCTGCTACAGGTGCACGATCGTCAGTGGATCACCGGAGGCCGGCGACGGAAGAGCCTCGCAGACTCGACAGCCTTCGCCGAAGCCGTCAGAATCGGCTATCTGAACCGAGACACCTTGGTTTCTGATCTGTCCGACGGGTTCGGAATCGACCCCTCCAGCGAATTTCATCGAATGCACCGCGACGCCATCGCGGCCTGGGTTGACGATCAGCTGACCAGCCTTCCGATGCGGGGGCACGCGAATACGCGCTTGCCCGATCTTCTGTACCCGCCCGTCCCTCGCTCCCTGCGAGACGTGGAAGAGCCCGTAATCATTCACGGCGAGCTCTAGACTCGCGGCGCTCGCTGAAGCGCACCCCATCATCTGACTTTACGGACATTTGACAGGAAATCGATAATGGCCTACGACAGGATCAATCGAACCAACATCCAGGCGCTGTATCGGTACATGCCTGGCCAGCCTTACAACTGGGGTATGAACAAACCTTCGGTCATCGGCCTCACACCCCGGCAGACCACGTCACTCGATCTTCCGGAGCGATGGGTGGTACCGCAACTTCGACGCCTGATCGAACCATTTTCGGCAAACACAAACGGCGGCACCACCACGTCCCTGGATGTGATCGATCGTGAACAGTTCATCCTGGTGAAGGCCGAAGATCTGCAAGCTGAGCGGTTCCCGAATACGTTCATGTGCGGGACATGTAATAGCTTCCGCACCGCACCCGTAGGGCAGCGTCCCCCCACCTGCTCGCGTGGCCATGGCGAAATGCGCCAGTTCGCGTGGACCGAGGTGCACGAATGCGGCCATATCCGCGGCATCGTGCCACCGCGATGCGACAAATGCCGCAGAACTACGATGCGGCTCCTCAACACCACATCCTTCAACACGAGCGAATGGTACTGGAAATGTGAATGCGGTGAACGGTCGAGCCGACCGGTAACTAATTGGTGCGCGACCTGCCGAAACAGCCGAGTCGAGCTCAAGCGCATTCCTCAATCTCCTTTGCACTATCCGCAGCAGATCACCGTTCTCAACCCGCCCTCGCGAAAGGACTTCGCCGCCCTGGCGCATGGCCAGGTGCACCGGGCCGCCGTGGCGCAATGCCTCGGCCAGTTGCCTCTGGGGATCGAGGGTCTTCGCATCGCCAGTGGCGGTGACCCCGGTGGTGACGCCACCGACAAGGTGCGGGAGATGGCGGCGACGATGGGCCTCGGGCCCGGCGACCCGCTTTACGATCAGCTCCTTGAGCGCGCCAGCGAAAAACACGGTTCCGCACCGGCATGGTCCGAAGCGGTCGACGCGCTCGGGCGCTCGCCGGAGGCGGTCGACGAGCTCGGTGAAGAGTGCCTCCAGCTCACCCTCGCCCGAGATACGAAAGATGCCCTCACAACATCGCAACTGCGGGAGATCGCTGAAGGGCTTCCCCTCGAACCCGACTACGCGAAATACCCGGATTGGTATCGCCTGTACGGGCTCTCCGAGGTGACCCTGCTGCGGAAATTGCCGATCGCATACCTCGTCGCCGGGTATACGAGATTGAGCCCAAAGGCGCAGCTGGTCAATAAATACCGGACCATCAAACCGTCCTTCCGGTTTTTCGAAGGGCGAGATTCAAAATTCCCCATCTACGGCGTCAAGACCCAGACCGAGGGGTTGCTATTCGAGCTTAACCGTTTACGGGTCATCGAATGGCTGACAGCCTCAGGAGTCATCGATGATCCAGGAGTGTCGACGAACGACGAAGCCCAGCGATGGTTCCTCGAACGGCTCGATCCGGTCACCAACCCTTTTGCCGCGCCTAACGATCTGGTCTCAAAGGCGGTCCTGGGCTTGGTGCATTCGATGTCCCACAGGGTGATGAAGGCCCTCGCGGCTCGATGTGGCCTGAACGTCGACTCGCTTGCCGAATATCTGTTCCCGGCCAACTGCGCGTTCCTGATCTACTCCAACACGCGCACGGAATTTACGCTGGGCGGGCTCGAACACGTCTACCGGTTCTCACTCATCGACGCCCTGCGCGAATTGGACGCCGAGTCCCGGTGCATCTTCGACCCACCCTGCCGGGAGACCTTCGGCGGTGCATGCGCGGCATGTCTGCACGTGTCGGAGGTGGCATGCGCGCGATTCAACACCGTCTTGGACCGCAACCTGTTGTTCGGCAGCCTGTCCCAGAAGGGCGGACATCTCGAGCAGGACAACAGCGGCTACGAGGATATCCGGTGGCAGGCGTACTGGAATCACTGAGACCGCTGCACGCGCTGATCGCACAGGCGGACGATCCGGTTGCGCTGGCGACCGTTCTGTCTCGCATGGTCTGCGCGGGTGCCGAAGGCAGTGCGATCTCAGCCGCTATAGCGGCCGAGATCGCCGACGCTCGCCTGGTCCACTCGACGTTGTCCTACGCCGGGATCGTGACCGATGACGGTGAGCTGGCGGATACCGCCGCAGCACGGCTCGCCCAGCTGCAAGTCATCGAGGAGATGTCGGCCTCCGACAGCTGGGAGTTGGTGGCGACCGTGCCGGAGTTCCTTCGAGGCACCCACTCCTCGTTCGTGGATCGCTTCGGGCCCGCAGCACGCCTGCGTCAGACCAAGTTAGCCATTCCCGAGATCGCGGTCCGAGCGCGCCATCGCCTCATCATCGCAGCGCCGTATCTCCATGGGGAGGTTACCCACGCCCTCGCCACGCAAGTTAGACGTATCCTGCGCGCCCGAGGCGAGGTCATCGTCATCACCCGTGCGATCAGCTCCTTGTCCCTAGGACAATCCCGGCCGAATGCCGAGGCTGTCGCTCGGCTTCGGGCCGCGAGCCCGGCCGGCGGCACCTTGAGAATTCGTTCGTGGGAAGGCCCCGGTCTCGGCATACACTTCAAAGCGCTGGTTGCCGACGACGAGTGGGCATATCTTGGTTCCGCGAACCTCACTCCTGGTGGAATGGCAGACCACGCCGAGATCGGCGTTCTTCTCCGGGGCCGCCGGGTGCGTCAGCTCGCCCGGTGGATGGAAGCCGTCGCCGAAGAATTGAATCGGACGAGTCCGACTCAAGGTGCCGATCCCTTGGTCGGAAGGCCCGACAACTGAAGGAGATGTCTGCCGACCGCCGCCGCAACGTCGACCGCGACGGCGTTTCCCAGTGCTTTCATCGCTGCCGTTCGAGACCCAGGAATGAGATAGTCGTCAGGAAAAGATTGCATTCTGGCGGCCTCTCGTATCGTGAAATATCTAAGCTTGTTCCCTTTCTTTCGGACGGCATGATGGAAACGAATCATCGCCTCGCCGCCGCACACCCCATGAGATCCCGCTTTGAGAACCTTCGCTGGCCAGTCGATCGCGCTGCCGGTGTGACCTTTATAGATCCTGGCGTTCGGTATCCCCCAATGATTCGGCACGTCTGGGTGTTCAACGTAGTCGATTGGCTCCGGAAGTCCGTTGATCTCGTCGCGCACCGTGCGCCATCGCTCGAGCGATAACAGGGTTTCGAGTTCCGGATCTTGAGCGGACATCCGCCTGCGGAGTGACTGGATCCGCGGCCTGAATTGCTCCGGCGTGGTGGACGGTATGGCGATGCCGTGAGTCGGCCAGTAGTTGGAATCGATCCACTGTGAGCGGAGAAGGGATTCCACGCTGTGAGTCTTCGGGATCGGCTTCCATGCTTCCGCGTCCAGTACGTCGGATCGAAACCCGATTATGAAGACTCGCTTGCGTATCTGCGCTACTCCGAAATCGGCCGCGTTCATCTCTTGCCTAAAAACGTGGTACCGAACATCGGTCAAACTAGCTGACTTGATTCGGGCGTGGTGGTCTTCCCACCGCTCATCTTCAAGTGGACTGACGTCTGGATTCGCAAGGAAGTCGACGATGTAATCGTAGTATGGTTTGAAATCCGCTCGGAGAAGGCCGGGGACGTTCTCGAAAGCGAACATCTTGGGGCGGATTATTCGCACGGCCTCGATCGCTGACGGGAACATGTCCCTTTTGTCGTTGACGCCGGCCCGTTTTCCGCTGGCCGAAAACGGCTGGCACGGAGGGCCTCCAGCTATTAAATCAATATCTGGAAGTCCCAGATCGGGGATTTCCGCCAACCATCTCCGGACATCCATCTCCCGGATATTTTCTTCTTTCCAGAGATTTGGGTCTCGTCGCGCATTTTCTCGAAGAATAGCACACCCTGCGGGGTTTAGTTCAACCAGTTGCTCGTGCTCGAATCCAGCCTCGTGCAACCCCAGGGCCAAACCACCTCCGCCAGCGAACAACTCGATGGACGTGGGCACGGCGTGGTCCTCTCCTACTGTCGTAAACGAACGGATCGTACAGCGCCCGGCCGACAAGTCATCAGCGCACTAGGGAGGTCTGACAGTGACTTGTCCCCGAGTAGGTGCGACAGCCAGGCCGAAAGACGGGGTCAGGTGGCATGTGGTGGTGCACGCCGAGCTGAGACCACCGAGGCGATTCGGGCGGCGGCTTCGGCGGGATCCTCGTGTTCCCAGATCCGCAGCACGAGCCACCCGGCCTTGGTGAGCATCTGATCGGTCTCCCGATCGCGGACCTGGTTGGCCACAATCTTGTCCGCCCAAAAGTCGTGGTTGCGGCGCGCGGGCCGCATATGTCTCGGACAACCGTGCCAGAAGCAGCCGTCGACCATAACCGCCACATGAGCCGGACCGAACACGATGTCAGCGGACCGGCGCACCCCGGGGACAGGCTGCCGGTTCACCCGGTACCGCAGTCCGATCCGGTGCAGCTCAGAGCGGATCTGCATCTCGGGGCGCGTATCCCGGTTGCGGACTGCTCGCATTCGCTTGCTAACAACGGGATCGATGAAGTACTCGCCATCGTCCGACACGATGATAAACCGTACACCGCCGGACACGCCGATTCCTAGTCGTTGGCGGTCCATGCGATTCTTCATCGCGGCCCGAGGCGGTCGTCCGCGTGCGATCGTACGTCGTCGCCAGCTGGACCATCGTGCTGGCGATGAGCACTTAGCGGCATTGGTGATCATTGAGGAAACCACCGGCGGTATTTTTCGCCAGCATCGAAGGCTTATCCGATTTTGCTCCGTTGCCGTCCCGCACAGTAGCTGGAAGTTGGTGACGTCATTGAGTCCTCCGTTGGCGAGAGGGATCATGTGGTCGAAGTTCGTGCCGCTCCGATCTCGTGCTAGTCGTAGTTTCCTCCGTTGTCGAAGCCCACGGTGAACTGTTGAGGTATTAATGGTGGCGTGAGAACAGTCTTAAGCCTGCCGCTCTCGGTGATTGTTGGTACCAGTAGCAGCGTGTGTCCGACCTGCGAAAAAGATTGTTGGAATCTTTGGACGGAATCCGTTGGTTGTGCGCTGCTGCGCACGTCGCGGTCGGCCTGAGGACGTGACCGGCGGTCCAGGTGCGTAGCGGGCTCGTCTGGGTCAGGCTTGGTAAGCTGACTAGTTCCTTACAAGGTGAACCACCGGATGTACTGGTTGCTGGGTTCGATGATCTTGGCGGATTTCTTCGAATTACAATCGTTGCACAGCAGTTGAAGGTTGGTGACGTCGTTCAAGCCGCCCTCCGCGAGGGGAACCATGTGGTCGTAGTTCTCCCTGGACATCGCGTGCATCAGCCCAGTCAGGTCACGTCGGCAGTAGGTGCAATGCCCTTGATCCCGAAAGAAAACGGCTCGCTGAACCCAATCCGGAATATTCTTTCGTTTGAGCCGTCCCGGCCGTGCGAAGAGCTTGTCGATCTCGGGTTTGTCGCTGTACATTCCAACGTCGAGTTCGGAGATTAGAGTGGCGGCGATCCAGTTAAGATTGTAGAGCATGGTGCGGTACGGGAAGACGGTGTGGAAGACCTCATCGGCCATCGTCTGCACGAGCTGCTCGTAAGGCGCGCTCCACATCACATCGTTGACAAAGTAGTCATGACATATGTCGGCGGCATTAGGTGTGCTGGGTACCTCGAAACTGTCGCATGCACGTTCGAGGCCATAATGGCGCAGCGCCACAGTCACCGACATGTACCGCACCGTGCGGTACTCCCCCGGCGTCGCCTTGTTGTGAACCTCCCACGTGGAAGGCTTGGCACCCGCCTCGTCGTAGAACATGTCGTGGATGGCCATTTCTGTGAGGCGATGAACGAGGGTGTCTTTAGACCAAGTCCTGATGAACTGGGGCTCCGACTGCTGGTCGCGAATGCGGGCGATTGTCGGCAGGCCGGCGGAGGCCATGTGATAGAGCCGGTTGGCGAGTTCGAAGGTGCGATGGCCGTTGTGGGAGAACCATTCTCGATCTTGAGTGTTCGTTGAGCGCATGGTCCGATGTTATGCGCGAACACCGACACGCCCCCTTATTCGCGGCCGCAAATCCGTCCGAACGTGGTGCTCGACCGACTTGCGCATCGGTCGGACTCTCGGTCCTCGCGGGCACTGGCCGTCACGGCATCAGGGCTTTGAAAGGCGCACGGACAACTCATAATGACTGCGTTCCAAGGTGCCCCCCTCGCGTGGAGGCTCTGCGGTCAAAGGGCGGCGATAGTCATCAGCGCGGTTGACGCCGTAGGCGCTTTTGACGGTAGAGGTCGCGGGAACACAATGTAGGTCATCAGACATCAGAGCCACGCGGCCGAAGGGCGCGCGGTCTACTTCGATTCGTGGTGTCGGACCGGCAGTAAGTCATTGCCCCTGGCCTCGCCAGATGAGGCGGCGTAGTAACCCGAGGTTCAGGATGGCTCCGCCCAGCGCTATCCACGTGACTGCCGTCACGGCGCGCCCCCTTGGCGGCTAGCGGCGACGCTCCATATTCACCGGCACGCAGCTAGCAATGATATCGCGAGCAATACAATGAGCGCAACATCGGCCGGATGTCGAACATGTGTGCCCATTGTCTCGAATTACGCAGTACCAGAAGGTGTTTCGCGCGCGCTGTTTGCCTGGTCCTGGGCTGTACAGAGGGGGTGGTGCCGTCTAAGTGCCGTGGAGGTGCTGCCCTTTCCGCTTCGGGCGGATAGGCCTTCATGCGCGCGCCTGCCAGGACTGGAGTGTGATCGGATCGAGAATCTCCCGCGTGGATGGTGACAAAGGGGTCGATCCCACTGACTCGGCGATATCCGGGTCGGACGTGCCGGTGAGCCATGGCGCGGTGAGTGTCACAAGTAGAGACGGCAGTGATGCAGTTGGCGGATCTAGTGGTGGCCAGATCGGATTAGCTGGCGAGCGGGCTGTTGACGCGGTGTGTTCTGGGTTGTCAGTGTCTTTCGAGGTTCAGTATGTCGGTGGTGTGGAAGGCGAACGCGTTGCCGCTGCCCAGGCGAAGGCGCTTGCTGCACTGTTGAAGTGGCAGGCGGATCAGGGAGACGTCGACCGGTGTTGAATCCAGTGCGATTCCTGGTCTCGTGCTGCTGGAGGTTGTACCAGCGCGGTCGTTTGACCTGTGTGTCTTCATTGGGCACGAAATTGCGTATGGACGACGAATGGTGCCCCTGAAGGAATCGAACCGGCAACGCCAAAAAGTCGCCGTGGCCTGCGTAAACGCTGTTGCAGGTTGGTGCCCTCGGCAGGATTCGAACCTGCGACACCCGCTTTAGGAGAGCGGTGCTCTATCCCCTGAGCTACGAAGGCTTGCTGGGTGGGCTCGGCCCGCCCGGGACGTTCGCAGTCTACCGGGTCACGGGCTCGGAGTCCGCATCGCTGTCCTAGGGGTGTACCGGAGGGTCAGAAGCCTCCGTCGAAGCCGCCTCCGTCGAAGCCGCCTCCGTCGAACCCGCCGGAGCCTCCGTCATAGCCTCCGCCCTCGTAGCCTCCGCTGCCGTAGTCGCCGGAGTAGTCACCACCCTGGTCGTAGCCACCGTCGTCCGCGGCCAGTCCGTCTTGGAAGCCTTCGCCGTAGCCGCTCTCGAAGCCTTGCGCGCCGTAGGCGACCCCGGACATGCCGGAGAACAGGGAAGTGAACAGCAGGGCCGAGCCGACGCCCCAGGCGCCGGCGATCAGTGCGGGCTTCCACCAGGGTTCCGAGTACCAGCCTGCGGGGACCGGTCGTCCGGCCACTCGGCCGCCGGGGTAGTAGTTCGGCGTCGACGACGACGGATCGGGTGCGGCCGCGATCTGCCTGCCGTCGTACTCGACTACGCGCTTCTCGGTGACCTGCCCGGCGGTGTCCTGGCCGTCGAGGGCGGCGATCGCGGGGCCCGGGTCCATGTTCATCGCGGTCCGTGCGGCTCTGATGTAGTACAGCCCTTCCAGCGCGGTCTGCTTCGCCAGCCGTGCCTGCGTGGGCGTGCGTGCCTGGTCGAGTTGCGCACCGGCCGCGATATGCCGTTCGGAGGCGTCGGCGAGCGCTTGGACGGCGGCGTCGTTACTGCCGGAGAGGCTGTAGACCTGGCCGCCCAGTCGTTCGTTCACTTGCCGGGCATCGGCGAGAGCGTCGGCCAGCTCGGTGGCTCCACGATGTTTGCTCTGCTGTGTCTGCCATGCCACCAAGGCGATCAGCACTACGAGCACCAGAACGATCAGCAGCCACGACATGGGCACCTCTTCCGACAGATCCCGGACAACGTCAGTTTACTGTCGGCTAGCTGAGGTCTGGCTGAGCGTTCAGGTCAGTGCGCGGCGGGCGCCTGCGCCTCGTCGTAGTCGGCGGGGTCGAAGGTCCTGGTCTTGTGGCGGTAGAGGACGGTGGCGCCGGGCCAGTTGTTGGTGATCCGGCCGGAGGCGTTGCGGTACCAGCTGGAGCAGAAGTTCCAGGGGGTGTCCTTCAGTCGCTGCTGCAGCCAGTCGTCCCAGCGCTGCTCGGTGGCGGCGCGAGCGGCGAGATAGCGGCCGGGGCGGTCGGTGAGGTACCGCACCACCTGCCGGATGTAGCGGGCCTGGGATTCGAGCATGTAGATGATGGAGCCGGCGCCGACGTTGGTGTTCGGGCCGTACATCAGGAACAGGTTCGGGAACTGCGGCACGGACAGGCCGAGGTAGGCGCGGGCGCCTTCGTCGCCCCAGACGTCGGCCAGCTTGCGCCCGCCGAGACCGTAGATGTTCATCGGCGCCAGGAACTCGGTGCCTTTGAAGCCGGTGCCGTAGACGATGACGTCCACGTCGTGCTCGACGCCGTCGGCGGTGCGGATTCCGGTCGGCGTGATCGCCTCGATGGCGGTGGTCTCCACGGTGACGTTCGGCTGCGCCAGCGCGGGGAAGTACTCGTTGGAGAACAGACCGCGCTTGCATCCGGCCGCGTAGTCGGGTGTCAGTTTCGCGCGCAGCTCGGCGTCGGGGACCTGCTTTTCCCGGTGCCGGTCGGCCAGCGCGATCACGGGGGTCTTGATTGCTGGGATGTCGGTGAGCCCGAGGGCGAGCAGTTCGAAGACGGACCAGATGGCGAATCGTTCGAGTAGGCGGCTGGGCGGGAAGTATTTGAACAGCGCGTGGTGCAGGGCGCTGTACTCGACGTCGGCTTTCGGCAGCACCCAGGCCGCCGAGCGCTGGAACAGCGTGAGGTGGGCGGCGTCCGGCTGGATGCGCGGGATGTACTGGATCGCGCTGGCCCCGGTGCCGATGCAGGCGATCCGCTTGCCGGTCAGGTCGACGTCGTGGTCCCACTCGGCGGAGTGGAAGGCGGGACCGGTGAAGGTGTCGATGCCGGGGATGTTGGGCAGCGCGGGGCGCGAGAGCTGCCCGACCGCCGGGATGAGGACGTCCGCGGTCAGTTGCGCCCCGTCGGCCGTGCGGACGGTCCATCGGCCGGTGCGCTCGTCGAACTCCGCGTCGGTCACCTCGGTGCCGAACCGGATGAAGCGCCGCAGGCCGTGCTTGTCGGCGACGCCCCGCATGTACGCGTGGATGTCCCGCTGTTCGGAGAAACGCCGTGGCCAATCGGACTTCGGCTCGTAGGAGAAGGAATACAGCGGGGAAGGCACGTCGCAGGCCGCGCCGGGGTAGGTGTTCTCCCGCCAGACGCCGCCGAGGTCGGTGGCGCGCTCCAGGATCGTGAAGGTGTCCACCCCGGCCCGCCGCAGTTCCAGCGCCATGCCGAGCCCGCCGAATCCGGCTCCGATGATGATGATGGACGGCGTCGTCATGTTTCGAGGGTACGAGCCGGTATCCGCAGGTCGGAAGACATCCGCGGTCAATCAATCGGCATTTCCGGCCACCCGGAGGCGTCAGCTCCCGGCGAGCTGGCGCGCGATGACCAGACGCTGAATCTGATTGGTGCCCTCGAAGATCTGCATCACCTTGGCTTCGCGCATATAGCGCTCGACGGGGAAGTCCTGGGTGTAGCCGTAGCCGCCGAAGACCTGGACCGCGTCGGTGGTGACCTTCATGGCGGCGTCGGTGGCCACGAGCTTGGCCACGCTGGCCTGGCGCGAGTACGGCAGTCCCGCGTCGCGGCGGCGGGCGGCGTCGAGGTAGGTGGCGCGGGCGGAGTCGACGGCGGCGGCCATGTCGGCGAGCACGAAGCCGAGTCCCTGGTGGTCGATGATGTGGCGGCCGAACGCCTCTCGCTCCTTGGCATACGCGACGGCCTCGTCGAGGGCGCGCTGCGCCAGGCCGGTGGCGACCGCGGCGATGCCGAGGCGTCCGGAGTCCAACGCGCTGAAGGCGATCGAGAGGCCTTGCCCCTCGGCGCCCACGCGCCGTTCCTCGGGCAGGAACGCGTCGTCGTAGGCCGCGGTGGTGGTGGGCACGGCACGCAAACCCATCTTCTCCTCGGGTTTGCCGAAACTGAGTCCCTCGGTGCCGGCGGTGACCAAGAAGCACGAGATTCCGCGCGAGCCTTCACCGGTGCGGGCGAACAGGGTGTAGAAGTCGGCGCGGCCGCCGTTGGTGATCCAGGCTTTGGCGCCGGTGATCCGGTAGCCGCCCTCGACCGGAGTGGCGCGGCAGCGCAGCGTGGCCGCGTCGGAACCGGCGTGCGGCTCGGAAAGGCTGTAGGCGCCGATGGTCTCGCCGGAGAGCATTCCGGACAGCCAGCGTTGCTTCTGCTCGTCGGTGCCGAAAGTGAACAGCGGATGGCAGCTCAGGCTGTGCACGCTGACGGCGACGGCGACGGCGGCCCACCGGGCGGCGAGTTCCTCGAGCACCTGCAGATACACCTCGTAGGGCTGCGCGCCGCCGCCGAATTCCTCCGGATACGGCAGGCTCAGCAATCCCGCCGCGCCCAGCGCGGGGAAGACGCCATCGGGGAAGATCCCGGTCTTCTCGCACTCGGCCACGCGCGGTTCGAGCACCTTGTCGGCGATGTCGCGGGTCAGTTCCAGCAGGTCCCTTGCCTCGGGGGTGGGCAGCATTCGGTCCACTGGCATGTCGTCTACTCCACGGTCGCTCGATGTGTTTCCCGGGATTCACAGTAACCGGGCGATGCCGAGTGCCCCTCGGGGTCGCCCTCGGCGGCGGTGTGCGGCGGGCCGGGCGCAGCCGGACATCACGATTCGGGATGATTCCCGCACGAGCGACGAGTTCGGTGCAGAATGGCCCGATCGGAGCGGCTCGTCCTTCCTCGGCCGCGCGCGATCGAGTTGCCGGGCGCTCGCGCCGTCGTGCTGCACGTGCAGCTGTGTGTACAGGTGCGCGGTTACCCTGCCGAGGCCCGTGGTCATTCGTGCTGGTCAGCGCCGTTTTCTGGGAGGTGGACCGAAAACGGGTGTGCGCCTGCACGATTGGTTTGTCTCATTCGGGTGATAACTGCTTCCTCGCCTGGCGCACCGACGCCACACTCGGCTAAGACAAAACTGTTCGGATTCGGGGTCGACCGGCGTGTCGGCGGCGACGCAGGGGGTGCCGCCGCCACGTCGGCCCGGAGCTCTGGTACCGGCGGCGTCGTCTGTTCTAATATCTGCGTATGAATGCAGATAACCAGGAAATGCGGCCGCCGCTCGCGGAGGATCAGGTCGGGCTGGTTGTCGAGGTGTTTCGCATGCTCGCCGACCCGACCCGCGTGCAAGTGCTGTGGGCGTTGGTCGATCGCGAACTGTCGGTGAACGACCTGGCCGGACAGGTCCGCAAGCCCGCGTCCTCGGTGTCGCAGCACCTGGCCAAACTGCGCATGGCGCGGTTGGTGAACACTCGCCGGTCCGGGACGACGATCTTCTATCGCCTGGAGAACGAGCACGTCCGGCAGTTGGTGATGGACGCGGTGTACAACGCCGAGCATGCCGGGCCGGGCGTCCCCGCGCACCACCGCGCCGCCGCCGTGCGCGACTTCCCCAGCCGAGACGAGGCGAGCGCGTCATGAGCCACCGGCATCATCACCCGCACCACCACCATGCCGGACAGCATCATCGACATCGGCCGGGCGCGGTCGGTGTGCTGCGGGAGATCTTCGTCCCGCACAGTCACGACGCCGCCGACAGCATGGACGACGCGCTGGAGGCCAGTGCGGTCGGCATCCGGGCGGTCAAGATCAGTTTGGTCGTCCTCGGGTGCACCGCGGCGCTGCAACTGGTGATCGTCGCCGCATCCGGTTCGGTGGCCCTGGCCGCGGACACCGTGCACAACTTCTCCGACGCGCTGACCGCGGTGCCGCTGTGGATCGCGTTCGCCCTCGGCCGCAAGGCCGCGACCCGGCGCTACACCTACGGATTCGGCCGGGCGGAGGATCTGGCCGGGCTCTTCGTCGTCGCGATGATCGCCTTGTCGGCGTTGATCGCCGGGTATCAGGCGGTGCGCAGGCTGCTGGATCCGGTGCCGCTCGAGCATGTGGGCTGGGTCGCCGCGGCCGGGCTGGTGGGGTTCCTCGGCAACGAGACGGTCGCGCTGTACCGGATCCGGGTGGGGCGGCGGATCGGCTCGGCGGCGCTGATCGCCGACGGTCTGCACGCGCGCACCGACGGGTTCACCTCGCTGGCCGTTCTGCTCGGTGCGGCGGGAGTGGCGCTGGGCTTCCCGCTGGCCGATCCGATCGTCGGCCTGCTCATCACGATCGCGATTCTCGCGGTGCTGCGAACCGCCGCACGGGACGTGCTGCGCCGGTTGATGGATGCCGTCGAGCCCGGCTTGGTCACCGCGGCGGAGCGGGCGCTGGCCGCCGAGCCGGGCGTGCAGGGCGTGCGCAGCCTGCGGATGCGGTGGATCGGCCATCGGCTGCACGCCGACGTCGAACTGGACGTCGCGCCGACGATCACGCTCGCGGACGCGCATCGGGTCGCGCACGAGGCCCAGCACGCCCTCACCCACGTGGTGCCCAAGCTGGATACAGCTGTGGTGCACGCCTATCCGGCGCATACCGAGCTCGCGGTGCCGGGTGCGGCAGGAGCATAGGGATCGGCTATCGAGGTCGCCTTGCCGGGATGGTCGGCGGGCAGCGCATCCGTTGCCGAGTTCGCGCCGAGCTGACCAGCGGTAACTGAGGGCGCACGCCATCGGATGGCTGCGCTCGGGATTGCCCGCAGCCGTCGCCCGGGGCGGCCTACCGTTGGGTAGCATCGCCCGTGTGATGTGGCTCATGGTCGGTGCGTGCTGAACCATGCCGCCGCCTGTGCCGACCATCGCTCAGCTTCCCGGCCGAGTCTCACCCTGCCGCATCGCGGAGGATTCCGACGCCGTCGCGTCGACGGAGGCACCGGCCCGAGGCCGCCTTGCCGAGCGCACGCGCCCCATCCGCACGGGCGCCGAATTCAACCGTGGCTACAAGGTCTTTCGCGGCGAACTCGACCGCTCGCAGGTGATCCGGCCGGACGCCGTCGCCGCGGCTCCCGGACCGCCGTCCCGGATCGAGCCCGGCTCGGACCTCGGCCGGAAGTACGGTTCGATGCTCCCGCGCTGGGTGGGTAGCCCGTCCGGACCCGAAACCCGCAGTGCCCTCGGTCGTCTCGGCCGCGCCGATCACGCGGCGTGGGCCGATCCCGGACATGCGCTGTCGTGCGCCGTGCTCACCAGCGGCGATCCGATTCGGAATCCCGAAGGGACCCGCCCGGCGGGCTCGCTCGACGGATCACATCGCCGGACCCCGCGGCGGGCCGAAACCGACTTGGCTTTCTGACGGGAAGTCACCGAAGAAAAAGGAGTTCCGATGTTGAGCACTATGCAGGACGAGCCGTTGTCGCTGGCCACGTTGCTGCGCTACGCATCGACGTTCGCCGGCGATTCGACCGTGTCCACCTGGACCGGGACCGGCGTGCGCACCATGACCTACCGCGAGGTCGGCGCGGAATCGGCGCGGTTGGCGAACGCGCTGCGCGGGCTCGGCATCGGGGTCGGCGACCGGGTCGGCACGTTCATGTGGAACAACAACGAGCACTTGGTCGCCTACATCGCGGTGCCCGCGATGGGCGCGGTGCTGCACGCGTTGAATATCCGGTTGTTCCCGGATCAGGTCGTGTACGTGGCCAATCACGCCGAGGACCAGGTGGTGCTCGTGGACGGCACGCTGGTGCCGCTGTTCGGCCAGATCCTGCCGCACCTGACGACCGTCCGCCACGTCGTCGTGGTCAACGGTGACGCGGCGACCCTCACCGCGCCCGAGGGCGTGCAGGTGCACTCCTACACCGAGTTGCTCGGCGGGCAGCCGGACACCTACGACTTCCCGGTGATCGACGAGCGCGCCGCCGCGGCGATGTGCTACACCTCCGGCACCACCGGTGATCCGAAGGGCGTGGTGTACTCGCATCGGTCGAATTGGCTGCACGCCATGCAGGTGAGCGCGAACAACGGCATGGGTCTGTTCGAAACCGACACCATCCTGGCCATCGTCCCCCTGTTCCACGCCAACGCCTGGGGCCTGCCGTACGCGGCGCTGATGTCCGGTTCGAATCTGCTCATGCCCGACCGGTTCCTGCAGCCGGGGCCGCTGCTGGAGTGCATGGCCGCGCAGAAGCCGTCCTTCGCCGCCGCGGTGCCGACCATCTGGGGCGGGGTGCTGGCGGCGCTGGCGGCGAATCCGCAGGACATCACCCATCTGCGCGCGGTGGTGGTGGGCGGTTCGGCGGTTCCTCCGTCGATGATGCGCACCTTCGAGGACAAGCACGGCGTGCGGGTGCTGCACGCCTGGGGCATGACGGAGACCTCGCCGCTGGGCAGCGTCGCGCATCCGCCCGCCACCGCGGTGACCGAGGAAGAGAAGTGGGCATACCGGGTGACCCAGGGACGTTTCCCGGCGGGTGTGCAGGCGCGTCTGGTCGGTGACGACGGCGTGGTGCCCAACGACGGCGTGTCGCTGGGGGAGCTGGAAGTGCGTGGTCCGTGGATCACCGGCTCGTACTATTCGCCGGACGGCGCGGTGGTCGATCCGGAGAAGTTCCACGACGGCTGGCTGCGCACCGGCGACGTCGGCAAGATCAGCCCCGACGGCTACCTCACGCTGGTGGACCGTTCCAAGGACGTGATCAAGTCCGGCGGCGAGTGGATCTCGTCGGTGGATCTGGAGAATGCCGTGATCGGGCACCCGGCGGTCGCCGAGGCCGCCGTGATCGGCGTGCCGGACGACAAGTGGGACGAGCGCCCGCTCGTGGCGGTGGTGCTGGCCGAGGGCGCCGAGGTGAAACCCGAGGAATTGCGCGACTTCCTGGCCGACAAGTTCGCCAAATGGCAGCTGCCGGAACGCTGGACGTTCATCGCCGAGGTCCCCAAGACCAGCGTGGGCAAGTTCGACAAGAAGCGGCTGCGCAGCCAGTACGCCGACGGCGACCTGGAAGTCACCACGCTCGGCTGACCCCGTCGCCCCGCGTCACCACTTCAGCATCGGCAGTGGTGACGCGGGGTGGGTCCGCAACCGCCGCGCGGTCAGCGTCACCAGCCTGCGGTGGAAGCCGTGATTCGGATAGCGCTTCGCCAGCTCGCTATAGGTCCGGCGAGAGATGCCGAAGCGGCCGAGCAGGCCCAGTTCGACATCGATCGCGTCGGCGCGCCGGAAGATCTCCACCGGGTTGTGCGGCGGGCCCGCCGGGCGGATCTTGTGATGCTGGTCGATCATCGTCACCACCAGCCCGGTGAGGTCGTCGCGGTCGATGCTCGCCAACCAGGCGCGCGCCTGGTCGCAGGAGGGGGCGAGGTAATCGAAGCTGCCCGCCGACCAGATGCCGATGTCGTGCAGGGTGGCCGCGGTCAGGAATTCCTCACGGGTGCTCGGCGGAGGTTGCCGATCGGCGGCCAGGAGGTCGCACAGCGTCAGGACCCGCAGGACATGATTGGTGTAGGCGGCGCGGTCCGCCCCGAGCTGTTGCTGCCACGGCTCGAGCCGGGCCTCGACCTCTTCGCGAAGATCGTTGCTGCTCATGGCGGTTCACCCTACGCGTAGGGGCCCGTCGCGGACGGCGGCGACGCGCGGGCGCGCGGCCCTGGACACGCGAACACCCGGCGCGGGCGAAACGGTTTGCCGCGCCGGGTGTTCGGCTGGTGGATCAGCAGTTGCGCAGTTCCGGGCTCTGGTTGAGCAGCTGCGCCCGGGTGCCGATGAACGTGGTGTAGGTCTCGCCGCCCACCGCGGAGAGCGGGAACGCGGCGACCCGGTGGCAGTTCTGGAAGGCGAGCTTCACGCCGAAGTGCCGCTCCAGTCCACCGCGGATCGCGTCGGAGGCCATGGCGCGCAACAGTTGCCCGCGCGCCGTCTCGTCGGGCGGCGCGATCGTGTTGTCGGCGAATTCCGCCGTGCCGGAACGCAGCTCACCGGCCACCCGGCTGACGACTTCCCAGGCGTAGGGCAGGGAAGTGCGCACGACCTCGACGAAGTCGGCGTCGTCGACCTCGCCGCGCTCGGCGCGTTCGAGTAGTGCGGTGGGGACATCAAGGGACATGGCGCTCTCCTCCAATGCTGGACGTCGATGCGATGTCCGAGTCTAATCGAAAGTCGTTGTCAATAATGCTGGATTCGCCGCGAAAGTGCTTTTTCCAGTGCGGCTTTCGTGTCGGCTGCCAGCGTCGCGACCAATTCGCCTGCGGGTAGCTCGGGTGCCAGCGCATGGGTCTGACCCGCCCAGAGGTTGACGTCGTCGGAGTTGCCGGCCGCTCGTGCGGCGGCCCGCAGCGGGGCGGTGGCGTAGTGGATCTCCGGGTAGCCGGCCGGCGCGGTGGCGGTGTGTCGCAGCAGGAATCGGTTGCGCAACCCGCGCGCCCTGCGGCCGGTGAACGCGCGCGTGAGCATTGTCGGGGTGTCGGCGGTCAACGCGGTGCGGTGCGCCTGGTTGGTGCCCGCTTCGGGACAGCGCAGAAACACTGTGCCCAGTTGCGCGGCCGCGGCGCCCGCCGCGAGCGCGGCGGCGATGCCGGCGCCCGTCGCGAGACCTCCGGTGGCCACCAGCGGACGGTCGGTCGCGGCGGTGAGCAGTTGCAGCAACGCGAGCAGGCCGAGCGGGTCGGCGGAGTCGTCGGCCGGTCGATCCACGAACGTCGCGCGGTGCCCGCCCGCCTCCGCCCCTTGGGCGATGAGCACGTCGGCGCCCGCCTCGACCGCGACGCGCGCCTCGTCGACCGAGGTGACGGTGACCCAGACCTCGGACCCGGCGGCGTGCAGCCGCTCGATGTCCGCGGCGTCGGGGCAGCCGAAGGTGAAGGACACGGCCGCGACCGGATCGGCGACGAGCAGGTCCAGCTTGGCCTCCCAGTCGTCGGTGTCGAAGCGCGGATCCCCGAGTTGGTGATCGGCGCCGAGTTCGGCGAGATAGTCCGCCAAATCGGCGAGGGGCGTCGGCGGACCCGGTACGAAGAGGTTTACGCCGAAGCGCTTGCCGGTGAGCGCGCGGGTCGCCGCGATCCGGGCGGCGGTGTCGGCGGCGCTGAGATAGCCGGCGGCCAGCTGGCCGAAACCGCCCGCCTCGGCCACCGCGGCAGTGAGCTCGGGAGTGGAGGGGCCGCCCGCCATGGGGGCGAGCACGATCGGAACGTCCAAGCGGTCGAGGATCACGGTCCGATTGTCGCGCATTTGGACGTGTGACCCGGACCTCACCAGCGTTTTCCGCCGGAAGGTTGCGGAATGGTCACGACGCGGTAGAGTTCCCGTCACGACGGATGCCAAACCGTTATCCGCCCGGCTACACCGGATCGTTATAGAACCGGCTCGGCACGGGCTCCGGCATCCCTGACCCAGTGGTACGACCGAGGATTCAGTTTTGTCGCAGCACCGTGTAGGCCCCAGTTCCATTACCGTCCAGAGCCTCCTCGGCGACGGCGGCGAAACGGGCCGTCCGACGCGGCACCGCGCCGAGCCGTCCGCCACCGAGCGTGTGAAGGCCGCCGCCACCGCCGCGGTCGCGGCGGGTGCGCTGATCGGTGCTGCCAGCCAGGTCGCTCCCGCGCTGGCTTACGCCGCGCCGCTGTTGCCCGGTTCGCACGACGCCGACGAGGAGCAGCAGGCCGCGCCCGCCACCGTGAAGGGTACGAGCATCCTGCCGGTTGCCGAGGCGAAGGCTGCCGCCGAGCCGGTCGCGCAGCCCGCGCCGGAACCCGCCGCGGTCGCGGCCGAGATCGCGGCCCCGGTCGCCGCTCCGTTCGGCATTCCCAATCTTCCCCCGGAGATCGCCGCACCTTTGGCCCAGGCCGAGGAGGCCCTCAAGGGTGTGCAGCAGCAGGTCGCTCCGGCGCCCGCGGTGCGCCCGGTGGCCGGCGCCATCAGCTCCGGCTACGGCAGCCGCTGGGGTGCCATGCACTACGGCCTCGACTTCGCCGACGCGCTGGGCGCGCCGATCCACTCGGTCAGCAACGGCACCGTGATCGAGGCGGGGCCCGCCTCCGGTTTCGGCCTGTGGGTGCGCGTGCTGCAGGACGACGGCACCACCGCGGTCTACGGCCACGTGAACGAGATGTTCGTGCACGCGGGCCAGCGGGTGAACGCCGGCGATGTGATCGCCACCGTGGGCAACCGGGGTCAGTCCACCGGTCCGCACCTGCACCTGGAGATCTGGGACCAGTCCGGCTCCAAGATCGACCCGCTGCCGTACCTGGCAGCCAAGGGCGTGCCCATGGAGTGGGGCCCGTCGGCGCACTGACTTCCCCTGTCCGACTTGACATTCCGAGCAGTGCATGGTTGCACGCAGCGAAGCTTCCCGCGTCCCGGTGACGCGGGAAGCGGTTCGCGCCCGGGTCTTGGAGAACCGCCCAATAGGCACCGGTCGGTCGCTAGGCTCGGGCCGTGATCGAGCTGGGCGACATCTTCGAGCCTGGGTCGCCGCACGGCCGCGCTTACGCCGTGCTGGTGCACCATCCCCGGTCGAGTCTCGCCGATATCGCGCATTACCTGGGCGTTTCGGAAGACCTCGCCGCGGATTCGTTGGATGTCTTGTGTGAAGTGCGCGCCGCGGTCCGCATCGAGTCGCCCGACGGCGAAACGCTGTGGGACGCGCACGCGCCGGAATCGTTGTCCGAAGCCGAGGCGCGGCGCAGGCAACAGGAGATCAATCAGATGCACGCCGCCGCAGCCCGGTTGAGCGAGACGTTCCGTTCGGTGCGTCGCTCGCCCCGCGGCAACGGCGCGGTCGTGCCGGTGTACGAGCGCCTGGAGATGCTGGCCGATTTCGAGGAGATGCAGACCGGTGCGCGCAGCTGCGTCAAGCTCGTCGAGCGCGGCCCCTATCTCAGCGATCCGGAACGTGAACGCCAGCTGTTCGAGCTCAAACGCGCCAGGCTCGCCGACGGAATCCGCTACCAGACCCTGTACCAGGACACCGTCTACCAGGATCCGGAGCGGCTGCGGCACGCGCTGTCCACCAACGCCAGCGGTGCGCAGGCCAGAACCCTGCCGGATCCGCCGTTCAAACTGATCATCAGCGACGACGAGCGGGCCAGCCTGGTGCTGCACGCCGACGAACGCAGGCCCGACCCGATGGGTCTGCGCATCACCGGTTCGCCCACGCTCGAGCTGCTGATCAAGACTTTCGACGTACTGTGGACGATGGCCGCGCCCATCTCGGTGAATCCGTCCGCCGAAGCGCTGGACGAACGCGATCGCGCGATCCTGACCTTGATGGGGCTGGGCGCCACCGACGACACGATCGCGCGCAGGCTCGGCATGTCCCGGCGCACGGTGGTCCGCCGCACCGCACGGCTGTTGGAGCGGCTCGGGGCGAGCACCAGGTTCCAGGCGGGGGTGCAAGCCACCCGGCGCGGCTGGTTGTGAGCAAGCTCACCGATCAAGGGAGTCCTGCAACATGAGGGGCTCGGCGCCGATATAACGGCAGGCGGTAAGCAAGACACCGATTCCATGGGGGAGTGGGCGGCGTCCGAGGAGAGGACAGCACCACCGAAGGGGGACGCGGACCGCACCGACGGCAGCCGCGGCAATCCGATACAGCGCGCGGGTTGGGCAGTCAAGCCCCTATATGATTGCTCGGTCCGCGCTGGCCCCGGATAACGAACCCTGAGCAGGGTTAGGCCCGGGTCCTGGCTCGATGCGAGAGGTGAATGCACTCGAATGGAAACCGCCCGTCGCTCTGCTCGCGGTAGCCGTCGCCGCAGGTCGGGCAGTCCGCTCTTCGCGCAGCTGCTCACCGCCGCGGTCGAGTCCGCCGCCACCGAGGTCGCGATCCGGTTCAACCCCACGGGAGAATTGGCCGACGATCGGGAACTCACCTACGCCGAGCTGGACGCGGCGTCCTCGCGGCTGGCCCGGGAGCTGATCGAGCGCGGCGTCGGGCCCGGCGACGTGGTCGCCATCGGGATCTCGCGCAGCGTGGAGTCGGTGCTCGCCGTCTGGGCCATCGCCAAGACCGGCGCGGCCTACGTGCCGGTGGATCCGACCTACCCCACCGACCGGATCAACCACATCGTCGCCGACTCCGGCGCCACGGTGGGCCTGACCACCTCGGCGCACCGCCCGGTGCTCGGCACCGGCGTGTACTGGATCGAGCTGGACGACCCGGTGCAGGCCGCGCGCATCGCCGCGCGCCCGGAGCACCCCATCTCCTACACCGACCGGGTCCGCCCGCTGGACGAGCGGCACCCGGCCTACGTCATCTACACCTCCGGCTCCACCGGCAAGCCCAAGGGCGTCGTGGTCACCCACAGCGGCCTGGCCGGGCTGGTGGCCGCCGAGCGCGAGCACTACGGCGTGACGGAGGAGTCGCGCGTGCTGCACGTCTGCTCGCCGAACTTCGACGTCTCCGTGCTCGAACTGCTGCTGGCCTTCTCTTCCGGCGCGACGCTGGTCATCGCGCCGCCGTCGGTATTCGGCGGTTTCGAGCTGGCCGATCTGTTGCGCCGCGAGCACGTCACGCACATGCTCATCACGCCCGGCGCCCTGGAGTCGGTGGACCCGGCCGGCCTGGACGACCTGCAGGCCGTGGTGGTGGCCGGGGACAAGTTCGGTCCCGAACTGGTCGGCCGCTGGGCGGCCGAGCGCGAGTTCTACAACGGCTACGGGCCCACCGAGGCGACGATCCTGGCCACCAGCACGCCGCCGATGGCGCCGGGCGAGCCCATCACGATCGGCACGGCCATCCCGGGAGTCGGCGCGTTCGTGCTGGACTCGCGGCTGCGGCCGGTGCCCGCCGGCGTGGTCGGCGAGCTGTATCTGTCCGGCCCCGCGCTGGCGCAGGGCTATCTCAACCGGCCGGGCCTGACCGCGGAGCGATTCGTCGCCAGCCCGTTCGGCGCCGACACCGGCAACCCCGGGGCGCGGCTCTACCGCACCGGCGACCTGGTGCGGCGCACCGAGTCCGCGAGCCAGGACGGCGGTGTCATCGAATACCTGGGCCGTTCGGACTTCCAGGTGAAGATCCGCGGCTTCCGTATCGAACTGGGGGAGATCGACAACGCGCTCACCAGCCACCCGGACATCGACTTCGCGGCCACCCTTGGCAAGCCGCTGCCGTCGGGCGCGACCGCGCTCGTGTCCTATGTGCTGCCGCGGCCGGGCGCTGATGTGGACATCGACGCGCTCACCGAGTTCATCGGGGAGTCCTTGCCCGCGTACATGATTCCGGCGTCGGTGGTGGTGCTGGACGAGATTCCGTTGACGCCGGTGGGGAAGTTGGATCGGGCGGCGTTGCCGGAGCCGGTGTTCGCGGCGCGGGCGTTCCGGGCGCCGTCGACCCCGGTGGAGGAGATCGTCGCGGAGGTGTTCGCGGCGTTGCTGGTGCCGGAGGAGGACGGCCGCGTCGGCGCGGATGACGACTTCTTCGAATTGGGCGGGAACTCGCTGCTGGCGGCGCAGGCGGCGGCGCGGATCGGTGCGGCGTTGGATGTGCGGGTGCCGGTGCAGTTGCTGTTCGAGGTCAGCACGGTGGCTGGGCTGGCGGCGCGGGTGGAGGCGCATGCGGGGTCCGCGGCGGGGCAGGCGTTGCGGGCGTGGCCGCGCCCGGAGCGGGTGCCGTTGTCGTATGCCCAGCAGCGGATGTGGTTTTTGAACCGGTTCGATCCCGCGAGTGGGGTGAACAATATTCCGGTCGCGGTGCGGTTGTCGGGGCAGTTGGATGTGGCGGCGCTGCGGGCTGCGGTGCGGGATGTGGTCGAGCGGCACGAGGTGTTGCGCACTGTCTATCCGGATGTGGACGGTGAGGGTGTGCAGGTGGTGTTGCCCGTGGATGACCCGCGGGCGGTGCCGGATGTGCTGGTGCGCCGTGCGCACGAGTCGGAGGTGGCGGCGTTGGTGGCCGCCGCGGTGAGTGAGGGTTTCGATGTCACGGTCGCGCCGCCGGTGCGGGTGCGGTTGATCGTGTTGAGCGAGTCCGAGCACGTGCTGGTGTGCGTGGTGCATCACATCGCGGGTGACGGGTTCTCCATGGGGCCGTTGACTCGCGATCTGATGAGCGCT
>NZ_JBEYCG010000025.1:0-83902 GCF_040632645.1 Nocardia sp. NPDC019219 | reverse complement strand
GGCGGGGTGGGGCGGTGCTCGCGGTGCCCGTCGACCTGGCATCCGTGTGAACATGAGCCGGGCCGCGAACGGCGGATGCTCGGTCTCGCTTCGCTCGAAATCGGGGGTTGGGGTGCGCTGGGCGCGTGGGGAGGTTGGGTCGGAAGACGGTGCGCGGCGGGGTGGGGCGGTGCTCGCGGTGCCCGTCGACCTGGCATCCGTGTGAACATGAGCCGGGCCGCGAACGGCGGATGCTCGGTCTCGCTTCGCTGGAAATCGGGGGTTGGGGTGCGCTGGGCGCGTGGGGAGGTCGGTTCGGGACGCGATGCGCGGTGTGGGTGGGACGTATCGGGTGATGGTCGACGCAGCGGTCGCTCGGACGCGACCTGGCGCCGTCAGACCGGGACGCCGATGTTGTCGCTGCCGTGGGTGAGGGTGACGGTGGTGACGGACCGGATTCCGGGGGCGTTGCCGAGAACGGGTCGCCGGGATCGTCGTCGTTGTCGTGTTTGCGCCACGCGTCTCGGCCGGCGGCGCAGACCGAGACGCAGCGGCGGCGATGTCGCGATGTTGCGGCGGTAGCGGGGTCAGGCGGTTCGGGCTCGTAGCCAGTCGCGCCAGTCGTCGACGAAATCGGCGCGGGTGGTGCCGAGGACTTCGCGCAGGATGCTGTCTTCGGTGGCCGGGTCCTGCTTGCCCGCCGCGATGCGGCGGTAGAGCTGGACGAGGCGGGGCGGGTCGTATTTCTCGGCGACGAAGGCGCAGATCGACCAGGCCTGCTCGTAGGTGAAGGCGGCGTCGGGGCCGGAGAATCGGGCGTCGGTGGGCAGGTCGTCGGGGATCCGCCCGGCGTGGCCGTGCGCGGTGAGGGTAGGAGCGATGTCGGCAAAGCGCTGGCCCTCGCGATGGTGGGCGGTGTAGTCGGCGAAGCCTTCCAGCATCCACAGCGGGGCGCCGTCGACGGTCTCGGCGCGCGCGGCGATGTGGGTGAGTTCGTGCCGCAGCAGGGTGGCCATGCCCTCGGGGTCGAGGCGGCGCCCGGTGTCGGGACCGAAGACGACACGCTGGCCGGTGGGCCTGCCGCCCGGCGGCAACGGATCGGCGACGGAGGCGGCGGCGACTTCGGCGGGCAGGAGGCCGGGCGAGCGCAGCAGAGCCGCGAATTCGGAGGGCGACGAGGCGACGACGACGAGCGCGGACTGCGCCCAGCCGGGACCCCACACGTCGGTCACCGCGGCGGTGGCGTCGGCGAGCGCGCGCTCCAGCACATCGATTTCGATCCGCTGGTCGGGATGGCCGACGACCAGGGACTGCCGTCCGTCACCGGTCGGCACCTGGCGGGCGATGATCGATCCGAACGGTTCGATGATGCGGCGTACCTCGGCCAGCCTCGGATCGGCGGCCGCCGCCTGACCCACCGCCTCGGCCGCACCCGGTTCCGCCGCTCGCAGTCTCGGCAGCACCGTGTTCGGCACCATGAGCAGCGCGACGCACACGCCGGTGAGCGCCACCACCATCGCGACGGTGAGGCAGAACTCGAATCGCCGCCGCGCCGACCACCACGCGCGAAGTCTCCTCGAGCCGCTCATCGGCGCACCCCGGACGGGGCTACGGCGCCGACGGGCCGTGCGGTGCCGGATGTGCCGCCGGGCTCGCGCGGGTCGCTCACGATCGACCGTCGCCGGTCGGTGCTGTCGTGGGTCGTGCGGTGCCGCTGGTTGGCTCGCTCACGGCCTCTAGTATCGCCGAGCCGAATGGAACGGTGTCGAGCTCATGGGGGCGACCGCGACGGGGACGCCGAAGGTGGAGGCGTGCAGCATGAGCCCGTTGCCCGCGTAGATGCCGACGTGCGAGATGTCGGAGTAGAAGAAAACGACGTCGCCGGGCTGCAGATCGTCCTTGGCCACGGGGGTGCCGTAGGTGGCCTGCTGCGAACTCGTCCGGGGCACGTTCTTGCCGACTTGTTTGAACGCCCACTGGACCAGGCCGGAGCAGTCGAACTGGTTGGGACCGGTGGCGCCCCAGACGTAGGGGTCGCCGACTCGCGTGAGCCCGGCCGCCAGCGCGCTGGTGCCGCTGCCGGGAACCAGGCCCTGCAAGAGGGTGTCGCGGTCGAATCCGGGCGGGAACGGTGATCCGGCGAGAGCGGACTTGTCCTTGGCCGACAGCGCGCTCCACGCCTGCACCACCTCGGCGATGGCGCCGCCGAGATCGCTGCGCTTGTGTTCCAGATCGATGCGCACCGCGTCGGCCTTCTGCGCCGCGGCGCGTGCGGCGTCGGCGGCGGTGCGGGCCGCCGACTCGGCCGCGGTCGCGGCGGCGGTGGCCTTGTCGTAGTGGTCGAGCTGTTCGGAGGTCTGCGCGGACACCACGTCCAGCGTGGACATCTGGTCCAGCAGTTGCTGCGGCGAATCGCTGACCAGCACGGCGAACAGGCGGTTGGTGCGGGCGCCCTGGTAGGCGGCGATCGCGGTGCGGTCGATGACGGGCTGGTAGCGGCGCACCTCGTCCCGGGCGCGGTCGACCATGGCGGTGCTGGCGGCCAGCCGGGCGTCGGCGTCACGCTGGACGGCGAGCTTGGCCTCCAGTTCGGCTTCCGCTCCCAGGGCCTGCTGGTTGAGCTGCTCGGACTGATGAGACAGATCGATCATCCGCTGCACGGCCTCGGTGGCGTTCGTGGGAAGCGCTACGGGATCCGCTCCGGCCGGACCGCCGCTGTAGAGGCCCGCGGCCAGGATTCCGGCTGCCAGCGTCCCGCCCATCAGGCGTTTGGTCTGCTGTCTGCGGTGATGTTCGGCCACAGCCGGCGGTGCCCCGTTCTCTCGTGAAGCGATCTCTCGCGAAACCGACGCGGAGGTCTTCGTCGAACCCGGGGTTTGCGGTGGGCGAACCGCGGGTAATCAATCGAAGGTCTCGGTTAGGTTACGGAACGGCCCGGGTCGATGTCCAGCAGAGCACGAAACGATCACGGAGCCGTCCTGCGGTCGGGCCGCGGCCTCGCGGCCCGACCAGCTGCTTCTCAGAAGCGGCGAGCGCCCGCGACCGGCATCGAGGAGATGGGCGCCACCTTCACGGGCTGGCCGGAAGTGGACGCGTGCACGACGTTGCCGTCCCCGGCGTAGAGGCCGGAGTGGCCGCCGCCGTAGAAGGAGACGAGGTCGCCCGGCCGCAGATCGTCCAGGGACACCGGGCTGCCCGCGGCGAGCTGCGCGCCGCTGGTGCGGGGCAGCTCGACGCCCGCCTGGCGGTAGGACCACTGGACGAGGCCGGAGCAGTCGAAGGCGTTGGGGCCCGCGGCGCCGTAGACGTACGGCGAGCCGACCTTGCTCAGCGCGGCGTCCAGGGCGATGTCGCCGGAGCTCTTGGGGGCGACGAAGGGGAGGGGAGCCGGACCGGGCAGTTCGAGGCCCGGCAGACCCGGCGGCACCGGGACTTCGTTCGGAACCTCGAAGGTTCCCACGCCGGGAATGGTCACCGGCTGGGCTGACGCGGGGGCTGCGGGCAGCAGGAACGCGCCGATGGTGGCAGCGCCGACGGCCCCGGCGGCAACAGCGCGCTGTGCGTGACGCTTGACGGCGTTGGTCGTCATGATGCGGTACTCCCAATCTGCCTCACGACGCCGCACCCGGTGGTGCCGCGGACTGCGTCGGGGCCGCACCGGTCGGCGCGGCGGACTCCGTGAGGTCTCGAAAAGGTTACGAAGACATCACGGTGATTTGTAAAGCGTCGGCAAAGCGAAATGCGGTCGCTCAACAATTTCACCGGCGAATCGGTGTGAGATATGTCCCATCGAATCACGAACAGATAACGGCGGCGTATTCCCAAGACGGCACAGGCTGCGGCGGCTGGGAGAACTGGCCAGTACCGACCGGCGGCCCGAGACCGACTCCGGGATTGTCTTCGCAGGTAGGCCTGCAAAATGTGCCGTAGTGATCAATATGGTCACCCGTTCGTACACCGTAGAGTCAAGGCTTGTCGAGTCGCTCGGCGCGGGGCCGGCGCATTTCGTCCGACTCGCGGCAATGTTTGATACAGTTTTCGACCTTTTGTGATCTGGGTCTCTTTCTCGCATTTCTAGATCATTTCCCGGGTATCGGCCCCGGAATCCCCACGGTGTCATTCGGACATTTCGTGTGGTGTTCGCGCGCCCGGTTCCTGTCGGACCGTGGCCATACGCTGCACGCCGTGCCCGACCCCGCGCCGCGCCCGCCCGCCCAGCAGCTGGCTTTCGACGAGCTCGACACCCCCTTGTACGACACGACATTCGTGGTCGTGGACCTGGAGACCACCGGGACCAGCCCCGGGGCCGACGCCATCACCGAGATCGGCGCGGTGAAGGTGCGCGGCGGGGAGGTGCTCGGCGAGTTCGCGACGCTGGTCAACCCCGGACGGACGATCCCGCCCGCGGTCGTGCACGTCACCGGCATCACCACCGCGATGGTGTACGCCGCGCCGCGCATCGAGGCGGTGCTGCCCGGCTTCCTGGAATTCGCGGCGGGCGCGGTGCTGGTAGCGCACAACGCCCGCTTCGACATGGCGTTCCTGCGCGCCGCCGCGGCGCAGTGCGACACCCCGTGGCCGCCTGCGCAGGTGTTGTGCACCGTGAAGCTGGCGCGGCGGGTGCTCGGGCGCGACGAGGCCCCCTCCGTCCGGCTGAGTTCGCTGGCCCGGCTGCTCGGCGCCTCCACTCAGCCGACGCACCGCGCACTGGAAGACGCCCGCGCGACCGTCGACGTATTGCACGCGCTGATCGGCCGAGTGGGCAACCAGGGCGTCCACAGTCTGACCGAGCTGCTCGACTACCTCCCGGATGTCACGCCCCGGCAGCGCTCGAAACGTGTCCTCGCGGCCGACCTCCCCGCTGCTCCGGGGGTGTATCTGTTCCGCGGTCCTTCCGATGAAGCCCTATATATAGGGACGGCCGTGAACCTGCGCCGCCGTGTCCGCAACTACTTCACCGGCTCGGAGACCCGTGGCCGGATGAAGGAGATGGTGTCGCTGGCGACGCGGGTCGACCATGTGGTGTGCGCGCACGCGCTCGAGGCCGGGGTCCGCGAACTGCGGCTGCTGGTGGCGCACACGCCGCCCTACAATCGCCGGTCGAAATTCCCGAAGCGGGCCTGGTGGCTCACCCTCACCGACGAGCCGTTCCCGCGGTTCTCGGTGGTGCGCGAGGCCGGCAGGGACGCGCTGGGGCCGTTCCACTCCCGCAACGACGCCGCCGACCTGGGTGTGATCATCGCCGAATTCACCGGCCTGCGAACCTGCGCGACGCGATTGTCCCGGCGGGCGGCGCACGAGTGCCCGCCCGCGCTCGTCGGCGGGTGTCCGGCGGGCGCCGGTGACAGGCCGTCGACCATGACGGAGTACGCCCCCGCGCCCGCGCTCGTGCGCGCGTTGTTCGCCGGGCGCAGCGACGCGCCGATCCGGTCTATGCTCGATCGCATCGAAACGCATTGCCGGGCAGAACATTTCGAGGCGGCCGCGCGGCTGCGCGACCGGGCGGCGCGGGTGGTGCGCGCCCTGCACCGAACGCAACGACTGGCCGCCGTGGCTCGCATCGCCGAACTGATCGCCGCGCATCCGGACGGCAACGGCGGGTGGGAGTTCGCCGTCATCCGGTACGGCCGCCTGGCCGGTTCGGGCACCGCACCGCGCGGCACGCCGCCGATGCCCATCGTCGACCAGATCGTCGCCTCCGCCGAAACGGTGGTTCCGACAGGGACTTTCACGCGCGCCGAGGTTCCGCTTCCAGAGCGAGCGGCGTCGATCGGGGAATCCGGGGAGAACGCCGGGGGCGAGGACGCCCCGCCGCTGCGGGGCGCGGCACCGGAAGAGGTGGCATTGATCGCCCGCTGGCTGGCACGGCCCGGCGTGCGGATCGTGCGCACCACGGACGGGTATCACGAGCCGGTGTTCGGCGCGGCGCGCTGGCTGGGCTGGGCGGACCTGGCCGACGCGGCGGTCCGCGCGCAACCGACCGAGCAGGGCTATCTCGACCGCTTAGGCTGAGCGTCATGATTACCGCGATCGTCTTGATTCACGCCGACAACGGCCGCATCCCCGAGACCGCGCAGGCGGTCGCGGACACCGAGGGCGTCGCCGAGGTCTACTCCTGCGCCGGTGACGTGGATTTGATCGCGATCGTGCGGGTGCGCGACCACGAGCAGATCGCCGAGGTGGTGACCGGCCGGATCGACAAGACACCGGGCGTCGAGCGCACCACGACGCACATCGCGTTCAAGTCCTACTCGCGCGCCGAAGTGGAGGCCGGGTTCTCGCTGGGTGAGTAGTCCCGCTCAGTCCCCGACCCGGACACTGCGCACCGCGAAATAGGCGGCGTCGTTGGGCGCCAGCGCCACGACGTCGCCCGAGCATCCCGGCGCGTCGTGCAGGTGGACGACGACGTCGGTGCGGTTGCGGATCTCCACGTCGGACCCGTCGCCGACCTCGAGGCAGCCGACCGGGTTCTCGTAGACGACGCCGTCGGCGAACAGGGCGCCGTCGGCCGCATTCGCCGCCGGGGCGGCGATGATGCCCGCGGCGGCGGGGACGGCGAGTAGCGCCGGGACAGTGGGTCGCATGGCTGTGCTCCTCGTCGGTCGAACCGGTCGGCGCGGTGCCCGGCGAACTCGGCATGCGCCGGATTGCCCGCCCGACGTTACCGCCCCGGCCCGGCCCGGGACCTTCGTTCAGCTCAGCGTGTCGGCCGCGGCGGCAGGCGTCAGCTGTCGCCGAGGGTCTGCGTCAGCTTCGCCCAGCGCTCCAGCAGCGCGGTCGCCGCACCCGTGTCGATCGCCGCGGCGGCGCGCTCGATGCCCGCGGCGAGCGCGGCGTGCAGGTCGGCGTCCGGATCGCCCGCGCCGCGCGACCAGTCGTAGGCGACGATCGCGGCGGCCGAATTCAGCAGCACCGCGTCGCGGACCGCGCCACCGTTACCGGCGAACACGTCGCGGGCCACGCCCGCGTTCACCTCGGCGTCGCCGCCGCGCAGCGCGTCCAGCTCGACCCGGGGGATCCCGATGCGAGTGGGGTCGATGGTGGTCCGGCGGGTCCGTCCACCCGCGACGATCCAGGCCTCGGTGGTGTCGGAGGTGGTGATCTCGTCGAGGCCGTCGTTACCGCGCACCACCAGCGCGCTCGCGCCGCGTTCGGCGAACACGCCCGCGATCACGGGCAGCAGATCGGCGAACGCGCAGCCGACCAGCCCGGCGCGCGGCTGCGCGGGGTTGGTCAGCGGCCCCAGCACGTTGAAGACGGTCGGAATGCCGATCTGGCTGCGTGCCGCGCCCGCGTACCGCAGGGCGGGATGGAACACGGCGGCGAAGCAGAAACCGATGCCGGCCTCCCGCACGCAACGCGCCACACTCTCGGGGCCGAGCGCCAGCTTGACGCCCAGCGCTTCCAGCACGTCGGCGCCGCCGCTCTTGGACGACGCGGCGCGGTTGCCGTGCTTGACCACGGGAACCCCGGCCGCGGCCACCACGATCGAGGACATGGTGGAGATGTTCACCGAGCCGGAGCGGTCACCGCCGGTGCCGACGATGTCGACCGCGTCGCCGTCGATCCGCACCAGCCGGGCGTGCTCGAGCATGCCCGTGGCCAGGCCGGTCAGCTCGGCGGGAGTGGGGCCCTTGATCTTCATGGCGACGCCGAACGCGGCGATCTGGGCGGGGGTGGCGTTGTCGGACATGATCTCGTTCATCGCCCACGCCGTGTCGTCCGCGGCCAGGTCGCCACCGTCGGCGAGGGTTCCGAGCACCTGAGGCCAGCTGCGCACGCTCATTCCACACTTCTCCCGTCGACACCGGTTCCCGCACCGGTTTGGTTGCCTGCAGCCTAGCTGTGTTGGTCTTTCCAGCGCCTGCGGCGCTGGGTGTTCGCGGCCCTCTTGTGGCTCGCGTCCGAGCGACCGCCGCTTGCTCCTTCGTCGCCTACGCGTCGGCCGCTCGGACGCGAGCCGGGCCGCGAACGCGCATGCTCGGTCTCGCTTCGCTCGAAACTCGTGGCCAGGGTGAGCTGAGCGCGTCGGCAGTCGAGTCCGCGCATTGGAGAGCTGCGGCCGTCTTCGTGCGTGGTGGACGAAGAGCGCCGGTTTCGCTTCGCTCGGAATCCGCCAGCTGGGGTCGCGACGTCCGCGGAAGCCAGGTCGGTGCGTTATTACAGCTGCTGCCCCGGTTGCAGGGCGTCCCAGCCGTCGGCGATGCCGTCGTGACGCTGGGCCAGGCCGGCCATGCGGGAGCGCTCCTGGGAGCAGTGCAGGGCGTCGAGCAGCTGGACGCGCTGAAGGATGACCGTTTCGAGCGCGTCGGTGCCCGCGCCACCGACCTGGGGTGCGGGGGAGTAGCCGTCCTGCGCGGCGATCGCGCAGACGGTCTCCACGTGCCGGGGCGGGATGCGCAGATGGTGGCGCAGCACCGCGGGCGCGTCGGGTGTCAGTGCGGTCGCGCGCGCCAGCGCGGCCGAACACGCCTCGGCGTCGTCGAAGCCGGACGAGACCACGACCAGATCGGCTCGGTCCGGGTCCAGGGCGGTGTCCCGGTCCCGCCGCCGCAGCCGCCGCCACAGTGGCACCCGAACCTTCATCTCAGCTTCTCCTTACCCTCGGCTGTCATGCTGGGCGCGCGTTCGTCCGCGTGCGACCCGTTCCAGCGTCGCGCACGCCACTCGCCCGAGGCCGCCCGCCTGGTCCAGAGCCTGTCGTTTCCTGGGTTTTCCGACACGGAGGAACCAGTTTCGTACCCGGGTACGGCCGTCGTACTACGACGAGTCATACTTACCCCCGTGACGACCGCAGTAGGGACCCCAGGATCGGCCATTACCCAGCGTGTGCATTCGCTGAACCGGCCCAACATGGTCAGCGTCGGTACCATCATCTGGCTGTCGAGCGAGCTGATGTTCTTCGCCGGCCTGTTCGCGATGTACTTCGTCGCCCGCGCCCAGGCGCACGGTAACTGGCCGCCGGAGCCGACCGAACTGAACCTGAAGCTCGCCGTGCCGGTCACGGCCGTGCTGGTCGCGTCGTCGTTCACCTGCCAGATGGGCGTGTTCGCCGCGGAGAAGGGCGACGTGTTCGGCCTGCGCCGCTGGTATGTCGTCACGCTGCTGATGGGCGCGTTCTTCGTCGGCGGCCAGGGCTACGAGTACATGAACCTGGTGCACGAGGGCACGTCGATCGCCAGCAGCTCCTACGGTTCGGTGTTCTACATCACCACCGGTTTCCACGGTCTGCACGTCATCGGCGGTCTGATCGCGTTCGTGTTCCTGCTGGTGCGCACCAAGGTCAGCAAGTTCACCCCGGCGCAGGCCACCGCGGCGATCGTCGTCTCCTACTACTGGCACTTCGTCGACATCGTGTGGATCGGGCTGTTCGCCACGATCTACTTCGTCCGCTGATCGTGGACGCCGCGCTGCCCAGCGCGCGCGGTGCGACCCAGGATCTTTCGCAGAAGTCGGTTCCGTCTACTCCAAAGGGACACAGATGAGTTCATCTCCCCCGTCAGCGCCAGAGCCCGCCAGCCCCGGGAACGGCCAGGCCAGCAAGACGCGCAGGCAGCGGCGCGTTCGCCGTCGCATCGCGGGCGGGCTTGCGCTGCTGGTGGGCCTCGTCGGAGCAGGCTTCCTGGCATCGGCCCTCACGCCGGACCCGCAGCGCGCCACCGCGCACGAGGACCAGTCCGCGCTCATCCGCGAGGGGCAGCAGCTCTACGACACGTCCTGCATCACCTGCCACGGCGCGAACCTGCAGGGTGTCGCCGACCGCGGTCCCAGCCTGATCGGCGTCGGCGAGGCCGCGGTCTACTTCCAGGTCTCCTCCGGCCGCATGCCGATGGCCCGCAACGAGGCCCAGGCGGAGCGCAAGCCGCCGAAGTTCGACGCCCATCAGACCGACGCGCTCAGCGCGTACGTGGCGGCCAACGGCGGCGGCCCGACCGTGATCCGCGACGCCGACGGCGAGATCGCCCAGGAGTCGCTGCGCGGTGGCGACATCGCCCGCGGTTCGGAGCTGTTCCGGATGAACTGCGCGTCCTGCCACAACTTCACCGGACGTGGCGGCGCGCTGTCCTCCGGTAAGTTCGCGCCGCCGCTGGAACCGGCCAGCGAACAGCAGATCTACGCCGCGATGCTCACCGGCCCGCAGAACATGCCGAAGTTCTCCGACCGCCAGCTGAGCCCGGAGGAAAAGCGCGACATCATCGCCTACGTGAAGAACGCGACCGAGGAGCACGCCCCCGGCGGCTGGGATCTCGGCGGGTTCGGTCCCGCGACCGAGGCCCTGGCCATCTGGGTGGTCGGCATCACGCTCGTGGTCGGCGCGGCGATGTGGATCGGATCCCGGTCATGAGCAATAGCGAGAAGGAGCGAGACGACATGGGTCGGCCGGATGAAGGCCACGACGCGCATCTGTCGAAGGAGCAGTCGGTGAACGCCAACCCGGCCGAGCCGACCGAGGCGGACCTCGACAAGATGTCACGCGACGAGCTGGTCAAACTCGGTACCGAGCGCGACGGCGTCGACGTCGCCTACCGCCGCGAGCGGTTCCCGATCCCGGGCACCCGGGCGGAGAAGCGCGCCGAGCGCGCGGTGACCTTCTGGTTCGCCGTGTCCGGCATCGCGGCCGCGGCGCTGGTCGGCGTATTCCTGTTCTGGCCGTGGGAGTTCAAGGGCAAGGACGAGGAGGGGCACGGGCTCTACTCGCTGTTCACCCCGCTGGTCGGCCTCACCTTCGGCATCTCGGTGCTGGTCATCGGCGTCGCGGTGGTGCTGATCCGCAAGCTGTTCATCCCCGCCGAGCTGTCCATCCAGGAGCGGCACGACGGTCCGTCGCCGGAAGTCGAGCGACGCACCCTGGTCGCCGAACTGCAGGACGCGCTGGATACCTCCACGCTGGGGCGTCGCAAGATGATCACCCGCACCGCGGGCGCCGGCGTCGGCGTGCTGGGCGTCGGCGCGCTGCTGGTGTTCGTCGGCGGCCTGATCAAGAACCCGTGGGCCAAGGGCGACAAGTCGCCGCTGTGGGTCTCCGGCTGGACGCCGGACTTCCCGGGCGAGACCATCTACATCCGCCGCGACACCGGTCGCCCGGAGGACGTGGTGCTGGTGCGCCCGGAGGACCTGGACGCGGGCGCCATGGAGACGGTGTTCCCGTGGAAGGAGAAGTGGCGCGGTGACGAGCACGCGACCCTGCAGTCGCTGCGCGGCATCCGCAACGCGGTCATGCTGATCCGCCTGCGCACCGAAGACGCGCAGAAGGCGATCAAGCGCAAGGGCCAGGAGAGCTTCAACTACGGCGACTACTTCGCCTACTCGAAGATCTGCACCCACCTCGGCTGCCCGACCTCGCTGTTCGAGCAGCAGACCAACCGGATCCTGTGCCCCTGCCACCAGTCGCAGTTCTCCGCGACCGAGTGGGGCAAGCCGATCTTCGGTCCCGCCGCTCGCGCGCTGCCGCAGCTGCCGATCACCGTCAACGCTGAGGGCTTCCTGGTCGCCAACGGCGACTTCATCGAGCCGCTCGGCCCGGCCTACTGGGAGCGCCGTTCATGAGTCCTTCAGTCGCAGCCCAAGCCAGCGAGGCGGACGAGCGGTACCGCGCCGCCGCCTTCATGAAGCGGTCGATCAACAAGGTCTTCCCGACGCACTGGTCGTTCCTGCTCGGCGAGATCGCGCTCTACAGCTTCATCATCCTGCTGCTGTCGGGCGTGTACCTGACCCTGTTCTTCGATCCGTCGATGAGCGAGGTCGTCTACAACGGCGCCTACCAGCCGCTGCGCGGCGTGACCATGTCACGGGCGTACGAGACGGCGCTGAACATCACCTTCGAGGTGCGCGGCGGCCTGTTCGTCCGGCAGGTGCACCACTGGGCGGCCCTGCTGTTCGCGGCGTCGATCATCATCCACTTGTTCCGGATCTTCTTCACCGGCGCGTTCCGCAAGCCGCGGGAGGCGAACTGGGTGATCGGTTCGCTGCTGCTGATCCTGGCGATGTTCGAAGGGTTCTTCGGGTACTCGCTGCCCGACGACCTGCTCTCCGGCACCGGTCTGCGGGCCGCGTTCGGCGGTATCACGATGAGCATCCCGATCATCGGCACCTGGATGCACTGGCTGATCTTCGGCGGCGACTTCCCCGGCGACATCATCATCCCGCGGCTCTACATCGCGCACGTGCTGTTGTTCCCCGGCATCATCCTGGCGTTGATCGCCGCGCACGTAGCGCTGGTGTGGTACCAGAAGCACACTCAGTTCCCCGGTCCGGGTCGTACCGAGAACAACGTGGTGGGCGCGCGGATCGTGCCGGTGTTCGCCGCCGATCAGGGCGCGTTCTTCGCCTTCACCCTCGGCATCGTGGGCATCATGGGCGGCGTGTTCCAGATCAACCCGATCTGGAACCTGGGTCCGTACAACCCGTCGCAGGTGTCGGCGGGTTCGCAGCCGGACTTCTACATGATGTGGACCGACGGCATGGCCCGGCTGATGCCGCCGTGGGAGCTGTACCTGGGGAACTACACGGTCCCGGCGGTGTTCTGGGTCGCGTTGATCATGGGTCTGGTGTTCACCGTGCTGATCGCCTACCCCTGGATCGAGAAGCGGCTGACCGGCGACACCAGCGCGCACCACAACCTGTTGCAGCGTCCGCGCGACGCCCCGGTCCGGACCGCGATCGGCGCGATGGCCATCGCGTTCTACCTGGTCCTGACGCTGTCGTGTGTCAACGACATCATCGCGCTGAAGTTCGACATCTCGCTGAACGCGACCACGTGGATCGGACGCATCGGCCTGCTGATCGCGCCGCCGGTGGCGTACTACCTCACCTACCGGTTCTGCCTCGGCCTGCAGCGCAGCGACCGCGCGGTGCTCGAGCACGGCATCGAGACCGGCGTGATCAAGCGTCTGCCGCACGGTGAGTACATCGAGGTGCACCAGCCGCTCGGTCCGGTCGACGACCACGGTCACCCGATCCCGCTGGAGTACCAGGGTGCTCCGGTCCCGAAGAAGATGAACCAGCTCGGTTCGGCCGGTAGCCCCGGCACCGGCAGCTTCCTGCGTCCCGACCCGCAGGAGGAGAGCGACCGGCACTTCGAGATCGATCACGCGGAAGAGCACAAGCAGCTGAAGGTGCTGCAGCGCGTACAAGAGGCGGCGAACGGCAAGAACGGCCACTGACGCCCGTCACGCGAACGGCCCCGAGTCGATTCGACTCGGGGCCGTCGTGCGTCATATCGTGGGTGTCACAGGCGGGGAGTGGCCCGTCGTGCGGCCTCGATGGCTTCGAACTTGGCCAAATTGTGCCGGGCGTCGGCCAGCGCGTCGTGCGCGTCCGGCGGGATGGGCGGGAGTTCCGGGCGGCCGTGCGCCTCCCAGTGCTGGCGCAACTCATTGGTGTAGCGCGGCAGCGCGTTGGGCAGGTCGACCATGGAACCCCACAGCTGACACAGGGCGACGTGGTCGTAGGCGGAGACCCATGCCCACAGTTCCGGTTGCACCGTCGGCCGCGGCACCAGGAACGCGTACAGCTCGTCCCGGATCCGGTCGCGGCTGCGCCACAGCGGCGAGGAAGGCGAAGGCAGCTGGGGCAGCACGAATTTGCGCACCCAGGGCCCCGCGCGTCGGGCATCGAATTCGGTGGACACCGCGTAGTACTCCCTGCCGTCCTCGCAGACGACGCCGATGGAGACCAGATCAATGGTCACACCGTCCTCGATGAATTCGCAGTCATAAAAATATCGCAGCGAGATCGGTCTCTCCTCGGCTTCCGGTGCCGTCGCGGCAGGTGAAGGGTTCCCCGGCAACCCTATGGTGACGTGTGCCGAGCGTCGCGCAAGGGTCCATACGGTGGAGATTTTCGACACCTTGGTGCCGGACTCGACCACTGCCACCGGGTATCCCCACGGGGCGGGCGGTCCGTATTCTGAAGTTGTGAACTGGACCGTCGACGTACCCATCGATCGCCTGCCGGAACTGCCGCCGCTGCCCGCCGAGCTGCGCAGGCGGCTGGACGACGCGCTCGCGCGACCTGCGCTGCAGCAGCCGTCCTGGGATCCGGAGCAGGCGGCCAAAATGCGCACGGTGTTGGAGAGCGTGCCGCCGATCTGCGTGCCCGCCGAGGTGGAGGAGCTGCGCTCCCAGCTGGCCGAGGTCGCGCGCGGTGAGGCGTTCCTCATGCAGGGCGGCGACTGCGCGGAGACCTTCGCCGACAACACCGAGCCGCACATTCGCGGCAACATTCGCACGCTGCTGCAGATGGCGGTCGTGCTCACCTATGGTGCGAGCCTGCCGGTGGTGAAGGTCGCGCGGATCGCGGGCCAGTACGCCAAGCCGCGCTCCTCCGACACGGATTCGCTCGGCCTCAAATCCTACCGCGGCGACATGGTGAACTCGCTGGCCGCCGACGCGGCGCTGCGCGAGCACGACCCGTCGCGCCTGGTCCGTGCCTACGCCAACGCGAGCGCCGCGATGAACCTGGTGCGCGCGCTCACCGGCGCGGGCATGGCCGACCTGCACAAAGTGCACGACTGGAACCGCGACTTCGTGGCCAAGTCGCCCGCCGGTGCCCGCTACGAGGCGCTGGCCGAGGAGATCGACCGCGGCCTGGCGTTCATGACCGCGTGCCGGGTCAACGATCCGAGCCTGAAAGCGGCGCGGATCTACGCCAGCCACGAGGCGCTCGTGCTGGACTACGAGCGCGCCATGCTGCGGTTGAGCGAGAACGCGATCGGCGAGCCGGTGCTCTACGACCTGTCGGCGCACTTCCTCTGGATCGGCGAGCGCACCCGCCAGCTCGACGGCGCGCACATCGCGTTCGCGGAATTGGTCGCCAACCCGATCGGCTTGAAGATCGGCCCGTCCACCACGCCCGAACAAGCCGTGGAATACGTGGAGCGGCTCGATCCGAACAACGAGCCGGGCCGGCTGACCATCGTGTCCCGCATGGGGCACAGCAAGGTCCGCGACGTGCTGCCGCCCATCATCGAGAAGGTGCAGGCCACGGGCCACCAGGTGATCTGGCAGTGCGACCCGATGCACGGCAACACCCACGAGGCGTCCACCGGCTTCAAGACCCGCCACTTCGATCGGATCGTCGACGAGGTGCAGGGCTTCTTCGAGGTGCACCACGCGCTCGGCACGCACCCCGGCGGCATGCACATCGAGCTCACCGGCGAGGACGTCACCGAATGCCTCGGCGGCGCCCAGGACATCTCCGACCTGGACCTGTCCGGCCGCTACGAGACGGCCTGCGATCCCCGGCTGAACACCCAGCAGTCCCTGGAGCTGGCGTTCCTCGTCGCCGAGATGCTGCGCTGAGTTCCCGCGTCCGGGCCGCGTGGTCGTCGCCGATCCGCGGGCCGGACCACTAGGGGAGGGCCACGATGGTGACGGTGTCGCCCGCCTCGAGGTTGACCCCGATGGCCGGGGTCTGCGAGACCACCAGCGAGCTGTCCGCCCGGGCCAGCTGCTTCACCTCGACCTGCAGGCCGAGGCCCTCCAGTTTGGCGCGGGCGTTGGCCACGGTCCACCCGCGCACGTCCGGCATCTTCAACGCGTTGGAGATCAGCAGGACGACGCCGTCGCCGGATTGGATGGTGGCGCCCGCGCCCGGCTGGGTGCCGATGGCTTTGTCCGCCTCGATCGTGCGGTCGAACTGGGGTTTGGTCTCGCGTATCGCGATGCCGGCGTCGCTCAGGATCTTGGTGGCTTCGTCGGTCGTCTTACCGCGGACGTCGGGAACCTTCACCGGCTGGGATCCCTTGCTGCGGTAGACCTTCACCTGCGCGCCGAGCGGCAGCACGGTGCCTGGTCTCGGCTCCACCCGGGCGACCGTTCCCTTCGGCGCGGTGCTGCCCTCTTCACCGGCGTCCACCGGTTGCAGGCCGTTGTCCCGGACCAACTGGTTGACCTTCGACACCTGGTCACCGGCTTTGACGTCCGGCACCTTGGGCTTGCCGTTGGAGACCAGGACGGCGACCGTGGACCCTTTGGTGATCTTGGAACCGGCGGACGGGTCGCTGCCGACCACGCCGCCGACCGGGATCGTGTCCGACGCCTTCTGCCGGATCTCGGTCTCGAACCCGGCGTTCTGCAACGTGGCGACCGCCTTGTCGGTGTCCAGACCGGCGATCGGCGGCACCGGCGAGTAACGGCCGACACCCAGCCACCAGCCGCCGATGCCCACCAGCAACGTGAGAACCGCGACGATGGCCACCCACACCCACACGGTGCGCCGGGAACGGGTGAGGTCGTCCGCGTAGGGCGGGTACGGCGGCGCGGGGTGGGCCTGCCGCACCGGTTGCGGCGGGTCGTAAGCCTCCGGGCCGTGATCGAGGCGGGGCCGCTGGGCAGTGACCACCCTGGTGTGCTGCACCGGCTGCGGCGCATGCGGCTCATGGGCCGCGGCCCCGGCGAACCCCGGCCGGTCGTCGGGAGCCGGCGCGACGGCCCGGTAGCTCGCGCTCAGATGCTCGGCGGACTCCTGCGGCGCAGGCACCCGATACGGGGGCAGGCGCAGCGCGGCGCCGATCTGCCGCAGCGCGGCGGCCATCTCGTTCGCGTCAGCGAACCGGTGCGCGGGTTCGCGCGCGGTGGCCTTGGCGACCAGTTCATCGAATTCCGGTGGCACCCCGGAGATGAAACCGCTCGGGCTGGGCACATCGTTCTCGATGCGTTGATACGCCACCGAGATCGACGTGTCGCCGGTGAACGGCACCCGGCCGGTGAGCAGTTCGAAGATCAGCAGGCCGAAGGAGTAGACGTCGCTGCGAGAGTCGGCGGAGCCGCTGGTGACCTGCTCCGGAGAGAGGTAGGCGGCGGTGCCGAGAATGACGCTCGCCGACGTGGTGTTCGCCGCCGCCACCGCGCGCACCAAGCCGAAGTCGGCGATCTTGACCTCGCCCGCATCCGAGATCAGCACGTTCTCCGGTTTGATGTCCCGATGCACCAGTCCCGCGGAATGGGCGACGCCGATCGCCGCGAGGACCGGCTCGGCGACGGCGCGTACCGCGTGCGGGGGCATCGGGCCGCGTTCGCGCAGCAGCTCACGCAGGGTCCCGCCCTCGACCAGTTCCATGATCAGGAAGGGGTGATCGCCGTCGACGCCCTGGTCGTACACCGCGACCAGCGAAGGATGCTTGAGTTTGGCGACCGCGCGCGCCTCGAACTCGAACCGCGAGAGGAACTGCGGATCGCCGGCGAACTTCGGATCCATCACCTTGATGGCGACCGGCCGGTCCAGGCGGGTGTCGACCCCGCGGAAGACCATCGACATTCCGCCGCGGGCGATCGGCGCATCGATCCGATAGCGCCCTTCCAGCATCTGGCCGATCAAGAGAAGTCCTCCGGCTTTCACATAGTCAGCCGCTCCGTGCGGCCCCCACGATGGTATCGACTCCCACCATCCCGGGTGTCTCACGACGTGCGGCGCCCGACCGTCTACCGTTGTCCGGGTGAGTGCATTTCCCTGCAGTGACGACGTCCTTCCGCAGTCGGTGGCCCTGGTGCCGCTGCCGGAGGTGGCCGAGCGGCTCGGGCTGGTGGTAACCCGGGTGCACCAGATGCTGCGCGATCACCAGCTGATCGCCGTCCGCCGAGGCGGCGTGGCGGGTGTCCCCGAGCGGTTCTTCGATGACACGGGCGCGGTTGTGAAGCCGCTGCCGGGCCTGATCACCGTGATGCGCGATGCCAAGTACACCGACGAGGAGATCCTGGAGTGGATCTTCACCGAAGACGAGACCCTGCCCGGCAAGCCGATCGACGCCCTGCACGGGCCGCTGGCCCGGGAAGTCCTGCGCCGGGCAGCCGCGGACCCGTTCTGAGTTTTTGGCCGCGCGGGCGCGGCGTGTTCGCGGCCCTCTTATGGCTCACGTCCGAGTGACCGCCGCTTGCTCCTTCGTCGCTTGCGCGGCGGCCACTCGGACGTGAGCCGGGCCGCGAACGGCGGATGCTCGGTCTCGCTTCGCTCGAATGACGTGGTGGCGGTGCGCTGGGCGCGTCGGAGATGAACCTTGCGGCCCGTAGCGTGCCGTTTCGGAGGCTCCTTCGCGGTGGCGGTCGCCTTGTTTCTTCGTCGCTTGCGCGGCGGCCACTCGGACGTGAGCCGGGCCGCGAACGGCGGATGCTCGGTCTCGCTTCGCTCGAAAGACGTGGTGGCGGTGCGCTGAGCGCGGGTCCGGATTCGGGGCGCGGTTCGTCAGCTTTTCTCGGGCGGCCGCAGCTTCGCGCTGCTAACGGGATGGTCGATTTCGCTCGTTCCCAACCGGTGTAACCGGGAGCTGGGGCGGCTGTGAACGCGTGATGGCCGCTTGGAGGCGTCGTCCGGCTGACGGGTTGACTGTTCTGGCTGCGGGCCGGTCACAGAGCGTTCCAGGTGTCGGCTGCGCCGATAGGGTTCGCAGATTCGACCCGCTGGAGGGCTGGTGGTGACGCGAGTTCCGCCGGTCGGATGGGGACCGACCCCAGTCACCCGTCAGCGGGGGAGGCGGCTGCGGAGGGTGGCGGTGGTGAATTCGGTGGCGGCGACGCGGAGGCGCTGGTGGCGGGGGACGACGGCGCGGTGACCGAAGACGGCGTAGTCGCTGCGTTCGATATGCCGGAGGATGTCGGCGTACAGGGTGGCCGCGGTGCGGATGGCGGGGCGGACCCGGGGGTCGAGCAGGTCGATGCCAGGTTCGGCGCGGCGGTAGAGGTCCCGGTTGACCGCGATGAGGTGGGCGAGGGCGCGGCGCACGCGCGGATCGGTCCGGCCGGTGCGGCGGCACTCGAACAGCAGGTCGTCGTCGACGCCGAACGCGGCGAGGGCGTCGGCGGGCAGGTAGACCCGGTCGCGGTCGAGATCCTCGGCGACGTCGCGCAGGAAATTGGTCAGTTGGAACGCCTCGCCCAACGCGGCGGCGGCGGGCTCGGCCTCACGCACCGGGACGGTCGTGCCGAGCACGGGTAGCAGCTGCAATCCGATCGCGGCCGCCGAGCCGCGCATGTATGCGCGCAGCTGAGCCATGGTGGCGTAGCGATTGCGGAAGGCGGGGGTGCCGGGCGCGTCCATGCGCATGGAATCCAGGAACGTCCAGAAGTGCTGTGCCGCAATACCGTAGCGGTGGATGGTGTGGGTGACGGCGGCTAGCACCAGGGCACGAGGCTGTGGGCTCGCGGTCCGTCCGACGGGTGATTCGAGTGCGGCCCGCAGGTCCCGCTCGATCAGGTCGAGCTCCGCGGCGGGGTCCTGATCGGGCGCTGCGGCGGGACGGTCCGCCCGGTCGACTACGTCGTCCACCATGCGCGCGAACGCGTACAGCGCGTGCACGGCGGGCCGTCGCTCGGCCGACAGCAGCCGGGTGGCCAGGAAATAGGTGCGGCCGTGCGTGGCGGCGATCTGCCTGCACTCGCGGTAGGCGAGCGGAAGCAGGACGGAATCGGGCAGCCGATCTCCGGTCATGGGGCGGCGGGCGAAGCGGTGGCCTCGCCGGGCGTGGCCGCGACAGTGCTCGGCGGCGTGGTGCGCAGGCGCAGCGGGTCCACCGTGCGCAGCGACAGCGCCGCCACGCCCGCGGCGAAGGTGGCGGCGACGACGTGCCAGAAGTTGTACAGGCCGATCGAGCCGTCCGGCTGGAAGACCAGCATCAGCCAGGTGCACACGCCGACCAGCGCCATCAGCGTGGTGGTGGACAGCGCGAATCCGGCGGCGAGCGCCAGCGGCCAGGAGTAGTACCAGGGCAGTGCGGCGGGCGAGAGGATGACGATCGCGACGAACGCGATGAGGATGCCGAGCACCGCCTCCCGCTCGCTGTGCCGGAACCGCCACCAGGTCCACGCCAGCACCGCGACCAGAGCCAGCGCGCACAGGGCGCGGGTCACCTCGAGCACCGATTCGAGGCGCAGCGGGGTGATCCAGGTGACGGCGTGCGCCATCACGGTGGGCAGCGACAGCCAATTGATGATCTTCTTGGACCCGGACAGCGCGGTGAGCCAGCCGATGCCGACGCCCGCGATGGCGGAAGCGGCGACGAAGACGACGGCGAACACGCTCAGACCGAGCCCGGCGATCTTGCCGAACACGAGAGCGGGATGCGGCATGTCCTCGGTGGGCTCCGCGGCGTCGCCGGGTCGCTCGCCCGCGGGCAGGTGCGCCGGATCGCGTCCGACCCGCTGCGCCGCGCGGCGCTCGCGTTCGTGCAGCATCCAGATCCAGACCAGGAACGGCAGCGCCACGCCCGCGGTCGCTTTGATGGCCACGCCGATCGCGACGACCACGATGCCCGCCACGTGGTGGCGCTCCAGCACCAGCGCGATGCCCGCGCACATCAGGCCGACCATCAGCATCTCGTTGTGCACGCCGCCGATCAGATGGATCAGCACCAGCGGGTTGAGCACCGCCAGCCACAGCGCGACGGTCGGCTTGCCGCCGAGGTGCTTGGTCAGGTACGGCACCGCCCACATCATCAGCGCCAGGCCGGGCAGCATGACCAGGCGCATCGCGATGGTGCCCGCCACCACGTTGTCTCCGGTGACGGCGGTGATCGCGCGTCCGAGCAGCAGGAAGACCGGCCCGTAGGGGGCGGTGGTGGTGGTCCACACGGGGCTGACGTTGTCCAGCAGCACACCGGGATTGGCGACCGGTCCGACCTGATAGGGGTCGAAGCCGTCGCGCAGCAGCGCCCCCTGGGCGAGATAGGAGTAGGCGTCGCGGCTGAACATCGGCACCGCGAACAGCAGCGGCGCGATCCAGATGCCGACGATGGCGCGCAGCTCGTTGAGCGTCACCTCGGCGCCGATCCGGTCACCCGTGCCGATCGTGGCGCGCCCGAGCCGGACCCAGGCGGTGATCATGAGCAGCACGCCGATCCAGATGCAGATGGTCGACAGCGCGTAACCGTGCCCGAACCGGAGCCAGGACAGGTGCATGGCCTCGAGCAGCGGATCGCGCTTGCGGACGCTGCCCGCGCCGAAGCCGCCGAACATGATCATGATCGCGCCGAAGAAGCCGAGCAGGGCGGCATGGCCCTCCGGGCTCCTGGCGAAGTCGGCGCAGGTGCGCATCCACCACAGGAAACCACGGGGCGCGGCCGATTCGCGACGTGCGGAGGCGAGTGACGAGGTGCGGGTGTCACCGGCGGAGGCGGCCTCTGCGGTGCGCGTTTCGGGGGATGCCATCTGGTGTCGGTCCCCCCGAATGGTCGGCGGTCGCAACCGCGAGCGAATAGGTCGGCGCTTAGTTTACGGCGTCGCCTCGAACACTATCCGGCTGGTGCGCGGGGTCGCACGCGGAGCGCGCCCGAGCTCGCCCGCGATACGGTTTGCCGCCAGTTTCCCGGAAAGCAGGGCGGTCGGCACGCCTACACCTGGCGTGGTGCCGCAACCGGCGATAACCACATTGTCGCTGGAGCGGGGGAAGTTGCTCGGCCGGAAGGGGCCGGTCTGGCGGAAGAGATGGGCCGCGGAGAACGGTGTGCCCGCCAGCATGCCGCGGTCATGCCAGGTCCGCGGCGTGTCGAGCCGGTCGACGGCGAAGTGCTCGGCGATGCCGCGGTAGCCGCGCGCTTCCAGCACGCTGAGCAGCTCCCGGAGATAGGCCGGTCCCAGCCGCGGCCAGTCCAGCGGAGCCGCCGCGAGATTCGGGCACGGCGCCAGCAACGAGAACGGCTCATGGCGTCCGTCGGGACGTTCGATGAACTGGCTCGGATCGGTCAGGGCGGGCCGGGTCAGTAGCAGCGAAGGGTCGCTCATCAGCCTGCCGCGGCCCCGGCGGGCGGTGATCTCGGTGAATGTCCGATCCCACGCCTGCCCGAATTCGATGGTGTGGTGCGCCCGCACCGGCCAGTCCGCCGCGACGACGGCGGGGATGGTGCCGTGCGCCACGACCGCCGATGGCGAAGCGCGCAGTCCGTGCCGGGTGCGCACCCCGAAGCGGTCGAGCGAGCCGAGGTCGGCGGTGAGCACGAGCGCGTCGCAGTCGAACGAGCGCCCGTCGGCGGTGCGCGCGCGCCGGGCGCGGCGACCCGCGTAGTCGATCCCGACCACTTCGGTGCTCAGTTCCAGCGTGCCGCCCGCTTCGGTGAACGCCTGCGCCAGCGCCGCGGCGATCGCGCGCATACCGCCCTCGGGGAAGTAGACGCCCAGCGAGGTGTCCATGTGCGGAATCGCGCCGTAGACGGCGAGCGCCTGAGCGGGCGGCATGCCCGCGTACAGCGCCTGGAAGGTGAACAGCCGCGCCAGGCGCGGATCGCGCAGGAACTCGCGCACCCGGGGCCCGAGCCTGCCGAAGCCGCCGAGGCGCGCCAATTCGGCCAAGGCGCGGCGCTTTTCGGGGCTGCGCACCATATCCAGCGGCGAGTCGAAGTTGGCGTCCATGAACTCGGTGAACTCGGCCGCGTAGATGCGCGCCAGCCAGTCGCGCAGGCGCCGGTATCCCTGTGCCTCGGCCGGGCCGCAGGTCCGCTCGACCTCCGCGGCCATCTCGTCCGGATCGGCGAAGACCCTGATCTCGGCGCCGTCGGCGAACCGGGCGTGATAGCCCGGCGCCATCCGGTGGATGCGCAGCGGAGGCACGCAGGTCTCCGGGGCGCGGCCGACGGCGGCGAGCGCGTCGGTGATCAGCTCGGGCAGCGTGAGGACGGTGGCGCCGGAATCGATCTCGTAGTCCGCGCCCCGATAGCGCCCCACCCGGCCGCCGGGATGATCGGCGCGCTCGAGCAGCGTCACCGTGTGACCCGCCCCGGTCAGGTACAGGGCGGCCGAGAGGCCGGCCAGTCCCGCGCCGACCACCACGACCCGATCGGTCGGTCCCGCGACAGTTCGCACCCGATTCACCTCCTCGCCGTCCGGCGCACGGCGCGCGACGCCGCGTTCACGCCGCGCGTTCGGTCGCGGCCAGCGCCATGGCGCGCAGCCGTTCCTTGGCGACCGCGGTCGCCGAGCTGGTCTCGATGGCGGCCAAGCCGCTGTCGGTGAGCTCGGCGATCCGGCGTTCCACCTCGTCGACCGCGCCGAGTTCGACGAGCAGTGCGCGCAGCCGCTGTACCTGCTGCGCGTCGAGGTCGGTGCCGATGCTGGAGCGCAGCAGCGCGGCCGCGGCGGCATCGGTCTCGTCGGCGCGGCGCAGCGCCTCGGCCAGCAGCACGGTGCGCTTGCCTTCGCGCAGGTCGTCGCCGGAAGGTTTGCCGGTCACCGCCGGATCACCGAACACGCCCAGCAGGTCGTCACGCAGCTGGAAGGCGATCCCGATGGCGGTGCCGAACCGGCGGTACGCCTCGATCAGCCCCTGGTCGGCGGCGGCGATGGCGGCGCCGAGGTGCAGCGGGCGTTCGACGGTGTAGGCGGCGGTCTTGTAGCGGTTGATGCGCAGCGCGGCCTCGACCGATTCGTCGCCGCCCGCCTCGCCGCTGACGTCGAGCAGCTGGCCGCCGAGCACCTCGGTGCGCATGTCGGCCCACACCGGCGCGAATCGGGCGATGGCCGCGGGCGCCAAGCCGGACCCGTGCACCATGTCGTCTGCCCAGGACAGCGCCAGATCGCCGATCAGGATGGCCACGCTGGTGCCGAAGTGCGTCGCGTCCCCTGACCACCCGCGGTCGCGATGCCGCTGCTCGAAGTCGACGTGCACGGTCGGGAAGCGGCGGCGGGTGCGCGAGGAATCGATGATGTCGTCGTGGATCAGCGCGCAGGCCTGCACGAGCTCGAGCGCGGAGCACGCGGTGAGCACCGCTGCGGCCTCGGGCGCGTGCGGATCGCCGCCGGCTCCGAGCCACCCGGTCCACGCGAACGCGGGCCTGGTGCGCTTCCCGCCGCGCAGCACGAACTGCTCGAGCGCGTCGGTGGCCTCGACGAAGACCGGGCCGAGGCGCTCGGTCGTCGGACGGCGGGTGGCGAAGAAACTGGTCAGGGCGTCTTCCACGGCGGTGACGAAGGCGGGGGTGCCCGGCTGCGGCACCGCGGGGCGCGGCGTCTGAGTCCCGGTTGCGGCGGACAGAGGAGCCTCCAAGGTCGTGCGGATGGTGGACGCACGGGGTCGCGACGGTGCCCGCGCGCTGCGGGTGATTCGGGGCCGAGCGGGGGCTGTCGCGCGTGTCGCTCGGCGTGGCGACCATGTCGCCCGATGCGAAGAATACGCGGGGCGTCCGAGCGACCCGACGGGGCCGCCACCGGCCACCTCTACACTGAACCGGTGACTTTCGACAACGTGCGGGGAAGCTCGACCCCTGGCCGGCCGTCCCGGACGCACCCGAACGTCTCTGGCACACCTTCGGTCGTACAGAGTCTGCGGGCTCACACGGGGCACGCGGTGCCCTTCTCCGTGGAGTTCAATCCGCCCCGCGACGCCGCCGCCGAGGCGCGGCTGTGGCGCGCCGTGCGGCAATTCGAGTGCATGCATCCCGCGTTCGTGTCGATGACCTACGGCGCGGGCGGTTCCACGCGCGACCGCACCGTCCGGGTCACGGGGGAACTGGCGCAGGAGACCACGCTGCTGCCGGTCGCCCACCTGACCGCGGTGGGGCACAGCGTCGCCGAACTGCGCTCGCTGGTCGGCGCGTACGCCGACTCCGGGATCCGCAACATCCTGGTGCTGCGCGGCGACCCGCCCGGTGATCCCCTGGGCGAGTGGACGAAGCATCCCGAGGGCGTGTCCTACGCCGAGGAACTGGTGCGCATCGTGCGCGATCTCGGCGATTTCCACGTCGGCGTGGCGTCGTTCCCCCAGGGGCATCACCGCTCGCCGGACCTGGCCACCGACACCGCGTTCCTCGCCGCGAAACTGCGTGCGGGAGCGGAGTATTCGATCACCCAGATGTTCTTCGACGTGGAGCACTACCTGCGCCTGCGGGATCGGCTCGTGGCGCTGGACCCGATCGAAGGCGCCAAGCCGATCATCCCGGAGCTGATGCCCATCACGTCGCTGCGCACGGTGCAGCGCGCCGAGGAGCTGTGCGGCAGGCCGCTGCCCGCCGCCGTCCTGGAGCGGCTGCGCAAGGCGGCGGGCGACGGCGGCGAGGAGAACACCGCGTCGGTGCGCGCGGCGGGTATCGAGATCGCCACCGAGATCGCCCAGCGGCTGATCGACGAGGGCGCGCCGTGCCTGCACTTCATCACGCTGAACTTCGCCAAGGCGACCAGCGAGGTGCTGACCAACCTCGGTTACGGCGTCACGGCCACACCGGTCGGCGTCTGAACTCTCCGGTCACGCGCGGCGCGGGGTGCTGCTCCGACGACGTGACCGGTGGCAGTTTCGTTCCTTCGTCGGGAGTGGTACCTCCGGCGGGACCACGACGAGCACGCCGCCGATCGGTGGCAGGGCTTGCCGACGAGCACGTCGGTGCCCGTCGGCCGGTGCGAGGGTGCACCGGCCGGACTCGGGTCAGGCCGCGCGGGCAGCGCGCAACCCCCACGCCTCGGCGAGCAGCCGGTGCGATTCCAGGCGGTCGGCGTGCCGATGGGTGATCGTGGTGACCAGCAGTTCGTCCGCCCCGCTGACGCGTTGCAGTGCGGCCAGGCGGTCCACGACGGTGCTGGGCGCTCCCACGAACTGGGTGGCCAGGCGATCGTCGACGAGTCGCCGCTGTTCCGCGGTGAGTGGAGCGATGGCGGCCGGATCGGGGTACTCGACCGCGCCCGCGCCGCTGCGGATGCTGTAGACCCAGTGACCGTAGCCCGCGGCCAGCCGCCGCGCGGTCGCGTCGTCCGCGCCGACGACCACGTCGGCGGAGATCACCACGTACGGTTCGGCCAGCTCGGCAGAGGGGCGGAACGCCGCACGATACGCCTCGATCGCGTCCAGCGCGGTGCCGGGCGAGACGTGGTAGGCCGCGGCGAACGGCAGCCCCAGCCGTCCGGCCAGCTCCGCGCTCTCGCCCGCGGTGCTGCCGAACAGCCACAACCGCACCTGCGCGTCCTCACCCGGGACTGCATGCAGCGCAACGCCTTCCGGGCTGACGAAGGTGCCCGCGAGCAGGTCGCGCACCTCGTCGACCTGTTCGGCGAAGTCCAGTGGCTGCGCGCCGCGCTGCTGCAACGCGCTCACCGAGGCGATGAACCGCGACTTGTCCGTGATGCGGCCGGGGTCGAACGGCGGCGGAACCACCACGCCGTCCCGGATCTCGGTGCGCCCGGTCACCACGTCGGCCACCGGCTTGCCGCTCTCCGGCCGCGCGGCTTCCGCCCCGAACTGGCCGCGCCGATGGCCCGACCGGCCGAGACCGAGGTCGAGCCGGCCCGGGTACAGCGCATCGATGGTGCCGAACGCTTCCACGATCGAGGCGGAGGTGTGATGGCCCACCTGCACGGCCGCCGAACCCACCCGGATGCGCTTGGTGGCCGCGGCGACCAAGCCGATCAGGGTGATCGAGGAGGAGCTGGCCACCGACACGAAGTGGTGTTCGGCCAGCCAGTAGCGGTGGTAGCCCCACTGTTCGGCGTGCTGGGCCAGGTCGACGGTGTTGCGCAGGGCCTGCTGCGCCGTCGAGCCGGCGCTGATCGGCGACAGATCCAGAATCGAGAGGGGAACCGACCGGCCGCTCATGCCGCCCGCCCCTGCCGCGGATCCTGCTCGCCCGCTTCGATCGCGACGCGCAGCCGGTTCTGCGCGGGCGCCACCGGGCAGGTCGCGAAATCGGTGAAGGCGCAGGGCAGATTCGCGGCGCGGTTGAAGTCGAGCAGCACCGTGCCGTCCGCGTCCGGTGCGCCGACGGCGAGTGAACGCGCCGCCGGGTAGGTCGTCACGCCGCTGGTCGCGTCGGTGAACAGCACCCGCAGGTCGTCCCGCTCGCCGAAGGCGACGACGCGCTCGGTCACCTCCCCGATACGGAATTCGATGGTGCCCGCGGCAGTGTGGTGGTGTTCGAGGCCCGCCAGCACGGCCCCGGTGACCACGGTCTGCTGTTGCTCGAACGGCGTGAACCGCCCGGGGACCACCCAGCGCGGGTCGGGCCGGTAAGCCGGGATGCCGTCGAAGGTCAGCAGGGCGGGGGCGGCAGGGTCGTGCACGCGGACGGCGTAGCGGCCGGTGCGGCGGATCACCTCGAGCACCCGCCGCTCCTGCCGGACGTGCAGCCCGGGCGCGCCTTCGGCCGGCGTGACGATCTGCACGCCCGCGATGCCGATCCCGTCGAATTCCAGCCGGTCGGCGGGCTGGGCGGTGATGAACACCTTCTCGTCGGTGACCCACCAGGTGCCGGGCACGTCCGGCAGCCGCTCGGGGCGGTCGGTGAGCCAGTGCAGCCCGGTCAGGCTGAGAAAGCCCAGGGGATCGCGCATCTGGTCTTCTCGCGCGTGGTGCCAGTGCGCCCACTCGGTCTCGAAAACGCTGGTGATGCTCGTGGTCATGACGCTCGGGCTCCTTCGTGGGCGGTGGTGCGACGGTGGGGACGGCGCAGGCCGGGGTGGTCGTGCGAGCGGGCGGAGGGCGGCATCAGGCGGTTCCCTCAGCATCGATGTGCGCCCGCAGCGCTGGGTGCGTTCCCGCTGGGGCGACGTCGGGCGCCAAGAGCAGCGCCTGTCGCCACAGCTCGGCGTGCGCGCCGGGCGAGGATCGGATGACGCGGCGGTCGCGCTCGCCGCGGCCTGGGGCGACGGCGTGCACCCGTGTGTTACCGGGGGTATCGGCGGCGCGCGGGGCGCGCAGTCGGGTGCGCCACCATCGGGCCGGGTCCGGTCCGAAGGCGACGGGGGCGGCGGGAACCTCCGGCGCCGAGGACGGTTCGGCGTCGGCGGCCGGTTTCCGGTTGAAGGCGGAGTACACCATCAGGACGATCCTTTTCGGTCGGTGCCACCACGTGGTCGGCTTGTGGCCGGTGGTGGGCTCCGGTGAGCGGAGAGGGGTGATCGCGGAGGACGGGACGGGTTCGGGGTGGCTACGGCACGGGGACCGGCGCTGCCGCCGGTTCAGCACCCGGCTGTGCCGGTAGGTCGGATTCGGCATCAGGACACGCCTTTCGCGACGGCGGGGGCCGGGATGGCCGACAACAGCTCGCGGGTGTACTCGTGCCGCGGGTCGCCGAAGATCGCGGCGGTGCGGCCGTATTCGACGATGCGGCCGTGCCGCAGCACCGCGACGTGGTCGCTGATGCGGCGCACCACCGCCAGGTCGTGCGAGATGAACAGATAGCTCAGCGACAGCTCGTCTTGCAGGCGATCCAGGAGTTCGAGGATCTGCGCTTGCACCGAGGCGTCCAGCGCGGAGACCGGTTCGTCGAGCACCAGCAGCTCGGGGTGCAGCGCCAGCGCGCGGGCGATGGCGACGCGCTGACGTTGTCCGCCGGACAACTCCGCCGGCCTGCGCTGAGCGAACCCCGCCGGAAGCGCGACCTGCGCGAGCAGCTCCGCCACCCGGTCGCGCCGTTGGGCGCGATTCCCGACGCCGAACGCGCGCAGCGGTTCTTCGACGATCGCGCCCACCCGCCAGCGCGGATCCAAAGAGGCGTAAGGGTTCTGGTACACCACCTGGAAACGTCTGCGCAGCGCGCGTAGTCGTGACCCGCGGGCCTGCGACAGCGGCTGCCCGTCGAAGACGACCTCGCCGCGGTCGGGTTCGGTGAGCCGCAACGCGATCCGCGCGGTGGTGGACTTCCCGGATCCGGATTCGCCGACCAGCGAGAGGGTTTCGCCACGGCCGAGTTCGAAGCCGACTCCGGCCACCGCGGTCACGCTGTCGCCTCCATGCGCCCGGAATGTCTTGTGCACCTCGCGCAGAACCAGTAGCGGTTCGCCGTCCCGGGGCTTGGGCGCACGGTAACCGCCCGCCGGGGCGAGGCTCGGCGAGGCGGCGAGCAGCCGCTTGGTGTACGGGTGCCGCGGCGCGGCCAGCAGTTCGGCGGTCGGGCCGGTCTCCACCAGCTCGCCGCCGTTGAGTACGACGAGCCGGTCCGCGCGTTCGGCGGCGACGGCCAGATCGTGGGTGATCAACAGCACCGCCGTGCCGCGTGCCGCGATCTGCTCGGCGAGCCGGTCCAGCACCCGGCGCGCGACGGTCGCGTCCAGGGCGCTGGTCGGCTCGTCGGCGATGATCAGGTCCGGTGCGCAGGCCAGGGCCGCGGCGATGAGCACCCGCTGGCGCTGCCCGCCGGACAGTTCGTGCGGATACTGGGCGGCGCGCAGTTCCGGCCGGTCCAGCCCCGCGTCGGCCAGCAGTTCGATCGCCCGCGCCCGCGCCGCCTTGCGGTCGGCCAGCCCGTGCACCAGCAGCGCTTCGGCCACCTGGTCGCCGACGCGCCGGACGGGGTTCAGCGACAGAGCGGGGTCCTGCGGGACGAATCCGATGCGTGCGCCGCGCAGCCGCCGCAGCGCGCGTTCGGAGCCGGTGTCGACCACGGCGCCGTCGAAGGTCACGGTTCCGCCGGTGATCTCGGCATGCGCGCCGAGCAGGCCGATCACGGCGTGGGCGAGCGTGGACTTGCCGGAGCCGGACTCGCCGACCAGCGCCACCACCTCGCCGCGGGCCACGGTGAGCGACACACCGTCGAGCGCGGTGACCGCGCCGGCGTCGGACCGGTATCGCACCCGCAGATCCTCGACGCGCAGCAGCGGTGCCGCCGGGGCGCTCATGCGGGCGTTCCGTTCCCGATGGCGCGGCCGAGGCGCTGGGCGGCGAGCACGACGGCGATGATGACGAAGCCCGGCAGGGTGGTCATCCACCACGCGGTCGCGAGGTAGTTGCGGCCCTCGGAGATCAGCGTGCCCCACTCGGGCGTGGGCGGTTTCGCGCCGTAACCGAGGAAGCTCAGCGCCGACACGGCCAGCACCGCCATGCCGAACTCGACCGCGGCCAGGGCGAGGACGGGCTGGACGGAATTGGGCAGCACATGCCTGGCGAGCACCGTGTACCAGCGCACGCCCGCGGCGTGGGCCGCCTCCACGTACACCGCCTGACGGACTCGCAGCACTTCCGAGCGCATCACGCGCGCGAAATTGGCCACCAGCGAAACGCCCACCGCGACCGCCACGTTGCCGGTACCGAAGCCGAGCGCGGTGACCAGCGCGAGCGACAGCAACAGCGCGGGTACCGACAGCAGCACGTCGACCAGCCGCATGACGACGGCGTCCACCACGCCGCCCACCGCGCCGGCCAGCAGCCCGAGCAGCGACCCGGCGACAAGCGCGATGCCGACGGCGGCCAGGGTGGCGGTCAGCGAGAGACCGGCTCCGTGCACCATCCGGGTGTACAGATCGCGTCCGAGATTGTCGGTGCCGAACCAGTGTGCGGCGCTGGGACCCTGCAACTTCTGCGCGGGCACGCCGGTCAGCGGGTCGCCGCCGGCGAAGACCGACGGGGCGAGCGCCCACCCCAGGGCCAGCAGTGCGACGGCGGCCGCGACCAGCACGCCCGCGTTGCCGCGCACCCGCTTCCAGCTCACGGTGGGCCGCCGCAGGCCGGGCAGCACGGCTCGGCGCTGTTCCTCGGTCACGTCAACCACGGGTCCGCACCTCCTCGGCGAACGGCGCGCCGGGCAAGGATCCGGCGGTGATCGCCTCCTCGGCGGCGTCGGCGACGGCCTGCTCCGACTCGCCGCTCACGGCCGCGGAGCGGGCGGCGATGCGCGGGTCGAGCAGCGGATACAGCAGGTCGACCGCCAGATTCACGCTGACGAACACCACCGAGGTGAGCAGCACGATGCCCTGCACCACCGGGATGTCCTGCGCGAGCACCGCGGTCTGGGTCAGCCGGCCGACGCCTTGGCGCGCGAAGACGGTTTCCACCACCACCGATCCGGCGAGCATGTTGCCGACCAGGACTCCCGCGATGGTGAACGCGGGCACGCTGGCCGGCCGTAGCACGTGCCTGCGTTGCACCCACCAGCGCGATCCGCCCTTGGCCAGCGCCACGTCCACGAACGGCTGCCGCCAGGTGGCTTCGAGCCCGGCGGTGAGCACCTGCGCGATGACCGCGCCGATCGGCAGGGCCAGGGTGAGGGCGGGCAGCACCGTGCCCGCGAACCCGTGCCCGCCGAACGCGGGCGCCAGCCGCAACTGGAACGAGAACACTTGCAGCAGTAGCAGTCCGGTCCAGAAGGTCGGCACCGAGACGCCCAGCGACGGCAGCGCGGCCACGGCGTTGCGCAGCCACGGCCGCCGGGTCTGGGTGGCCGCGAACGCCAGCGCCACGCCTCCGGCGACCGCGAAGAGCAGCGCCGCGCCGGTCAACGCGAGTGTGGCGGGCAGCGCGTCGCCGATCGCGCCGGTGACCGGCTGCCCGGTGGCGATGGAATGCCCGAGATCGCCGCGCACGGCGTGCCCGAGCGCGGTCCAATACTGGTCCCACAGCGGCCGATCCAGCCCGTAGCGAGCCTGCAACTCGGCGATGGCGGCCTTGTCCACCGGTGTGCCGGCGCCGCCGCCGTCGGCCGCGATCGAGACCGGGTCGGCGGGCAGCAGGTACAGCACCACGAACGACAGCGTGAACGCCGCCCACAGCACCCAGACCGCCTGCAGGGCCCGCAGGGCCAGATAGCGCGCCATGACTAGCGTCCGCTCAGCCAGGTGTCGAAGAACTGCAATCGCGCCGAGGCTTCGAACTTCAGATCCCGCGTGTTCGCGCCCGCCCCGATCGCCTGGGACAGCTCGACGGTCGGGATCTGCAGTCCGGCGTCGAGCACCTGTTCCTGCGCGGTACGGATGAGCCCGTTGCGTGTCACGGTGTCGATGGTGCTGACCTGGCCGTTCAGCGCGTCGTCCAGCGCGGGGACGGGGCCGCGCGCGTTGAGATTGCGTCCGTCGAGACCGAAGGAGGTGCGCAGGATGTCACCGTCGGCGCGGGTGGTGTTGCCGTAGGAGGTGTCGAAGTCCTTGCTGTTCTGCCGCGCCGTGGTCTCGGCCACCGACACCAGGTCCAGCTTCAGCTCGACGCCGACCTGCCGCAGCTGCTGCTGCACCAGTTCGAGGATCGCCTGGTTGCCCGCGAACACCTGGCTGAACAGCACCGAGAACGACAACCGCTCGCCGTTCTTCGCCCGGATGCCATCCGCGCCTGGGACCCACCCGGCCTGGGCGAGGATGGTGCGCGCCTTCGCCGGGTCGTAGGCCAGGCGCGCCGAGAGGTCGGTGTAGCCGGGGGTGGTGCTGGCCAGCGTGCTGGTGGCGGGCTTGAACTGCGGGCCGAGGACGGTGTCCACCAGCTGCTTGCGATCGATCGCGGGCAGCAGCGCCTGGCGCACCGCGGGATCGCGCAGCGGCCCGCGGGTGACGTTCACCTGCAAGCCGAACGGCACGCCCGGGTTTGCGGTGCTGAGCACCCGGCCGCCCGCCGCCTCGATCTGCGGGGCGTCCTGCGGCAGCGCGTCACTGATCGCGTCCAGCTGCCCGGAGGCGAGACTGCCGGTGCGCACTCCGGATTCGGGCACGACGGTGAACTCGATCTTGTCCAGGTAGGCCTCGCCGCGGTGGGCGAACACCGCCGAACCCCAGTGGTAGCCGGTGCGCTTGACCAGCGTCGCCGAGGCGTCTTGGCGGTAGGCCGCGTAGGTGAACGGTCCGCTGCCCACGTTGTCGCCGAGGCAGCGCTGCTCGGCCGGCTTGGCGGTGGTCACGTCGGCCTGGATACCGAGCGCGGCGGTCGAGGACGCCTGCAGGAACGGTGCGTTGGGCTTGCTGAACTCGACCCGGGCGGTGAGCCGGTCCACGGCCGTGGTGCCGACGTAGCCGGTGAGATAACTGCTGCCCAGCGGAGCCTTGCCCGAGCCCAGTTTCACGACCGAGTCGAAGGTGTTGCGCACCGATTCGGCGGTGAGCGGCGTGCCGTCGCTGAAGGTGACGCCGTCGACGAGATGGAAGGTGAAGACCTTCGCGTCGGGGCTCGCCTCCCAGCTCTGGGCCAGCCACGGCTTCAGCTCGCCGGTGGCCGGGTCCTGGTCGGTCAGCGAATCCACGATCTGCCGGGCGACGTACAGCGTCTGGTTGGTGCCCGCCTGGGCGGGATCCGAGCAGGTCGGCGCCTGGGAAAGGCCGTACCGCAGGGTGCCGCCGGGCTGGGGCGGGCCCGCGTCGCCGCCGGGCGCGGCCGAATCACTGCCGCAGGCGGCCACAGTGGTGGCCGCGGCGAGCGCGCCGGCCAGCGCGACGATTCGGTGGCGGGTTCGGGTCACGGGGCAACTCCAGATACTTCGGGGCGGGCGAACTGCTCGCCCTGGGCGGGGTGTCATCGGCTCACCGTTTCTTCGGCAGGCCGGGCGGGTTGATCCGCGATTCGGTGACCGTCTCGCTCTGCAGGCCCCAGCGGTCGATCACCTGCTGATAGGTGCCGTGCTCGATGGCGTAGGCCAGCGCGTGCTGCACGGCGGTGATCAGCCCGTTGTCCTTCTTGGTGAGCACCGCGATCTCGCCTTGCAACGCCTCGCCCGCGCCGGAGAAGGTGCCCACGATCCTGGTCTGCTTCGCGGTGGCCGCGTGGTAGATCGCGGTCGGGTTGGGGCCGAGGTAGCCGTCCAGCCGCTGCGAGGCCAGCGCCAGGTAGTAGTCGGTGACCTGCTGGAAGTAGGCGATGTCGATGGGCGGCAGGCCCTCGGCCCGGTTCTGCTCGTTCCACTTCACCAGCAGCTGCTCCTGGTTGGTGCCGCTGCCGACGCCGATCCGCTTGCCCGCCAGGCTCCTCCGGTCCTTGTACTCCAGCTTGCTCTGGATCGGCACCTCCAGCGCGACGTTGTCCTTGCGGTAGGTCGCGAAGTCGTACTTCTCCTTGCGTTCCTCGGTGACGGTGACGTTGGAGATGAACGCGTCCACCTCGCCGGAGTCCACCCGCACGAAGTTCTGCGACCAATCGGCCACCCGCGCATCGAGTTTCAGGCCGAGGATGTCGGCGATCAGCGAGGCGAAGTCGACCTCGGAACCGACCACGGTCTTGTCGTCGGTGGCGTAGAACCGCAGTGGCGGCGCGGCGCCGGACGCGCCGGTCACGATCAGCGTGCCGCGGTCGCGGATCGCCTGCGGCACTTCGGCGGCGATGGCGTCGACCTCGGCGGCCCGGACGCGACCGGACTGGGCGGGGGAGAGGTCGAAGGTGATCGAACCGGCGGGCTGCGCGGCGTTGTCCGCCTCGGGTTCGGTGCAGCCGGTGGCCAGCAGCGCGACCGCCGTCGCGGCGGCGGTGACCAGGGCGGAGAACTTCATCGGGAACCTGTTCATCAGCGGACTCGGGAAAGGAAAGCGCGGGTGCGCGGGTGTTCGGGGTGATCGAGGACGGCCGAGGGCGGCCCCTGCTCGACGATGACGCCCTCGTCCAGGAACACCACGGTGTCGGCGACCTCACGGGCGAAACCGATCTCGTGGGTGACGATCACCAGGGCGGTGCCGCCGTGCGCGAGATCGCGGATCACGTCGAGCACCTCGCCGACCAGTTCCGGGTCCAGGGCGGAGGTGGGCTCGTCGAACAGGATCACGCGCGGCCGCAGCGCCAGCGCGCGGGCGATCGCCACCCGCTGCTGCTGTCCGCCCGACAGCGTGCGCGGATACGCGCCGGCCAGCTGTCCGATGCCGACCCGCTCCAGCAGGCGGTGCGCCTCGCGCTCCACCTCGGCCCGGCCCCGCCGTTGCGCGGAAAGCGGGGCCAGCGTGACGTTTTCCAGGACCGTCAGGTGCGGGAACAGATTGAACTGCTGGAAGACGAAGCCGATCCGCGAACGCTGCTTGCGCACCTCGCGATCGGGCAGCGCGTGCAGGCGGTCGCGGCGCAGCCGGTAGCCGATCAGTTCCCCGTCGATGTGCACGGTGCCCGCGTCGAGGGTCTCCAGGTGGTTCACCACGCGCAGCAGCGTCGACTTACCGGAGCCCGACGGGCCGATGACGGCGACCACCTCGCCGGAGCGCACGGTGAGATCGATGCCGCGCAGCACCGGATGCGCGCCGTAGGATTTGCGCACGCCGCGGACCTCGACGGCGGGTGTGGCGCTCATCGGGTGGCTCCGCGCGGTGCGGCGGGACCGGCCTCGGCGACCTCGCGCAGCTTCCGCCAGGCGCGTTGCAGCGGAGTCGGCGGCGGCGTGCGGTGCGCCCCCTTGGCGTAGTGGCGCTCGATGTAGTGCTGCGCCACCGACAGCACGGTGGTGAGCACGATGTACCAGACCGTCGCGACCATCAGCAGCGGCACCACTCGCCCATTGCGTCCGTAGATCACCTGGACCTGGTAGAACAGCTCGGCGATCGCCATCACCGACACGATCGAGGTGCCCTTGAACAGGCTGATCACCTCGTTGGTCGCGTTCGGCAGGATCGTGCGCATGGCCTGCGGCGCCACCACCGTGCGGAACTGCCGCAGCCGGGGAATCCCCAGCGCGGCGGCGGCTTCCAGCTGGCCGGCGTCCACCGAGATGAATCCGGCCCGGATGATCTCGGCCGAATAGGCCGCCTGGTGCAGGGCCAAGCCGATCACGGCGGCGGTGAAACCGCTGATCACCCCGTTCACCTCGAAAGTGAACAGCGCGGGCCCGAACGGCACGCCGATCGAGAGGGTCTGATACAGGTAGGCGATGTTGAACCAGAACAGCAGCTGCACGATCAGCGGGATCGAACGGAACGCCCAGATGTAGACCCACGAGATCACGCGCAGCACGGGATTGTTCGACAACCGGGCGATCGCCAGGGCGGTGCCCAGCAGAAAGCCGAGCGCGGTGCCCCAGACGGTCAGCTCCAGGGTGACCCGCAACGCCGACAGCACCGACTTCGCCGTGATGTACTGCGCGAAGGTCGGCCAGTCCCAGCCGGGATTGGTGGCCAGACCGTGCGCGAACTGGGCGAGCAGGATCAGCGCGACGGCGCTGACCACCCAGCGCCACGGGTGCCGGGTCTTGGCCACGGTGGGCGTCGCGCCGGAATCGGCGGGCACGGGCACGGGGACGGGGGCGCCGATCGGGTCCGCTTCGGTGTGCGTGACGGTTTCGGGGGCGGCGTCAGGTGCCGTGGACGCACTCACGACGGGTCCTCGATGATCACTTCGGTTCCTCCATCGGTCCCGGCGGAAGCACCCGCACCCGATGACCGGGGGGTTGCTGCGACGTCGACGAGCCAGGTCTCTCGGTCGCTCTGGATGGTTGGCGCCGACCCCCGGCGACGGATGTCGGAGGCGAGCCGAATCATGATGCCCAGCAAGGGAAGCCTGGAACAAGAGAAGTAATCAGCGTGAGCGTAGACCTTGTCGACGCCGATGCCTCGGATCCTTGTAGTAACCAGGGATGCGCTGCTCGCTCGTGGGCGGCGTGGGCCCGGGCGCCTCGCGGAGGGCGAGTGCGCGGCGGCGGGAATCCGGCGGCCCGATGCAGCATACGGCTATCGCCGGGGCTGGGGAACGCCGGTCGGCCGAGCGGAAGTCCGTTCCGGGCAAACAGGACTCGCCAAGAAATTGCTATGCCCAATCCAGGCTGTTGGAGGCGTTTGCCGGAGTACTGTGCCCCTCGATCGTTCCGCCGATGAGGAGGTTTCGTGACCATATTGCGCCGTCTGACCCAGTTGTCCGCTGTCGCGACCAGTTCCATCGCCTTCGCGCTCGCCGGCCCGGCCACCGCGTTCGCGGCTCCGGATGCCACGATTCCCGCGTTCTCCGAGCACTCCGTGCCGGTCGCCGCCCCAGGTGACCTGTTCGGCGCCTACCAAGCCGCGATCGACGCGCTGCGCGCGCTCGGTATCCAGCCCTTCGCCTATCCGAGCGCGTCGGCGTTCTGTCTCGACAACACCACGGCCGGTCTGGCGCCTGCCGTGGCGGGCGCCATTCCGGGGCCCTGGCCGAAGAACAGCGTGCAGATTCCCGGCCAGGATCTCAGCGCCGTCAAAGCGGGGCAGGCCATGTTCACCTTCGTGCCCTACGGTCTCGGGCCGGACGGCTCGAACACCGGAGGCATGCAGGTGGCCTGGCTCAACCTGAGCACCGGCCGCGGCGGCACGGCCGCCATGGGGCCGCTGCCGGAGGTCGCCCGCTCGATGATTCCCGCGGCTGTTCCCGCGGACCTGCGGCCCACGGCCGAGCAGGCCATCCGGGACTTCCTCGTCGCGTCCCTCCCGATGGGTGGGGTGCGCGCGGTCCCGGTGGACACCGGCAAGGGCACCGTTCTCGCCGCGGTCTTCGGCACGGTGCAGAACGGCGCGAAGTCGTGCATGTTCTTGCCGACGGTCGGAATCACCGCGGTGCCGTGAGTTCCGCCGGCCGCGGCGCGGTCGCTCAGGTGAGCGAACGACCTTTCCAGCGCGCCGTGCCGCGGCGGCGGGCCCGATGCGAACGCGCCCACAGCAGCAGATAGGCCGCCACCGACACCGGATGCGCCACGGCGGCCGCGACATCCGCGCGGCTCAAGGGGCCGCCGGTTTCGGTCGAGCGGGCCAGCAGCCGCCCGGCGACGGCGGCGAGCCAGCCGATCAGGCCGATCCGGCGGACCGCGCCCCGGCCGACTACCGTCGCCACGGGCGGCACCCAATAGGCAATGGCCGCAACGAGTCCCACCGCCGCTCCACCCGCAATCGTGCCGTCGTAGGCCGACCACAGCCAACGGGTGTAGCCCGCGTCCACTTCGGCCGCACCGCGATACATCCTGGTGCGCGCCAGCCCTCCCGCGGCCGCCAGCACGGTGGAATGACCGGCTCGCCGCAGCGTACGGGCGATGTCGAGGTCTTCGGTGACGCTCCCGGCCACCGTCGTGTGACCGCCCACCGCGCGGTAGGCGGCGTTGTCGAACACGAGAAACTGGCCGCAGGCCACCGCCGTCGCGGGCCGCAGGCTCCGGTCGGCCACGGCCATCGGCAACGTCGAGGCCCACGACCAGCACAGCAGGGGCTGCACGACGGCCTCCGCCACGGATGCGGCCACTTGCAGAGGCCACGGGGAGACCAGCGCGGCTCGTCCAGCGCGCAGCGCGCCGACCGCCGCCGCGAGCGCGTGCGGCGCCAGCCGCACGTCGGCGTCCAAGAAGATCAGCACCGGCGTCGACACGTCCTCGGCCAGACGGACGCAGGCCGCGGCCTTCCCGGTCCAGCCGGGGACGGGGTCGGACTCGGTGCGCAGCAGGGTGAAGCGCGGGTCGTCGTCGATCGCCGCGCGGGCGGCGGCACCGGTGCCGTCGGAGGAGGCGTCGTCGAGGATGCGCACCGCCAGGCGGGGTACGCCCACCTGAGCGCGCAGATCGGCGATCAGATCGGGCAGCCGGTCGGCTTCGTTCCGCGCGGGAACGCAGACGGTGACCGGCTCGATCACTGTCGTCGGGGTATCCGGCAACCGCCGCACGGTGATTCGGTTGTATAGCGCGAGGCCCGCGCCGAGCACCGCCACCGCGGTGGCGGTGCTGGGCAGAATCGAGTTCGCACGCAACGTCTTCGGCAGGTCGGCATGCACCATGGGGGTCACGCTATCCCGGCACACCGCCCCGCCGCTCAGCGATTCTGCGTCACCGAGCGCCACCAGCGGCTCAGCGAGAAGCCGACTTCCGGCGCGCCGGGCGCCGCGGGATTGCGGTCCATGTACGCCATCGCGGCGACGATGGCGGCCACCGCCAGCGTGATGCCGCCCGCGATGCCCGCCCAGCCCGCGAACGAGCGGGTGTTCGGGTCGGCGTAGCTGACCTCGGCGTGCAGCTTGGAGACCTCACCGGACGGCAGCTTCCAGGAGACGACGTTGTCGCCCTCGCGGTTGCCGTTGGTCTTGGCGACGCGGGCCGGGAACGCGACGGTGAACTGCACGTCCGAGCCGTGCGGCGGCACGGACTTCAGATCGACCCGCCCGCTCAGGCTGACCAGGTCGCCGGTGCGCTGGAACTGCAACTGGAACATGCCCTGGGTCTGCTCGGACAACTGCCCGAGCTGCTGCACGTCACCGAAGGACAGGTCTTCGAAGAAGACCTGGCTGCCGGCGTATCCGTCCTGGGCGTACGGCTCCACCCGCACCTTGGCCGCCAGCGTCTCGGGCGCCTTCAACTGCGGGCCCTTGTCCCCGGGGTCGGTGGGCACCACGGCGGCGACGATGCGTCCGGACACCCGGTCGTTGGACGAGACCCCCATCGAGACCTGCACCCGCAGGCAGCCGGCGAGCATCGGGACCAGCATCGCCGCGAGCAGGAGGACCGAAGCGACGCGCGCGCCGCGGCGTCGGGCCCGCCGCGGCGCGAGGGCCGTGGCATCGGATTTCGTGGTGACGGGACTCGGCTGCACGGGTGACATCGTGCCAGGCCAACCGCCGGTAATGAAACGCGCCAGTCGCAGCGCGCGTCGGCGTGCCACGCGCGGGAAGGCGGGCTCGGTCAGCGGCGCGCGCGAGCCAGGGCGACCAGCAGCGGGACGCCCAGCAGGCCCAGGCCGGCGAAGCCGTACCCGGCGGACGACGGAAGATCCAGGAACACCGCGTGGGCCAGCGCCGATCCGAGCCAGGTCCACAAGAACAAGGCCACCGGCACGGTGAGCGCGATCGCGCGGCTGCGCGCAGGCACGGGATCCGGCGCCGCGCGCTCCCAGATCGCGAGCAATCCGCCCATCAGGAGCGCGACGGCGAACCAGCCCAGGTAGTTCGTCACCGGAATCCACTCCAGCCCGGGTAGCCCGGAGCTGGTGTCGCACCAGGTCCACTGCCCGTCGGCCACCATCTGCGGATCGAGGAACAGGTCCCAGCCCACCGCGCCCGCCGCCGTCGCCAGGACCCGGGCGGCCGTGCGGCGCGACACCATCCCGGCCACCACCCACACCGGATACATCCCGCCGGTCCAGGCCAGCGGGACGAGCAGCGGCACCTCGAGCAACGCGGGCCCGAGCCGGTCGGTGGCGTACTGGTAACAGCCGAACGGAATGCCGGTCGCGGTGCCGATCACCTCCGCCGTGAGCCCGACGCCGGAGACGATGACCAGGAAGCCGGCGGCGTAGCGGAAGCCCCTGGTCGCGGTCGCGTGCGCCAGCGCGGCGGCGGCGGAGAGCAGCACGACGGCCACGGTGACGCGGTCCCGCGCGCCGCCCGTGGCCAGCGGATATCCGATCTGCGCGGCGACCGTCAGGACGACGAGGGCCAGCGGTAGGAGGAAGGTCGCCGAGCGATACGGGGACCTGGGGCCCGCGGGGCGGCCGGGTGCCGTCCGATTCGTGGCGGCCGGCGGCGGGTCACCCGCATCCGTCATCGGCGCAGCCACCGCGACACGCCGCGCCGGTTCAGGTCGCGCAGCGCGAGCGCGGCGGCCGTGCGGCCGCTCGCGCCGGAGACGCCGCCACCGGGGTGGGTGGACGCGCCGGTCAGATACAGCCCCCGCGCGCCGGGCACCCGCTGGCCCGCCAGCTCGGGCAGCGGGCGCCACAGCATCATCTGGTCCAGCGACATCTCCACGTGCATGACGTTGCCGCCGATGAGCCCGAGCTCGCGCTCCAACTCCACCGGCGTCTGCACGTGCGTGTGCGTCACCGTGCCGGCGAAACCAGGCGCGTACGAGTCGACTTCGGCGATGATCCGCTCGCCTTCGCGCTGCGCGAGATCGGCCCAATCGGCACCGGAGGACAGGCGGTAGGGATGCCACTGCGCCCACAGCGACAACTGATGCGCGCCCGGCGGCGCGATGGTCGGGTCGAGCGCGCTGAAGCTCATGGCCAGGACGACCGGTCGCGGCGGCAGGTCCCCGGCCAGCGCCGCGCCGTGCGCTCGCCGCAACTGCGCGCGGTCGGACACCAGGAACTGCAGGCCGCGGGCGGACTGGTCGGCCGGGCTGCCGGGATAACGAGGCAGTGCCGTGGTGGCGGCCCGCACCACCATTCCGATTCCGGGCCCCACGCGGATGCGCCTGCGCCAGCCGTCGAGCAGCGCGCCGTCGAAGCCGCCGTCGCGCAGCAGCTCCAGCGTGGTCAGCACATGGCAGCCCGCGATCACGATGTCGGCGCGCAGCTCTCGGCCCGACGCGGTGCGCACCCGCCAGCGCTCGCCGTCGCGGCGCAGCGCGGACACCGCGTCGCCCGCGGTCACCACCCCGCCGTCGGCGCGCAGCCGCGCCACCAGCGCCGTGGTCAGCGCCCCGCTGCCGCCGACCGCGCGCCCCGGCGGCAGCGTGTGCATGAGCGCGGCGAACCCCACCATCGGCGCCGTGCCAGGCTCCGACATCGGCGGGCCGGACTGCGCGCCGAACCAGGCCAGTGACGCCTTCAACCGTTCGTCCTCGAAGCAGGCGTCCAGCAGCGCGTCACCGGATTGCAGGAACTCCCGGGACAGGGCGCTGCCGCCGTCCTTCGCCTCCAGACCCCAGAACGACCGCACCAGCCGGCCCGGCGTCGGCCCGCCGCCGAAGGCCCGCATCACCCGGGCGCTGCGCGGGCCCCACACCCGCACGAAGCGGCGGTAGGCGTCCGCGTCGCGTGGTCCGCAGGCCGCCGCGATCGACGCGCAGGTCGCTTCCAGGTCGCGCTGGAACACCAGGGCGGGACGGCCGCCGTGCGCGGGGGTGAAACCCCATGGGTCGCAATCGATGTACCGCAGGCCGAAGCGGGCGAGTTCCAGCTCCTCGACGATGCCGGTGTGGCGGATCATGATGTGCGCCGACGAGCCGCGATCGACGCGATGGCCGGGGAACCGTTCGACCGTCGAGACCGCCCCGCCGAGGACCACGTCGCGTTCGAGCACTTCGACCTGGTGACCGGCGCGGGCGAGATAGCACGCCGCGACCAAGGCGTTGTGACCCGAGCCGACGACGACCGCCGTCACGTGACCCTCACAGCGGCAGCCGCCTGCCGAGGATCGCGAAGGGCCGGTTGTCGCCCGCGAAGACGAAATTGCGGACCACGTCGGTGAATCCCTGCCTGCGGTACAGCCGCCAGGCGCGATTGTCCTCACCGGCGACCTCGGGCGTCGACAGCAGCACGGCGCGCTCGGTGCGATCGCGCAGCAGCCGTTCCAGCAGCGTGCCGCCGATGCCGCGGCCCTGCGCGGCGGGATGCACGTGCAGTTCGGTGAGCTCGAAGTAGTCCGAGAGCAGTTCCCGCGCGGAGTGTTCCGGCCAGCCCGAACGCCGCATCCCGCTGTGCACCTGCTGGTGCCACCACTGGTGCGCGGCGCCGCGATAGCCGTAGGCGATCGCCACGATCGGCGCGGTGCGCAGATCGATCCGGCCGGAGTCGTCGGGCAGCACCGCGGCCACCGCCTGCCAGCCGGGCCGGGTGGTGTGCTCGGTCCACATCGGCGCGCGATGGTTCTCGGTCCCGCGCGGATAGTCCATCGCGGCCACGTAGACCGCCAGCGCGTCGTGCAGCCGGGAGCGCAGAGCCGCCACCGAGAGATCGATGACGGCGGGTGCGGGAGTGTGATTGGGCTTGACGGCGGTCATGGCTCTCGTCGGTCGCGCGGACGCGGAAGTTTGTCGGTGGGCGTCTTTATATTGAAGCTCAATTCAAACGTTCGAATACCTGTTCGGTCCGGGCGGTGCTGGAAAGCGGTGGGGCACGCCGCGTCCAGCACGGATACGGGCCAAGGTACGCGATGGTGGAGGGACGGCGATGTCTGGTCGAGTGGAACATCCGGGCCGGCCCGGCCGGGCCGGCAAACTGCTGGAGCGCGCGGACGGGTTGCTCATGCAGGCGGCGGGGGAACGGGATCCACGGGAGCGGTTCCGCACCGCCTACTTGGCGGCGTTGCGTGGCGCGGGCGCGGTGATCGCGCTCACGGGCGCCGATGCCGCACCCCGGGCGCGCTCGCGCAACGCGTGGGTGCTGATGCAGCGCGCCGCGCCGGAATTCGTGATGTGGGCGGATTACTTCAGCGCGCGCTCGGAGCTCAGGGCGGCGCTGGAGGCGGGACTGGACCGGAACGTCGACGAACACGAGGCGGACGAGTTCTCTTCCCGGGTCGCGGCATTCCTGCACGACGTGGAAGATCTCCTCGCGGCATCGGCTCGGTTGCGGCCCGCCCCCGGATTGTCCGGCGGGATGACCGATTGGTTAACGGGCTGAAGACGGACTACGTCCTACTGCGCACATTAGGTGGTCTGGCCCTGATCGAACTCGTATCATTGGTGTCAGATGGCCGCCAAGGTCGGCTATCTGTCGTCTACCCGGAGGCGACAGCCACGTCCTAGTGCCGGGGGAGGTACCGTGCCACTCTCCGAGCACGAGCAGCGCATGCTCGAACAGATCGAGAGCGCTCTCTATGCTGAGGATCCCAAGTTCGCCTCGTCCGTCCGCGGCGGACGGCTACGTTCGACCTCGAGTCGTCGCAGACTCCAGGCCGCGGCGTTGTTCGTCCTCGGCCTCTTTCTCCTCGTCGCAGGCATCGCCGCACCAGTGAAGCCCGGCGGCTTCCCGATCATCAGCCTGATCGGGTTCATCGTGATGTTCGGCGCCGGCGTGCTGCTGCTGCTCGGCACCTCCAAGAGCATCGCCAAGAATGATCGGTCCGGCGGCCAGGCGGCGTCCGGCGGCTCGGGCGGCCGGGGTCGCCAGCGGAAATCGGGCGGTTTCTCCGAGCGCATGGAGGATCGCTTCCGCCGGCGGTTCGAGCAGGAGTAGCTCGCCCGTAGCCTGACAACTTCAGCACGACCGGCGACGCCGCACCGTGATGGTGCGGCGTCGCCGGTTCGCGTATGCGGCCTCCCGCGCCGTGGATGATCATCGGGCCGCGCTTCCGCCTTCCCCCACACCTCCCCACGAAGTTCCCCCACCGCGCCCCCGCGCAACCGGCACCAAGGAGTTTGCTGGGTGTTTTCGGGCGTTTGTCCGCAGGGGTGGCGCGTGTCGGCAGAACTCGCGAAAGTTCTCCACGCCGGTGATAGCTGGCATGACCTGCGGAATCGTCTGGGTCGGGAGCCAGATCACCGCTTGTTTCGATTGAAAGTGGGGGAAAGTGGGGTAATGTGGAGCGCGCAGTACTGAAGGGCCGACCATCGAGGTGATCGTTAGGGAGGTATCGAGATGTTTCTCGGTACCTACACACCTCGCTTGGACGACAAGGGGCGACTCACGTTGCCTGCGAAGTTTCGAGACGATCTGGCGGGAGGGTTGATGGTCACGAAGGGGCAGGACCACAGCCTTGCCGTGTACCCGAAAGAGGAGTTCACCGCGCTCGCCCGGCGTGCCGCGGCCGCGTCTCGAAGCAATCCGCAGGCCCGTGCGTTCGTCCGGGCCCTCGCGGCCGGAACGGACGAGCAGCGTCCGGACGCGCAGGGCCGGATCGTGTTGTCCGCCGACCATCGTCGCTACGCCAACCTGCAAAGGGATTGCGTGGTGATCGGTTCGGTCGACTTCCTGGAGATTTGGGACAAGCAGGCGTGGGAGTCCTACCTCGCCGAGCACGAGGAGGACTTCTCGCAAGCCAGAGACGAGTCGCTGGGCGGAATCTTCTAGCCGCGGGCGCGCGAGTGCCACGCGGTCTCTGCCCGGACGCGGACCCTGACGTACTTCCCCGACGCCAGGTGCCGAAGTTCGGTCAGAGACCACGGGGCATTCGCACTTCTATCGAAAGCACTGTGTATCAAGGCGACCCGTGTGCGGTGCGCGACGACGCGAGGCAGACTCCGGGAGGTCGAGGTGAACCGTGAACAGCGCGGTCCCCGCCATGTTCCGGTTCTGCTCGAGCGAGCCGACGCGCTGCTCGGCCCGGCCTTGTCCGAGCCCGGCGCGGTCTACGTCGACGCGACGCTCGGCCTCGGCGGGCACGCCGAGCACTTCCTGAGCAGCTACCCCGGCCTCCATCTGGTCGGGCTGGACCGCGACACCACCGCGCTGCGGTTGGCCGGCGAGCGGCTCGCACCCTTCGCGGACCGAATCACGCTGGTGCACACCCGCTATGACGGCATCGCCGACGCGCTGCGGGAGGCGGGGCTGCCCGCCACCGGTTCGGTCTCGGCGATCCTGATGGACCTCGGCGTGTCGTCGATGCAGCTGGACGAGGCCGATCGCGGCTTCGCCTATTCCGTCGACGCCCCCCTGGACATGCGGATGGATCCGACCAGCGGGCTCACCGCCGCCGACGTACTCAACACCTACAGCCACGGCGACCTCGCCCGGGTGCTGAAGACCTACGGAGAGGAACGTTTCGCCGGCCGGATCGCCGCGGAGGTGATCCGCCGTCGCCAGGTCAAACCGTTTCGTACCAGCGCCGAACTGGTGGAACTGCTGTACGCCACGATCCCCGCGGCGACGCGCCGCACCGGCGGGCATCCGGCCAAGCGCACCTTCCAAGCGCTGCGGGTGGAGGTCAACGGGGAGCTCGACTCCCTGCGAGCCGCACTGCCCGCCGCGCTGGCCGCGCTGCGCGTGGGCGGCCGCATCGTCGTCATGTCCTACCAATCACTGGAGGACAAGGTGGTCAAGCAGGAGTTGGCCGCACGCACCGCGTCCCGAACCCCGGTGGACCTGCCGGTCGAACTCCCCGGCATGGGACCGGAGTTCCGGATGCTGACCCGGGGCGCGGAAAAGGCGACCGAGCAGGAGATCGAGGACAACCCGCGGGCGGCCCCGGTACGCATGCGTGCCGCCGAGCGGATCGAGGAGGCGCGGTGAGCGAGCAGTACCCGGCGCTTCGCCGCGCCGGCCGCGCGCGGATGTCCCGCGCAGCCGGCGGAGGCCGGATGAGACAGCGGCGCGCTGTGCCGCTCCGGCGTCCCGGGAGGACAGAGGAGGGGAATCGATGAGCGTGCGGACGCGGACCGTCGAAGCGCCGGGCCGGGTCGCCCGGCGGGTCCAGGATGCCGAGCGGGTGAAATCGGGCGCTGCGCAGCGCGCCTACGCGCGGCGGCGGATGCGCGCCGAGACCGGGTCGGACAGCACCTTCCTGCCTACCGTGCGGCGCTCGGCGATGGCCACCCGCATCCCGTTCGTCACGGCCATCATCGCCTTGCTCGGATGCGGCCTCGCGCTCACCTTGCTGCTGACCACCCGCGCCGCCGAGGACAGCTACCAACTCGGCGACGCGCGGGCGACGAACCGGCGGCTGGCCGACGAGCGCGCGGCCCTGCAGCGCGAGGTCGAGGTCGCCGATTCGGCGCCGGAACTGGCCCTGCGGGCGCGCGAGCTGGGGATGATCCCCGCCAAGGACCCGGCCCGTCTGCTGATCGGACCGGACGGCTCGGTCACCGTGATCGGCAAGCCCACCCCGGCTCAGGGCACTCCCGTGCCGCCGCTGAACGCCGGGCCCTCGGCGCGTTCGCCGCAAGGCGAGCGGGTGGTTCCGGTCACCACCACGCCCGGAGCTCCCGTACCGGGCCGGCCGAACACCGGGCCGCCGGCCGACGCCCAGGTGAACGCGTCGCCCCCGCCGGGTAGCCAGGTCCCGGCAGCGCCCGCGCCGGTCGTTCCGCCCCAGGCGGGACTGCCCGCACCCACACCGCCCGCCGCCGCGCCGCAGACATCCGCGGACGCGACCTCGACCGATCCGGAAGCCGCGCCGGCTCCCCAGGGAGTGCCGCAGTGACCCATCCCGGGCCCGCGCCGCGCCGGCGACGCGGGCCCGCGGCCCCCCGTGCCACGGGCAGGCCGCGGCCATCGGCGGCGGCTGTCCCGGACGGTCCGCTCCGGTTGCGCCTCGGCGTCGGCCGGGTGGTCATGCTCGTCGCGCTCGCGGTGGTCGCGCTGCAATTGCTGTGGGTGCAGAGCGTCGCGGCGCCGGGGCTGTCCGCGCAGGCGGCCAGCCAGCGCACCACCCATCAGCCCGATCCGGCCACCCGCGGCCCGATCACCGACCGCAACGGCAAGGCGCTGGCGTTCACCGTGTCGGCCAAGGCGCTGCACTTCCGGCCGGTCGCTGTCCGGAAGGAATTGGCGGACGCCAGGGCCAAGAGCGACAAGGCACCGGATCCGGACCAGCGGCTGCGCGACATCGCGCGCACCGTCCACGAGAAGCTCGGCAAAGACGCGCCCGCGGAATCGGACCTGCTCGCGAAGCTGAACAGCGACGAGCAATTCGTGTTCCTCGCCCAGAACGTCGACCCGCGCATCGCCGACGAGATCACCGAGAAATTCCCACAAGTCGGCGCCGATCAGCAGAGTCCGCGGGTGTATCCCGGCGGGTCGCTGGCGGCGAATGTCGTCGGTGCGGTCGGCTGGGACGGCCACGGGCAGATCGGGCTCGAGTCGTCGCTGGACTCGGTGCTGGCGGGTACCGACGGATCGCACACCTACGATCGCGGTTCCGACGGCGCGGTCATCCCTGGCAGCTGGCGCGACGAGCAGCCCGCGGTCAACGGAGCCTCCGTCGAACTCACCCTGGACTCGGACCTGCAGTACTACGTGCAACAGCAGGTGCAGCAGGCCAAGGACGTGTCGGGTGCGGGCAGCGCCTCGGCCGTCGTCCTGGACGCCAAGACCGGGCAGGTGCTGGCGATGGCCAACGACAACACCTTCAACCCCAGCCTGGGTCCGCAGAAGTGGGCCAATGCCCAATTGAGCAACCCGTCGGTCACGGACGTGTTCGAGCCGGGCTCGGTGAACAAGATCGTCACGGCGGCCGCCGCCATCGACTACGGCCTGACCGATCCGGACGAGGTGCATCAGGTGCCCGGCGCGATCCAGATGGCCGGCGTCACGGTGCACGACGCGTGGTCGCACGGCGTCGAGCCCTACACGACCACGGGCATTTTCGGCCGGTCCTCCAATGTGGGCACGCTGATGCTCGCGCAGCGCGTGGGCGAGGACCGCTTCGCCGACATGGCGCACCGGTTCGGGCTCGGGCAGCGCACGGGCATCGGCCTGCCGGGCGAGAGCGCGGGCCTGATGCCGGACCGGGAGCAGTGGTCCGGCGGCACCTTCGCGAATCTCCCGATCGGGCAGGGTCTTTCGATGACGACGCTGCAGATGGCGAGCATGTACCAGGCGATCGCCAACGACGGCGTGCGGATTCCGCCCCGGATCGTGCGGGCGAAGATCGCGCCCGACGGCACGCGCGCCGAGGAGACCCAACCGGACGGCGTGCGCGTGGTGAGCAAGCAGACCGCCGCCACGTTGCGAACCATGTTCCAGGCCGTGGTGCAGCGTGACCCGATGAACGCCAACCAGAACGGCACCGGATGGCCCGCGGCCATCACCGGCTATCAGGTGGCGGGCAAGACCGGTACCGCGCAGAAGGTCGATCGCGCGTGCCGGTGCTACTCCACGTCGTCGTTCTGGATCACCTTCGCGGGCATGGTTCCCGCGGACAATCCGCGGTACGTGATCGGGCTCATGCTCGACGCGCCCGTCCGCAGTTCCGACGGCTCCGGCGGCGGTTCGGTCGCGCCGCTGTTCCACAACATCGCCTCGTGGGCCTTGCAGCGCGACCGCATTCCGCCGTCCGCGCAGCCGTCCCGGCAATTCGTCCTGCAGGCGGGCTGAGCGAGCTGTCCCGCCCGGCGTGCCGGGGCTGCGATCGGTAGCGAACATCGGATCTGTGCGGAGGAAATTGCAGGTGAGTGCGGTATTCGGGGGGCGAAGACGCGTGGCGGCCCGCCGTGCGCCTCGCGTCCTCGAGCGGTGGCGTGCGGATGCCGCGTGGCGCGGTCCGGAGCGGGCGGGCGAACCCGTAGGGTGCGGTGGGCGACCTCCCCGGCCTTGCGATGGGGCGCATGGTCCCGCCGTGACCGGTCGCCGGTAACCTGACACGTCGATCGCCGCCCCCGAAAGGAGCCTGGTTTCTGTGCAGTCCGGTCAACCGCGCGCATTGCGGCCAGAGCATTCGCCGTCAACGCCGCTGGCGTCGCTGGCCGCCGTCATCGGCGCCGCGACGAGTCCCGAATCGGCTGTGCGCGGCGTGTCGGTCACCGGCATCGAGCAGCGCTCGAACGCCGTGCTGCCCGGTGACCTGTTCGCCGCGCTGCCCGGCGCCCGCGCGCACGGTGCGCGCTTCGCGCGGGACGCGGTGGCCCAGGGCGCGGTCGCGGTGCTGACCGACGCGGCGGGCGCGGAGCTGGCCGGTCCGCTGGACGTGCCGGTGCTGGTGCGGGAGAACCCGAGAGCGGTGCTGGGCGAGCTGTCGGCGACGATCTACGGCAATCCGTCGGAGCGGCTGCGCATCGTGGGAATCACCGGCACCTCGGGGAAGACCACGACCTCCTATCTGGTGGAGGCGGGCCTGGCCGCGGCGGGGCTGTCCACCGCGCTGATCGGCACCATCGAGACCAGGATCGGCGGCAGGCGGGTGCCGAGCGCGCTGACCACGCCCGAGGCGCCGCAGTTGCACGCGATGTTCGCGCTGATGGTCGAGCAGGGCGTGGACGCGGTGGTGATGGAGGTGTCCAGCCACGCGCTGACGCTGGGCCGGGTGGACGGGGTGCGGTTCGCGGTGGGCGCGTTCACCAACCTCTCCCAGGACCACCTCGACTTCCACGCCGACTTCGAGGACTACTTCGCCGCCAAACGCAAGCTGTTCGAACCTGATTCGCCGGTCGCGGCGCGCACCGCCGTGGTCTGCGTGGACGACGAGTGGGGGCAGCGGCTGGCCGCCGGTCTGCCGAACCCCGTCACGGTGGCGACCACCCGGACCGCCGCCTGGAGCGTCACCGGCCCGGTGGCGGCGCACGGCGGCGAGCAAGACTTCACCGCTGCGGGTCCGCACGGGGAGATCCCGGTGCGGCTGCGGCTCCCCGGCCACTACAACGTCGCCAACGGCCTGCTGGCGGTGGCGGTGTGCGCGGCGGCGGGCGTCGAGCCGTCGGTCGCGGCGCCCGCGCTGGCGACCGTGGACGTGCCCGGCCGGATGCAGCGGGTGGAGCGCGGACAGGACTTCCTGGCGATCGTCGACTACGCGCACAAGCCCGCGGCGCTGGAGTCCGTGATCGCCACGCTGCGCGGGCATCTCGCGGCGGACACCGCGGGACGGCTCGCGGTGGTGGTCGGCGCGGGCGGTGACCGGGACGCGGCGAAGCGGCCGCTGATGGGCGCCGTGAGCGCGCGCGGCGCCGACCTGCTGGTCATCACCGACGACAATCCGCGCACCGAGGACCCGGCGGCCATTCGCGCCGCTGTGCGCTCCGGTGCGCTGGCGGTCCCGGAGGCCGAGCGCGGCGAGGTGCGGGAGATCGGTGACCGAGCGGAAGCCATCGCGGCGGCGGTGGCGTGGGCGCGCCCCGGTGACGTGGTGCTGATCGCGGGCAAAGGACATGAGGCAGGGCAGGAGATCCAGGGCGTGAAGCACCCCTTCGACGACCGCGACGTACTCGCGGCCGCATTGGAAAGACGCAGTCCGCAAGGTAACCACGCGGAGGACTTGACGGTTTCATGATCGAGATGACACTGCGGGAGATCGCGGAGGTCGTCGGCGGCACGCTGCACGACGTCGCAGACCCGGAGGTGCGAGTGACCGGCGCGGTCGAATTCGATTCGCGCCGAATCGGTTCCGGCGACCTGTTCCTGGCGCTGCCGGGCGAGCGCTCCGACGGTCACGACTACGCGGGCGCGGCGATCGCCGCGGGTGCGGTGGCGGTGCTCGCGGCGCGCCCGGTCGGCGTGCCCGCCATCGTGGTCACCCCCACCCGCGGCGCCGTACCGTCGAAGTCGGTTGCGCTCAGCCATGATTCGGATGGTTCCGGCGCCGCGGTGCTGACCGCGCTCGCCGCGCTGGCCCGCGCCAGCGTGTCGCGTCTCGTCGCCGCGGGCGGGCTCACCGTCGTCGGCGTCACCGGCTCGTCCGGCAAGACCTCCACCAAGGACCTGCTGGCCGCCGTTCTGGCGCCGCTGGGCACGGTGGTGGCCCCGCCGGGATCGTTCAACAACGAACTCGGGCACCCGTGGACGGCGTTGCGCGCCGACGCGGGCACCCGGTTCCTGGTGCTGGAGCTGTCCGCGCGCGGGCCAGGGCACATCGCCGCGCTGGCCGAGGTGGCGCCCCCGGGCATCGGCGTGGTGCTCAACGTGGGCACCGCGCATCTCGGCGAGTTCGGCAGCCGCGAGGCCATCGCGAAGACCAAGGGCGAGCTGGTCGAGGCGTTGCCGCCCACCGGGCTCGCCGTGCTCAACGCCGACGATCCGCAGGTCGCCGCGATGGCCGCGCGGACGTCGGCGCGGGTGGTGACCGTCGGGCAAGCCGCGACCGCCGACGTGCGGGCCACCGATATCCGGCTCGACGACCAGGCCAGGGCCGCGTTCACGGTGCACACCCCCGCGGGCAGCGCGCCGGTGCGCCTGGCCGTGCACGGCGAGCACCAGGTCGGCAACGCGCTGTCGGCCATCGCGGTCGCGCTGGAGTGCGGCGCCGATCTGGACACCGTCATCGCGGCGCTGTCCGGCGCGCGCGCCGCGTCCGCGCGCCGGATGGACGTACGGACCACCGCGGACGGCGTCACCGTCGTCAACGACTCCTACAACGCGAATCCGGATTCGGTCCGCGCCGCGCTCAAGGCGCTGGTGAGCATGGCGCGCGCGGGCGAGTCGCCGCGGCGCAGCTGGGCGGTGCTCGGCGAGATGGCCGAACTCGGCGAGGAATCCGTCATCGAGCACGACGCCATCGGGCGGCTCGCGGTGCGGTTGGACGTCAGCCGGGTGGTCGTCGTCGGCACCGGGCGGCCCGCCCGCGCGCTGCACCAGGGCGCGGTGATGGAAGGGTCATGGGGTGAGGAATCGGTCCTGGTACCGGACATCGACGCGGCGATCGCGCTGCTCGAACGGGAAGTCGCGCCCGGCGACGTGGTGCTGGTGAAGGCATCGAAGTCGGTCGGCTTGTGGGCGGTCGCCGAGCATCTGACCGACCCGGCCGCACGCGGCGGCGCGGCGAACAGCGGGGTGGGACAGGACACGGAGGCAGCAGGATGAGGCAGATTCTCTTCGCCGCGGCGATCGCGCTGACGGTCTCGATCCTGCTCACCCCGCTGCTGATCCGGTTGTTCGCCAAGCAGGGCTTCGGGCAGGAGATCCGGGTCGACGGACCCGCCAGCCACCAGGCCAAGCGCGGTACCCCCACGATGGGCGGCGTCGCCATCCTGGTCGGCATGTGGGCCGGTTACCTCGGCTCCCACCTGATCGGCATCGGCTACGACGCCGACGGTCCGTCGGCGTCGGCGTTGCTGGTGCTCGGCCTGGCCACGGCTCTGGGCGCGGTGGGTTTCGTCGACGACTTCATCAAGATCCGCAAGCAACGCAACCTGGGCCTGACCGCGGCGGGCAAGTACATCGGCCAGCTGTCCGCGGCCGTGATCTTCGGCTTTCTCGCACTGCAGTTCCGCGGCGGGAGCGGGTTGACCCCCGCCAGCAGGCACCTGTCCTACGTGCGCGACATCAGCACGGTGACCATGGGCGTGGTCGTGTTCCTGGTGTTCGTCTGCTTCGTGGTGGTCGCCTGGTCCAACGCGGTGAACCTCACCGACGGACTCGACGGGCTGGCCGCCGGATCGATGAGCCTGGTGCTGGGCGGATACGTGATCATCACGTTCTGGCAGTACTACCACGCCTGCGAGACCAAGCCCGAGACCGGCTGCTACAACGTGCGCGATCCGCTGGACCTCGCCCTGGTCTGCGCCGCGGGCGCGGCGGCGTGCGTCGGGTTCCTGTGGTGGAACGCCGCCCCGGCCAAGATCTTCATGGGCGACACCGGTTCGCTCGCGCTCGGCGGCCTGCTGGCGGGCCTGTCCATCACCACCCGGACCGAACTGCTGATGATCGTGATCGGCGCGCTGTTCGTCGCCGAGACCGCGTCGGTGGTGTTGCAGGTAGCGGTCTTCCGCACGACGCGCAACCGGTTGTTCAAGATGGCGCCGTTCCACCATCACTTCGAACTCAGCAAGTGGGCCGAGACGACGGTGATCATCAGGTTCTGGCTGCTGGCCGCGATGGCGTCCGCCGTCGGGCTCGGGCTGTTCTACAGCGAATACCTCTCCGCGGTCGGGTGAGCGAGATGGTCGAACATTCGCCGCGCGCCCTGCGCTCACCGGGGCCGATGCTGGAATTCCTGCGCGGCCGCGACGTCCTGGTCGCCGGCTGGGGAGTGTCGGGACGCTCGCTGGTCGAACCGCTGCTCGACATCGGCGCGCGCCCGGTGGTCACCGACGGCGGCGCCGCCGCCCTGGCCGAGGCGGCCGGGCTCGGGCTCGACGTGGCCACCACCACGGAGCTGGAGAACACGGACTGGAGCCGGTTCGCGCTGGTGATCACCAGCCCGGGCTGGCGGCCGGACTCGCCGGTGCTGGCGTCGGCGGTGGCCGAGGGCACGCCGGTGTGGGGCGACGTGGAGTTCGCCTGGTGGGTCGACCAGGCCAGGATCTACGGTCCGGTCCGCAAATGGCTGGTCGTCACCGGCACCAACGGCAAGACCACCACGACCCAGATGACCCACGCGATCCTGCGCGCCGCGGGCATCGCCAGCGTCGCCTGCGGCAACATCGGCCTTCCCATCCTGGACGCCCTGCGGCGCAACCCCGGTCCGCAGGTGCTCGCGGTGGAGCTGTCGTCGTTCCAGCTGCACTGGGCGCCGTCGGTGCGCCCGGAGGCCGGGGTCGTGCTCAACGTGGCCGAGGATCACCTCGATTGGCACGGCGGCCTGGACGCCTACGCCGCGGCCAAGGCCAGGGCGCTGGTCGGCCGGGTCGGCGTGGTCGGTCTGGACGATCCGGTCGCGGCCTCGCTGGGCCGCAAGTCCAAGGCACGCCGGACCGTGGGTTTCCGCGTCGGAGTGCCCGCCGACGGCGAACTCGGCGTCGTGGACGGCAAACTGCTCGACCGCGCGTTCACCAAGGCCGCCATCCTCGCCGAGGTCGGCGACATCAGCCCGCCCGGCCCCGCCGGGGTCGCCGACGCGCTCGCCGCGTCCGCGTTGACCAGAGCGATCGATGTGGCGCCGCAGTTCGTCCGGGAAGGGTTGATCGAGCACAAGGTGGGCCCGCACCGGTCGGCGTTCGTGCGCGAGCTGGCCGGCGTCGAGTTCGTCGACGACTCCAAGGCCACCAATCCGCACGCCGCGCGTTCATCGATCCTGGCGCATCAGCAGGTGGTCTGGGTGGCCGGTGGCCAGCTCAAGGGCGCGCACGTCGAGGACCTCGTCGAGGAGGTCGCCGACCGGCTGGTCGCCGCGGTGCTGCTCGGCGCGGACGCGCCGGTGATCGCGGCGGCGCTGGCGCGACACGCGCCCGAGGTCCCCGTGGTGGAGCTGATCGCGGGAGACGATGCAGGGATGGGTGACGAAGCGTCGAGAGCCGCCGCGGCCGACGCGGTCATGGCGCGTGCGGTGCGGGCGGCCGCCGGTTTCGCCCGCCGCGGCGACACCGTGCTGCTGGCCCCCGCCGCCGCGTCGCTGGACATGTTCGAGGATTACACCCATCGGGGCCGCAGCTTCGCCGCGGCGGTGCACGCCCTGGAAGACGGTGACCTGGGGACCACCGACGCCGGGGGTTTGCGGTGACTGCCGACCGGGGCGGGGCGGTGTGGCGGCCCGCCCCGGTCGGCCCAGTCATCTCCCCGGGATCGGACGGCAGCCACACCGGTGCACGCCGTCGCCGCGGCCAGGACGCCCTCCGAGAGCGACGACAGAGGGCAGGGCGGGAGAACGTTTCGTGACTTCGGGTAACGGCAGGCGTTGGACCGGTAGGGCGGCCCGGACCTCGGCCGCGCGAAAAGCCGGCCCGCAAGCGCCGCGCGTCGGCGGGGCGGGACGAGGTCCCGCGTCGTGGCTGGCGCGGCCGCTCGCGTCGTTCCATCTGGTCGTGACGATCGCCACGCTGCTGACGGCGCTCGGATTGGTCATGGTCCTGTCGGCATCCGGAGTCGTTGAGTACGCGGAGGGCGGGTCGGCGTACTCCCTGTTCATCCAGCAGACGTTGTTCGCGGCGATCGGCGCCGTCCTGTTCTACCTGGCCCTGCGGGTTCCGCTGCGCCTGCTGCGCCAGGCGTCGTTCCCGCTGTTCGCGATGTCGGTGCTGGCGCTGGTCCTGGTGCTCATCCCGGGGATCGGCACGCAGGTGCAGGGTGCGCGTCGCTGGTTGATCTTCGGCCCCGTCTCGGTGCAGCCGTCGGAGGTCGTGAAGGTGACCTTGATCGTCTGGGGCGCGCACCTGCTGGTCTCCCGGCGCGCGATCGGTTCGAGTCTGCGGGACATCTTGGTGCCGCTCGTCCCGGCGGGCGTGCTGGTGTGCCTGCTGATCGTGGTCCAGCCGAATCTCAGCACCACGGTCGCGGTGGGCATCATCCTCGGCGCCCTGCTGTGGTTCGGCGGTCTGCCGGTGCGGCTGTTCGTGACGATCGCGATCTCCGGTGTGGTGGCCGCGGGCGTGCTCGCGATGTCGGCCGGTTATCGGTCGAATCGGGTCCGGTCCTTCTTCAATCCGGGCTCCGATCCGCAGGGCGACAATTACCAAGCGCGACAAGCCCTGTATTCGCTTGCTGACGGGGGGATCTGGGGCAGAGGGCTGGGACAGAGCCGAGCCAAGTGGAGCTACCTGCCGAACGCGCACAACGACTTCATCTTCGCGATCATCGGCGAAGAGCTGGGCTTCCTGGGCTGCGCGCTGGTGCTGGGGCTGTTCGCGTTGTTCGTCTACACCGGACTGCGCATCGCCGCCCGGTCGGCTGATCCGTTCCTGCAATTGCTGACCGCCTCCGCGACGACGTGGATCGCCGGACAAGCCATGATCAACATCGGGTACGTGGTAGGTCTGCTGCCGGTCACCGGGTTGCAGCTGCCCTTGGTGTCGGCCGGTGGCTCGTCGCTCGCGATCACCCTGCTCATGTTCGGGCTCATCGCCAATGCCGCGCGGCACGAGCCGGAGGCCGTCGCGGCGCTGCACGCCGGACAGGACGGCCGTTTCAGTAGGCTGTTGCGGTTGCCCAAACCCGAGGTGTACGCCCCGGCTCGGGCGAGCGCGGCCCGCCGCGGCCGGGCGCCGCGGCAGGCCGACCGCGGACCGTCGGCGCTCCCGCGGGGGCGGGGCGGCCGGTTCGGCGCGGAACCGGCGCGGCGCCGCTCGCCGGAGAGCCGCGGCACCAGCTCGGCGCGCGCCACCCGGGCTTGGGAACCCAGCTATCCGGTCAATCACGCAAGAGAACGGGGAAGATCCAGGTGATCTCGGTAATCGTCGCGGGCGGCGGCACGGCGGGCCACATCGAACCGGCGCTGGCGGTGGCCGACGCGTTGCGGCGGCTCGACGATGGCATCCGAGTGACGGCACTGGGCACCGAACGCGGCCTGGAGACCCGCTTGGTCCCGGAACGCGGCTATCCGCTCGAGCTCATCCCTCCGGTCCCGTTGCCCCGCAAACCCACCGCCGATCTGCTGCGGTTGCCCGGCCGGGTGCGGGCCTCGGTGGCCGCCACCCGGGCGATCATCGATGCGGTGGAGGCCGACGTGATCATCGGTTTCGGCGGCTACGTGGCGCTTCCGGCGTATCTGGCGGCGGGCGCCGGCGTGCTGCACCGCAGACGTCCGGTCCCGGTGGTGGTGCACGAGGCGAACGCGAAGGCCGGTATCGCGAACAAGGTCGGCGCTCGCCGCGCCGCGCGGGTGCTCGCGGCGGTCCCGGACTCCGGTCTGCCGGACGCGCGGGTGGTGGGCATCCCGGTGCGCGCCTCGATCACCACACTGGACCGCGCCGCGCTGCGCGCCGAGGCACGTGCGCACTTCGGCCTCCCGGCCGACGGGCCGGTGCTGCTGGTCTTCGGTGGTTCCCAGGGTGCTCGGACGCTGAACGAGGCGGTTTCCGGCGCCGCCGCGCAGCTCGCCGCCGCGGGTATCTCGGTGTTGCACGCGCACGGCCCCAAGAACACCCTCGAGGTGGACCAGGCCGAGAGGGACGGCGCCCGGTACGTGGCGGTGCCGTATCTGTCCCGGATGGACCTCGCCTACGCCGCCGCCGACGCGGTGGTCTGCCGATCGGGCGCGATGACCGTCGCGGAGGTCTCCGCGGTCGGGCTGCCCGCGTTCTACGTGCCGCTGCCGCACGGCAACGGGGAGCAGGAACTCAACGCCCGGCCCGTGGTGCGCCAGGGCGGTGGCAGAATTGTCCCCGATTCCGAGTTGACGCCGAAGTACGTGATCGATGAGGTGATTCCGCTGCTCATGGACTCCGAACGGCTGATCGAGATGGGCCGGGCCGCCGCAGGCGCCGGGCACCGCGACGCCGCCGACGAGGTGGCGCGGATCGCGATGGAGGTGGCGCGCCGATGAGCGACACCACCGCCGACCGGGTGGCCCCGGACACCGGCGCCGAACGGACCGGGCTGCCCCCGGAGCTGGAGCGTGTGCACATGGTCGGCATCGGCGGGGCCGGGATGTCCGGCATCGCGCGGATCCTGCTGGCGCGCGGCGGCGCCGTGTCGGGCTCGGACGCGAAGGAGAGCCGGGGCGTGCTCGCCTTGCGCGCTCGGGGCGCGCAGGTGCGGATCGGCCACGACGCCACCGCCTTGGACCTGCTCCCCGGCGGCCCGACCGCGGTGGTCACCACGTACGCGGCCATCCCGAAGACCAATCCGGAACTGGTCGAGGCCGCGCGCCGGGAGATCCCGGTGTTGTTGCGGCCCACGGTGCTGGCCTCGCTCATGCAGGGCCATCGCACCCTGCTCGTCTCCGGCACGCACGGCAAGACCTCCACCACCTCGATGCTCATCGTGTCGTTGCAGCACTGCGGGCTCGATCCGTCCTTCGCGGTGGGTGGCGAGCTGAACGAGGCGGGCACCAACGCGCATCACGGCACCGGCGACATCTTCGTGGCGGAGGCCGACGAGAGCGACGGCTCGCTGCTGCAGTACGACCCGGACGTCGCCGTGGTCACCAACATCGAATCCGATCACCTGGATTTCTTCGGCTCCGACGAGGCCTACGTGCAGGTCTTCGACGACTTCGCCGATCGGCTGGCCGCGGGCGGCCTGCTGGTGGTGTGCCTGGACGATCCGGGCTCGCGGGCGCTGGCCGAGCGGGTCGGCGCGCGCTTGGCCGAGCGGAACGTGCGCGTCCTCGGCTACGGCTCCGGCGACCTCGCGGACGCGCCGGTCCCGGTGGGCGCCCGGTTGCACAGCTGGGAGCCGCGGGACGTCGGCGGCCTCGCGCAATTCCAGCTCGCCGACGAGGCCGCGCCGCGCACGCTGCGCCTGTCGGTGCCGGGCAGGCACATGGCGCTCAACGCGCTCGGGGCGCTGCTCGCGGCCCGGGCCACCGGTGCCGACGTGGGCGAGATCGTCCAGGGCCTGGAAGGGTTCGGCGGCGTGCACCGCCGGTTCCAGTTCGCCGGGCGGGAGAACGGCGTGCGCGTGTTCGACGACTACGCCCACCATCCCACCGAGGTACGTGCCGTGCTCGGCGCCGCCGCCGAACTGGTCCAGCAGGAGGCCCGCGACGGCGCCCGCTCCAGGCAGGGCCGGGTGATCGTGGTCTTCCAGCCGCACCTCTACAGCCGGACCGCGACCTTCGCGCAGGACTTCGGCGCCGCGCTGAGCCTGGCCGACGAGGTCGTCGTGCTCGACGTCTACGGCGCGCGGGAGAAACCGCTGCCGGGCGTGAACGGAGCGCTGGTCGCGCAGTCGGTGACGAAGCCGGTGCACTACCAACCGGATATGTCGCGGGTCGGGCGCCAGGTCGCCGGGCTGGCGTTGCCCGGCGACGTGGTGATCACCATGGGCGCGGGCGACGTGACGATGCTCGGCAGCCAGATTCTCGACGGATTACGGGCGCGTCCCCAGCACGGACGGTGACCGGGGGTGCGCGGAGTCGGGTCGGCGCGCGCGGCCGGGCGTCGCGCGGGCGATCGGTTCGGCGAGATCGAATGGCGCCGGATTCGCCTGTGGGGATTGCTGGGCGTGTGCGTCCTTGCAGTGGTCGCCGCCATCGCCTGGTTCACCCCGGCGCTGTCGGTGCGCACGGTGCGGATCGACGGGGCGGTGGCGGTGCCCGAGCAACAAGTGCGGGATCTGCTCGAAATTCCTTCCGGCCGCTCGATTCTGCGGATCGACACCGATGCGATGGCCCGGCGGGTGGCGAGCATTCCGAAGGTGCGCACGGCGCGGGTGCAGCGGATATTCCCGTCCACGATCCGGGTGACCGTCGTCGAGCGTGCGGCGGTGTTGTTCTACGACAGCCAGGAGGGCGCGCATCTGCTGGACGCCGACGGCGTGGAATTCGCCGTCGAGCCCGCGCCGATCGGCGTGCCGAAGTTGATCACCGATCATCCCGGCGGCGCCGATCCGGTGACCAGGGCGGCGGTCGCGATCCTCGCCATCGTGCCGCCTGCGCTGGCAGTTCAGGTGAGTGAGGTTGCGGCGCGGTCCCTTTCGGACATTTCGCTGAATCTGAAGGACGGCCGCACGGTACTCTGGGGCGGGAGCGACGACGCCGAACGAAAGGCGGCGGTGGTGTTGCCGTTGTTGACGCGCCCCGGAACGGTGTTCGATGTGTCGAGTCCCAATCTGGTCACGGTAAAGTGATCCACACCCATTGCGCCCAGGTATTTTTCGGCGGTCCGGGAGTAGTTCCGGCGCGGAGAAGGGGGCCGGGGGGCAACCGTTCACCATACGACGTGTGGAGCGGCGAGACGAGCGGGATCACGCAAGATTCTGGCTCTCGTTTCGGCGCGCCTGCGCGCGTATCGCGTCGGCTGCGAATAGCGTTCCGCACCAGTCGGATACTTGACATAACGCTAACCCTATGGTTGAGCTTTAGAGTTTGCCCGAGCCGCGGTTCGCTCCTCGCAGCGACCCGACTCCGGAACGGGCCCATGAGCGTGTGCCGAGAATCCGGAAACGACAGGCTTTAGATCGAAGGAAGGCGAGAGCCCATGACGCCCCCGCACAACTACCTTGCGGTGATCAAGGTCGTCGGTATCGGCGGCGGCGGTGTGAATGCCGTCAACCGGATGATCGAGCAGGGACTCAAAGGTGTCGAGTTCATCGCGGTCAACACCGACGCCCAAGCGCTGCTGATGAGCGATGCCGACGTCAAGCTCGACGTCGGCCGTGAGCTGACCCGCGGTCTCGGCGCCGGCGCGGACCCCGAGGTGGGGCGCAAGGCCGCCGAGGACCACAAGGACGAGATCGAAGAGGTGCTCAAGGGCGCCGACATGGTCTTCGTGACCGCGGGTGAGGGCGGCGGCACCGGCACCGGTGGCGCACCGGTCGTCGCGCAGATCGCGCGCAAGCTCGGCGCGCTCACCATCGGCGTGGTGACCCGCCCGTTCTCCTTCGAGGGCAAGCGGCGCGGGAACCAGGCCGAGGTCGGCATCAACCTGCTGCGCGAGTCGTGCGACACGCTGATCGTCATCCCGAACGACCGGCTGCTGCAGCTCGGCGACGCGGCGGTGAGCTTGATGGACGCTTTCCGCTCCGCGGACGAGGTGCTGCTCAACGGTGTGCAGGGCATCACCGACCTGATCACCACCCCCGGTCTGATCAACGTCGACTTCGCCGACGTCAAGAGCGTGATGTCCGGCGCGGGCAGCGCGCTGATGGGCATCGGCTCGGCGCGCGGCGAGGGCCGCTCGGTGAAAGCGGCCGAGTCGGCGATCAACTCGCCGCTGCTGGAGGCGTCGATGGACGGCGCGCACGGCGTGCTGCTGTCGATCGCGGGCGGATCCGATCTCGGCCTGTTCGAGATCAACGAGGCCGCCTCGCTCGTGCAGGAGGCCGCGCACATCGAGGCCAACATCATCTTCGGAACGGTGATCGACGATTCGCTGGGGGACGAGGTGCGGGTCACCGTGATCGCGGCGGGCTTCGACGGCGGCGGCCCGGCCCGGCGCACCTTCGAGAGCGCGGGCCGCGGCACCATCGGCACGGCGAGATCGGGCGAGATCGGGCAGAGCCGAGCCAGTGAGATCGCCGCGCGCGGCAGCGACAGCACTCCGAGCACGTCTCCTACCGGTACTGCGGGCCGCGGCGCGCTGCCGAGCTACCGGGACACCGAACGGCCGCGGACGCTGGGCGAGCCGACGGTGACGAGCAACACGCGATCGCACATCACGCCGCCGGACGCCGACGACGATGACGACGACGTGGACGTGCCGTCGTTCATGCGGAGGGGTTGAGCGCTGGAGTCCGGTTCCGGCGCAGGCCGGGACCGAGCTGGAAAGAGCGATCCCGGCCCGCGCCGGGACGCGTCGGAGGACACGGGGGAGTGGTGTCCCGGAGTACGACTGTCGATCGATGAATACGGGGGACGCCGGCGCGGGGGCCGGCCGGCCGGGACCGGGCTCCGGGCGCCCGATGCGACGCAACTGTCCCGCCCCCGGGCGAAAATTCGCTTTCTACCTGGGCATTTCGACGCTGTTCGCGGAGCGCCACTACGCTCGTCGCCATGACTATCGCGCCGACCATCACTGTCCGACGGGTCACCACGACCAGGTCCGGAGGCTTCTCGGCGCCCCCCTACGACTCGTTCAATCTGGGTGACCACGTCGGCGACGATCCGGCGGCCGTGCGGCGCAACCGCGACCGGCTGGCCGAGGGCATCGGCCTGCCGCCCGAGCGCCTGGTCTGGATGGAACAGATCCACGGCCGCAACGTGGAGATCGTCGACGGCCCACGCGCCGAACCGGTCCCGGCCACCGACGCGCTCGTGACCACCGTGCCCGGGCTCGCGCTGGTCGTGCTCACCGCCGACTGCGTGCCCATCCTGCTGTCCGACGACGAGGCGGGCGTGATCGCCGCCGTGCACGCCGGGCGGATCGGCGCTCGCATCGGCATCGTGCCGCGCGTGCTCGAGGCGATGGTGTCGGCCGGCGCCCGGCTGGATCGGGTGGGCGCCCTGCTCGGGCCCGCTGCCTCCGGCCGTCAGTACGAGGTCCCGGCTGCCATGCGCGCCGACGTCGAAGCCCACCTGCCCGGCAGCGCGACCACCACGCTCCGCGGCACCCCCGGGCTGGATCTGCGCGCGGGCATCTCCCGGCAGCTCACCGAGGCGGGCGTCGGGGCGATCGCGGTCGACCCGCGCTGCACCATCGAGGACCACACCCTGTTCAGTCATCGCCGTGGCGCGCCGACCGGCCGGATCGGCGGCGTGATCTGGATGGAGGCCACGGCATGAGCGGTAAGGCCCGGAGGCGGCGGCGGAGCGTGACCACGCAGGGCCCCGCTCATGCCGACAGCAGATACGGCATGAGCGGTCAGGCCCGGAGGCGGCAGCGGAGCGTGACCACGCAGGGCCCCGCTCATGCCGACAACAGATACGGCATGAGCGGTCAGGCCCGGAGGCGGCAGCGCAGCGTGACCACGCAGGGCCCCGCTCATGCCGACAACAGATACAGCATGAGCGCGCGAGCCGCCGCAGAGCCGATGCCGCGGAGCGTCGCCGAGGTGCGGGCATGAGCGCCGATGCCGAGACCGCCGTGGACGGCACGCTCGCGGCCCGGACCGCCGAACTGTCGGACAACCTGGCGGGGCTGCTCGCTCGCATCGACGCGGCATGTCGCGCGGCCGGGCGCGCGCCGGATTCGGTGCGGCTGCTGCCGGTGACGAAGTTCTTCCCCGCCTCGGACGTGGCGATCCTGCACCGGCTGGGCCGGCGGGAGTTCGGCGAGTCGCGCGAGCAGGAGGCCGCGGCGAAGGTGACGGCCCTGCGTGAGCAAGACCTCACCGGCATCCGCTGGCACATGATCGGGCGGTTGCAGCGGAACAAAGCGCGCGCTGTCGCCCGCTGGGCGCACACCGTTCACTCGGTCGACAGCGAACGTCTGGCAACCGCTCTGGACGCCGGTGCCGTGGCCGCGCTGGAGGCGGGCGAGCGCACCGAACCGCTGCGGGTGTTGCTCCAGGTGAGCCTGGATGACGACCCCGCCCGAGGCGGTGTCCCGGCAGGCGATCTTCCCGCGCTCGCCGAACGGATTGCGGACGCTCCGGGATTACGTTTGTCGGGTCTGATGGCCATTCCTCCGTTGGACGCGAAGGCCGATGCCGCATTTGCGCGACTTGCGACGTTGCACACGTTGTTGCTCGCCGATCATCCGGACGCGACAGAGCTTTCCGCGGGAATGTCGGGCGATCTGGAATCCGCGATCGAACACGGTTCGACGGTTGTGCGTGTCGGTACCGCCTTGATGGGTATGCGACCGATAACCTCGGGCTAGCAAAGAAACCTCATCAGTCACATTCGACACATATGCTGGGATCTGACGAGGGCTGAGCAAGACTTCAACACCCGGCCGCCACCGGGGCCGAAGGAAGGTCGACCAATGAGCACGCTGCACAAGTTCAAGGCGTACTTCGGCATGGTTCCGCTCGAGGATTACGAAGACGACTACGTCGACGATCGCGCCCCCCGAGGCGTGGACGAGCGTGGTGCTCGCCGGCCCCGGCCCCGTGACTACTCCGACCGCGACGGCTACGTCGACCGCTACGGCGAGGATCGATACGGCGCAGGCCGTTTCGATGATGTCGACTACCCCGAGCCCGCCTACAAGTCCCCGTACAAGCCGGGTTACTCGGTGTCGCGCCGCGACGACTACGTCGACGAGCCCTACGGCGACTACGACGCGCCCCGGCGTCCCACCCGGATCGAGTCCGCCCCCTCGGGCCGGTTCCGGGCGGGCGGGAGCGCGCCGCCGCTGCGCGGTGCGACCCGAGGCGCGCTCGCCGTCGATCCCGACGCCGAGGAGCGCAGGCTGGAGGAGCGCGTGCGTCCCGAGCCCGCCCCGGTGCGGCGGCCCGGGATCTTCGAGGACGGAGGCCCCTTGTCCAAGATCACGACGCTGCGCCCGCGCGACTACAGCGAGGCTCGGATCATCGGCGAACGCTTCCGTGAGGGCAATCCGGTGATCATGGATCTGGTGGATCTGAGCAACGCCGACGCCAAGCGGCTGGTCGACTTCGCCGCGGGTCTCGCCTTCGCGCTGCGCGGATCGTTCGACAAGGTCGCGACGAAAGTGTTCCTGCTCTCACCGGCCGATGTCGACGTATCAGCGGAAGAACGCAGGCGCATCGCGGAAACCGGCTTCTACAACCAGAAATAAGGTCGTGATCTGGGGGGCGGAGCAGACCTGGCGCCGGTTGTGCGGCGCGGTCATTTTGCGCGAAGCGATTTTTACGGCAGAGTGAACTGGTGGCCTTGTTCGCGGTGCTGTACTTCGTACTGTTCATCTTCTGGCTGTTGCTGATCAGCCGGGTGATCGTCGAGTTCATCCGTAGCTTTGCCCGAGACTGGCGTCCTACCGGTGTCGTGGTCGTCGTCCTGGAGGTGATCTTCACGATCACCGATCCCCCGGTGAAACTGCTGCGGCGGTTGATACCCCCGGTGTCACTGGGCGGAATTCGCCTGGATCTGTCGATTATGGTCCTGCTTTTCATCGTCTTCATCCTGATGTCGATCGTGGGCAGGCTCGGGCAACCGGTAGCTCCGGTGTGACAGAATGGGCCGTGAAGACAGCTTGCTAGATCTGCTAGATCTCCAAAAGACGCGTGAAGGGATCCTTCCATGCCGCTGACCCCAGCCGATGTGCACAACGTCGCGTTCAGCAAACCCCCGATCGGGAAGCGTGGCTACAACGAGGACGAAGTCGACGCGTTCCTGGATCTCGTGGAGCAGGAGCTCTCGCGCCTCATCGAGGAGAACGCCGATCTGCGTCAGCGGGTCGCCGAACTCGACGCGGAACTGGCCGACGCCAAGAAGAACCGCGGCCCGGCCGTGGCGAACACCGTGAAAGCGCCGATTCCGCAGGCCCCGCCGCCTCCGCCGGAACCGATCAAGCCCCCGGTGCCCGCCGCGCCGCCCGCTCCGATGCCCGCCGCGCCGGTGGCCAAGGACGCGCCCGGCGCGGACGCCAACCTGCAGGCCGCCAAGGTGCTCAGCCTCGCCCAGGAGATGGCGGACCGGCTGACCAGCGACGCCAAGGCCGAGGCGGAGAGCTTGCTGTCGAATGCCCGGGCGAATTCCGAGCGACTGGTCGGAGACGCCAGGACACGGTCGGAGGCCATGATCGCCGACGCCCGCCAGAAGTCGGACGCGATGCTGTCGGACGCGCAGACCCGCTCGGACAACCAGCTGCGCCAGGCCAAGGAGAAGGCCGATGCGCTGCAGGCCGACGCCGAGCGCAAGCACACCGAGATCATGGCGACCATCACGCAGCAGCGCAGTGTGCTGGAGAGCCGGATCGAGCAGCTCAAGACGTTCGAGCGGGAGTACCGGGTGCGCTTGAAGTCGTACCTGGAGTCGCAGCTCGAGGAGCTGGAGAACCGCGGCTCGGCCGTCCCCGTCGACGGCGGCGACGCCTTCGTGGATGCCAACACGGCGAACAACCTCGCGCCGGCGTCCTTCGCCAAGGGTGGCAAGTAACGCGTCGCGCCCCAGCACAGCAGTTCGCATACCGTTAGAGGAACTGTCGAGCCGCCCGGCATGCCTTGGGGGTCACCATGCTCGTCTTGACACTCGTCCTTGCCGCGATCGGCTTCGCCCTGCTCGTGGCCGCGCTCACCACCGGATCGGTGATCTGGGCGTGGGGTTGCATCGTGGTGTGCGTCATCGGCGCGATGCTCTTGCTGGTGAGTGCTTTGTCCATGCGGAGTCCGGATGGTGATTCCCCGCCGCCTCCTGGTCGTCATGCCAAACGCTGACCTGCCTCACAAAGTGAGTTGACCGCTCCGGCTAGAATCAAACATGAATGCGGCGTCGATCCGGCTATCACCGGGGAGCCTTCGGAAGAACGGCGGCACGGCCTGCGGGCCGGGCGCTCAGTAGAACCGAACGGGTGAGCCCGTCACAGCTCGCGAATGAGAGGTCCGGTGTCCGCCACACCGGACAAGCGGGGTGGTACCGCGGTTTCGGCGCACCGGGCGCCGGCATCGTCCCCGTGCCAACGACTCGGCACGAGGAGACGTATCCGCCATGGCGGACCAGACTTCCAGCAACAGCGCGTACCCGCGCGTCGACCTGAGCGTCGGCAACGGGGCGTCGTTCCCCGAGATGGAGCGCCGCGTGCTCGACGCGTGGGCGGCCGCCGACACCTTCCGCGCGAGCATCGAAAACCGTTCCGGCGCAGCTGAATTCGTCTTCTATGACGGGCCGCCCTTTGCCAACGGTCTGCCGCATTACGGACATTTGCTCACCGGATACGTCAAAGACCTCGTTCCGCGTTTCCAAACCATGCGCGGCAAGCGGGTCGACCGGCGATTCGGCTGGGACTGCCACGGATTGCCCGCCGAAATCGAAGCCGAAAAGCAGCTCGGTATCACGGACAAATCACAGATCGATGCGATGGGCCTCGCGGAATTCAACGCGGCCTGCAAAACGTCGGTGCTGCGCTACACCGGGGAATGGCGCGACTACGTGACGCGCCAGGCCCGCTGGGTCGACTTCGACAACGATTACAAGACGCTGGACACCGACTTCATGGAGTCGGTGATGTGGGCGTTCAAGTCGCTGTACGACAAAGGGCTGATCTATCAGGGCTTCCGGGTGCTGCCCTACAGCTGGTACGAGCAGACGCCGTTGTCGAATCAGGAAACCCGCCTCGATGACGCCTACAAGATGCGCCAGGACCCGGCGGTGACCGTCGACATGGCGTTGCGCGTGCCCGCCGAGCATCCGCTGCACGAACTCGACGGCGCCAACGCGCTGATCTGGACCACCACGCCGTGGACGCTGCCGTCCAACTTGGCGATCGCGGTGCACCCCGACGTCCGCTACGTGCACCTGCGCGCCGCCGACGGCAAACGCTATGTGCTCGCGACCGAGCGGGTCTCGCACTACGCGCGGGAGTTCGGCGAGGAGCCGGAGGTGCTCGCCGAGTTCGACGGCGCCGCGCTGGCCGAGCTGTCCTACGCGCCGCCGTTCGACTTCTTCGCCGGCCACCACAACGCGCACCGGGTGCTCACCGCCGACTACGTGACCACCGACTCCGGCACCGGCATCGTGCATCTGGCACCGGCTTTCGGTGAGGAGGACATGGACGTCGCCTCCGCGCACGGCATCGAGCTGGTGCAGCCGCTGGATGCGGGCGGCCGGTTCACCTCGATGGTGCCGCCCTACGAGGGCCTCATGGTGTTCGACGCCAACCCGGTGATCATCAAGGATCTCAAGGCCGCGGGAAAGCTGTTGCGGCACGAGACGATCGAGCACTCCTACCCGCACAGCTGGCGCTCCGGGCAGCCGCTGATCTACATGGCCGTGCCGTCCTGGTTCGTCGCGGTCACCAAGTTCCGCGACCGCATGGTCGAACTGAACAAGCAGATCACCTGGGTGCCCGAGCACATCCGCGACGGCCAGTTCGGCAAGTGGCTGGAAGGCGCGCGGGATTGGAACATCAGCCGCAACCGGTACTGGGGCAGCCCGATCCCGGTGTGGGTGTCCGACGATCCGGCCTATCCGCGCGTCGACGTGTACGGCTCGCTGGACGAGCTGGAGCGCGATTTCGGCGTGCGCCCGGCCGATCTGCACCGCCCGATGATCGATGAGCTCACCCGGCCGAATCCCGACGACCCGACCGGCAAGTCGACGATGCGCCGGGTGCCGGAGGTGCTGGATTGCTGGTTCGAGTCGGGCTCGATGCCGTACGCCCAGGTGCACTACCCGTTCGAGAACAAGGAGTGGTTCGACAGCCACTTCCCGGGCGATTTCATCGTCGAGTACAACGGGCAGACCCGCGGCTGGTTCTACACGCTGCACGTGCTGGCGACGGCTCTCTTCGACAGCCCGGCGTTCAAGACGGTCGCCGCGCACGGCATCGTGCTCGGTGACGACGGCCTGAAGATGAGCAAGTCCAAGGGCAAGTACCCGGACGTCAACGAGGTGTTCGACCGGGACGGCTCGGACGCGATGCGCTGGTTCCTGATGAGCTCGCCGATCCTGCGCGGCGGCAACCTCATCGTCACCGAGCGCGGCATCCGCGAGGGCGTGAGCCACGCGCTGCGTCCGTTGTGGAACGCGTGGACGTTCCTGCAGCTGTACGCGTCGAAGCCCGGAGTGTGGCGGACCGATTCGCCGCACGTGCTCGACCGCTACATCCTGGCGAAGCTGGCGCGGACCCGGGACGTGATCACCGCGGCGCTGGAGGTCTACGACATCGCGGGCGCCTGCGAGGAACTGCGCTCGTTCGCCGACGCGCTGACCAATTGGTACGTGCGGCGGTCGCGGTCGCGGTTCTGGAGCGAGGACCGCGACGCGGTGGACACCCTGCACACGGTGCTCGAGGTGGTCACCCGGCTGGCGGCGCCGTTGCTGCCGCTGATCACCGAGGTCATCTGGCGCGGTCTGACCGGCGGCGACTCGGTGCACCTGGCCGACTGGCCGAAGGAGGGCGAACTGCCGGACGATCCGGAGCTGGTCGCCGCCATGGACGAGGTGCGGGTGGTGTGCTCGACGGTGCTGAGCCTGCGCAAGGCGCAGAACCTGCGGGTGCGGTTGCCGCTGGCCGAGGTCACCATCGCCGCGGCCGACGCCGAGCGGCTGGCGCCGTTCGCCGATATCGTCGCCGACGAGGTCAACGTCAAGAAGGTGGACCTGACCACCGACGTGGACGCGCACGGCCGTTTCGAGCTGGTGGTCAACGCCCGCGCCGCGGGTCCGCGCCTGGGCAAGGACGTCCAGACGGTGATCAAGGCGGTCAAGGCCGGCGAGTGGTCCGAGGACGCGGACGGCACGGTCCGCGCGGCCGGGATCGCCCTGCTGCCCGAGGAGTACACCCAGCGCCTGGTCGCGGCCGAACCGGAGTCGACCGCGGCGCTGCCCGGGAACGCCGGTCTCGTAGTGCTGAATTCGGTGGTCACCGAGGAGCTGGAGGCCGAGGGCTGGGCGCGGGACCTGATCCGCGACCTCCAGGAGACCAGGAAGTCCGCCGGGCTGGACGTCTCCGACCGCATCACCGTGGTCCTGGACGTCCCCGCGGATCGGGCCGAGTGGGCGCGGACCCACCGTGACCTGATCGCGGGCGAGATCCTCGCCACCACGCTGACCTTCGGCGACGCGGGTCCGGAGGCCGCCGATCTGGTCGGCGGTGTGCGCGCGACGATCGCGAAGGCCTGAGCGCCGGGTACCGAGTGAATCGGGGCGGAACCTGAGGGTTCCGCCCCGACTGCTGTTCCGAGCGGCCTTGTGCCGCGCGGCAGCGATCGGCGAAGGTCGTGCGGCACACGCCGAATAGGTCGATGCTCTCGGCCGGGCCGGAAACATCTGCGCCACGGTCGGCTTGTTCCCGGCCGCTCGAGGTGGACCTGCGCGGCGGTCCAGTCGCGCATCATGCGCTATCAAAGGGCAACTCGATGGCAAGGCGCGATCGAGTTCCAGCGCCGCCCGCTGCGCCTCTTTAGTGATATAGATCACATGCTGAGAGTTTGCTGATTCCCGACAATTCGCCGATATCCCAGGCACAATCTGCGGTGTCGCTGCTGTGACCCAGGTGATCTCCGGGACGGCAGTTTCTCTTTTCGGCGTGTCGTACGTGGAATTTGGCCGTGCCGGGAACAGATCCGGCGCGGGTGGCCGCGGCTCCATATCGGGGACCGCTGTCGATGCCATGTGTTAGCCAGGCTGCCGATCGGTGGCCAAGTCAACTGCGCCCATGGAAGGGGCGAGCACGTGCCGAGAAAATCGTTGCACCGCATCGCACTCGGATTCCTGCTCTCGACCATCGCAATCGTTCTGCTCGCCGGACCCGGCTGGGCCGACACCGGCAGCGCCTCCGGCAGCGGGCCGGGCAGCGCCTCCTCCGGTTCGGCCTCGGGTAGCGGTCCCGGCGGCGACTCCGGCAGCGCCAGCGGCTCGGGCTTCCTGCCGGTGCCCAGTGTGTTCGGCGTCGGCGCGCTGGCCGCGGCGACGACGCAGATCGGCAAGCCATATGAATGGGGCGGGACCGGCCCCAACAGCTGGGACTGCTCGGGTCTGGTGCAATGGGCCTACCGCCAAGTCGGCGTGAGCATTCCGCGGACCACCTGGCAGCAGGCGAAGGCGGGCGCGCCGGTCCCGATGGGCTCGCTGTCGCTCGGCGACGTGGTGGTGCTGAACCGGGACGGCTCGCACGTCGGCATCTACGCGGGTAACGGACAGGTGCTCAACGCGTACGACTGGGGTGTGCCGGTGGGCTACACCCCGCTCGACGAATTCGACATCTACGCCATCCGCCGCTTCTGAGCGTGCGCCGTCGAGGGCGCGCGATGCCGATCGCGGCTGCTCCCGGCATGACACGGCCCCGACCAGCAGTGTGGTCGGGGCCGTGTCGGCTCGGCGCTGCCCGGCCGAAACAGATGACGGTCGGCTCGACCGGCGGACGACGACTGCCGTCCTGGTAGAGGGACGGTCCGCGGCGATTGCCGTTGGTGGAGCCGGGCCGCGCCGCCGGTTCGGTCGCCGCGGCGGTGCGGCCCGCAGGTCAGCGGTCGAGGCCGTCGGCCAGGTCGCGCAGCGAGGGGCCGTACTGCGGATGCGCCAGCGCCGAGGCGAATTGCGCCACCAGGTAGTCGGCCGGGTTGCCGGTGTCGTACCACCGGCCGCGGATCACCTGGCCGAAGACCGGGTTGTTCGCCGCGTGCACGTTGATCGCGTCGGTGAGATACACCTCACCGGTGCGGTGCTCGTACCACGCTTCGGTCTGCCTGCGCAGTTCCTCGATGATGCCGGGCGTGACGACGTAGCCGCCGATCGCGGCGAAGGACGACGGCGCGTCCTTCGGCTTCGGCTTCTCGCGCAGCCCGGTGATGCGCAGCAGGCCGTTGCCGTGGTCGTCGGCGACCACCGGCACGCCGTAGCGCTGCGACTCGGCGGGGTCCATCGGCATCAGCGCGAGGACGGGCGCTCCGGTGGCCTCGTAGGCATCGATGAGCTGCTGGGCGCGCGGCACCTCGGCGACGAACACGTCGTCCGGCCACAGCACCAGCATCGGCTCGTCGCCGAGATTGCGGGCGGCGTTGAGCACGGGGGTGCCGTTGCCGTACGGCCCGTGCTGGTCGAGGTAGGTGATGTGGCCGAGCCGGGACAGCTCGCCGACCTCCTCGACCGCGTCGGCGAAGGCGGTCTTGCCGTCCGCGCGCAGCTGGGCCACCAGCGCGGGGTTGGGGCGGAAGTGGTCCTGGATCAATGACTTTCCGCCGCTGACCACGATGGTGATGTCGGTGATGCCCGAAGCGACCAGCTCACGGACCGTGTGCTCGATGACCGGCTTGTCGCCGACCGGCAGCATCTCCTTGGGGATCGCCTTGGTCAGCGGAAGCAGCCGGGAGCCGATACCGGCGGCCGGGATGACGGCCTTGCGGATATTCATGGGTCCGATCATCACATATCGGACCGTGTGCCCGGCTGCGCGCCCGCGGCACGTCGGCGGGGTGTTTCGAGACTGCCGCATGCCTGGTCCGGCGTGGAAAAGGGCAGATCATGGCCGTCGCGGCGGGACGAAAGGGCCACCGGAGCCGCGCTCGAGCCTGCGCCGATACCGGCAGGTAACCGACAGCTAGCGCACAGCCATCCGACAGCGTCGCCGCCCGCTCCGGTTGTCGGTGGACGGGCGTACATTGCACCCGTGCGTACCGAGCAACCGCGCGTCGAGCGGGTGACCGCGCCGTCGACCGGGACCGGGACGGCACGCGGCGACGGCGTGGTGCCTCCGCAGCATCTGCCGGTGCCTGCCGATGCGGACAGCGCCGCCCGGCGTTGGGTGTTGCACATTGATATGGACGCGTTCTTCGCCTCGGTCGAACAGCTGACCCGGCCGACGTTGCGCGGCAGGCCGGTGCTCGTCGGCGGGACCGGCGGGCGCGGGGTCGTGGCGGGGGCCAGCTACGAGGCGAGGGTGTTCGGCGCCCGGTCTGCGATGCCGATGCATCAGGCGCGCCGGTTGGTGGGTGTCACCGCGGTGGTGGTGCCGCCGCGCGGAGCGGTCTACGGCGTGGTCAGCGGGCAGGTCTTCGACGCGCTGCGCAGCCGGATCCCGGTGCTGGAGACGCTGTCGTTCGACGAGGCGTTCGGCGAGCCCGCCGAACTGGCCGGCGCGACGGTCGCCCGGGTGCACGCGTTCTGCGAGGAATTGCGCGCGGTGGTGCGCGAACAGACCGGGTTGACCGCCTCGGTGGGCGCGGGCACCGGAAAGCAATTGGCCAAGATCGCCTCCGGCCTGGCCAAACCCGATGGGGTTCGAGTGATCTCGCCGGTCGAACAGCCGCGCCTGCTCGCGGGGCTGCCGGTGCGCAAACTGTGGGGCATCGGGCCGGTCGCGGAGAGCCGGTTGCGTTCGCTGGGTATCGAGACCGTGGGCGCCTTCGCGGCCCTGCCGGAATCGGAGGCGATGTCGATTCTCGGCGGCAGCGTGGGCGCCGCACTGCACCGGCTGGCGCGCGGCATCGATGACCGCCCGGTGGCCGAACGTACCGAGGCGAAGCAGATCAGCGCGGAGACCACCTACGAGACCGACATCGTCAGCCTCGCGCAGCTGCGTCCGGCCATCGAGGACATGGCCGCCGCGGCGCACCGGCGCCTGACCGGTGACGGACGTGCGGCGCGCACGGTGGTGCTCAAACTGAAGAAGTCCGATATGAGCATCGTCACCCGCTCCTTCACCCTGCCCTACGCCACCGAGGACCTGGCCACCCTCGCCGCGGCCGCGCAGCGTTCGGCGATCGACCCGAGGGAACTGGGTCCGATCCGCCTCGTCGGCGTCGGCTACGGCGGCCTGTCGACCGTCCGGCAGGAATCGCTGTTCCCCGAACTGGATCGGGCACCGGCCGCCGAGATGGCCACCCCGCCACCCGAAGCCGAGCCGGCGCACTCGGCCGACCTCGACGCTGCCGCGCAGGTCCTGCCCGTCGCCGTCTGGCATCCCGGGATGGACGTGACGCACCCCGAGCACGGCCACGGCTGGGTGCAGGGCGCTGGGCTCGGCGTCGTGACCGTCCGCTTCGAAACACGGTCCACCGGTCCGGGTCCCGCGCACACCTTCGCCGCCGACGATCCCGCGCTCACCCGGGCCGATCCGCTGGGCAGCCTGCTCTGACGGGCGCGGCCCGCGGCTCGACATCGCCCGGCCGGGCGCGTACGTTCGCTGCCGACGACCATCGACGGTCCCGTGTGGATCCGAGCGGCGCCGCCCGGTGCCGGTAGCCTGGGACCTCGTGCAGCGCCGCCGGTTCGGGGGCGGCTGCCATGGTGGAACACGACACGGACCTCTCGAACGCAAAGGACGAGCAGTTGAAGCTTCGTAAGACTGGACGCATCGCGATCGCCGGGCTGGCCATCGTCGCCGCGCTTGGCCTGACCGCCTGCGGTGGCGACGACAAGGACAGCAAGCCCGCCGCCAAGACGTCGACCAGCGCCAAGGCGTCGGCGACCGCGAGCGCGAACCTGCCGCCGGTCCCCACCCCCGCGGAGCTGAACACCGCCCTCGCCCGTGCGCTGGACCCGTCGGTGCCCGCCGCCGAGAAGCTGGACAACGTTCAGGGCGCCGAGGCCGATCCGACCCTGCCGGATCGCCTGTCCCAGGCCGCGTCGGGCGCCGACGTGAAGATCGAGGTCACCGACGTCACCTCGTTCGGCGACAGCGTGAACGCGAAGGCCAAGTTCATCCTCAACGGCCAGGAGAACATCGTCGACGTGCCGTTCGTCGCCGACAACGGCAAGTGGAAGATCCAGAAGCAGTGGGCCTGCACCATGCTGACCAACCTCGGCCAGCAGTCGGCGGCCTGCAGCTGAGTTCACCCGACCGGCCGGTCGCCGCGCCTCTTCTCGGCGACCGGGCCGGTCGTCGTGCGTAATGCTCTGCCGCATACCGTAGTTCGCTGACCTTCGGCCCCGGTGCGCCGCTCAGAGCATGCGCAGAATCGCGTACATCGAGGTGGCTTGCGCGTACAGCTCGCCGTCTTCGGCGCCGATCAGACGTGCCTCCGCGCTGGCCGTGGTGGGGCCGACGTGGATCGCGGTACCCGTGCAGCGCAGCGTGCGCGTCTCGCCGCGCACGGCACGGTGGATGTCGATACCGATCTTGACCGAGGTGGAACGCGTCCCGCCCGCCAATCGCGTCAGCACTGCCGCGCTGAGGGCCGATTCGAGCAGGGTCGCCATGAAGCCGCCATACATACCGCCCGCCGGGCCGAGCAAGTCATCGCCCGGCTCTCCCTCGAACACCACGGTCCCGTGGCCCACCTGGGCCAGCCGGAACCCGAGTGCGCTCAGGATCGGCGCGCTCGGGAATCGCCCGTCGAGCGTTCCCTGCAGGATTTCCCGTCCGGTCATGCCGAGCAGGTCGTGAGTGTTCTCGGCCGGTGGCTGCCCGGTGCCGGTGCGGGGGCGAAGGGGTCTGAGCGCGGTCATGTGTCGACGCTACGAGGAGGCCGTAGCCCGGCAGAAGTGTCGGATCCGACACTTCTGCGACCATTTCCGACGCAGCTTTACATTTCAAGTCGGGCATCGCGGCTAATTGCCGTCCTGTGTGACGAAAGGCTGTCCGTCGTGTCGCTCAGGATCTCGCGCAATTCCCGCCGGACGCCCGTGCTATCCGGGCCCGGGCGAACCAGTTCCCGGAGGACTTCCGAGGCTGGCACCCACTGACGCCGCCGAGATGTCGAGATGAACTCGGCGACCTGCCCCTGTGCGGTGTTCATGCTGGGGACTGCGTTTCGTTCGCGGGAGCGCCGGATTCGGGGGTGACCGGGGAGGTGCGCCGCGCGCGGCGGGCTCGTACCAGCGCGTCGGCGGTGAAGATCGCCAGCGCCGCCCAGATGAGCGCGAAACCGGCCCAGCGGGAGGCGGGCATCGGCTCGTGCGCGACCGCGACGCCCCAGGCCATCTGGAGCGCGGGGGTGAGGTATTGCAGCAGGCCCATGGTGGACAGCGCGACGCGCTGGGCCGCGACGGCGAACAGCAGTAGCGGAACCAGGGTGACCGGTCCGGTGGCCACCATCAGGGCGGTATGCGCGGGGCCGGAGGCGAATTCGCTGTGCCCGGCGAGCGCGAGGGCGATCGCGAACGCCAGCGCGAAGGGCGCGGCGACAACGCCCTCGGCGGCGATGCCGCGTAGCGCGTCCAGCGGGATGACCTTCTTCACCAAGCCATAAGTGGCGAAGGAGCAGGCCAGGGCGAGAGCGATGATCGGTGGTCTGCCGTAGTCGACGGTGAGCACGGCCACCGCGGCCGCGCCGAGCCCGAGGGCGGCCCACTGGGCGCCGGTCAGCCGCTCACGAAAGAGCGCCACACCGAACGCGACGGTGACCAGCGGGTTGATGAAATACCCGAGCGCGCACTCCACGACGTGGCCCGAGGTGACCCCGTAGACGTACACGCCCCAGTTGAGCGCGATCGCGGCGGAGGCGACGGCCGCCAGACGCCAGACGCGGGCGCCGATGCCGCGCAACTCGCGGATCCGTCCGCTCACGGCGAGCACCGCGAGCACGACGACCAGCGTCCAGACGATCCGCTGCGCCACCACTTCACCCGCACCGGCGAACGCCAGCAATCCGAAGAACGCGGGGAACAGCCCCCACAAGAAGTACGCGCTCGCTCCGAACGCTACACCGGGGATGGACCTGCTTCGCCGCACGATCACGAACGTAGTTGTCCCGTAGCCTTGCGGTCATGTCGATTACCGTGCAGGCGTCCGGCGCCACCGGACTGACCGCGGGCGAAGTCGAGCAACGCCGCCGCGAGGGTCTGACCAACGACGTCCCGGATCGGGCGAGCCGCTCGGTCCGGGACATCGTGCGCGCGAACGTCTTCACCCGGATCAACGCCATCCTCGGCGTCCTGTTCGTGCTGGTGCTGGCCACCGGGTCGATCATCGACGGCATGTTCGGCCTGCTGATCGTCGCCAACAGCGCGGTCGGCATCATCCAGGAGATCCGCGCCAAACGCACCCTGGACCAGCTGGCCATCGTCAGCCAGGCCAAGCCGACCGTCCGCCGAGACGGCACGGCCGTCGAGGTCGCGCCGCACGAGGTGGTGCTCGACGACCTGATCGAGCTCGGTCCCGGCGATCAGATCGTGGTGGACGGCACGGTCGAGGAGTCCGCGCAGCTCGAGGTGGACGAGTCGTTGCTCACCGGCGAGGCCGATCCGATCGACAAGGCCGTCGGCGCCACGGTGATGTCGGGCAGCTACGTGGTGTCCGGGTCCGGCGCGTACCGGGCGACGAAGGTGGGCCGCGACGCCTACGCCGCGCGGCTGGCCGAGGAGGCGAGCAAGTTCACCCTGGTGCACTCCGAACTGCGCAGTGGTATCGACAAGATCTTGAAGTTCATCACCTATCTGCTGATCCCCGCGGGCTTGCTGAGCATCTACAACCAGTTGGTCTCCAGCGGGGAGTCGTGGCGGCCCGCCGTCACCGGCATGGTGGCCGCGCTGGTGCCGATGGTGCCCGAGGGACTGGTGCTGATGACGTCGATCGCGTTCGCGGTCGGCGTCGTGCGGCTGGGCCGGCGCCAGTGCCTGGTGCAGGAGCTGCCCGCGATCGAGGGGCTGGCCCGGGTGGACGTGGTGTGCGCGGACAAGACCGGCACCCTGACCGAGAACGGCATGCGGCTGTCGGACCTGAAGACCCTGGGCACCTTCGACGACGCCGAGGTGCGTACCGCGCTGGCGGCGCTCGCCGCCGACGATCCGCGCCCGAACGCGAGCGTGCAGGCGATCGCCGAGGCCCTGCCGGACGGTCCCGGCTGGCAGCGCACCGCCGTCGCGCCGTTCTCCTCGGCCAAGAAGTGGAGCGGCTGCTCCTACGGCGAGCACGGCGACTGGCTGCTCGGCGCGCCGGACGTATTGCTCGACCCGGGCTCAGCGGACGCGCGGGTCGCCGAGGAACTCGGCGCGTCGGGTCTGCGCGTGCTGTTGCTGGCGCGCGGCGACCGTCCGGTGGACGCGGCGGACGCTCCCGGCGTCGTGCGGCCCGCCGCGCTGGTCGTGCTTGAGCAGAAGGTCCGGCCCGACGCTCGCGACACTCTCGACTACTTCGCGAGCCAACAGGTGGCGATCAAGGTGATCTCCGGCGACAACGCCGTCTCGGTCGGCGCGGTGGCGTCCTCGCTGGATCTGCCGGGCGGCGAGCATCCGATCGACGCGCGGACGTTGCCGGAGGACCGCGACGGGCTGGCCGACGTGCTGGACGGCAACACCACCTTCGGCCGGGTCCGCCCGGACCAGAAGCGCGCCATGGTGTCGGCACTGCAGTCGCGCGGGCACACCGTGGCGATGACCGGTGACGGAGTCAACGACGTGCTCGCGTTGAAGGACTCGGACATCGGCGTGGCGATGGGCTCGGGGAGCCCCGCGACCAGGGCGGTGGCGCAGATCGTCCTGCTGGACAACAAGTTCGCCACACTGCCGTATGTGGTCGGCGAGGGTCGCCGGGTGATCGGCAACATCGAGCGCGTGTCGAATCTGTTCCTCACCAAGACCGTGTATTCCGTTCTGCTCGCGTTCTTGGTCGGCGTCGCCGGGGCAGGTTCGCAGATCTTCGACTACGAGCCCATCGGGTATCCGTTCCTGCCGCGCCACGTCACGATCGCGGCTTGGTTCACCATCGGCATTCCGGCGTTCGTCCTCTCGCTCGCGCCCAACAACGAGCGGGCCCGCACGGGCTTCGTGGGGCGCGTCATGCGGTTGGCCATCCCGTCGGGCGTGGTGATCGGCGCGGCCACCTTCGTCGCGTACCTGATCGCCTACGCGGGGCCGGATGCCACCGAGGAGCAGAAGGTCCAGGCGGGCACCACCGCGCTCACCACATTGATCATGATCGCGGTGTGGGTGCTGGCCATCGTCGCTCGGCCGTACGTCTGGTGGAAGGTGGTGCTGATCGCGGTGTCGGTGGCGGCGTACGTCTTCTTGTTCACCGTCCCGTTCACCCGGGAGTTCTTCAAACTCGACCCTTCCAACCCCGCACTCACCGGTGCGGCGGTGGCCTGTGGCGTGGTGGGCATCGTGCTGGTCGAAGCCGCGTGGTGGGTGAGCGCGGCGCTGCTCGGCGACAAGCGGCAACTGCTGCCCAGCTCGCCCGGCGGGGCCGCCTGACAGACTGGACGCCTGACTCGCCGCGCCACGAGAAGCCTTGTGCGAAGCGGGCATTCAGAGTTGGAGTACCTTCTGGAGATTATGGAGGTACTGCTGCACCAGATCGACGCGTTCACCGACGCACCGTTCTCGGGCAACCCGGCCGCGGTGATGCCGCTCCCGTCGTGGCTGCCGGATGCGTTGCTGCAACAGCTGGCCGAGGAGAACAACCTCGCCGAAACCGCGTTCTACACCTCGCGGTTACCTCCCGAGGCGGGCGTGCCGCCGGGCGAGTGGCCCGCCTTCCACCTGCGGTGGTTCACGCCGAGGGTGGAAGTGGCGCTGTGCGGGCACGCCACCTTGGCCAGCGCCGCGCAGATTCTGGTCGACATGCATCCCGGCGAGGACCGGGTGAGCTTCTACACGCGCAGCGGCTGGCTGCACGTCGACCGCACCGACGACGACGAGTTCGTGCTCGACCTGCCGGTCGTGCCGAGCATTCCGGTGCGGCCCGATCCGGCGCTCGTCGCGGCGCTCGGCGTGCGTCCGGTGCGCGCGTATTCCGGCACCGACGAGGTGATCGTCGTGGCGACCGAACAAGAGGTGCGCGATGCCGCGCCGGTGCTGTCGGCGTTCCCCGCCCTACCGCGCGCCGCGATCGTCACCGCCCCCGGCGACTCGGTCGATTTCGTCTCCCGGTTCTTCGGCCCGGGTGTGGGCGTCCCGGAGGACCCGGTGACCGGATCGGCGCACGCCCAGCTGGTTCCGCTGTGGAGCGAGCGGCTCGGTCGCACCGAACTGCGGGCCCGGCAGCTCTCGCGCCGGGGCGGCAGCCTGCGCTGCGAACTGGCGGGCGAGCGGGTGCTGCTGTTCGGACGGTGCCGCCGCTACCTCGACGGCGTCGTCACTCTGCCGGACTGACCGCGCTGGCGCTCACGGCTGCGGAACCGGTCCGTCGTCGGGGCCGGGCGCGACGACGTCGCGGTACTCGGGCAGCAGCGGGGCGACCGCGAAGCTGCCCGCTACCGCGTCGGCGGGCAGCGCCTGGACCGCGCGGATGCCGTTGCCCCCGGCCAGTTCGCGCAACCGCGCCGGGGAGCCACGGACGACGAGCCCGACGACGCAGCCGCAACCGTCCCGCAGCCGGGCGGCGGAGAACGCGACCACCCGAGCGGCGCGATCGTCGACGGGGCGGGGGAGCAGCCAGGCCGCGTCGCGCGCCGAATCCACCGCAGCGGCAATGCCTTCCGGGACGGGCACGGCCACCAGCGGCGTCTGCACGCGGTCGATCGGCACCCGGTAGAGCACCTGGGAGATGCGCAAGCCGCCGCTGTGCGCGGGGATCCGGCCGGGAACCAAGGGTTCGGTGAACGACACCAGGGCCCAGCGCGGTTCGTCACCGCCCGCGCTGAGCGAATCGCGCGATCGGGCGAGGTAATCCGCGACCTGCTCGCCCTGATCCGGCCCGAGCCGGTCGGTGGAGACCGCGGGGCGATACGGCGGTCGCAGCGCCCCCAGCGCATAGATCAGCACGATCAGTGCGAGCGCCGCCGCGCCCAGGATGATCCCGCGCCACGGCGGCACCCGGCGGTCAGGCATCGCGCAGGACGTCCAGCGCGTGTCTCAGATCATCGGGGTACTCGCTGGTGATCTCCAGATAGCGGCCGTCGGCGGGATGCTGGAAGCCCAGCGACCGGGCGTGCAGCCATTGGCGTTGCAGCCCGAGCCGCTCGGCCAGGCGCGGATCGGCGCCGTAGGTGAGATCACCGCAGCACGGGTGGCGGATCGCGGAGAAATGCACCCGGATCTGATGAGTGCGGCCGGTCTCCAGGTGGATGTCGAGCAGGCTGGCCGCGTGGAACGCCTCGACGGTGTCGTAGTGGGTGACGCTGGGCCGTCCGTCGGCGGTGACGGCGAACTTCCAGTCGTTGCCGCGGGCCCGTCCGATCGGGGCGTCGATGGTGCCGCTGCTCGGATCCGGGTGCCCCTGCACGAGGGCGTGATACCGCTTGTCGACGGTGCGCTGCTTGAACGCGCGCTTGAGCACCGTGTACGCGTGCTCGGACTGCGCGACCACCATCACTCCGGAGGTGCCGACGTCCAGGCGGTGCACGATGCCCTGCCGTTCGTGGGCCCCCGAGGTGGAGATGCGGTATCCGGCCGCGGCGAGGCCGCCCACGACGGTCGGGCCGGTCCAGCCGACGCCGGTGTGCGCGGCCACGCCGACCGGCTTGTCCACCGCGACGATGTCGTCGTCGGCGTAGAGGATCTTCATGCCCTCCACCGGTTCGGCCTCGATGGTCAGTTCCCGCTTCGGCTCCGGGAAGATCACCTCGAGCCAGGCCCCGGCGGTGAGCCGGTCGGATTTGCCCGCGGCGACGCCGTCGAGCTGCACCGAACCCTCCTCGGCGAGCGCGGCCACCGCGGTGCGGGACAGGCCGAGCAGCCGGGCCAGCCCCGCGTCGACGCGCATGCCGTCGAGCCCGTCGGGGACGGGCATGGTCCTGGTCTCCCTCATGCCGCGCTGCCCTCGCTCGCGCCGCCGGGCTTGCCGTGGCCCACCCGGGTGCCGTTCGGCTCGAAGCCGAACACGGTGAGCACGACGAGCAGGATCGCGCCGCACACTATGGCGGAGTCCGCCACGTTGAACACCGGCCACCAACCGACCGCCACGAAATCCACCACGTGCCCTTGCAGCGGGCCGGGCGCGCGGAACAGCCGGTCCACCAGGTTGCCCAGCGCACCGCCGAGCACCATGCCCAGTCCGATCGCCCACCACAGGGACCGCAGGGTGCGGCCGATGCGCACCACGCCGATGACGACGGCGGCGGCGACCAGGGTCAGCAACCAGGTCATGCCGGTGGCCATGGAGAACGCCGCGCCCGGGTTGCGCACCAGGCTCAGCCGCGCGAAGTCGCCGACGATGGATACCGGCTCGCCCGGCGTCAGGTTCGCCACCGCGATGGTCTTGGTGAGCAGATCCAGTCCGAACACCACCGCGGCGAGGACGAGCAGCGCCCGCAGGCGCTGGGGGGGAGCCGACGTGGTCGTCGGATCGGCGGTGTTCGCTGGGTTTTCCTCGGGCGGCCGGTCGTCACTCACACCGACCATCATCGCTCGAGCGGAATCGGGGCCGGTGCGCGCGTCCGATTGCCCGCCCGGCCCCCGGGGTTCGCGGGCACGCCGAGCGGCGCACAGCCGACGTCCCAGCTGACACTCAGGAAGCGGTCGTACCCTGATGCTCGTGACGGTGTTGTCTTCCCCCCGCCTTCATCGGAGCGCCGGCTTCGCACGGAGCGCGCGCTCGGGTGTGCTGCTCATGGTGCTCGCGCTCGGGCTCTCGGCCTTCGGCGTCGGTTGCGGTGACGGCGCCGAGTCGACCGGCGAGGCCGACGGAACGGAGCCGCTCGGCATCGGCAAGGAAGTGACCGTGCCGATCGCGGCCGCGGTGGCCACGGTCGAATCGGCCGGCGCGGAGCCCCGCTCGCTGCTGCGGCCGGAGTATCCGGCCGGCACGGTGCAGCGGGTCACGCTCTACACCGCCCACCACATCGAGCAGCAGATCGATGAACAGCCCGAGCGCGACTTCTCCACGCCCGCGCTGACCATCCCGATGACCGCGCAGACCACCGCAGAGGGCATCGATCTGACCCTGGGCACGGTCACCTCGCCGGACCCGACGATGGCCAAAGCGCTCACCAAGATCGGCGGCTCGCACGCGGGCTTCGATCTCAGCGATCTGGGCGCGATCACCGCGCTGCGGCTGGAGCCGGCGCCGGACACGTCCAACACCGCCCGCGCCGCGCTCGAGCAGGCGTTCTATCAGGCCGTCTACCGGTCGATCGCGTTCCCCGACGAGCCCGTCGGCGAGGGCGCGGTGTGGACGGTGCGCCAGGAGGTGAGCAGCGGCGTCCTGCTCGACCAGGTGACCACCGCGACGCTGAGCAAACGCGACGGCGACCGGCTCACCATCGAGCTGCACGTCACCCAGAAGCCCAAGTCGCCGGTGTGGAACCTGCCGAACAACGCGGGGACCCTGGACATCCGCGACTACGTCATGCAGGGTGCGGGCACCATCACGGTGGATCTGGGCCTGCCGCTGCCGGTGGCCGGGTCCATCACCGTCGGCGGTCACCAGGCCTACCGCGATCCGAACAGTGACAGCACGCTGCGGCAGACGATCGATACGCAGGTGTCGTGGGCCGAGTGAGCCGGGCGCACGGCCTGCTGATCGCAGTGGCGTCCGTCGCTGTCGTCGTGGGGTGCGGGTCCTCCGCGCCCGCCGCGAAAGCGCCGGAGCTGCCGCCGCTGGGGCCCGCGGTGGCCGCTGCGCCGGTGACGTCCGCACCCGAGACCGACTCCGGGCGGTTGGCCGCACGGCTGCTCGGTGACACGGATCTACCGCCCGGCTTCACCGCCCTGCCGCCCCGCCCCGACCCCGGGGCCACCCCGGCCGGCTCGTCGGTGACGAATCCGGCGGAATGCGCGAAAGTCCTCAGTCCGCTCGGCGCGCAATACCCCGGCGCACTCGCCCAGGCCGCCACACAATACGCCGGGCCGAATTTCTCCAGCATCGATATCGATGCGGCGAGTTATCCGCGGGACGCGCTCGCGGGCGCGTTCTCGGCCGTGCAGGAGACCCTGCGCCGGTGCACGCGCTATTCCGGGGACGACGCCACCGATATCGCGGTGGACTACCGGATCGGCGGACTCGCCCAGCCCGCTGCCGGCGCGGCCGCCACCGCCTTCCAGGTCCGCGCCACCAGCGAAGGGCTCACGCTGGGCTCGTCGGTCGCGATCGTCCAGGTGGAGAGCACGTTGTTGCAGGTGGCGGTAACCGCGCCGGAGGCGGTGGACCCCGGTGTGCTCGGCGCGCTCACCGCGGCCCAGGTGCGCCGTCTGCAGGGGGTCGCGGGTCCCTGATTTCCGACGATCCGGCCAATTGCGCCGGTCGCCGGAATAGGCTCGGCATGGTCCGACACAACGCCTCGACCGGAGGTTTTCCATGTCTGATGTCAAACCCGTTCCCGAGGGATATCCGGTGGTTTCGCCGGGGCTGGCGATCGACGGCGCGGCGGCGGCGATCGATTTCTACAAGAACATCTTCGGCGCCACCGAGCGCATGCGGATGCCCGGTCCGGACGGCAAGATCGCGCATTGCGAGCTGATGTTCGGCGATTCGGTCGTGATGCTCGGCGATCCCGCGCCCGATATGGACTTCCTCGACCCCAAGACGGTCGGCGGCACCCCCGTCAACCTGTATGTGTACGTCGAGGACGCCGACGCCGCCTTCGCCGCGGCGCTGGCCGCGGGCGCCAAGGAGCTCACGCCGATGACCGACCAGTTCTACGGTGACCGCAGCGGCGCCTTCGAGGATCCCTGGGGGCACCGGTGGACCGTGGCCACCCACGTGGAGGACGTGCCGCCCGACGAGATGGATCGCCGGATGGCCGACCTGTTCGGCGGTTCCTGAGCCGGACGGCTCACCCGGCGACCACCGAACCACCGGCGACCCGGACGCTCTTCGGCGCGAGCGGCCGCGTGGCCGGGCCGGCGACCACCGTGCCGTCCAGCGCGAACTTGCTGCCGTGGCAGGCGCAGTTGATGGTGCCGCCGGACACCGTCGCGACCTTGCAACCGGCGTGCGTGCACACCGAGGAGAGCCCGACGAAGGTGCCCGCGGCAGGCTGGGTCACCACGGTGTCGCCGACGATCACGCCGCCGCCGACCGGGATGTCGGCGGTCTCGGCGAGCGCGTTCGCGGGCCGGTCCGCATTGATCGGCCGGTCTTCCGGAGCGGTGGACGCGGTATCCGGCGCGGAATCGCCCTTGCCGTAGGCGGTGCAGGCGGTGACCGCCGCGGCGGCGGCGATGCCCGCACCGGCGATGACCGCCCTGCGGCGGGTGCGGAGCTGTTCGTCGAATGTCATGTCGCGTTCCGTTCCGAAGACGAGGCCGCTGTGCGGCTCGAAGGCGCGGCAGGCATTGCGCCGGTGCCGCTTTCCGCCTGGTCAACGGAGTAGGGCGGTCCCGCGGTTCAATTCGGTGTGCTCGAGTGTCGCTGTCGGGCGTGTCGTGGCGCGGGCGGCGAGGTGCGGACGGGCCGAGGAGGCGAGCGGCGGACCCGGACCCCCTCATCTGTTCGTGGCCGGGTCCGCCGCTCTTGGGTGGTTACCCGCGGGCGATCGATTCGAACACCTTCGGGTCGACGAGGGTGGAGGTGTCGCCGAGTTCGCGTCCTTCGGCGACGTCGCGCAGGAGGCGGCGCATGATTTTGCCGCTGCGGGTTTTGGGG
>NZ_JBEYCG010000024.1:0-103016 GCF_040632645.1 Nocardia sp. NPDC019219 | reverse complement strand
AACTCCTAAACCTCCAACACTCATCCAATAACAGCCCATCTGCCTCTGGGGGGGGGCGCCCGCCCTTTAAACAAAGTCGCGGCGCCCGCCCCCCCCCCCCCCCCCCGCCCGTGTGTCCGGCTCCGCCGGGTACTACTTGATCTCCGCCAGCACGGTGCCCTGCGTGATCGCCGCGCCCGCCTCGACGGACAGGCCGGTGACCACACCCGCCTTGTGCGCGTTGACCGGGTTCTCCATCTTCATGGCCTCGAGCACCACGATCAGATCGCCCGCCTCGACCGACTGGCCCTCTTCCACGGCGACCTTGACGACGGTGCCCTGCATCGGAGCGGTGACCGCGTCACCGGAAGCCGCGCCGCCGCCCGCGCCGCCCCGCTTGCGCGGCTTGGGCTTCTTGCGGATCACACCGGCGCCGTTGCCCGCCGCACCGGCCGCTCCGGCGCCGACGGTGAAGTTGCCCGGCAGCGACACCTCGACCCGGCGGCCGCCGACCTCGACGACGACCTTCTGCCGCGGCGCCTCTTCGTCCTCCTCGGCCGGGGCGCTCGCGCCGGTGAACGGCTCGACGGTGTTGACCCACTCGGTTTCGATCCACTTGGTGTAGACGTCGAACTTCTCGCCGTCACCGATGAACGCCGGGTCCTCGACGATCGCCCGGTGGAACGGGATGACCGTGGCCAGGCCGTCGACCTCGAACTCGGCCAGCGCGCGCCGCGCCCGCTCCAGCGCCTGCGTGCGGTTCTCACCGGTGACGATCAGCTTGGCGAGCATCGAGTCGAACTGTCCGCCGATCACGCTGCCGGCCACCACGCCGGAGTCCACGCGCACACCGGGGCCCGACGGCTCCCGGTACACGGTGACCGGGCCGGGGGCGGGCAGGAAGCCGCGGCCGGCGTCCTCGCCGTTGATGCGGAACTCGAAGGCGTGGCCGCGCGGCGTCGGGTCCTCGGTGATCTCCAGCTTCTCGCCGTTGGCGATGCGGAACTGCTGGCGCACCAGGTCGATGCCCGCGGTCTCCTCGGTGACCGGGTGCTCCACCTGCAGGCGGGTGTTCACCTCGAGGAAGGAGACGGTCTCGCCCTGCACCAGGTACTCGACGGTGCCCGCGCCGTAGTAACCGGCTTCCTTGCAGATGGCCTTGGCCGAGGCGTGGATCTTCGCGCGCACTTCGTCGGACAGGAACGGCGCGGGGGCCTCCTCGACGAGCTTCTGGAAACGCCGCTGCAGCGAGCAGTCCCGGGTGCCCGCGACGATGACGTTGCCGTGCTTGTCGGCGATGACCTGGGCCTCGACGTGGCGGGCCTTGTCGAGGTACTGCTCGACGAAGCACTCGCCGCGACCGAAGGCGGCGGTCGCCTCACGCACGGCCGAGTCGTACAGCTCGGGGATCTCCTCGATCGAGTGCGCGACCTTCATGCCGCGGCCACCACCACCGAACGCGGCCTTGATGGCGACCGGCACGCCGTACTTCTTCGCGAACTCGACGACCTCGGTCGCGTCCTTCACCGGGTCCTTGGTGCCCGCGGCCATCGGCGCGTTCGCGCGCTCGGCGATGTGCCGCGCGGTGACCTTGTCACCCAGGTCGCGGATGGACTGCGGGGAGGGACCGATCCAGATCAGCCCGGCGTCGATGACGGCCTGGGCGAAGTCGGCGTTCTCGGACAGGAAGCCGTAACCCGGGTGGATGGCGTCGGCGCCGGACTTGGCGGCGGCGTCGAGGATCTTGTCGAACACCAGGTACGACTCTGCCGAGGTCTGCCCGCCCAGGGCGAAGGCCTCGTCGGCGAGCTTGACGAACGGAGCGTCGGCATCCGGCTCGGCGTAGACCGCGACGCTGCCGATACCGGCATCCTTGGCCGCCCGGATCACGCGCACGGCGATCTCGCCTCGGTTAGCTACGAGTACCTTTGTGATCCGCGCGCTGGCATGGCTGGGCACTGAGCCTCCTGTGTGCATTCTTCTGGTCGCTTCGCCGGGATGGGGTCGCTGCGCAGGCTCCGCTCCCATAGTCGACAAACTTACGTCTCGGGCGAGTGTAGGCAGTCTGCCAACAGACGCCGCACTCGGCTAGCCCTACTGATCAGTAGGTCGTGGATCACAACGTACGCGGCCTGTGTTTGGGACCGCGCCCCGCCCTACCTGCTCCTGGCGCGCCGCGAACCGCCGCGAGCGGGTACTTCACCGGGTTCGTCCCCTCTGGCGATCGGCATCCGCACCGAGTTTCCCCACTCCGTCCAGGACCCGTCGTAGTTGCGTACGCCCTCGCGTCCGAGCAGGTAGGTCAGGACGAACCAGGTGTGGCCGGATCGCGCGCCGACTCGACTGTAGACGATCACCTCGTCCTGGCCGGCCAACGCGCGGTAGACGTCGTCGAGTTCGGTGCGGGATCGGAAGCTCCCATCGGCCGCGAGCGCCTCCGACCACGGGATGTTCGACGCGCTGGGAATGTGGCCGCCGCGCAGTGCGGCGTCCTCGGGATCGGCCGGTTCGCCCACGCGCGTGCCCGAGTACTCCTCGGCCGAGCGCACGTCGATCACCGGCTTGCCCAAGTGGGCGAGCACGTCCTCCCGGAAGGCGCGAAAGGTGACGTCGTCCCGGCGCACGGTGGGGTAGGCGCTGCGCACCGGGTAGTCGGGCTCGAATGTCGTGTCGCGCCCCTCGGAGATCCACGCCGCGCGCCCACCGTCGAGCAGGCGCACGTCCTCGTGTCCGAACAGCGTGAACACCCACGCGGTGTGCGCCGCCTGCGTATTGCCCCGATCCCCGTAGATCACAACCGTGTCGTCACGTTCTATCCCTTTGGCGCGCATCAGTTCGGTGAAGCGGGTTCCGTCGATATAGTCGCGCGTGACCGGATCGTTCAGATCGCTTCGCCAATCCAGCTTGGTGGCGCCCGGAACGTGCCCGATGTCGTAGAGCAGCGTGTCCTCGTTGGCCTCGATGATCTTGAGTCCGCGCGCGCCTATGTTTGCCGACAGCCACTCCGTGGTTACTAGTCGGTGAGGATATGCGTAGGAACCGAGTGAGGGATGAGGGTCCGGAGCGACGGGCACGGTGTTGGGTCCTTCACGCATGGGTGGACGGTGGTGACAGCGGTTCGAGGCCTCACAGCGATCGTAGGTGTGAGGCGACACTGACCTTCGTTTCAGATCACAAATCGGATGAGGGCCGAATAAAGGGCACCCACATCCGATAAAGTCTCCCGGGAGGAGGGGTGAGCTATGTCCGATTCTTGGCCGCGGCGGCGACTGCTCGCGATCCTACGTGGCGCCAGCGAGCCTCTCGACGCCCAGGAACTGGCCAGAATCACCGGACAGCACGTCACCACGGTCCGTTTCCACCTCGATGTGCTCACCAGAGAATCCCTCGTCCGGCAGTTCCAGCAGCCGCCACGCGGGCGTGGGCGGCCGCGCATCGGATACAGCGCGGTGCAGCGATCGGTCGGCTACCAGGATCTGGCGCAGGTGCTCGCCGACCAGCTCGGCCCGGACTCGCGGCGCAGGTCGGAGGCCGCGATCGCGGCGGGCCGCGCCTGGGGCAGCCGGCTCGACGTCGGCGACCATCGGGTGGAGTCGCTGGAGGACGCCAAGGACCTCACGATGACGTTGATGTCGGAACTGGGTTTCGCCCCGGAGCGTGACCCGTCTCCGGAGACCGAGGGCAAGGCGCTGATCCGGTTGACGGCGTGCCCGTTGCGCGAACTCGCGCGGACGCACTCCGAAGTGGTTTGCGGCGTGCACCTCGGTCTCATCGAGGAGGTGCTCGACCGGGGCGGTGCGCAGGGGACGATCGACGTGCGGATGCATCCGTTCGTCGAGCCGGAGCTGTGCGTGGCCCGGCTGGAACTCATCGCGGCCCAGCGCGCCGAGGCCCAGCAGGCGGCGACGGTGCCCCCCGGTGGCGACGCCGAAGCGCTGACCGCGCCGTCAGGCCGTGTGGCCCCACAGTTGCGTAACGCCGATCCCAACGTCGCCAAGCAATCGGCGCAGCAGTGGTAGCCCGATCCCGATGACGCTGGACGGGTCGCCATCGATGCGATCGACGAACCAGCCGCCGAGCCCGTCGAGGGTGAACGCGCCCGCCACCTGGAGCGGCTCACCGGTCGCGATGTAGGCGTCCAGCTCGTCCGGCTCCGGCTTGGCGAAATGCACGGTGGTGCTGCTGCAATCGACCGCCTCGGCGGTGATGTGGCCATCCCGCATCCGCACCACGCAGTGGCCGGTGACCAGATCCGCGCTGCGTCCGGCCATGTCGCCCCATCGTGCGCGAGCGACCTCGGGGGTGTGCGGTTTGCCCTGCAGCTCGCCGTCCACGAGCAGCATCGAGTCGCAGGCCACGACAACGCAATCGGCCGCGAATTCCGGGATCGCGGCCGCCACGGCGGCGGCTTTGGCGCGCGCCAGCTCCACCACGACCCCCTGAGGTGGCGTGCCCTCCGGGAGGGCGGCGGCGACCGCGTCCTCGTCCACGGCGGAGACCCGGACTATCGGGTCGATGCCCGCCGAGCGGAGAACCTCCCGGCGGGCCGGGGACGCGGAAGCCAGGATCAGCCGCGTCACCCGCGCAGGTGGGACAGCAGCGGGAAGGAGTAGGGGGAGAACGGTGAAGAGCCGCGGTGCATCAGCGTGGGATGGCCCCACAGGTCGGGCGGACCCGAGGGCCCGGCCGGCGCGGCGCTGTTCGCGGCGGCGGACAGCACGCATACCAGCGCGGCGAGTTCCTCATCGGTCGGCGAGCCCTTCACGACACGGAAGAACGGCTCCGGGGTGGCCTCGGCGGATTGCGCTGTCGCGGTCGGACCGGTGGACGCACCGGCCTCGTCTGCGATCGGGTCGACTGTCAGATCCAGTTCGACGGCGCTCAACACATCTTCTTCTGCCACGGTCGTCACAGTGCCAGGTCCTCTCTTCGCCCTTATCAGCGGAACTGATCAGGCTGTTCCCGTTTTCCGACAAGTTATGGATGAAGCAACTGTCCTCGGACGCACTCATTGCTTCTCTGCAACAAGCCGGTACACGCCAGAGTAAGTGTTACCGAGACCGATGCCACCCTTTGCGCGCGGCCTATCGAGGGTATCGCTCGATCACAGCGGGATGTTGCCGTGTTTCTTCGGCGGCAGGGTCACCATCTTGCGTTCGAGCAGTCGCAGCGCGGACACGATCTGGCCACGGGTGTGCGAGGGCGGAATGACCGCGTCCACGTAGCCGCGCTCGGCGGCGACGTACGGGTTCACGAGCGTGTCCTCGTACTCGTTCTGGAGCTCGAGCCGCAGCGCATCGACGTCTCCGCCGTCCTTGGCGGCCTGCTGCAGCTGCTTGCGGTAGACGAACCCGACGGCGCCGGACGCGCCCATGACGGCGATCTGCGCGGTGGGCCAGGCGAGGTTCACGTCGGCGCCCATGTGCTTGGAACCCATGACGTCGTAGGCGCCGCCGTAGGCCTTGCGGGTGATGATCGTGATTTTGCCCACAGTGGCCTCACCGTAGGCGTAGAGCAGCTTCGCGCCGCGCCGGATGATGCCGTTGTACTCCTGGCCGGTGCCGGGCAGGAAGCCGGGCACGTCGACCAGGGTGATGATCGGGATGTTGAACGCGTCGCAGGTGCGCACGAAGCGCGCGGCCTTCTCCGAGGCGTCGATGTCCAGGCAGCCCGCGTACTGGGTGGGCTGGTTGGCCACGATACCCACGCTGCGGCCGTCGATCCGGCCGAAGCCGACGATGATGTTCATCGCGCGCTCGGCCTGCACCTCGAGGAACTCGTCGTCGTCGAGCAGGCGACGGATCACCTCGTGCATGTCGTAGGGCTGGTTCGGCGAGTCCGGGATGATCGAGTCCAGCTCGAGGTCCTCGTCGGTGAGCGAGTCCTCGATGGCGCCGTCGATCGGGTCGGTGGCCGGGAACCGCGGGGCCTCGGCGCGGTTGTTGCTCGGCAGGTAGGACAGCAGGTCCTTGACGTAGTCCAGGGCGTCCTGCTCGCCGGAGGCGACGTAGTGCGCCACGCCGGACTTGGTCATGTGCGTGTGCGCGCCGCCCAGGTCCTCCATGGTGACGTCCTCGCCGGTGACCGTCTTGATGACGTCCGGGCCGGTGACGAACATCTGGCTGGTGCCGTCGACCATCACGACGAAGTCGGTGAGCGCGGGGGAGTACACGTGACCGCCCGCGGCCGGGCCCATGATCAGCGAGATCTGCGGGATCACACCCGAGGCCTGGATGTTGCGGTGGAAGATCTCGCCGTACAGACCCAGGGAGACCACGCCCTCCTGGATACGCGCGCCCGCGCCCTCGTTGACGCCGATCAGCGGGCGGCCGGTCTTCAGGGCCAGGTCCATCACCTTGACGATCTTCTCGCCGTAGACCTCACCGAGGCTGCCGCCGAACACCGTGACGTCCTGGCTGAAGATGCAGACGTCGCGGCCGTCGATGGTGCCGTAGCCGGTCACCACGCCGTCGCCGAGCGGCCGGTTGTTCTCCAGGCCGAAGTTGACGCTGCGGTGGCGGGCCAGTGCGTCGAGCTCGACGAAAGAGCCTTCGTCCAGCAGAGCGAGGATGCGCTCGCGGGCAGTCATCTTGCCCTTCGCGTGCACCTTGTCGACCGCGGCCTCACCCATCGGGTGCTTGGCCTCTTCCAGCCGATTCCGCAGGTCAGCCAGCTTCCCGGCGGTGGTGTGGATATCGGGGGAGCCCGCCGGACCTGATGCGGGCTGCTGCTGGACACTCGTCATGGCTTCGGAGTGTAACCAGTACCAGTGTTTCCCGGTAACCCAGACGGGGGCTACCGGTGAGTAAAAACCGCAGCTAGATCAATTTTCCTAGGCAAACTTCCTGGTCGGTAGCAGGGTCGGAAGGCGAAAAATGAGTATCGCCCGCTGGTGGGGTCCGAATAGCCTGAGGGCGAATGATTTCCGGGCTCAGGGGAGGAGCGCGTGATGTGGGAATGGGGTAGAACCTTCGCCGAATACGCCGCCGCCGCGGCGTGGACGCGAACCGCCGAAACGGAGCCGAAGTACGGCGAGCCGGAGTGCTGGGCCGAGACCGCCGAAGGCGAGCCCGAGGACGGCGACCGCATGGGCGCGGCGGCGCGTGACCCGATCTTCTCCGGTTACGACCTGGTCGGGTAGCGCCCCGCACGGCGAGTAGCCTGCCGGTGTGCAGAGGCCACCGTTGGATGCAGAGCAGTTGCGGCGCAGTGCCGCCGACACGCCCGAGCTGTCGTTCTTCTCGCGGATCGATGTGGTCGAGTCGACCGGGTCCACGAACGCGGATCTGATCGCGCGGGCGGCGGATCCGGACGCCGACCACGTGGTTCTGCTGGCGGAGACGCAGGTGCAGGGCCGGGGCAGGCACGCGCGACCCTGGGTCAGCCCGCCCCGGGCGCAGCTCGCGATGTCGCTGTTGGTGCGGTTGCCGGGGATCGGGCCCGCGTCGCTGGCCTGGCTGGCTCTGCTGACCGGCATCGCCGTGGTGGACGCGCTGCGGACCACGGCAGGCGTGGCCGCGGAACTCAAATGGCCCAACGACGTGCTGATCGAGGGCCGCAAGGTGGCGGGCATCCTGGCCGAGGTCGCGTCGAGCGGTGGCGCGCCCGCGGTGGTGATCGGGCTCGGGCTGAACGTGAGTCTCACCGAGGAAGAACTGCCGGTGCCACACGCCACGTCGCTGACCATCGCGGGCGCGCGGGAGACCGATCGCACGGTGCTCGTGCGATCCCTGCTCGTCGAGTTCGTCCGTCGCTTCACCGCGTGGCGCGACGCGGACTGGGCGACCGACGAGCTCGCCGCCGCCTACCGGGAGCGGTGCGCCACGATCGGCACCGAGGTCCGCGCCGAGCTACCCGGTGGCCGGACGCTGACCGGCGTCGCCGCGGGCGTCGACGATTACGGCCGCCTGCTCATCGGCGACCAGGCGGTGTCCGCGGGCGACGTCACGCATCTGCGCGCCCAGTACTGAGCGGCGTGCCCGGCCGGTACCGAGCGGCGTGCCCGGCCCCGGTACCGAGCGGAATGCTCGGCCGGTACCGAGGGGCGTGATCGGCTTGGTTCCTGGCCTCAGACGGACTCGGTGACCCCGCGCGCGGCCTCGCGGGCGAGCGCCCGGTCGCGCTGCTCCTCGAACTTGATCACGTTCTTGCCGAGCTTCTCGACGAATTCGCCCAGTTCGTCGCGCGCCTGCTCGCCGCGCGGCCCGAAATCCGAGCGCTCGAAGACGTTCCACTGCTTGAGTACCGGCTCGACGACCTCCTCCAGATGCTGGCGCAGGTCGTAGATGCCGTGCTTGGCCATCAGCACGCCGTAGCGGCGGAAGTTGGGCATCCCGGCGCCGGGCATCAGGAAATTCGTGATGATCCTGGTGATCGCGGGCATGGCCTGGTCGGGCACGAGATCCAGCGCGGCGCCGCACACCGAGCGATAGAAGATCATGTGCAGGTTCTCGTCGGCGGCGATGCGCTGGAGCAGGCGATCGGCGACGGCGTCGTCGCACGCCTTGCCCGTATTGCGGTGCGAGACACGGGTGGCCAGCTCCTGGAAGGTGACGTAGGCGACGCTCGCCAGGAATCCGCCCCAGCCCTGCGGTGACTGGACGCCGTTGCTCATGTGGATCATCCGCGCCTCTTCCAGTGCGACCGGATCGACGGCGCGGGTGACGACCAGGTAGTCCCGCATGGCGATGCCGTGGCGGTTCTCCTCGGCGGTCCAGCGGTCGACCCAGGTACCCCACGGGCCGTCCTCGGAGAAGTTCAGCGCGATCTCTCGGTGGTAGGAGGGCAGGTTGTCCTCGGTGAGCAGGTTGGTGATCATGGCGACCCGGGCGACTTCGCTGAGGCGCGATTGCTCCGGCTCCCAGTCCACGCCGCCCAGGGCGGCGAAATTGCGGCCTTGGCTCCACGGGACGTAATCGTGCGGATTCCAGTCTTTCGCCATGGAGAGGTGCCGGTGCACATTCTGCTCGGCGACGGGTTCGAGTTCGGTCAGGATCTGCAGCGGGGTGAGGTCTTTGGTCACGCGTTCCTCCACGGTCGGATCGGCGGTGATGGTGAGCCGGGCGTTGCGCGATACAGAGAGCCACTGCGCGGAATCGTCACACGCAGGGTGCCGATTGTGCAGCATGACGCGCTGCGGTGTCGGTCGTTCCGGGATCTTCACGCGGTAGTGTTCCTGACATGGGTTATCCCGAGGATGTGCTGGCACCCGACGAACGGTTGCTGCTGCATCGCCACCCGCATTGGAAAATGCTCTTCTGGCCGATCGTGACGCTCATCGTGGCCACGGCGCTCGCCGGTTTCACCGGGGGACTCGTTTCGCAGAAGGCCACCGGCACCACCGGTTCGGCGCTGCTCATCACGGTGCTCGTGGTGTATGCGGCGATTCTGCTTTGGCGTTGTGTCGCACCGATTGTCAGCTGGAAATCGACCCATTTCATCGTCACCGACCGGCGAGTGCTGGTGCGCCAGGGGGTGCTCACCCACACCGGCATCGATATCCCGATGAGCCGGATCTCCAGTGTGCAGTTCCGGCACGGGCTGTTCGACCGGCTGCTGGGCACCGGGACGTTGATCATCGAGTCGTCCTCCTCGGAGCCGTTGGAGTACGACGACATCCCGTCGGTGCAGCAGGTGCACGCGCTGCTGTACCACCAGGTGTTCGAGGTCGAGCGCCATCGCGACGGCCGGGACGAGCGCCGGGACGACCGTCCCAGCTACCGGTGAGCCCGTAACCTGGGCGTATGACCGCTGTACTGCTGGCCGAGGACGACGACGCCATCGCCGCCCCGCTGTCGCGCGCGCTCGGCCGCGAGGGCTACTCGGTCACCGTAGAGAGTTTCGGCCCGGCCGTGCTGCAGCGAGCCCTGGAGGGCGGCCATGACCTGCTCATTCTCGACCTCGGCCTGCCCGGTATGGACGGGCTGGAGGTGTGCCGCCAGGTGCGCGCCCGCGGGGCGGACCTGGCCGTGCTGATGCTCACCGCGCGCACCGACGAGGTGGATTTCGTGGTGGGACTGGACGCGGGCGCCGACGACTACGTCGGCAAGCCGTTCCGGCTCGCCGAGCTGCTCGCCCGGGTGCGAGCGCTGTTGCGGCGCAGCGGGATCGGCGACGACACGGTGGAGGTGGGCGGCATCCGCCTGGAGCCCGCCGCGCGGCGCGTGCTGGTCAACGGCGTCGAAATCGGTTTGGCCAACAAGGAATACGAGCTGCTCAAGGTGCTGATCGACCGGGCGGGTCAAGTGGTGCCGCGCGAGACCATCCTGCGCGAGGTCTGGGGCGACGCGGAGCTGCGCGGTTCCAAGACGCTGGACATGCACATGTCCTGGCTGCGCCGCAAGATCGGTGACGAGGGCCCCATGGCCGAACGGCGCATCGTCACCGTCCGCGGTGTCGGATTCCGGCTGAACACCGACTGACGTGCGCCGCCGGATCCTGCGTTCCATGCTCACCGTGCTGACCCTCACCACGGTGGTGCTCGGCGTGCCGCTCATCTACACGGCGTGGTTGTGGGTGGAGGACATCACGCGCAACGACCTGCAGAACCGGCTGGACCGGATCGCCACGGAGATCATCGCGCAGGAACGCGACGGCACGGTGTCCGGCGAGCTGGACATCCGGTCGGTCGCGCCGTTGGTGCCCGAGAACGGCAGGCTCACCATCGTCTACCCGTCGCGACAGGACAACGCTTCCCGCCGCGACGTCGGTGTGGCCGAGGTGCCCGACCCGCTGGTCGAGTCGCTATCGATGGGCAAGTCCGCGTCGCTGCGCTTGGAAGTGCCGTCGGCGCCGATGCACGCCATGCAGCGCCAAGCGGTCGCGGTGGTCGCGCTGGCGGTGCTCGCCTCGCTCGGCGCGGCGGTGTCGGTCGCGGTGGTCACCGCCCGGCGGGTGGCCGATCCGCTGCGGGATGTCGCGGCGCGCGCGGCGCGGCTGGCGATGGGGGACTTCCGGGCCGATCCGCGCAGGCACGGCATCGCGGAACTGGATCGCGTCTCCGACGTGCTCGACTCGGCGACCGTGGAGATCGCCGGACGACTCCAGCGCGAACACGCCCTGGTGGCGGACGTGTCGCATCAGCTGCGCAGCAGGCTGACCGCCGTGCGGCTGCGGCTGGACGAGCTGTCCGCGCATCCCGACCCGGAGGTGGTGCACGAGGCCGAGGAGGCCATGGCCCAGGTCGACCGGCTCACCGACGCGATCGACGACCTGGTCCGGGCCTCCCGCGACGAGGACGCGGCCGATCGCGATCCGCTGCCCGTGATGGACGAGTTGCGCGGCGTGGTCGCCGAATGGACCCACCCGTTCACCGAGGCGGGCAGGACACTGACGCTCACCGGCGACGAGTCGCTGCGCGCCCCGATCACGGGCTCACGGCTGCGCGAGGCGGTGGCGGTGCTGGTGGACAACGCGCTCATGCACGGCGGCGGCACCTGCACGGTGTCGGTGCGTTCGGTGCGGCCGGGCGCCGATCGCGAGCCGCTGGTCTGTGTCGAGGTCGCCGACGAGGGGCACGGGGTGCGCGACGAACTGGCCCCGCACATCTTCGACCGGGGCTTCTCCGCGGGCGGTTCCACCGGCGTCGGGCTCGCGCTGGCGCGGGCCCTGGTCGAGGCGGACGGTGGGCGACTGGAATTGCAGCGGCGCAGGCCGGCGCTGTTCGCGGTGTTCCTCGGGTCCTCGAAAGCCCGCCCGGCGAACACCGTGGCGCCCGAGCCGCGGTGACTCAGCCGCGGCCGAGTTCCTCTTCCACGAGGTCCACGAATTCCGCTTCGAGTTCGCTCATTTCGTCCGGGAAGACCCAGCGGCGCATCGCCCAGAAACGGAAGGCCATCTGCAGCAGATTGCCGATGATGAAGGCGCTGATGAAGTCGGCGATGTTCTCGACGGTGAAGCTCACATTGGGCTGACGCAGGTCGAACACATAGCTGGAAATCCACAGCGGCGTGAAGGCCAGCACGACGCCGACGCCGCTGACGGCGAAGAACAGCAGCGCTTCGTGATGCCGTTCCCGTCCGCCGCGATTCTTGAACGACCATTCCCGGTTCAGGATGTAGGACGCGATCACGGCGATGACGCCGGAGATGATCTTGGCCGTCACCGGTTTCTCCGCGAGCACCGTCCACTTCAGCATGTAGAAGATGCCGCTGTCGATCACGAACGTGGTCGCGCCGACGATCGCGAACTTGATCAATTCCCGATGCCGGTACGCGATATCTTGCAGCGGCTTGGGGAGGACGCTGACCACGTCGTCGACGAATGACACAAGACCGGAGTGTACCGGTACCGATCATTCGCGCCGGACATGACAATATTGTCCGACGTGAGCGCACGTTCCTTCGATCCATCGGCCATGCCCACCGTCACCATGATCGGTGGCGGTCAATTGGCGCGCATGACCCATCAAGCGGCGATCGCGCTGGGCCAGCGGCTGCGCGTGCTCGCCGAGAACCCCGACGACCCGGCCGCGCAGGTCAGTCCCGAGGTGGTGCTCGGCAGCCACACCGACCTGACCGCGCTGCGCAAGGCGGCGGTCGGCTCGCACGCGCTGACCTTCGACCACGAGCATGTGCCGACCGAGCACTTGGAAGCGCTGGTCGCCGAGGGTGTCAATGTGCAGCCGCCGCCGCAGGCGCTGGTCTACGCGCAGGACAAGCTGGCGATGCGCACCAAGCTGAGCGGACTCGGGCTGCCCGTGCCCGCGTTCACCCCGGTGAACTCGGTCGACGACGCCGTGCGGTTCGGCGACGAGCACGGCTGGCGGATCGTGCTGAAGGCGGTGCGCGGCGGTTACGACGGGCGCGGCGTGTGGATGCCCGAGTCCGCCGACGCGGCCGCGGCGATCGTCACCGATCAGCTCGGCCGCGGCGTCCAGTTGCTGGCGGAAGCGAAGATCGACCTGCGGCGCGAACTGTCGGCGATGGTGGCCCGTTCGCCGTTCGGGCAGGCGGCGACCTGGCCGGTGGTGGAGACGGTGCAACGGAAGGGGCAATGCGCGGTGGTCATCGCGCCCGCGCCCGGCCTGCCGGAGGACACGGCCGCGGCGGCGGAGACCATGGCGTTGAACCTGGCCAAGGAACTCGGTGTGGTGGGCGTCATGGCGGTGGAGCTGTTCGAGACCACCGGCGGCGAACTGCTGGTGAACGAGCTGGCCATGCGCCCGCACAACTCCGGGCACTGGGGGATGGACGGCGCGCGCACCGGGCAGTTCGAACAGCATCTGCGCGCCGTGCTCGACTACCCGCTCGGTGACACCGCGCCGCTGGCCCCGGTGACCGTGATGGCAAACATCCTCGGCGCGCCGCAGGCCCCGGCGATGTCGATGGACGAGCGGCTGCACCACCTGTTCGCCCGGATCCCGGAGGCGAAGGTGCACCTGTACGGCAAGGGGGAACGACCCGACCGCAAGATCGGGCACGTCAACATCCTCGGCGACGACGTGGCCGAGGTCCGGGAGAAGGCCGAGCGGGCGGCGCACTGGATGTCGCACGCGATTTGGACCGACGGATGGGATCCGCATGAGTGAAGAACTGGCTATCGCCCCGGCTGTCGGCCTGATCATGGGCAGCGACTCCGACTGGCCGACGATGGAGGCGGCCGCCGAGGCTCTGGCCGAGTTCGGGATCCGCTTCGAGGTGGGCGTCGTCTCGGCGCACCGCACCCCGCAGCGCATGCTCGACTACGCGCGGTCGGCGGCGGGTCGCGGATTGAAGGTCGTCATCGCCGGCGCGGGCGGCGCGGCCCACCTGCCCGGTATGGTCGCCTCCGCGACGCCGCTGCCGGTGATCGGCGTGCCGGTTCCGCTGAAGTACCTCGACGGCATGGACTCGCTGCTGTCCATCGTGCAGATGCCCGCGGGCGTGCCGGTCGCCACCGTCTCCATCGGGGGCGCCCGCAACGCGGGCCTGCTCGCCGCCCGCATCCTCGCCGCCCACGACCCGGCCCTGCGCACCCGCATGGAACAGTTCCAGGCCGGCCTCGAACAGATGGTCCTGGAAAAGGACGACGCCCTGCGCACCAAGCTCTTGGGCTGAGCGGTAGACGGTCAGCGGTCGCGCCTGCCTGCACGCAAGTTCGCGACCGCTTCCACCAATCCGGCATTCTCCAAGGCGTCCAGCACGTCTTCGATGGTTTCCGGTGGGTTGATCCGTGAATCGGCGATCTGCTGAATGCACGCCCAGACCACACGGTCGTCCAGATCGATCTGGTCGAGCAGGAAATCGTCGGGGCTCTTCGCCTCGATATGCCAGGGTTCCAGTGCATCGTCCGGGAAGTCCGCCAGGTTGGACGTCACGATGACTTGCGCCTTCGCTGCGATGGCTGCTGCGAGAACATGCCGATCATCTGGGTCCGGCAGCTTCACCGCTTCGATCAGAGGTTCGTATCCGTAGACTCGGCAATCCGGCACGGCATCGTTCATCAACGTGCGCAGTCGGGCCAGCCGGTCGACCGGAATGTCCGGCCGTTTCGCCGACAGGTTGTTCAGTGCCTCGTCCAGGATGCGATCAGTCCACTTCGCTTGTACGGCACCCGACCGTGCGAGGCGGATGAGTAGATCCCGCAGCGTATTGCCATACAGCACATTGGCGTCGTACACGACAACGAGAGCCATGGTCAGATGCCGAGGTCCTGGCCGAGTTGCGCCAACTCGTCCATCGCGGCTCGACTCTTGACCTCGGCTCGCCGCTGGTATTGCTTCAAGTCGTCGTATCGGATCCGGCGATGACGGCCTACTCGACGAAAGGGAATCTCGCCTGTTTCCAACAGGGTCACGACGTAGGGGCGCGACACGTTCAGCATGTCTGCCGCCTGCTGCGTGGTGAGTTCGGCATGGGAGGGCACCACGGTGACACCGCGTCCCTCCGCCGCCTGCGCCAGGATGAATGCCAACAAGCTGACGGCCTGTCGAGGCAACACCAAAGCGTCGTCACCTGGATGCTCAGGGGCGACCTGAATGGTCTGATCGCCGGGGTGCCGCATCAGATAGTCCTTGATCCGACGCATTGCGCGAGCTGCGACGTCTGCATCGATCGCTCCCGGTTCGGCACGCTTCGCATCGCGAATGTTTGCCACACTGATCACCTCCTTATCGAAGTATACGAAGCATTCGAAATATTCGAAACAGGCTCGCATGTAGCCGCCCGCATTCCGCGAGCCAACTCGGAAAAGTGATCTGTGTCACAACATGTCAGGAAGTTCGGAGACGCGGTGTCTTGTGCTCGAGCCTCTCGGAGCGAAGGAGACACCATGAGCGAGAAGATCGATGTGGTTGTGATCGGCGGCGGATATGCCGGAGTGATGGCGGCCAATCGCCTGACCCAGCGTGCGGACGTGCGGGTGACGGTGATCAATCCGCGCTCGGCGTTCGTTCCGCGGCTGCGGCTGCACCAGCTGGTCGGCGGGACCCATGACGCGGTGGTCGACTATCAGGAAGTTCTTGCCGAGGGGGTGCGGCTGGTGGTCGACAGCGTGACGCGGATCGACGCGGCGGAGCGCAGCGTGACGCTGGCCGACGGCGGTGCGATCGGCTACGACTATCTGATCTACGCGGTGGGCAGCGGCAGCGCGGCTTCGCGGGTGCCGGGTGCGGACGAGTTCGCTTACCCCATCGCCACTTTGGAGGCGGCGCGACGGTTGCGGTCGGTGCTCGACGACACACCGCTGTCGGCTGCGGTGACGGTCGTCGGAGGTGGGCCCACCGGTATCGAGACTGCCGCGGAGCTGGCGGAACAGGGCCGCGCCGTCACGTTGGTCTGCGGCGCGGTCGTCGGTCCGTACCTGCACCCCCGGGCCCGGCGTACCGCCCGCAAATACCTCGTCAAACTGGGGGTCACCCTGGTGGAAGGCCCTGACGCGGCGGTCACGGCGGTGACACCGGAGGCCGTCGAGCTCGGTGACGGTCGCACGTTGGCGAGTCGGGTCACCATCTGGACGGCGGGTTTCGGTGTGCCCGATCTGGCTGCCCGCAGCGGGCTGCGCACCGACACCGCCGGGCGCCTGCTCACCGACGAAACCCTGACCAGCGTCGACGACGACCGCATCGTCGCGGCGGGGGATTCGGCGGCGCCATCAGACCTGCCGTTCCGGATGAGCGCCTACGCCGCGGGCTGCCTCGGGGCCCATGCGGCCGACACGGTGCTGAACCGGATCGCGGGTGCGCAGCCCGCGCCGGTCGACCTGTCGTTCCCCGCGATGTGCCTCAGCTTCGGCCGGGATGCCGGGATCTTCCAGCTCGGCCGCAAGGACGACACCGCGATGCCGCTGTATTTCAGTGGGCTCGCGGGCACGAAGCTCAAGGAGTTCGCCTGCGCCTCCAGCGTCAAGCATCTGGTGAACGAAGCGCGCAAGCCCGGGTCGCACCACTGGCCCAAGGACGGCAAGCACCGGCCGCAGCTGTTGCAGGCACAGGGCGTCGGCGCGCCGGTCGTCGCCGAACGGGTGGTGTAGAAACCGCCATTCGAGTGGTCGCGGCGGCTGCGCAGGCTGGGGCAGCGTCGTGCCGCTGCCCCACTCGCGCGATCTCGCGAACGGCGGCGCATGTCGTCCGGGGTGCGCTGTCCGCCCACGAATCGGATCGAACGTCTACAGAAGAGGACCTCATGGAACCAACCAGCGGCGCCGATGGACAACGGTCGACCGACCGCGAGGCGGACAGCCGGGACAGCGGCGACCATGCCACGGCAGAGGCGACCGAGACGTTCCTCGCCCATCGCAACCTTCTCTTCACGGTCGCCTACGAGATGCTCGGATCGGCGGCCGACGCCGACGACGTCTTGCAGGAAACCTGGTTGCGCTGGGTCGGCGTCGACGCGGCGCACGTCACCGAGCCGCGCGCCTATCTGGTCCGGATCGCCACCCGGCAAGCGCTCAACCGGTTGCGCTCGGTGAAGCGCCGCAGGGAGGCCTACGTGGGCTCCTGGCTGCCGGAACCGCTGCTCACCACTCCGGACGTGGCCGCCGACGTCGAACTCGCCGAGAGCGTGTCGATGGCGCTGATGCTCGTGCTCGAGACTTTGACGCCGACCGAACGGGCGGTTTTCGTGCTGCGCGAAGCCTTCGGATTCGGCTACGACGAGATCGCGGCCGCGGTCGACAAGACCCCAGCGGCCGTCCACCAGATCGCGCACCGCGCCCGCCGCCACGTCGACGCCCGCCGCCCCCGCCGCTCGGTCACCGCGCGCCAGGCCGAGGCGGCGGCCGAGGCGTTCCGGCGCGCGCTCGAGACACGGGATGTGCAGGGTTTGCTCGACGTGCTCGCCCCGGACGTCGTCGCCATCAGTGACGGCGGCGGCATCAAGCAGGCCACGCCCCGGCCGGTCGCCGGCGCCGACAAGGTGGCCCGGTTCATCGTCGGCGGCCTCACCAAGAACGACGTCGCGCTCACCGTCGAGCCGACCACGGTCAACGGCAGCCCCGCGCTGGCGCTGCACATGGACGGGGAACTCGACGGCGTGCTCGCGATGCGCGTGGAGGACACCCGCATTACCGGCATCTACTACGTGCGCAACCCGCAGAAACTGACCCACGTCGACTCCGAAACACCGCTGACCTTGCGCTGAGTCGGCCCCACTGCTCGAGGAGAGAACATGACCACGCGGGCGCCGCTCGCCGATCCGTTTCCGTCGCGCCGGCCGACGGTGGCCGGGGCAGTCGTGCTGCTCACGGCGCTCGTCAGCGTGCTGCTCATCGCCTTCGCCTGGCCGTCGGTGCGGTCGTCGGTCCACGATGTGCCGATCGCGGTCGCGGGGCCGAGCCCCGCGGTCGCGCAACTGCGCACCGCACTCGATCAACGGCTCCCTGGCGGCTTCGAGATCAGCGAGGTAGCCGACACAGCGGCGGCGGAACGACTCATCCGCGACCGGAAGGTGTACGGGGCCATCGATCTCAGCTCCGGCGCCCCGCAGGTCGTCGTCGCTTCCGCCGCAGGACCCGCGGTCGCTCAGACCTTGCATGGCGTCGCGACCGGCCTGGGGCAGTCGGGGACGTCCGGCACGGCGGTCCGCGACCTCGTCGCTCTGCCCGCCGACGATCCGCGCGGCGCAGGCTTGTCCGCGGGCGCCTTGCCCCTGGTCATGGGTGGTCTGCTGGCCGCGGTGCTGCTGATCCGGCTTGTTCGCGGCACATTCCGCCGGGTCATCGGGGCGCTGGCCTTCGCGCTCACCGGCGGCCTGGCAGTGACCGCGATCCTGCAGTTCTGGCTCGGCTCGCTGAGCGGTTCCTACCTCGCCAACACCGGCGCCGTCGGCCTGTCCATCGCGGCCACCGCGCTGACCGTCCTCGGGCTGGAGGCGCTGCTCGGCTACGCCGGGATCGGGATCGGCGCCGTGGTGATGATGCTCATCGGCAACCCCCTCTCGGGCACGGCGACCGCACCCGAGATGCTGCCGGGCTGGTCCGGCGCGCTCGGCCAGGCGCTGCCGCCCGGCGCTGGTGGCCGGTTGCTGCGCTCGACCGCCTTCTTCGACGGCCACGGGGCAACCCACGCCGTGCTCGTCCTGCTGGCCTGGCTCACGCTCGGCATCGCACTGTGCCTGGTCAGCGGTCTGCGTGCGCGTCGCGCCGCCATCGGCTCGGCGGGATTGCGAACAGCAACGGCGGATGGCGCCCCGGCAGCGCTGAGCAGCTGAAGCACTCCGAGGGCCGTCTGACCGATACCGGACTGACGGCCCTGAAGTGCGTCTGTCGACCCTGCCCGGCATCGGCGGTCGCACGGTCCCGGCTTCGTCGGACTCAGAAGGTCCCGGTGTGGGGGATTCGCTCTCCCGGCCGCTGACTACGGTGTGAGGTCGTGACTACAGGGGATATCGCTCGGACGCGGGGAGGCGACGACACCGCGCACTTTCGACTGACGGTGGTGGATCAGGCGCTGCGGTTGTTCGCCGAGAAGGGGTACGAGGCGACGACGGTGGACGAGATCGCGGAAGCGGCGGGGATCTCCCGCCGGACGTTCTTCCGGCAGTTCCGGTCGAAAGAGGATGTGATCTTCGCCGACCACGAGTCGCAGCTGGCGCAAGCGGCGGAGTTCCTCGCCGCGTCGGCCGACGACCCGTGGGAGGCGGTGTGCGCGGCGGTGGTGCAGGTCTTCGAGCGTTTCACGCAGTGGCGGGAGATCGCGGCGCGGCGGTATCAGGTGGTGCGGCGGGTGCCCGCGCTGCGGGAGCGCGAGATCGTCACGGTGTTCCGCTACGAGCGGTTGTTCACCGACTACCTGCGCGAGCGGCTGCCCGACGCCCCCGACCTGGCGCGGGTGCAGTTCGCCGCCGCCGTGACCGCGACGCACAACTACCTGCTGCGCCGGATGGTGCGCGGCGAGTCGGACGCGGGCGCCGCCGACCTGCGGGTGGAGCTGGCCGCGATCCCGCGCGGCGCGGGCCGTGCCGTGAATCCCGACGAGCTGGTCGTCGCGGTGTTCCCGCGCGACGCCCCGCCCAGGCAGATCGCGGACTTGCTGGTTCGCAAGCTCGGTACCCTGTGAGCTGACCCGGAGTGCGACCGATCTGACACTGAGTGCCACATCATCTCCCCACGTGATTGCCGTCCATGTGGGTATACTCGACGGTTAGATGGCACTGAGTGCCGATGTGCTGCTTTCGTTCGAGGGAAAGCGGCGCCGACCACCGACGACCAGGAGTGAAGCCCGATGGCGGGAAACCCCGATTTCGACCTGTTCAAGCTCGAGGACTTCCACGATGAGCTGCGCGAAGCGATCCGCGCTCTCGCGGAGAAGGAGATCGCCCCGCACGCCAAGGACGTCGACGGCAACTCCCGCTTCCCGGAGGAGGCCCTGACCGCGCTCAACGCCTCCGGCTTCAACGCCGTGCATGTGCCCGAGGCCTACAGCGGCCAGGGCGCGGACTCGGTGGCCACCTGCATCGTCATCGAAGAGGTCGCGCGCGTCTGCGGGTCGTCCTCGCTGATCCCCGCCGTCAACAAGCTCGGCACCATGGGCCTGATCCTGAACGGCTCCGAGGAGCTGAAGCAGAAGGTACTGCCGGACATCGTCAACGGTGAGATGGCCTCCTACGCGCTGTCCGAGCGCGAGGCCGGCTCCGACGCGGCCGGCATGCGCACCCGGGCCAAGCAGGAGGGCGACGACTGGATCATCAACGGCTCCAAATGCTGGATCACCAACGGCGGCAAGTCGTCCTGGTACACCGTGATGGCGGTGACCGACGCGGAGAAGGGCGCCAACGGCATCTCGGCGTTCATGGTGCACAAGGACGACGAGGGCTTCGTGGTCGGCCCGCTGGAGCACAAGCTCGGCATCAAGGGCTCGCCCACCGCCGAGCTGTACTTCGAGAACTGCCGGGTGCCGGGTGACCGCATGATCGGCGCGCCGGGCACCGGCTTCAAGACCGCGCTGCAGACCCTCGACCACACCCGCCCCACCATCGGCGCGCAGGCCGTCGGCCTGGCTCAGGGCGCGCTGGACGCGGCCATCGCCTACACCAAGGACCGCAAGCAGTTCGGCAAGTCGATCGCCGACTTCCAGAACACCCAGTTCATGCTCGCCGACATGGCGATGAAGATCGAGGCCGCTCGCCTCATGGTCTACACCTCGGCCGCCCGCGCCGAGCGCGGCGAGCAGAACCTCGGCTTCATCTCCGCCGCCGCCAAGTGCTTCGCCTCCGACGTCGCCATGGAGGTCACCACCAACGCCGTCCAGCTGTTCGGCGGCGCCGGCTACACCACCGACTTCCCGGTGGAGCGCATGATGCGCGACGCGAAGATCACCCAGATCTACGAGGGCACCAACCAGATCCAGCGCCTGGTGATGTCGCGCGCGCTGCTCAAGTGATGTTTCGGTAGACGTTCGGGCGGTCCTGGAACGCACCTCAGGCCCTTTTCGGGCCGTCGAGGTGTATGGGCCGCCCGAACGTCTGTCTTTCGCCCGCTCGAAGCTGCCATCCAAACGACATAGAGTGCCGCACTGGCTCCTTCATCCAACTGTCGAACTGGAAGCAACACCATGCGCGTCACCATCGATGGAACACGGATCCGGATCCATGCGGACCTGCACCACGCTCTGTGGGCACCCCTGGACTTCGGCCCGTACTACGGGCACAACCTGAACGCTCTGTGGGACCGCCTGTCCACGGACGTCGAACGCCCGGTCGAGATCGTCTGGGAGAACTCCGGTATCAGCAGAGAACTGATGGGCGTCGAATCTTTCGAAGCGATCGCTTCCGTGCTGATCAGAGCCGCCGAGCAGGACGAGTCGAACCCGGTGGACAAAAGGCTCACAGTGCGTTTCGTCTAATGGGCGAATCCAGTGAACCGAAGTCGGCTCACTGGATTCGCGGAACCACGCAAACCCGATCCGGTGACAGCCCTCGGAGCGCGGCCGGACTTCAGCCGACTTGGGCGAAGAACCGCCGGATGTCGCCGACGAGCAGTTCGGGTGCCTCGTGTGCGGCGAAGTGGCCTGCGGCATCGTTCGGACCGCCGATCGCCGAGCCTGCGTCGTAGGAGTCAGAACATCGTCACCCGCAGGACACAGCCGGTCACACTCGATGTGGTGATCGGCGAAGCCTCGCTACGGCGCGTGGCCGGTAGCCATGCGGTCATGGCGACGCAAAACCGCTATCTGGCAGATGTGTCCACAAGGGACAACGTCACTATTCGCGTGCTGCCATTCGATGCAGGGTTCCCAGGCGGAGTGTCCATGCCTCCCTTCGTCATCCTCTCCTTCGGGGATAGCGGCCCTGTGGATCAGATCGAGCCGCCCGTCGTCTACCTCGAAGGCGCGGTGGGCGATATGTACCTCGAGGATGCCGACGACGTGCGGTTCTACACTCAGCGGTACGACCGCATCAGGGAAGCTGCCTTGGATGTCAATTCAAGCAGGACTCTGTTGCGGCAGGTAGCGAGGGAGCATGAGCAGCGTGGACGTTGAGCTATCCGGGGCAAAGTGGTTCAAGAGCAGCCGTAGTCAGGCCGGTAAGGAATGCGTGGAGGTCGCGTTCCTCACCGGAGGCGGAGTCGGCGTACGTGACTCCAAGAACCCGACCGGCCCGGCCCTGAAGTTCACCTCAGCCGAGTGGAACACCTTCACCACTGGCATAGTCGACGGCCTCTTCAACCGCCCCTGAACCAATCAACACCCCGGAGCATCCGTGAGTGGCACATGGCCGCGGCAAACCGTGAGTAGACCTCACAGTGGTGTGCCACTCGCGGAGGTGCGGCATGGTCGGCGGGCGCTGGTGACTAGGGCAACTCTCGCGCCTTGCGCTTCCATTCCTCTATCAGGGCACGGTTGCGGATATCGAATTCCCGGCGGTCGGCATCCGGCCAGGTGTCCATGTCCATGTCCAGCGCGCGTGATGTCACGAAGTCCATGAATGCGTCGGACATCGCCTTGCTGCGAGCGCGAATGAATTCCTCTTCTGCGGGCGTCACGTTCACAGGACCCTCACTCCGTACCATGCTGTACCCTTCATCAACGTCTTGCCGAGTTGGTGGTCGTCACCGGTCAAACTCGCGAGTTCGTTCGGCGACGGATATTCGATGACACGCCCCCCGAATCTGCGCAGGATGTCGTCGAGTTGTACCCGATCGGCCGGCGAGCACTGATCGTATATTTTGCGGATCTTATCCGTGATCGAGGAAACCGAAGACTCGATGAGCCCTGGACTCGTGTCGAAGTCGTATCCCGCACGCGCCCAAGCGTACCCGCCGTCGTCCGTCGCGAAAACCTTCAGTCGATCTACTCCCGATCTGCGGTAATAGCCCTCCATCGCGGAGTTGAACGCGGTGGCGAACCCCTTCCCCGTGGCATCGTCGTCGAGATCCATCACTCGATTTTCGACAACTATCCGCCCCTGCTCGTCTTTGTATATTTTTCTCTCGAGTATGCCGACCATCCCCTTGTCGGGGTCACGGATCGATGCATGGTATTTGAATCCTTCGGCGTCGTCGAGGTAATTCGCCTGAGCGATATGCACATCGTACGGGCCGTACCTTCGATTCAGCGCGGAGAGTGTCGCCAGGAGTTTTTCGTCGTCGGCGGACGAGCCGCGGATGAATCTTTCGAGTGGAGGAATGGACGAAAGATCGGGGATCTCGAGCTTCCTGCCGGAAGTGCGCGTCGGCGTGGACGAAGTCGACGAAGTCGTTTGTGATCCGCTCGCCGCATGTCCGGTGGACGTCCGGATCCGTGCTGCGCCACGTTCATCCTGTGCGCCCATTTCCTCGAGCAGATCTCGAACTTTCCCCGTTCGGTCGCCGGTGACAGCCTTATTGTGCTCAGCGTACTCGAGGAAACTGTCGACGATCCGGCCCGAGGCGTCGCGGACCAGTCGAGATATCCACACAGATCGAACCTCCCCGAAAAATTTTCGTCTGTGGATTCGAGGCGGGGTGCTCTACCCGCGCCTCTGCATCGAACCTCCGACTCCGACGAGGGTCCAGTCCATACATTTGCTGGATTGACGGGTACATCACCGGGGTTTCAGGACACCGGGGCGTGTCGCGGACGAGGCAGCCGACGCAGTGCTGAGCCGGAGAAGCCGTGCCGCGACGATCGGTCAGGAGACCATGTCGGCGTATTCGCGGTGTTCGGTGATGAACTGCTCCACATACCAGCAGGTGGGGATGACGGAGAAACCCGCTGTGCGGGAGTCGTTGAGGGCGAATTCGACGACTTGGGCTGCTACCCCGCGGCCCCGGAACTCGGGGAAGGTCAGCGTGTGGTGGAAGTCGCGGACCTTGAGGTCTTCGCGTTCGGCGTAGTCGGCGTACCCGGCGAGGGTGTCATCGATGTAGATCTCGTAGCGGGTGTCGGCGACGTTGTGTTCGAGCCTTGTCGTCATAGTCGGGTAGAACTCCTTGTCGGTACGGAATGTTCCGGCTCGGTCACAGGATCGCGCCGGGGTTGAGGATGCCGTCCGGGTCGAGCGCGTCCTTGATGCGGCGGGTCAGGGCCATCACGTCGGGGCCGAGCTGGTCGGGCAGCCAGGCCTTCTTCAAACGGCCGACGCCGTGCTCGCCGGTGATGGTGCCGCCGAGAGCGATGGCGAGGTCCATGATCTCGCCGAAGGCGCGGTGCGCTCGCGCGGTGTGGTCCGCGTCGGCGGGGTCGTGCACGATCAGCGGGTGGGTGTTGCCGTCGCCCGCGTGCGCGATCACCGACACCGTCACCGCGTTGCGCTCGGCGATCTCGGCCACGCCGGTCACCAGGTCGCCGAGCCGGGGCAGTGGCACGCCGACGTCCTCGAGCAGCAGCGGCCCGAGTTTCTCCACGGCCGGAATCGCCAAACGCCGTGCGGCCGCGAACGCCTCGCCCTCGGCAGGGTCCTCGGTGTGGAAAACCTCGGTGGCCCCTGCCTTCTCGCAGGCCGCCGCCATGACCTCGGCCTCGCGCCGGGCGTACTCGCCGGGTGCGTCGGAGCGCGCGACCAGCAGCGCGGCCGCCTGCCGGTCCAATCCCATCCGCAGCTCGTCCTCGACGGCGTTGATCGACACCGAGTCCATGAACTCGAGCATCGACGGCCGCAGTTCGCCGGTGATGGTCAGGATCGCCTCCGTGGCCGCGGTGAGCGTCGGGAAGCTCGCGACGACCGTGCTCTGCGGCGGTTGCGCGGGCAGCAGCCGCAAGGTCAGTTCGGTGATCACCCCCAGCGTGCCCTCGCTGCCGACGAACAGCTTGGTCAGCGACAGCCCGGCCGAGTCCTTCAAGCGCGGACCGCCGAGCCGGACCACCGCGCCGTCGGCGAGCACGACCTGCATCCCGAGCACGTAATCGGTGGTGACGCCGTACTTCACACAGCACAGGCCGCCCGCGTTGGTGGCGGCGTTGCCGCCGATCGAGCAGATCTCGAACGACGAAGGGTCCGGCGGGTACCACAGACCGTGCTCCGCGACCGCGCGCTTGACCTCGGCGTTGAGCAGGCCCGGCTGCACCACGGCGGTCCGGGTCACCGGGTCCACGGTGATCGCGCGCATCCGCTCGGTGGTGAGCACGATGGCTCCGTCGACGGCCGTGGCGCCCCCGGACAGCCCGGATCCGGCCCCGCGCGGGATCACCGGGACACGATGCGCGGTGGCCCACCGCAGCGTCGCGGCCACGTCGTCGGTGCCGGTGGCCCGCACCACGGCCAGCGGGGTTCCGGCGCCCGGGTCGCGCGCCCAGTCCTGCCGGTAGCCGGCCAGCAGGTCGGGATCGGTGAGCACCGTGCCGTCGGGGAGAGCGGCGATCAACTCATGCAGGTCCACCACTTCACGCTAGCTTCCCGCGCCGGGTATTCGCTGATCGGCCGACCCGCGGCCGGATGCCCCAGAATGTGATGTCACCCGCCACAGTGGTATTACCGCCGTCGGGAGACCAGAATGCCGACAGAGGCTTGACTGTCGGGGCATCGAGTTCTCCCGGGGCCGCCTCGTCGCGGCGCCGGCAGTCATGCGGTTCGCCGCGTACCACGTGGAGGGATGGAACGGATGCAGGGCGAACAACCCAGTCGCCGGGAACTGGTCGCCGCGATGTTCTCCAGCGAGTTCGTCGAGGACGGCATCGACGCGGACGCGCTGCGCCGGGTGCATGCGGGCGAGCACGAGGAGTGGCTGACCGCGCTGGACCGCTCCGGTGTCTTCGGCAGGGAAGCCCTCGCCGAGCTGGCCGACCTCTGGCGCCGCGAGCCCCGCGAGTTGCTGGATACATTGCTGGCCGACGCGGACGATGTCGCGCGGCGACGGTGCCTGGCGGCCTGGGCCGGGTTGGACCACGACGCGGACGGTCCCGGCCGGGCGCAGATCAGCTGAGCCACCGGGCGGTCGCCGCCCGCTCATCTGCCGGACATCTGCCGCTGGCACCCTGGTCGCGTGCACGAGCTGTCCGAGACCGCCGACACCATCGCCGATCGGTTCACCCGCTGGTGCGCGGCGGTCGTCGCCCGGCTGCCGTTCGGCCTGGACCGTCTCGTCCCGCCGACCTTCCTCGGCTTCGCGCTGATCAACAGCGGCACCTTCGCTGTCGACTTGGCGCTGCTCACCCTCTTGCACGGGTGGTTCGCGCTGCCGGTGTGGTTGTCGGTGACCGTGGCCTACGTGTGCGCGTTCGGCCTGAGCTTCGTGCTCAATCGCACGTTCAACTTCCATTCGCACGCGCCGGTGGGCAGGCAGGCCGCGGTGTACGTCGTGGTGGTCGTGCTCAACTACCTCGCGTTCATCCTCGGCGTCGGCAGCGGACTCGCCGCGCTGGGGCTGCAATACCACCTGTCCCGGATGCTGGCGGGCGCGTGCGAAGCGGTCTACATGTACAGCGCGATGCGCTGGGTGGTCTTCCGCCGATCAGTCGAGCCGGAGGCGGCGCCCGACGTCGACGTGAGTTCCCAGCCGAAGTCGGTCTGACCAACTCGACCCGTGACTACCGTGTGCTCGAGCGGCCGCGGATGTGTCAGGACGCCGGAGCGATCAGCGCTTCGACGCGCTCGCCGTCGACGACGATCGCGTCGTCGTCGGTCAGCGCCCAGTGCGCGACGCCTTCGGCGCGATACCGGGCCGCGAGCCGAGTGCAGTCGCCGTCGGGGTCGGTGGCCGAATCGACGTGCGGCACGATCCGGCGGTCCACCAATCCCAATCCGTCCCAGCGCGGTTCGACGCCACACGCGGGCGCGACCTCGTCGGGGTCGTCCACCGATTCCAGCCCGTGCAGGTCGGGGGTCAGCAGGCAGGCCCCGGCGCTGTAACCGGCGTAAGCGAGCGCGTCGGCGGCGAGCAGCCGGGGAAGGACGCGGTCCGCGCCGCTGCGGGCGAACTGGGCGCGCAAGACGAACGTGTTGCCACCGCGCACCCACACCAGCGGGAATTCGGCCAGCTTCCGTTCCAGCTCCGCTTCCCGGCCGACGTACTCGCGCAGGTCGAGCACCTCGGGTCGGTAACCGAGCTTGCGCAGCGGCGACATGTCACTGGTCACCGCGCCCGCCCACGCCTGCGGCCAGGCGTCGCAGGCGTTCGGGATCAGCGCGACCCGGCCGGGCGGGCCCGCCAGCGCGGCGAGCCGGTCGTAGTGCGCGCCGAAGCGATAGCTGGACAGGAACAGTCGCACCGCGGCTCAGATGGTGAAGGCCAGGTGGCGGACGATGCGCTGCCCGAGTTCGCTGTCGCCCCGGATGGCGATCTCGTCCAGGTGCTGGTCGGCGGTCGTGCGCCCGCCGCCCAGCCGCACGAAAAGCCCGGAGTCCAAGCCGATTTCGATGGTGGCCGGTCCGTCGAAGGCGTCCACGTAGCGCGCCCGGCCGGCCACCTGGATGCGCAAGGTCCTGGCCAGGGGCCCGGTCAGCGCGAAGGCGATCCGCGCACCGTCCGGCGCCTCGCCCTTCTTCACCACTACGCGCGGGATGCTGCCCGCGAACTCCTGGAACGCCAGCTGGCCGCGCGGACCGCCCTCGTCCACCGGCGTGCCGAGCGCGTCGGCGATGTCGAGTTCGTGCATCCAGCAGTCGAACAACCGCACCCGCATGAATCTGCCGTAGGTCACCTGTCCGATCGGCGAGATCGTTTCCTTCTCCCACTCGGCGTCGCCCATCGCGGCGAGCGCGGCGCGCCTGCGGTCGACGACGCCGCGGTAGAACTCCAGCAGCCGCGCGCCGGACAGGGGACGCAGCCGGTCCACCCAGATCTCGTTGAGCACCGCGGTCTCGTTGCGCACATAGGGCAGCGTGCTGACGTCGGTCTTCGGCTTGGTCGGGTCGTGCGCGGGCGGCCGGTCGCCCAGCAGCCAGGATTCGGTGCCGACGACGTGGGCGACGACGTCGAATACGGTCCAGCCGGGCAGCGACGACGGAGTCCGCCAGCGCTCCTCGTCCAAAGGCGCGATCAGAGCGTCGATCGCGTCCCATTGCTGCGACAGCAGCTCGATCAGCGCGGTCCGATCCAACGTCTCGGTCATCCGTCGATTTCCTTTTCCGGGCCTTCGCCCTCGTTCTCCAATGCCGCGATGCCCTCCCGGATGGCCGCGGCGGTGGCGACCGGATCGTGCGGGCGCCGCAGCAGAAACCCCTTGGCGAACCGTAGCTTGTCGCCGTGGCTGCGCGGGATCACGTGCAGGTGGACGTGCGGCACGGTCTGGAACGCGGCGGTTCCGTCGTTGAGGATCAAGTTGGCGCCGTCGGCGGCGAGACTGCTGCGCCGGATGGCCAGTGCGAGCCGATGCCCGATCCGGAAGACCTGCGCGCCGAGTTCGGCGTCCAGATCCTCCAACTCGGCGGCGTGCCGTTTCGGGATGACCAGCGTGTGCCCACGGGCGATCGGCCGGACGTCGAGGAACGCGCAGAGCGCGTCGTCCTCGTACACCTTCGCCGCCGGTGCTTCGCCTGCCACGATGCGGCAGAAGACGCAGTCGTTCACACGCTGGACCATACGGCGTACGAGCCGAGCGGAACACCCCGGACCGTCGATCGGCATGACGCACGTCACTGCGCCGCTGTGCGCCGCACGTCCGATCAGGTGCCTGACCTCGAGGTTGGTAACGAACTTCTCCGTACGGTCTTGCCGTGTTCACCTGCGGCGACCACGATCACACCGAGAAGAGAAAAAGGTGGACCGCCGCTCGGCGCCTGGTGGTCCGCTCGGTGACGTCCGGCGTACCGGCGGGATTCGCCCGGCGTGTGTGACGGGCATCTCAGCTAGGCTCACGGCGGGCCAGGTACAGTGGCGAGGATTTGGGCGAACTTACTCGACAGTAACATCGTCCGGTCGTCTACCCGTTGCCTGAAGCTCAGTAAGAGAAGGAAGTCTGACAAGTGGAGACAACGCAGAGCGTAGGCGATCCATCGCCGCGCGGCGCGCGTGTCGGTGTCGTTCGCGAATCCAACGCGGGCGAACGACGTGTCGCATTGGTGCCCAAGATCATCCCGAGCCTGCTGAAGCAAGGCGTGGAGGTGGTCGTCGAGTCCGGAGCCGGGAAGGGCGCGCTGATTCCCGACCAAGCCTATGTGGAGGCGGGCGCGTCGATCGGTGACCCGTGGTCGGCCGACGTGGTGGTGAAGGTGGCCCCGCCCAGTGACGCCGAGGTGGCCAAGCTGTCGTCGGGGCAGACGCTGATCGGGTTCCTCGCCCCGCGCAACGCCGACAATCAGATCGGCGCGCTGAAGGCGGCGGGGGTGCAGGCCTTCGCGGTGGAGGCGATTCCGCGGATCTCGCGCGCGCAGGTGATGGACGCGCTGTCCTCGCAGGCGAACGTCGCGGGATACAAGGCGGTGTTGCTGGCGGCGTCGGAGTCGACGCGGTTCTTCCCGATGCTGACCACCGCCGCGGGCACGGTGAAGCCGGCGACGGTGCTGGTGCTCGGCGTGGGTGTCGCGGGCTTGCAGGCGCTGGCCACGGCCAAGCGCCTCGGCGGGCGGACCACCGGTTACGACGTGCGGCCCGAGGTGGCCGATCAGGTGCGGTCGGTGGGTGCGCAGTGGCTGGATCTGGGCATCGATGCCGCCGGTGAGGGCGGGTACGCCCGTGAGCTCACCGACGAGGAGAAGGCCGAACAGCAGAAGGCGCTTGAAAACAGCATCAAGGGCTTCGACGTGGTGATCACGACCGCGCTGGTGCCGGGGCGTCCCGCGCCCAGGTTGGTGACGGCCGCGGCGGTGGAGGGTATGAAGCCCGGCAGCGTGATCGTGGACCTGGCCGGGGAGACCGGCGGCAACTGCGAGCTGACCGAGCCGGGGCAGACCGTGGTCAAGCACGAGGTGACCATCGCTTCCCCGTTGAATCTGCCCGCCACCATGCCCGAGCACGCTTCGGAGCTGTATTCGAAGAACATCGCGGCGCTGCTGGAGCTGATGCTGGTCGACGGCAAGCTCGCCCCGGATTTCGGTGACCAGGTGCTGGCGGATTCCTGCGTGACCCGTGATGCGACCGAAGCGGCCGAGGCGCCCGAGGCGGCGCAAGCCGCGGAGTCGGTGGAGGCGGAGCCGGTGGAGGCGAAGGACGCGACCGAGGCGAAGGTGGATAGCTGATGTATACCGAACTTCTGGCGAATATCGCGATCCTGGTGCTGTCCGGGTTCGTCGGTTTCGCAGTGATCTCCAAGGTCCCGAACACGCTGCACACGCCGCTGATGTCGGGCACCAACGCCATTCACGGCATCGTGGTGCTGGGTGCGCTGGTCACGCTGGGCAAGATGGAAGACCCGTCGATCGGCATCCAGATCATCCTGTTCGTCGCGCTGGTGTTCGGAACCCTGAACGTGGTCGGTGGTTTCGTGGTCACCGACCGCATGCTCGGCATGTTCAAGGGCAAGAAGCCGGTCGCGGCCGAGGCTGCTGAGAAGGCGGGGAAGTAGACCAATGGACAACCTCGTCAACATCCTCTACATCGTCGCGTTCGCGCTGTTCATCTACGGCCTGATGGGTTTGACCGGGCCGAAGACCGCAGTGCGCGGTAACTGGATCGCCGCGATCGGCATGGGCATCGCGGTGGTCGCGACGCTGATCTCCATCCGGGAGACCACCAACTGGATCCTGATCGTCGCCGGGCTCGTGATCGGTGTGGTGCTGGGCGTGCCGCCCGCGCGGTACACGAAGATGACCGCGATGCCGCAGCTGGTGGCCGCGTTCAACGGCGTCGGCGGCGGCACGGTCGCGCTGATCGCGTGGGCGGAATTCCTGGACACCACCGGCTTCTCGGCGTTCAAGCACGGGGAATCCCCGACCGTGCACATCATCGCCGGGTCGTTGTTCGCCGCGATCATCGGTTCGGTGTCGTTCTGGGGCTCGCTGATCGCGTTCGGCAAGCTGCAGGAGATCCTGCCCGGCCGCCCGATCGGCGTCGGGAAGCTCCAGCAACCGTTGAACCTGTTGCTGCTGGTAGTGGCCGTCGCCGCGGCGGTGGTGATCGGTGTGCGCGCCGCCGACGGTGGCGCGGCGTGGTGGTGGATGGTGCTGCTGCTGCTCGCCGCCGGTGTGCTCGGGTTGATGGTCGTGCTGCCGATCGGCGGTGCCGACATGCCGGTGGTCATCTCGCTGCTGAACGCGCTGACGGGTCTGTCGGCCGCGGCCGCGGGTCTGGCGTTGAACAACACCGCGATGATCGTCGCGGGCATGATCGTCGGCGCGTCCGGCACCATCCTGACCAACCTGATGGCCAAGGCGATGAACCGGTCCATCCCGGCCATCGTCGCGGGCGGCTTCGGCGGCGGCGGAACCGCGCCGGGCGCTGGTGGTGGTGAGCAGAAGCAGGCCAAGGCCACCTCGGCCGCGGACGCCGCGATCCAGATGGCGTACGCCAACCAGGTGATCGTGGTGCCCGGTTACGGCATGGCGGTCGCGCAGGCGCAGCACGCGGTCAAGGAGATGGCCTCGCTGCTGGAGGCCAAAGGGGTGGAGGTCAAATACGCCATCCACCCGGTCGCCGGTCGCATGCCCGGTCACATGAACGTCCTTTTGGCCGAGGCCGAGGTCTCCTACGACGCGCTCAAGGAAATGGACGACATCAACGGCGAATTCGGCCGCACCGATGTCGCCCTGGTGATCGGCGCGAACGACGTCACCAACCCCGCCGCCCGGGAGGACTCCTCGAGTCCGATCTACGGCATGCCGGTGCTCAACGTCGACCAGGCCAAGTCGGTGATCGTGCTCAAGCGCTCGATGAACTCCGGCTTCGCCGGCATCGACAACCCGCTGTTCTACGCCGACCACACCTCCATGCTGTTCGGTGACGCCAAGAAATCCGTCGGAGCGGTCACCGAGGAACTCAAGGCGTTGTAGTCCAGACGTTCCCGCGAATCGCCCCTCCGCCCGCCCGGGCGGAGGGGCGCTTTCGTAATTCGATGGACACCGTGCGCCGCCGCCCCGGATCATTCTCGGAGTGTCCGCACGTCATGAGCCTCTTCGGTTGATCGGTCCCGGGGAGCCCTCGGCCGATCCCGCCGAGCGGCTGCCGTGGACCGTCGTCGTCGATTCCACGTACTCCATCCGCGACGCGATCGATGCCCTCGCGCTCGGTCCGTTCCTGCGCGGCGACCAGCCCTGCGCGCGCACCGCGCATCTGGAGCGGGTGCGGCCGGACGCGCCGCTGCGCCCCGGACGCGGCCGCGTGGCGCGCACGGTGCGCGACAACGACAGCGAGGCGACGCTTGTGGTCGGCCCCGGCTGGTCGCTGCGGTCGGTGCGCTGGTCCGGCGGTTCGGCGATGGTCGAGGTCACCGCCGTCACCGACACGCTCGCCGACGAGTTGCTCGCCGAGGCGATCCGGGACGCGGCGGCTCCGCCGGAAGTGGGCGAGACGATCGAGATGGGCTTCTGGCACATGCACACGCACGGCCCGCAGCGCCGCGCGCGCTCGATCTCCGCGCCCGAGTGGTCGTCGATACGCGGCAATTACGCGGGGCAGGTCGCCGCCGCGATGGACCGGCTGATGTCGCTCACCGCCGACGATGTCCGCGGACGGCTGGTGTTGCTGCACGGGCCGCCCGGCACGGGGAAGACCACCGCGCTGCGCGCGCTGGCACGGGCCTGGGGAGCATGGTGCCAGTTCGATTGCGTGCTCGATCCCGAGGTGATGTTCGGCAAGCCCGGCTATCTGATGGACGTGGCCGCGGGTGTCGACAACGCCGACGAGGGCGCGCCGCGCTGGCGGATGCTGGTACTGGAGGACTGCGACGAGCTGATCCGCGGGGAAGCGAAGGAGGCGGCGGGGCAAGGACTGTCGCGGCTGCTGAACCTGACCGACGGCATGCTCGGCCAGGGCCGGGACGTGCTCGTCGCCATCACCACCAACGAGGACCTGTCGCGCCTGCACCCCGCGGTGACGCGACCGGGCCGGTGCCTGGCGAGGATCGAGATCGGGCGGCTGTCCCCAGGGGAGGCGGCGGCTTGGCTGGAACGAGAGCAGCGGGGCGCGGCCGCCGCGTTTCCGGACGGCGCGAGTTTGGCCGAGCTCGTCTCGGTGCGCGACGGCGAGGCACGGATCGACGCCGTCGCCGTGGACGCGGTGAACCCGGGACTGTACCTGTGAGCCTGCCGGAAGGACTCCGGTGAGTCGAAGCCGTTGCGCCGGTGGGCCGATCCGGCGAGTGGGTGCGGCGAACCGGCTGGTATCCCGCACGGCGGTACGCGCACCGATCGGCTAGATTCCATGGGTTCGCCCGTCGCCCCAGTGCGCACGGATTCAAGCGAGACCCGGGGAGGGGATCCATGACCACGCCACCGAACCAACCGTATCCAGGACAGCCCGGCTATCCGCAGCAGCCGCCTGCGGGCGCACCGCAGGGCTATCCGGGCCAGCCGGGCTATCCCGGTCAGCCGCAGGGTTACCCCCAGCCCGGCCAGCCGCAGCCCGGTTATCCGCCGCAGGGCGGTTTCCCGCCGCAGCCGGGCTATCCCGGTGGCGGCTTCCCGCCGCCGGGACCGCCGCCCCAGCAGAATCGGAGCGGCGGTGGCGGCGTCGGCAAGATCCTGGCCGTGCTCGGTGTCGTCGTGGTGCTCGGCCTGCTGGTCGTCGGCGCCCGCACCGTCTTCCGCTCGGATGGCGAGAAGATCGAGATCGGTCAGTGCGCGAAGTTGTCGGGCACCACGATCAAGGCCGAGTTCGCGACCAAGGAATGCTCCGACCCGGAAGCCAATTACGTGGTGGCGCAACGGCTCGACGGCTCGAACGCGGACTGCCCCACCAAGGATTACGCCAGTTACTACCAGACCGGCGGCAACGAGTACACGCTGTGCCTGCGGTTGAACGTCAAGGAGGGGGACTGCATCGACGGCGGTTTCCTCGGCGCCAGCACCAAGGTGGCCTGCGGCTCGACGGCGGACTTCAAGATCGGCCGGATCGTGCGCGGCACCGCGGACAAGTCCGCATGCGGAGCGAAGGCGACCGAGAACGACACGATCGTCTACCCGAAGCCCGAGCCGATCACCCTGTGCTTGGTGTCGCCCAAGTAGCGGCCGGGCCGGACTGAAACGATGACGAGCATCGGCGCGCGGTTGCTGCGAACGAGATGGTTCGTGCGCGCGCCGATCACGTTGTTCCGCGCCCGCCTCGGTTTCCTGTTCGGTGGACGGCTGCTGCTGCTGCTGGAACACACCGGCCGCCGCTCGGGGCGCGCACGTTTTGTGGCGCTGGAGACCGTGGCCCGGCCGAGCCGCGACCGCGTGGTGATCGCGTCCGGCTTCGGGACCCAGGCGCAGTGGTTCCGCAATCTCGCCGCCGATCCGCACTGTCACGTAAGTATCGCCGCGCACGTGCGGGTCCCGGCGCTGGCCCGGGTGTTGAGCCCCGACGAGTCCGCCCTCGTCCTCGACGGCTACCGGCGCATCCATCCGGGGGCGTACCGCAAGCTCGGCCGGATAGTCGAGGAAGCCACCGGCACGGGTATCGATGCCGTGCCGATGGTCGAACTGACGTTGGATCTCTGATCCGGTCAGTCCGCCCGCGGCGTGGCGACGACGTTCGCGTACCGGCAGCAGAGCAGTATCGCGATCATCGGCACGACCATCGCCGTGGTCAGCGACATCACGGCGGTGAGCCAGCCGATGATCGTGGGACCGGCGAGCAGACCGAGATAGCCGATGCTGAACACCCGCGACATGTCGGTCGCGGCCCGGGCGGAGCCGAGATTCCCGGCCGCGGTGAAGATCTGCGGGATGCCGCCGGCGAGGCCGAGCCCGGCCATCGTCCAGCCGAGCAGCGTCAGCGGAATCCACGGCGAGACGACGATCACGCCCAGGCCGACGGCCGCGATGAGCGAACCGTAGCGCACCACCGCGACCCGGCCGAAGGCGTGGCTGACCCGGTCGGTGCCGAAACGCCCGATCGTCATCGTGGTGGAGAAGGCGCCGAACGCCAGCGCCGCCGTCGCCGCGTCGGCGTCCAGATGCTCGCGCATCTGCAAGGCGCTCCAGTCGGCGGCCACCCCTTCGGCCAGGAGCAGCGCGAACGCGATAGCGGCCAGCGCGAACACCTTCCGGCCGCGATCGCGGGCGCTGAGGCGCGGATCCGGCGGCTTACCGGCGGGCAGGTGCGGAGGCCGCACGGCTTCCGAGCTCGGCTTGACGTCGTGCCGGGACGCCGCGCTCTCGGGCGCGGTCGCACCGTGGTCCGGCGGCGCGTCGTCGAGGTCGGTGGCGTGCACGGACGCGAGGTCGTGGGGCGCGTCCGCGCCGGATCTGCTTTCCCGCAACAAGCGCGGCACCAGTGCGAGGGTCAGCGCGACACAGCCCACCGCCGCGAGAACCAGGGTCACCCGAATGTCCCAGCCCGCCCGGAGCGCGGCGGCCCCGAGCAGTGAACCGAGCAGGCCGCCGCCGGAGAACAGGGCATGGAAGGCGGCCATGATCGGCCGCCGGTAGGCCCGTTCCACCAGCACCGCTTGGGTGTTCATCGACACGTCCAGCGCGCCGTTGCCGAAACCGAAGCAGGCCAGGGCGAGCGCCAAGGTGAACGGTCCGGTGGCGAGGCCGGGACCGACCACCGCCACGGACGCGATGCACGCGGCCGTGCCGACCAGCGCCCTGCTGCCGAGCCGATCGGCGAGCGGACCGGCCAGCCGCATCCCGGCGATGCCCGCACCGGACATCAGCAGGATGAACATGCCCAAGGTGGATTTCGAGACGCCCGTGCGGTCGGTGATGACCGGGATGTGCACCACCCACATGGCGAGCAGGAAGCCGTTCAATGCGAAGACCGTGAACACCGCGGCGCGCGCGACGCGGACCGGGCGATCGACCGTCGGGCTCAACACCATGTCGACGGTACCGAGGAAACATCCGCCGCGGCCAGCCTCGCCCGCGGAACCGGCCCAGGGCATCGTCGACCTGGTCGTGCGGCCGTGCGGGACGCTCGACACTGCGCGTCACGTCCGCGAGCGAGTCTCTTTCACTATGTCGAACGTCACGCCGGGGCGGGACATTCCAGATTTCCGTGACCGGCCGTCTCCGTGACGCGGCACCAGCTCGTGCGCGCGCCGGTACATCCGCCCTGGCCGAGACGGGTCATGGCTTACTCGGCCCGTGATCATGCGTGATCGTCTACCGTGGAAGCGTGGATGCGCTCGCCAGTCTGCTCGAAGGCCCTCGCGCTCGCGGCGCGTTCCTGATGTGTTCGCTGCTGGATCCGCCGTGGTCGCTGCGCATCCAGGACGAGGCCCCGCTGACCGTGCTGTCGATGATCCGCGGCGGCGCGTGGATCGTCACCGACGAGGGCGCGCCGCGTCGGCTCGGCGCGGGCGACGTCGCGATCTTCCGTGGACCCGCGCCGTACACGGTGGCCGACGATCCGGCGACCGAACCGCAGATCATCATCCATCCCGGTCAGGTGACGAAGACGCCGGAGGGCGAGATCCTCTGCGAGACATTGAGTCTGGGTGTCCGGCAGTGGGGGACCGATCCGGACGGCGCGACGCTCATGGTCACCGGATCCTACGAGTCCGCGGGCGCGGCCAGCCTGCGCCTGCTGCGCGCGCTTCCGCCGGTGCTGGTGTTGCGGCGCTGCGAGTTCGACAGCCGGGTGCTCGACATCCTGGTCGACGAGGTGACCAGAGACGAGCCCGCGCAGAGCGCGGTGCTGGACCGCCTGCTGGATCTGGTGCTGATCGCCGCGCTGCGCGCCTGGTTCTCGCGCAACGACGCGCCCGCCTGGTACCACGCGTACGGCGACCCGCTGGTCGGCAAGGCTTTGCGCCTGTTGCAGCACAATCCGGCGCACGGGTGGACGGTCGCGGGCCTGGCCGAGGCGGTGGGAGTGTCGCGGGCCGCGCTGGCGCGCCGGTTCACCGATCTGGTGGGCGAGCCGCCGATGGCGTTCCTCACCGAATGGCGGCTGGCGCTGGCCGCCGATCTGCTGCAGGAGTCCGACGCCACCATCGAGGCCATCGCGCGGCAAGTCGGCTACGGCAGCGCGTTCGCGTTGAGCACCGCGTTCAAGCGGCACTTCGGCGTCTCCCCGCGCGACCACCGGCTGGGCGTCGTCTCCGCTGAGCTATCGTCGGCCGGGTGACGCAGCAGTATCCGGTGCTCTGGCCGGTGCCGACCCGGTGGGCCGACAACGACCACTACGGGCACGTGAACAACGTGACCTATTACTCGTACTTCGACACCGCGGTGAACGCGTGGTTGATGCACGCCACCGGAACCGACATCCGCGAACTGCCCGCGCTCGGCGTGGTGGCGCAGACCTCCTGCCAGTATCTCGGCTCGATCAGCTTCCCGGACCAGTTGCAGGTCGGCTTGCGCATCTCCCGGCTCGGGCGCTCCAGCATCACCTACGATCTGGCCATCTTCCGTGAGGCCGACGGCGCGCTGGAACTGGCGGCCACCGGGGTCTTCGTGCACGTCTACGTGGACGCCGAGACCCGCAAGCCGGTCGAGATCCCGGAGGTCATCCGCACGGCCGCGGCGGCGCTCGTCACGGACTGACCGCAGCCTGCCCGCCTCACGCGCGGCTGAGCAGGGTGAGCGGGTCTTCCAGGAATCCCGCGACGGTGGCCAGGAAGCGGGACGCGAGCTCGCCGTCGATCATGCGGTGATCGAAGCTCACGCCGAGGGTGGTCACCCACCGAATCGCGATCTCGTCGCGCACCACCCACGGTCGCCTGCCGATCGAGCCGAGGCACAGGATCGCTGCCTCGCCCGGATTGACCAGCGGGACTCCGGCGTCCACGCCGAAGACGCCGACGTTGGTGATGGTGAACGTGCCGCCGCGCAGGTCGGCGGGTGTCGCGTCGCCCGTGCGGGCGGTGTCGGCGAGCCAGCCGATTTCCCGGGTCAGGTCGCGCAGGTTGAGGGTCTGCGCGTCTTTGATGTTCGGGACCAGCAGCCCGCGTTCGGTGGCCACCGCGATGCCCAGATTGACGTAGTGCTTGGTGACGATCTCCTGAGCGGCTTCGTCCCAGCAGACGTTCATGCCGGGGAAGTCGGAGAGCGCGGCCAGCGTCGCCTTGCCGACCAGGGCCAGCGGCGTCAGGGACAGGCCCGCGAAGGGCTTCGTGCTGCGCAGATGATCGAGCAGTTCCATCGCGGCGGTGCAGTCCGCGGTGACGAACGTGCTGGCCTGCGGGATGGTTCGCGCGCTGGTCAGCATCGCCGCGGCGGTGCGTTTGCGGATGCCGCCGATCGGGGTGCGTTCCTCGCGCGCGGACGGGCGGACCGCTTCGGGGGGCACGATGGCCTGGTCCGCCGGACGCGGCTGGGAGACGGGTACCGCGCCGCGCACGTCCTCGACGGTGACCGCGCCGCCGGGCCCGGAACCCGCGATGAACCACAGGTCGAGGCCGAGTTCGCGAGCCAGTTTCCGCGCGGCGGGCGTCGCTGCCGCCCGTGCCGCGCCGGGCGCGGTCTCCGGTTGCCGCTCGTGCGGCTGCGAGGTCGGGCTGTCCGCGCCGCCGGATCGCGGAACGTTGGGCTCCGCCGCCTGATCGCCCACGGCGTCGGATCGCGAAACGCCGGGCCCCTTCCTCTCCCCGCCGTCCGTCCGCGAAACGCCGGACCCGGCAGGAGGACGGCGCCGGGACGTCGTTTCCGCCTCGGGACCGTAGCCGACCAAGACCGAAGCGCGGCCCGCCTCGCTCGTGTCGTCGGCTCCGGCCGTCTGGACGCGAATGAGCGGCGCCCCGACCGCGACGGTGTCGCCCGGCCGCGCCAGCAGTTCGATCACTCGGCCCGCGAACGGCGACGGCAACGCGACGACCGCTTTGGCCGTCTCCACGTCGGCGATGGGCTGGTTCAACTCGACCGTGTCGCCGACCGCCACCGCCCACGACACCAGTTCGGCGTCGGTCAAGCCCTCCCCGAGGTCGGGTAGCCGGAACTCCAGCACGGACGCCGAAAGATCCTGGCGGGCATGGTCTTCCACGCGGCACCTCTCACTACGGCGAAGCCCGCCTCAGGCGGCGAGGGTACGGTCGACCGCATCGAGAATGCGGTCGGGGTCGGGCAAATGGTGCTTCTCGAGCTTAGCCGGGGGGTAGGGGATGTCGAATCCGCCGACGCGCAGCACGGGCGCTTCCAGGTGATAGAAGCAGCGCTCGGTGATCCGCGCGGCGATCTCGGCCCCGAGCCCGGCGAACACCGGCGCCTCGTGTGTGACGATCAGCCGCCCCGTCTTCGCGACCGATTCCTCGACGGTGCCGAAGTCGATCGGCGAGAGGCTGCGCAGGTCGATCACCTCGAGCGCGTGTCCTTCCCGCGCGGCGATCCGCGCGGCCGACAGCGCGGTCGCGACGGTTCCGCCGTAGGCGACGACGGTCGCGTCCGAACCCGTGGTGCACACGCGCGCGCGATCCAGGGGCAGGCCGCCGTCGCGGTCGAGCGCGGCGAAGTCGACGTCGGCCTTGTCCCAGTACCTGCGCTTGGGCTCGAAGAAGATCACCGGGTCGTTCAGCGCGATCGCCGCGCGGATCATCGAATAGGCGTCCGCGGGGTTGCTCGGTGTGACCACGCGCAGCCCGGCGGTGTGCGCGAAATAGACCTCGGGCGATTCGGAGTGGTGCTCGACCGAGCCGATGCCGCCGCCGAACGGGATGCGAATAGTCAAGGGAGCGTGCACTTTTCCCTGTGTTCGGTAATTGATCTTGGCCACGTGCGAGACGATCTGATCGAACGCGGGATAGACGAACCCGTCGAACTGGATCTCGCACACCGGCCGGTAGCCGCGCAGCGCCATGCCGAAAGCCGTTCCGACGATGCCCGATTCGGCCAGCGGCGTGTCGATGACGCGATTGTCGCCGAAGTCCTTCTGCAGCGTGTCGGTGACCCGGAACACCCCGCCGAGGCGGCCGATGTCCTCGCCCATCAGCAGGACCTTCGGATCGTCCTCCAGCGCGCGGCGCAAGCCGGTGTTGAGCGCGGCGGCGAAGGTGGTGATCATCGCGGGACTCCTTCTCCTCGTGCGGAGAAGCCGCCGGGATCGCCGGCCAGGTACTCCGCGTACGCCCGCCGCTGTTCGGTGATCAGCGGGTGCGGGGTGGTGTAGACGTGGTCGAACAGCTCACTCGGCGCGGGATCGGGCAGGTCGACGGTCGCGGCGCGCACCGCGCGGGCCACCGCGTCCGACCGGTCGGCGACCCGGCGTGCGAACGCGTCGTCCCAGTGGCCCTCGCGCTCGAGCAGCCTGCGGATCCGGTCGATCGGATCGCGCCGAGCCCACTGCTCGGTCTCGGCGGCCGAGCGGTAGCGGGTGGGATCGTCCGCCGTGGTGTGCGGACCCATCCGGTAGGTGAGCGCCTCGATCAACGACGGGCCGCCGCCGGAGCGCGCCCGCGCGATCGCCTGCCTCGTCACGGCGAGCACGGCGAGCACGTCGTTGCCGTCGACCTGCCTGCCCGGCATGCCGTAGCCGTACGCGCGGCGGGCGATCGGCGTCGCGCTCTGTACCCGCACCGGCGCGCTGATCGCCCACTGGTTGTTCTGGCAGAAGAACACGACGGGCGCGCTCCAGGTCGCGGCGAACCCGAGCGCTTCGGCCAGATCGCCCTGGCTGCTGGCACCGTCGCCGAAATAGGCGATCGTGGCGATCTCGGCGCCGTCCAAGTGGGCGGCGAAGGCGTATCCCGTCGCGTGCAACCCCTGGGAGCCCACGACGATATTGGGATTGGTCATGTTCACCGCGTGCGGATCCCAGCAATGATGGGCGACGCCGCGCCACAGCCGGGTGAGATCGGTGGGGGGCACGCCGCGGCAGTAGGCGACCGCCGTCTCGCGATAGCTGCAGAACACGTAGTCGTCGGGATGCAACGCGTGCGCGGAGCCGACCTGTGCGGCCTCCTGCCCGAGCAGGGGCGCCCAAAGGCCCAGCTGGCCCTGCCGTTGCAGCGCGGTGGCCTCGACATCGATCCGGCGGGTGACCACCATGTCCTCGTACAGCGCTCGCACCTGCTCCGGCCCCACATCGGCGACCAGCGCGGCGTGCTCGCGATCGAGGACGCGGCGACCGTCCGGCTGGACCAACTGCACCGGGAATTCGGTCTTGCCCGGCATGGGCGATCACCTCCTCACCAGGTCGTCGACGCACACGATGTGGTCTACCTCACAGCATCCACCCGAATGCGGACTGCGCAAGTGGCCGACCAGCGGATGGGCAGAATGCTCAATTCGGCACCCCGGCGTGATGTCATACTGCGTGGTATGACCAGAGAAAACGTCGGCGTGAGGCTGGACGCCACCGACGCCAGGCTGTTGCTGGAACTGGTCGCCAATCCCAGGGCGACGGGTGTGGAGCTGGCCACGCGGCTCGGCCTGTCCCGCAACACCGTGCAGGCCCGCTTGTCCCGCTGGGAGGCGGGCGGCGTGCTCGGCAGCTTCGAGCGGCGCGTCGAGCCGCGCGCGCTCGGCTATCCGCTGGCGGCGTTCGTCGCGGTCGTCGTCGACCAGCACCGGCTGGATTCGGTGGTGGACGAACTCGCCGAGGTGCCCGAGGTCACCGAGGTGTGCGGCATGACCGGACTCACCGACCTCACGGTGCGGGTGGTCGCGCAGGACGCCGACGACCTGTATCGCATCGCCGGGCAGATCCTCAAGATCCCCGGCGTCGAGCGGACCAACATGGCGCTGGTGATGCGCGAGCTGGTCGGTCCGCGCACCGCCCCGCTGCTGGACCGGCTGGCGAATTCCGGCTGACCGCCGGCGCGGCATTCCGGCCGCCGCTCCGCCACCGCAGCCCACGCGGTGTCGGCAGCGGGCCGGTGCGGCCCGCTAGGGTGCGGGGATGGAGATTTCGGGCAAAGTTGCCATTGTCACGGGGGCGGGCGCGGGGATCGGGGCGGCGCTGGCCGCCCGGCTCGTCGACGCCGGTGCGCGTGTGGTGCTCGCCGACCTCGACGAGGCGAGCGCGGTGCGAGTCGCGGAGTCTCTCGGGCCGGGGGCGGTCGCGGTCGGCGGGGATGTGGCCGACGAAACGGTGATCCGCGCGTTGATCGATCGCGCCGAGGCGGAGTTCGGGCCGGTCGACCTGTATTTCGCGAACGCGGGCATCGGCGGGGGCGCGGGTCTGGACAGCACCGACCAGCAGTGGTCGGCCGCGCTGGAGGTCAACGTGCTGGCCCACGTCCGCGCCGCGCGGCTGCTGGTGCCCGGATGGCTGGCGCGCGGCGGCGGTTACTTCGTCGCCACGGCGTCGGCGGCGGGACTGCTCACCCAGCTCGGTTCGGCGCCCTACGCGGTGTCCAAGCACGCGGCCGTCGGTTTCGCGGAGTGGCTGTCGGTCACCTACGGCGACCGGGGGGTCCGGGTGAGCTGCGTGTGCCCGATGGGCGTGGACACGCGGTTGCTGCGGGGCGGCCTCGTTCCGCCCGAGCACGCCGCCGAGGCGGAACTCGCGGTGAAGGCGGTCACGAGCGCGGGCGCGGTGCTGTCCCCGGAGGACGTCGCCGAGATCGTGCTCGCCGGGGTGGCCGAGGAACGCTTCTTGATCCTTCCGCATCCGGAAGTGCTGAAGATGTACCGCCACAAGGGCTCCGACTACGATCGCTGGCTCGACGGAATGCGCCGCTTCCAAGCCGCGCTCCGGGCGTAGGCTGCTCCCGGCTCCCGGCTCCCGGCTCCCGGCTCCCGGCTCCCGGCTCCCGGCTCCCGGCTCCCGGCTCCCGGCTCCCGGCTCCCGGCTCCCGGCTCCCGGGCGCGGGCAGTGGTCTGGACTTCGCGCTCATCTCGTGGCCGCCTCGGACCGGCGCGGGCTGGGGCGGCCCTGGTCCGGCTGCTGTCGCCGGTCGGCTGTGGAGGCTGTGTTCGGCTCGGTGGGCAGCTGTTCGGCCCGGCGGGCGTTGTGATCGAAGGTCGCCTACTGCTGAGCCTCTGATCGGTCCGGCGCGGGCTGTGGTCGGCCTCGGTTCAACTACTTCCGTTCCGGCTGACGCAACACGCTCCGCACGACGAGCCCGGCGAGCAGCGCCCAGAAGGCCGCGCCGATGCCGGCGAAGCCGACGCCGGAGGCGGCGATGACGAAGGTGACGACGCCCGCCTCGCGGTGTTCGGAGCGCAGCGCCGCGCCGAGCGCGGTCGCCAAGGTCGCCAGCAGGGCCAGCCCGGCCACGGTTTCCAGCGTGCCCGCCGGAGCGGTGGCGATCAGCGTGACCAGCGCGGCCGAGCCCAGTGCGAGCACGAGGTATATCCCGCCCGCGGTGAACGCGGCGATCCAGCGTCGCTTCGGGTCCGGGTGCGCGGCGGGCGCGGCCGACAGCGCGGCGCTGATGGCGGCGAGATTGATCGCGTGCCCGCCCGCGGGCGCGCCGACGACGGTGCCGAGCCCGGTGACGGTCATCACCGCGCGCCAGGGCACCCGGTAGTCGAACGAGGCCAGCACCGCGGTGCCCGGAATGTTCTGCGACGCCATGGTGACGATGTAGAGCGGGATCGCCACGCCGATCAGCGCCTGCCAGCTCCAGTGCGGCACCGTCAGTTCCAGCCGCGGCGCCATCGCGCCGACGTCGAGGCGCCGGTGCTGCACCGCGATGCTGATCGCGGCCCCGATCGCCGCCGTCGCGAAGGCCGCGATCACGGCCCAGCGCTGCGCGTACCGTTGCAGCACCAGCCAGACCAGGATCACCGGCGCCACCACCGCCGGGCTCGTCTGCACCGCCCGGACCGGCGCCAGGCACAGCGGCAGCAGCACACCCGCCAACATGGCCTGCGCTATCTCCACCGGGATCGCCGCGACCAGCGCGCCCAGCCGCTGCCACAGCCCGGTGACGACGATCAGCGCGCCCGTCACCACGAACGCCCCGATCGCGGCGGGCCAGCCGCCCGCCACCGCGCCCGTCCCCGCCAGCAGCGCCGCGCCCGGCGTGGACCAGGCGAGCGTGATCGGCATCCGGTAGCGGTAACTCAGCGCCAGCATGCCGATCGCCTGCGTGACGCACAGCGCGAGCAGACCCGACGCGGCTTGCGCGGAACTCGCGCCCACCGCGGTCAACCCGCTCAGCACCACGGCGAAGGAGCTCGTGAACCCGACCAGCGCCGTCACCGCGCCCGCGCTGATCGGCGGCACGAGCCCGGCCCGCGCCCGTTCGGGTTCCCGGGTCGCGGTGGTTTCGGCAGTGGAAGCGTTCGACATCGGTCGGATATTGCCGCTGGTCACGAGGGCGTGTCGCCTGCCAGTGCGCCGAAACTGGCCTGACTTGGCCGCCCGGGCGGCACGCGGCACGAGAGTTCGGCGACATCTGCACATCCGGGTGCGTAGGGTGGGGGAGTCGGTGCGCGAGGACGCGATTCGGGACGAGGAGCTGAGTTGAGCGCGGTACTGATCTCACCGGAGGAACTGCGGGAAGCGTTGGCGGACAAGCGGCTTCGCCTACTGGATGTGCGATGGGCGCTGGGCGACCCGGACGGGCCGCAGCACTACCTCGACGGTCACATTCCCGGCGCGGTGTTCGTCGACCTGGAAACCGAACTGGCCGCACCGCCTTCACCCGCGCGCGGCAGGCATCCCCTGCCGGACCCCGCACAGCTGGAGAAGTGCGCGCGCAGCTGGGGGCTGCGCGAGGGCGATCCGGTCGTCGTCTACGACGCCACCGGCGGCATGGCCGCCGCCCGCGCCTGGTGGCTGCTGCGCTGGGCGGGCGTCGCGGACGTGCGCATTCTCGACGGCGGGCTGCCCGCCTGGATCGGCGCGGGCGGCCCGGTCGCGACCGGCGCCGAGCCCGACCCCGAGCCCGGCGATGTCGAACTGCGCCCCGGACAGCTGCCCGTGATCGACGCGGACGCGGCCGCTCGCTGGAAGGGCGTGCTGCTGGACGCCAGGGCGAGCGAGCGCTTCCGTGGTGACGTGGAGCCGATCGATCCTCGGGCCGGGCACATCCCCGGTGCGCTCAGCGCTCCGACCGCCGACAATCTCGACGCGGAGGGCCGCTTCCGCGCGGTGGAGGAACTGCGCGACCGCTTCGCCGGGTTCGGATCCGGGCCGGTGGCCGTGTACTGCGGCTCCGGCGTGACAGCGGCGCACCAGGTCGCGGCGCTCGCTGTCGCGGGCGTGGAGGCGGCCTTGTATCCCGGGTCGTGGTCACAGTGGTCGAACGATCCGAAACGGCCGGTCGCGACGGGTAGCTGATCCGCTGCCGCGGACCTACAGCCAGGCGCGGGCCAAGAGATCGTCGTCGGCGACCTCGCTGGCCCGGGGCGGGAACCGGGTGGCGGCGATCGACTCGATATGCGTTCCGTCGTGCCCGATCACCCACGAGCCGCCGCGCTCCTCGCATTCGGCGATCTTGGCGAAGGTGGTGAGCAGGAACGTGATCGCCTCGCGCGGGTCGGTGGTGCGGGCCAGCCGCTGCGATTCACCGGGTCTCGACAGGTCCAGCCACACGCCGCACTGCCCGTCGAGCCGCATGCCGACGATCTTGTCGGCATGCACGAAGGTGAATTTCCGCCGTTCCCACGCGGTCGTCGGGGTGAAGCTCTGCTCGAGAACCTGGAGCAGGATCGTCATGCTGCTTCCTCCGCTTCCTTGACACCAAGCTGCGGTTGTTTGCGATGACCTGCGGATATTCCAGTATGTGCCGGTTACCCGAAGAAATCCACAACGGTCGGGGCACTGGGCGCGCCGCCGTGTCGGACCCGCCTGCTTGGATGGGTTGATGCTGCACGGACTGTGGTCGCCGGGATCCGGGTTGCTGCTCTGGCACGACTCGCCGGTCGCCGCGCCGTCCACCGGGCTGCCGGATCCGCTGGGCAGCGTGCTGCGGGCGTCGAGGTTCCGGCACCGCGCCGAGGTGCTGGTCGTCGCGAACGGCGTCGCCGCGACCGAGCGGGTGCGCGCGCACGCGATGGCCCCGCTCGCGGCGGCGGAGGCGCTGCGGCAGCGACTGCCCGCCGGGCTGGTGGCGGGCGATCTGCGTTTTCTCGCGCACGTCGCGCGCGGCATCGAACGCTGGGTGCGTGCCGGGCGTGTCGTGCCGGACCTGCGCCGGGAGGACGGCCAGTGGTGGGTGCGCTGGCGGCTGGTCGGCGGGGAGCGGCAGCGGGCCTGGCTGGCCGAACTCGCGGTCGCGATGCCGCAGGCCCTGCGGGTGGCCGGGCGTCCGGCCGCGGTGCTGGACGACATGGTCACCGAGCTCACCGATCCGATCGCGCGGTCGCTGGCCGACCCGCCGGACTCGCCGCATCCCCTGGTGGCCGCCCTGGTCGGCGACACTCCGCTGGACAACGGCAGCTATCAGGTCGCCGAGGTGCTGGAGCGCTGGCGCGCGAGCCTGACCGGTGACGAGCCGGAATTGGTGCTGCGGTTGCTGGAACCGGACGGCGAACTCGGGCTCGCCGACGAGTCCGTCGCGCTGTGGCGGCTGGAGGTGTGCTTGCGCCTGACCGGGGAGGCGCCCAGAACCGTTCCCCTGCACGAGGATCCGAATCTCGTGCGGATCGCGGTGGACAAGCTCGGCGCGGCCCAGCGGGCGTATCCGAGGTTGCGTGATCTGCCGAGCGATCCGCGCAGCATGGACCTGCTGCTGCCCACCGAGGTGGTGCTGGATCTGGTCGCGCACGGCGCGCACGCCCTGCACGCCGCCGGGGTCCAGTTGCTGCTGCCGCGAGCCTGGAGCGTCGCCGAACCGAGCATGCGCCTGCGCGTGGACAGCGCGGCGCCCGCCGCGGAGAGCACGGTCGGTCTGCGCGGCCTGGTCGCCTATCGCTGGGAGCTGGCGCTCGGCGACATGGTGTTGACCACGGCCGAGATGGAGCGCCTGGTGCGCGGCAAGTCCGATCTGGTGCAGTTGCGCGGCCAGTGGGTGCAGGCCGATCACAAGGCGCTGGCCGCCGCGGCCCGGTATGTCGCCGCGCACGCCGACGACACCCCGGTCACCTTCGCGGACATGCTCGGCGAGATCGCCGTCTCACGGGTGCCGCAGGTGCCGATCACCGAGGTCACCGCCAGCGGGTGGGCCGGTGACCTGCTCGACCGCGCGCGGGAGCCGGAAGCGGTCGCCGCGCCCGTCGGACTGAAGGCCGACCTGCGCCCCTACCAGCAGCGGGGCCTGGCCTGGCTGGCCACCATGAGCCGGATGGGGTGCGGCGCGATCCTGGCCGACGACATGGGACTCGGCAAGACCGTCCAGGTGCTCGCTCTGCTGGTACACGAACGCGAGACGCCGGAGCCGGCCGAGCCGCCGGGCCCGACCTTGCTGGTGTGCCCGATGTCGGTGGTCGGCAACTGGCAGCGCGAGGCGGAACGGTTCGCCCCCGACCTGCGGGTGTGGGTGCATCACGGCGCGGGCCGGCGGGCCGGGGCCCAACTCGACGAGACGGTCGCCGCCGCGGACCTGGTGATCACCACCTACGCGCTGCTCGCGCGCGACGCCGAGGAACTGGGCAGGCAGCACTGGGACCGCGTCGTCCTGGACGAAGCGCAGCACATCAAGAACGCCGGTACGCGGCAGGCGCGGGCGGCGCGGTCGTTGCCCGCGCGGCATCGGCTGGCGCTCACCGGCACCCCGGTGGAGAACCGGTTGGAAGAGCTGCGCTCCATCATGGATTTCGCGATGCCGAAGGTGCTGGGCAGCGCGCAGTCCTTCCGGGCCCGTTTCGCGGTCCCCATCGAACGCGAGCGCGACCAGAACGCGATCAGCCGGCTGCGCTGGCTCACCCAGCCGTTCGTGCTGCGCCGGGTGAAGACGGATCCCACGGTGATCAGCGATCTGCCCGAGAAGCTCGAGATGACCGTGCGGGCCAATCTCACCGTCGAGCAGGCCGCCCTCTATCAGGCGGTCGTGGACGACATGCTGGCGAAAATCAAGGACGCGAAGGGCATGGCGCGCAAGGGCGCCGTGCTCGGTGCGCTCACCCGGCTCAAGCAGGTGTGCAACCATCCCGCGCATTTCCTGGGCGACGGGTCGAGCGTGCTGCACCGCGGGGCGCACCGCTCCGGCAAGCTCGCTCTCGTCGAGGACGTCGTGGACGCGGTGCTGGCCGACGGGGAGAAAGCTCTGCTGTTCACGCAGTTCCGGGAATTCGGCGAGCTGGTGGCGCCCTACCTCGCCGAGCGGTTCGGCGCCGAGATCCCGTTCCTGCACGGTGGCGTGCCGAAGAAGAAGCGCGACGCGATGGTCACCCGGTTCCAGACGCCGGACGGTCCGCCACTGATGTTGTTGTCGCTCAAGGCGGGTGGCACCGGCCTCAACCTCACCGCCGCCAATCACGTGGTGCACCTGGACCGCTGGTGGAATCCCGCCGTGGAGAACCAGGCCACCGACCGCGCCTTCCGGATCGGCCAGCAGCGCAACGTCCAGGTGCGCAAGCTGGTCTGCGTGGACACGATCGAGGAGCGGATCGACGAGATGATCAACGGCAAGCGGCAACTCGCCGATCTGGCCGTCGGCGCGGGGGAGAACTGGATCACCGAGCTGAGCACCGACGAACTGCGCGACCTGTTCACCCTCGGAGCGGCGGCGGTGGGCGAATGAGTCCGTTCGTCGACTACTCGGAGTACGGGAAGAAGCTGCCGGTGCGCGGCGGTGTGGAGGCACGCAGCAGGCGCGGCGGATTCGGGCGCACCTGGTGGGGCAAGGCGCTGGTGGAATCGATCGAGCGGATGGCGGAGCCGGGCCGGTTGGCGCGCGGCCGCAACTACGCCAGGTCCGGTCAGGTGGTGAACTACCGGATCGAGCCGGGCGCGGTGACGGCGGAAGTGCAAGGCAGTCAACCGAAGCCCTTCACGGCGGTGTTCACCGTGCGCCCGTTGCGCGAGGACGAACTCGAGTTGCTCATCGAGACCATCCGCGCGGCTCCCGGCATGCTCGCCGAGATCGCCTCGGGCGCGTTGCCTACCGGACTCGGACCGCTGCTGCTGCCGAGCACCGCCGCCGATCTGGATTTCACCTGCACCTGCCCTGATCCTGGTTGGCCGTGCAAGCATGTGGCGGCGGTCTGCTACCTGCTGGCCGAGCGGCTCGACGAACGCCCGCGCGAGATCCTGACCCTGCGCGGACTCGACCTGGACACCTTGATCGGCGGCATCGAACGCGAGCCGAGCCCCGCCGTCGACGACGACCCGTACGGCGAGAACATCGTCCTGCCGGATCTGCCCGCCGTCGAATTCCGTCCCGCGCCGGAAGACCTGGATCCGATGCTGCTGCGCAGGGCGCTGCGAATGACCTCGGCCGACGAGACCACCGCCGCGACCGGCCTGCGCGAACTCACGGCGCTGTATCGGCTGTTCGACCGGTGAAATTGGTGGGCACCCAGCATCGGGGCTGTCGGTTACCGCCGGTCTGTCGGGGCGGGATCGATACCGGCGGAGCGAAGGGACCGGAGACTTCCCGACGCCGGGTGCCGCTATCCAGTCTCGCGCCGCGCGACCCGATGCGGAACTGCCCCAGTAACGCCCGCACGCTGCCCTTGCGCCGAACTTGCCGAACCGTCACCTCACATCGCCGGATCGCCGCACCCACCGCCGCCGAGTCGAGAAAAGCGAGCCCACCTGCGCAAATCTCCTGTTATAGGCTGACAGCGTGGCAGGAAGGAGCCCAGCGGCCCGGCCGCCCCGCGACGACCTCGGCACGCCGGTGGATCTGCGAACGCCCCCGCGCCGGGTGGTGTCGCTCGTCCCATCACTGACCGAGGCGGTGGCGCGGACGTGTCCGGAAGTCTTGGTCGCCGCCACGCAATGGTGCACGCATCCAGACGATCTGGCGGTCGAACGCGTCCGTGGCACAAAGAATCCGGATGTCCGTCGCATCATCGAACTCGCCCCCGACCTGGTGCTGTGCAACAAAGAGGAGAACCGTCGCCTCGACGTCGAATGTCTGCGTACGGCGGGAATTCCGGTGTGGGTGACCGAGATCGAGACCGTCGAGCAGGCCATGGTCTCCCTCGCCCGGCTCTGCGCGGAGGCGCTCGGCGTCGACATCCCGGCTTGGCTCACCGAGGCCCGGTCCGCTTGGGCGGCAGCACCTCCCGAACCGGCGCGCGCCGCCGTCATCCCGGTCTGGCGGAACCCGTGGATGGTGGTCGGACGGAACACGTTCACCGGTGACATCGCACACCGCTTGGGCCTGCGGCTGGTGCACGCCGATCGACCCGACCGCTATCCGCGCGTCACGGAGGCCGAGCTGATCGAAGGCGTCGAGCTCGCGGTACTGCCCGACGAACCCTATGCCTTCACCGAAACTGATGGGCCGGAAGCCTTTCCGGATATCCCGGTCGCCTTGGTCGAGGGTCGCGCCCTCACTTGGTACGGGCCGTCGCTGGCGACTGCCCGCGATACTCTCACCGCGCAACTGGCCCGGGCGACTCACAATTCGTAGTCGAACCAAATGTGGTGTGTGCCGTCGGCATCCACATGCAGTCCGCCCGTACCCGTGATACCCGCGAGGTCGCCGGTGCCGCTGCCGGGTACGATCACGCAGAATTCGTTCGTGCGGTCGGCGCCGCTCGTGCTCGCGACGTGCAGGAAATTGAAGGCGCCCGCGGCTGCGTCGAGCGTGCCCTCGAACGACTCCATCGCGGTGTAGCTGCCCACACCGGTGGCCTGGTCGAACGCGGCGGTGAACACGGTGGACGAGCGGCCTTCGATCGCGCCGCTGAACTGCTTGGCGATGAGGGCGACGCCGACCGGCAACGCGGTGGTGATCGTGGGATCGGGCACCACCTCGGTCGGGACGAAGGAACTCACGGAGAACGTGCCGGTGGCTTTCACGCGGCGAATGCCAGCCCTGGGCACCGACAACCGGGTCAGTCCGCGATCCGGTACACGCGCTGCGCGGTGGTCCGGAAAATCTGCTCGAGTTCGGCGGGTCCGCCGCCGTGGCCTGTGACGGCGGTCGCGATCGCCTCGATGCTGTTCGCGATGCTGGTGACGGGCTTGTCCACCGGGAAGTTGGAACCCCAGATGAGACGGTCCGCGCCGAAGACGTCCACGGCGTGCTCGACCAACGGGCCGATCCGGTCGAGCAGCTGCGGCACCGGTGTCGGCGTGCCCCGCGGGGGGATCGGATGGCCGAGGATCGGCATCATCAGCCCACTGACCTTCGCGACCACGTTCGGGCGCGCGGCCAGTGCGGCGAGATCGTCGCGCCACCGCACCAGTAGCTGCCTGCGTAGTCCCGGATTGCTGCCGGTGTGCTTGCCGACCGCGCCGAAGATCCCCGCGGGCGTGCCGAGGTGGTTCAGCACGATCGGCACCTCGGGATACCGTTCGGCCAGCGCGGTGACGTCGGGGATGGCGTGCGAGTACACCCACGCCTCGAAGGACAGGCCGCGCTCGGCCAGGTGCGCGAAGCCGTCGAGGAATTCCTTGGTGGTGAGCTTGCCGGGGGCGTCGGTGAACGATCGCACGCCGGGATCGGGATGGTGCGCGACCATGGTGCGGATACCCCGCAGCAGCGGTGAGGCGGCCGCGTGTGCGTCGAGCAGGTCCGCGAACCCGGGGTCCGCCGGGTCGCCGCCCGCGAGGATCGCGCCGAGCCGTGGCGCCGCCTCCAGCGGCAGCCCGGCCACCCAGGCGGTCTCCCCGGCCTTCCCCAGTGGTCCCGGCTGCGACCATTCGACTTCGATGTGCGCGATCACCTCGATCGGCGCGTTCCCGGCATCGGCGCGGTAGTCGAACGGCAGGTAGGGCCGCAGGTAGGCGACCGGATCTCCGACGAACTCGCGGTCCCGCCGCGGGGCCAGCCGCTTCGCCGCGTCCACCGGAACCGGCAGCAGCCGGAACAGTTTCGCCAACGCGCTGAAATCCCGCGGTGTGGCGAACGGGTCCCACTGGTGGATGTGTGCGTCGATGATCCGAATACCCGAGAGGTCCATACCTGCCATCCCAACCGCGCCGAAGGTTTGCTCGGCGATTGTCACATGCCCGCGCGCGGCGGGCCCGGAATCCGCGGCAGCCGTCTCGCTCGGCGATACGTGCGGCGGGCCCGGCTCGCGAGCGTGAGCCGGGCCGTGCCGGGACACCGACCGAGCCTGCACGCGCACGGCTCACACGTTGCGGCGATACTGTCCGCCGACGGTGAAGAACGTGTCGGTGATCTGCTGCAACGTGCACACCCGGGCCGCCTCCATGAGCACCTCGAAGATGTTGTCGTCGGTGCGGGCGACCGCTTCGAGCCGGGCGAGCGCGGCATGGGCGGCGTCCCGGTTGCGCTGCTGGAATTCGCGCACCCGCCGCAGCTGGGACTGCTTCTCCGCTTCGGTGCCGCGCGCCAGCTCCAGCTCCCGGTGCGGCTCGTCATGGGAGTTGCGGAAGGTGTTCACGCCGATGATCGGCAGTGAACCGTCGTGCTTGCGCTGTTCGTAGCGCATCGATTCGTCCTGGATCTTGCCGCGCTGGTAGCCGGTCTCCATCGCGCCGAGCACGCCGCCGCGTTCGCTGATCCGCTCGAACTCGGCCAGCACCGCCTCCTCGACCAGATCGGTGAGTTCGTCGACCAGGAAGCTGCCTTGCAAGGGGTTCTCGTTCATCGCGACCCCCCACTCCCGGTTGATGATGAGCTGGATGGCCAGCGCGCGGCGCACCGATTCCTCGGTCGGGGTGGTGACCGCCTCGTCGTAGGCGTTCGTGTGCAGGCTGTTGCAGTTGTCGTAGATGGCGATCAGCGCTTGCAGCGTGGTGCGGATGTCGTTGAAGTTCATCTCCTGCGCGTGCAGCGACCGTCCGGAGGTCTGGATGTGGTACTTCAGCTTCTGCGATCGCTCGTTGGCGCCGTAGCGGTCGCGCATGGCGATCGCCCAGATGCGGCGGGCCACCCGGCCGATCACCGAGTACTCCGGATCCATCCCGTTGGAGAAGAAGAACGACAGGTTCGGCGCGAAGTCATCGATGTGCATACCCCGCGCGAGATACGCCTCCACATAGGTGAATCCGTTGGCCAGGGTGAAGGCAAGCTGGCTGATCGGGTTCGCGCCCGCCTCGGCGATGTGGTAGCCGGAGATCGACACCGAGTAGAAGTTGCGCACGCCGTTGCGCACGAACCATTCCTGGATGTCGGCCATCATGCGCAGGCTGAACTCGGTGGAGAAGATGCAGGTGTTCTGGCCCTGGTCCTCCTTGAGGATGTCGGCCTGCACCGTGCCGCGCACCGTGGCCAGGGTGCGGGCGCGCAGGTCGGCGGCCTCGGCCTCGGTCGGCGGCCGTCCCTGCTCGGCCGCGAAGCGGTCCAGCGCCTGGTCGATCGCGGTGTTCAGGAAGTAGGCCAGGATCGTCGGCGCGGGGCCGTTGATCGTCATCGACACCGAGGTGCTCGGCGCGGTCAGATCGAATCCGTCGTAGAGCACCTTCATGTCGTCGAGCGAGGCGATCGATACGCCGGAGGTGCCGACTTTTCCGTAGATGTCGGGCCGCTCGGCGGGGTCGTGGCCGTACAGCGTCACCGAGTCGAACGCCGTGGACAGTCTTTTCGCGTCGGAATGCTCGCTGAGCACTTTGAACCGGCGATTGGTGCGGAACGGGTCGCCCTCGCCGGCGAACATGCGCGCCGGGTCCTCGTTGTCCCGTTTGAACGGGAAAACTCCGGCGGTGAAGGGGAACCGTCCGGGCAGGTGCTCCGCGCGAAGGAAGCGCAGGAGCTCTCCGTGATCGGTGAAGCGGGGCAGGGCGACGCGGGGAATGGAGTTGCCGGACAGCGTCTCCCGGCGCAGTGGGGTGTGGATCTCCCGGTCGCGCACCCGGACCACTTGTTCTTCCCCTCGGTAGGACTCGGCGAGCGCGGGCCACTCGGCCAGCAGCGCGGCGTTCGCGGGCGTCAGGTCGGCGCGGGCACGTTCGGCGAGTTCGGCGACCGCGGTGTCGGCGGGCAGCTCGGCCGCGACTTGCTCGAAGCGTTGCAGCCGTTGCGCGGCGGCGACCTGGGCGGCGGTCTCGGCGTGGTAGCCGCGCACGGTCTCGGCGATCTCGGCGAGGTAGCGCACCCGCGCGGGCGGAATGAGCTGGGCGAAACGCGTGGAGGTGCGGGTGTCCACCCGTGGCAGCGCGCCGGGCTCCAGCCGCAGGCCGTGTCCGGCGAGCAACCCGGTCAGGTGCTGATAGAGCGCTGTCACCCCGTCGTCGTTGAAGGTGGCCGCGCTGGTGCCGAAGACCGGCATGTCCTCCGGCGCGGCGTGGAACTCCTCGCGGTTGCGGATCAGCTGCCTGGCCACGTCGCGCAGCGCGTCCGCGGCCCCCCGGCGCTCGAACTTGTTGATGGCCACCACGTCCGCGTAGTCCAGCATGTCGATCTTCTCCAGCTGGGAAGCGGCGCCGAACTCGGGCGTCATCACGTACATCGACACGTCGACGTGGTCGGTCACCGCGGCGTCGCCCTGACCGATGCCGGGCGTCTCCAAGATGATCAGGTCGTATCCCGCTGCCTTGCAGGCGGCCACGATGAGGTCGATGTTGTCCGGCAATTCGTGTCCACCGCGGGTGGCCAGCGAACGGAAGAAGACGTGCTCGCCGTCGAGCGCGTTCATCCGGATGCGATCGCCGAGCAGCGCGCCGCCCCCGCGCCGCCTGGTCGGGTCGACGGCGAGGATCGCGACGCGCACTTTGTCTTGCTGATCCGACCGCAACCTGCGCACCAATTCGTCGGTGAGCGAGGACTTTCCGGAGCCGCCGGTGCCGGTGATGCCGAGCACCGGCACGGTTCGCGCCGCCGCGGCCTCGGCCAGCTTCCGCCGGTCGGCCTCGGGCAGCGCGTCCGCTTGCAGGCACGTGATGACGCGCGCCAAGGCGGCACGCTCGCCGGCGAGCACCGCGTCCGCCGCAGGCGGCTCGGCCGCGAGATCGATGTCGCAGGCGCGGATCAGCTGGTTGATCATGCCGGGCAGGCCGAGTCGCTGGCCGTCCTCGGGGGAGAAGATGGTCACGCCGGATTCGGCCAGTCGCGCGATCTCCTCCGCCACGATCACGCCACCGCCGCCGCCGAAGATCCGCACGTGCCCGGCCCCGGCCTTGCGCAGCGCGTCGGCGAGGTATTCGAAATACTCGACATGGCCGCCCTGATAGGAGCTGACCGCGACGCCCTGGGCGTCCTCGGTGAGCACGGCGTCGACCACCTCGCTGACCGAGCGATTGTGGCCGAGGTGGATCACTTCCGCGCCCTGGCTCTGCAGGATGCGGCGCATGATGTTGATCGCCGCGTCGTGCCCGTCGAACAGGGCCGCCGAGGTGACGAAGCGAACGGGGTGGGTGGGCGTGTAGAGCGCGCTGCTGTCGGCCACGGGACTCCTCCGGGGATTCCATTGTCGCCCGATACTAGGACGTCAAACTAATCGTACGGTGACTGTCATCACATCGCCAGCCGTCGCCGCGGGGTGGTTCGCGCCACTGCTGCCGTGCGGTTCCGGGTCAGCGGAGGACGGCTGTTCGGTAGCGGTCGACCTGGGACGCGCGCGCCCAGCTGGGTGTGCGCGCCTCGATGTGACCACCAGACGGAGGTGTCCGTGCCGATACCGGGCTCCGCCCGATTGTGTTGTCATGGCGGCCGACTCGGACATACTGGGCCCATGGTGAGCGACGACAGGGCGGATGCCGCGGTAGGGCGGCTGGTCGCCGAGCGCGTGCTGACCCGCGACCAAGCCGACGCGGTGCTCGCGGCGCTCGCCGTGGAGCGGGCGGCGGCGGTGGCGCGCGGGAAGGTGCTCGCCGAGATCGCCTCGTATGTCGGCGCCGGTTTGCTGTTCGGTGGGATCGCCCTGGTCGCGGCGTCGTCCTGGGATGCGCTCGACCGGCCGGTCCGGGTGGGAGTGCTCGCCGTCGTGTCGGCCGGTCTGCTGCTCGGGGGCGTTCTGCTGGCACGGGTGCCGACCGGTGGCGCGAGCAGTGCCCGGGCGAGGCTGGCGGCCGTGCTCTTCGCGCTCGGATCCGTCGCGCTCGCCGGGTCCGTCGGCACCGCGCTCGAGCATGCGAGCACCGACGCCGCGTGGGTGTTCGCCTGTGCGGCGGGAGCGGTGGTCGCCGTACTCGGTTACCTGGCGCTGCCCACGGTGGTCGGACTGCTGGTCTGCGCTTGCTTCGTGCCCGCTGCCGTGGCAGGGCTGGCGACAGAGGTGTTCGGTCTCGACGACAACTGGGGCAGTGTGGCGGTGCTGGTGCTCGGCGGGACGTGGTTCGCGCTGACTCGGGTCGGCGCGTTGATCGACGTCCGGGTGGGCTACCTGGTCGCGATCGTCACGTCCGTCGCGGCCGCGCAGACCCTCGACATCGACGGCCGGATCTGGGCCTACGGGATCACGGCGCTCATCGCCGTGGTCTGCTTCGCGCTGTACGCGACCCAGCGGTCGGCGGTGCTCGTCATCGGCGGCGGGGTGGCCATCGCGGTCGCGGCGGGGGAGGCGGTCTCGGACTGGACCGGCGACTCGCTCGGCGCGGCGGCGGTGGTCGTGGTGATCGGCGCGATCACGCTGGCGTTGGGCGCGTTCCGTTTGGCGCGACCGCGGCGGCAGAAGGAAGGCGATCCGGCCGTTCCCGTGCCGAAGCCGTAGGTGGCGAACGAACCGATGGCTCCGCCGACCGCGCAGGCGGCCATCGGGCGGTGGCGCCGGATCGGGGACGTCGGGCTCGGCTACCTCTTGGGGAGGCTGTACCGCTGAGCCGCCTGGGCGGGCCGGAGGCGCATCGGAACCTTCACCTGGGGACGGCGTGGGATGAATCACATCGACCCTGCGCCATTGCTGATACTTGGACGTCCAACTATAGGATGACCGCATACCGCACCGCGGTGTTCCGATCGCTACGAGAACAGGACTGGCATGGTTCGCGAACTCACCCATTTCATCGGCGGGCAGCATGTGCCGGGCACGTCCGGCAACTTCGGCGACGTCTTCGATCCCAATCTCGGTCAGGTCCAGGCGCGGGTGCCGCTGGCGAGCAAGTCCGAGGTCGAGGCGGTCATCGCGAACGCCGAGGCGGCGCAGCCGGTGTGGGCCGCGTTCAACCCGCAGAAGCGGGCGCGCGTGCTGATGAAGTTCCTGACCCTGGTGCAGGACGAGATGGACTCGTTGGCCGCCCTGCTGTCCTCCGAGCACGGCAAGACCATCGCCGACGCCAAGGGTGACATCCAGCGCGGCCTGGAGGTCATCGAATTCGCCACCGGCATCCCGCACCTGCTCAAGGGCGAGTACACCGAGGGCGCGGGCACCGGCATCGACGTGTATTCGATGCGCCAGCCGCTCGGCGTCGTCGCGGGCATCACCCCGTTCAACTTCCCGGCCATGATCCCGCTGTGGAAGGCCGGTCCCGCGCTGGCCACCGGCAACGCGTTCGTGCTCAAGCCCTCCGAGCGCGACCCCTCGGTGCCGCTGCGGCTGGCCGAGCTGTTCCTCGAGGCCGGTCTGCCCCCCGGTGTGTTCAACGTGGTCAACGGCGGCAAGGAGGCCGTCGACACGCTGCTGCACGATCCGCGGATCAAGGCCGTCGGCTTCGTCGGCTCCACCCCGATCGCGCAGTACATCTACGAGACCGCGACAGCGAACGGCAAGCGCGCCCAGTGCTTCGGCGGCGCGAAGAACCACGCGATCGTCATGCCGGACGCCGACCTCGACGACGTCGCCGACCAGTTGATCGGCGCGGGCTACGGGTCCGCGGGCGAGCGTTGCATGGCCATCTCGGTGGCCGTCCCGGTCGGCGAGGAGACCGCCGACCGCCTGGTGGCCAAGCTGACCGAGCGGGTGCACAAGCTCAACGTCGGCCGGTCCGACGACCCGGGCGCCGATTACGGGCCGCTGGTCGGGCGCGACGGTGTGGACCGGGTGAACAACTACGTCCAGATCGGCGTCGATGAGGGCGCCGAACTGGTGGTGGACGGTCGCGGCCTGGTCGTGGAGGGCGCCGAGGACGGCTACTTCGTCGGCGCGACGCTGTTCGACAAGGTGACGCCGGAGATGCGGATCTACCGCGAGGAGATCTTCGGTCCGGTGCTCAGCGTGGTCCGCGCCGAGGACTACGAAGAGGGTCTGCGGCTGGCCAACGAGCACGAGTACGGCAACGGGGTCGCGATCTTCACCCGCGACGGCGACACCGCCCGCGACTTCGCCGCGCGCGTGCAGGTCGGCATGGTCGGCATCAACGTGCCCATCCCGGTGCCGATCGCGTACTACACCTTCGGCGGATGGAAGCGTTCCGGCTTCGGCGATCTGAACCAGCACGGCCCGGACTCGATCCGCTTCTACACCAAGACCAAGACGGTGACGCAGCGCTGGCCCGCGGGACTCAAGGAGAGCAACGCGTTCGTCATCCCGACGATGGACTGACGCGGATGTTCGCACTCGACGACGACGAGAAGGCGATCCGCGACACCGCGCGCGGCTTCGCCGACGAATTCCTCGCCCCCAACGCGCTGGAATGGGACGAGCAGAAACATTTCCCGGTGGACGTGCTGCGCAAGGCGGGCCCGCTCGGCCTGGGCGGCATCTACGTGCGCGAGGACGTCGGCGGTTCCGGGCTGCGCAGGCTCGACGCCGTGCGCATCTTCGAGCAACTGGCCACCGGCTGCCCGGCCATCGCCGCCTACATCTCCATCCACAACATGGCGGCGTGGATGATCGACCGCTACGGCGACGACGAGCAGCGCCACCGCTGGCTGCCCCGGCTGACCGCGATGGAACTGCTGGCCAGCTACGCGCTCACCGAGCCGAGCGTCGGCTCCGACGCGGCCGCGTTGAGCACCAAGGCCGTTCGCGACGGTGACGACTACGTCTTCAACGGCGCCAAGCAGTTCATCTCCGGCGCGGGCGCCACCGACGTCTACGTCGTCATGGCGCGGACCGGTGACGCGGGGGCGCGCGGGATCTCGGCGTTCATCGTGCCCGCCGACACCCCCGGCGTCTCCGTCGGCGCCAACGAGAAGAAGATGGGCTGGAACGCGCAGCCGACCCGTCAGGTGATCTTCACCGATGCCCGGGTCCCGGCCGCCAACCTGCTCGGCGCCGAAGGCGACGGGTTCCGGATCGCGATGAACGGGCTCAACGGCGGCCGGCTCAACATCGCCGCGTGCTCGGTCGGCGGCGCGCAGGCGGCACTGGACAAGACGGTGCCGTACCTCGCCGAGCGGCACGCGTTCGGCAAACCGCTGTTGCGCAATCAGGCGCTGCAATTCGACCTCGCCGACATGCGCATCGAATTGGAGGCCGCCCGCACGCTGTTGTGGCGGGCCGCCGCGGCGCTGGACGCCGACGCGCCGGACAAGGTGGAGCTGTGCGCGATGGCGAAGCGCTTCGCCACCGACGCGGGCTTCGAGGTGGCCAACAAGGCCCTGCAACTGCACGGCGGCTACGGCTACCTGGCCGAGTACGGCCTGGAGAAGATCGTCCGGGATCTGCGCGTGCACCAGATCCTCGAAGGCACCAACGAGATCATGCGGGTGGTCGTCGCCCGCGCACTGGTAGGAGCGGCATGAGCGGTCAGGCCCGGAGGCGGCAGCGCAGCGTGACCACGGAGGGCCCCGCTCATGCCGGAATCGGACACAGCATGAGCGGTCAGGCCCGGAGGAGGCAGCGCAGCGTGACCACGCAGGGCCCCGCTCATGCCGGAATCGGACACGGCATGAGCGGTCAGGCCCGGAGGCGGCAGCGCAGCGTGACCACGGAGGGCCCCGCTCATGCCGGAATCGGATACGGCATGAGCGGTCAGGCCCGGAGGCGGCAGCGCAGCGTGACCACGCAGGGCCCCGCTCATGCCGGAAAGGACACAGCATGAACGACGTTCTGCTCGAACGGCGCGACGGGCTCGGCCTGATCACGCTGAACCGGCCCAAGGCCATCAACGCGCTGAATCACTCGATGGCTCTGGCCATCACCGGGGCGCTGCGCGAGTGGGCCGAGGACGACTCGGTGCGCACCGTCGTGGTCACCGGTGCGGGGGAGCGCGGCCTGTGCGCGGGCGGCGACATCGTCGCGATCCACGCCGACGCGAAAAACGGTGCGAACACGGCGGATTCGGCTACCGGGCGGTTCTGGCGCGACGAGTACGTCCTCAACGCCTTGATCGGCCGCTACCCCAAGCCGTACGTGGTGATCATGGACGGCATCGTGATGGGCGGCGGCGTCGGGCTCTCCGGGCACGGCAGCCACCGCATCGTCACCGAGCGGTCCAAGATCGGCATGCCCGAGGTCGGCATCGGCTTCGTCCCGGACGTCGGCGGCACCTACCTGCTCGCCCGCACGCCGGGCGAGATCGGCACGCACGTCGCGCTGACCACCGCGCGCATGAGCGCGGGCGACGCCATCGCGGCGGGCTTCGCCGACTACTTCGTCGCATCGGAGGATCTGCCCGCCCTACTGGAGACGCTGCGCACGGAGAGCGCCGACATCGCGATCGCCAAGTTCGCCACGGACGCACCGGAATCCGCGCTCGCGGCCGGGCAGAGCTGGATCGACGAGTGCTACGGAGCCGATTCCGTCGAGGAGATCGTCGCGCGGCTGCAGGCGCACGAGTCTCCCGAGGCGCGGGCGGCGGCCACCGAGATCCTCGCGAAATCCCCGGTCGCGCTGAAGGTCACGCTGCGCTCGTTGCGTGCGGCGCGGACCGCGCCGAGTCTGGAGGCGGTGCTGAACGAGGAGTACCGGGTCTCCATCGCGTCGCTGTCGTCGCACGATCTGGTCGAGGGCATCCGCGCCCAGGTGATCGACAAGGACCGCAACCCGCGATGGTCGCCCGCGACGCTCGAGGCGGTGACGGACGCGCAGGTGGACGCATACTTCGCCGAGCTGGGCGATCGAGAGCTGGGTCTGGTGACCCCGGAGGTGGCGTGATGGGCAAGCGAATCGGATTCCTCGGCCTCGGCCACATGGGCGGGCCGATGGCGGCCAACCTGGTGCGGGCGGGCTACGAGGTGCTCGCCTTCGACCCGGTGCCCGCGGCGCGGGAACAGGCGGAGCGCGACGGCGCGACGGTGGCCGGTTCGGCCGCCGAGGCGGCCGCGGCCGACACCGTGATCACCATGCTGCCCAACGGCAAACTCGTCCTCGACGTGTACGCCGAGCTGCTTCCGGCCGCCGCGCCGGGCACGCTGTTCATCGACTGCTCCACCATCGACGTGGCCGACGCGAAGGTCGCGGCCGAACGCGCCACCGCCGCTGGGCACCGCGCACTGGACGCACCGGTTTCCGGCGGCGTCGCCGGTGCGGCGGCGGGCACGCTGACCTTCATGGTCGGCGGCGCCGCCGAGGACTTCGCCGCCGCACTGCCGGTGCTCGAGGTGATGGGGGGCAAGGTGGTGCACTGCGGTGGTTCCGGCGTCGGCCAGGCGGCGAAGATCTGCAACAACATGCTGCTGGGCGTGTCGATGATCGCGCTGTCGGAGTCGCTGGTGCTGGGTGAGAAGCTGGGGCTGAGCCATCAGTCGTTCTTCGACGTGGTCTCGACGGCTTCCGGCCAGAGCTGGGCGCTCACCAGCTACTGCCCGGTCCCGGGCCCGGTGCCGACCAGTCCGGCCAACAACGACTACCAGCCCGGTTTCGCGACGGCGCTGATGTCGAAGGACCTCGGTCTCGCCGCGAACGCCTTGCGCGAGAACAACGTCGACGGGCAGCTCGGATTGCTCGCCGCCACGATCTACGACCGCTTCAACCAGACGGACGCGGGGCGGGACTTCTCCGCTATCGTCACCGATATCCGTGACCGTTCCGACCGTGAGGGTGCAGAAGAATGAGCGCATCGCAAAGCGATTCCGTGGGAGGCGGGGGCCGGGCGACGGGCGGGCCCGACTTCGAGACGATTCTGCTGGAACGCAAGGGCCGGGTCGGCTGGATCACGCTGAACCGCCCGAAGGCGCTGAACGCACTGAACGCGCAGGTCCTCGACGACGTCATCGCCGCGCTCGACGAGCTCGAGCACGACGACGAGATCGGGGCCATCGTGATCACCGGCTCGGAGCGGGCCTTCGCGGCGGGCGCCGACATCAAGGAGATGCAGCCCAAGTCGTACATGGACATGTTCATGGACGACTACTTCGCCCGCTGGGACCGGCTGGCGCAGTTCCGCAAGCCCACCATCGCCGCGGTGGCGGGCTACGCGCTGGGCGGCGGCTGTGAGCTGGCCATGATCTGCGACCTCCTGCTCGCGGCCGACACCGCGAAGTTCGGACAGCCGGAGATCAAGCTGGGCGTCATCCCCGGTATCGGCGGCTCGCAGCGCCTGACCCGCGCGATCGGCAAGGCGAAGGCCATGGACCTGGTGCTCACCGGCCGCAACATGGATGCCGAGGAGGCCGAGCGGGCGGGGTTGGTCTCGCGGATCGTGCCCGCCGCGGAACTGCTGGACACCGCTCTCGAGGTCGCCGAGACCATCGCGTCGATGTCGCTGCCGGTCGCCATGATCGCCAAGGAAGCGGTGAACCGCTCGTTCGAGACCACCCTCGCCGAGGGCTTGCGCTTCGAACGCCGGGTCTTCCACTCGCTGTTCGCGATCGAGGACCAGAAGGAAGGCATGAGCGCCTTCGTCGAGAAGCGTCCGGCGAAATTCACCAACCGCTGACCTCGCGATGCCGCCCGGCCGGGTCCGTCCGGCCGGGCGGAATCGTCGCGGTTATCCGAAGGCTCCGGGCGTGGGCACGACGATCTCCGCCGGCGGGGGCCCCTTGTCGCCTTCCGGTCTGGGCGCGTCCTTGCTCGTGGCGAGCAGTCCGGCGATGGTGGCGCCCAGAGCGAGGGTGACCGCGGCCGCCGCGATGAGCTTGCGCCGGTCGACGCCGGCCGGGACCAGGGTGGCTCCGGCGCGCAGCCGCGCCATCCGCACGTCGCCGCCCCGGCGTTCGGCGGCCAGCAGCACCGCGCCACGCGCGGAGACGATCTCGGGTTCCGGGTCGTAGACGATCGGCAGGTCGATCAGCTCGGCCAGCTCGGCGCGAATGCTGGGACTGCGGGTGCACCCGCCGAGCAGCACCATGGCTTCCGGTCGCACTCCGGTCTCTTCGATGACCTGCCGCACGAACGACACCGAGTGGTGGATGCCCGCCGCGCACAGTTCGGCCAGGTCGCTGCGGGTGACCACGGCCCGGTCGCCGGTGCCGTCGTCGATCGCCGTGACCACCCTCGCCTCGCTCAATTCCTCGCGGTGGCGGCGGATGGTCGAAGTGTCGGTGAACACGCCGTCGCGGGCCAGCCGCCAGCGCAGCAGCGCGTCGTAGCCGTCGCCGCCGAGCACCGTGCTGCGCTTGCTGGACAGAATCGTGTCGGTGCGGCAGTCGGCATGGGTGATGGTGAGCCCCGAGCTGCCGAGGTCGTAGAGGATCACCGAGCCGCTGTCCGGCAGTTGCCCGGTGAAGCGCAGATAGCGCAGCTGGGCCAGCGGCTCGTCGACGATGGTGACGCCGCGGCCGCGCACGCCCGCGCGGATGGCGTCGGCGTGCAGCGGACAGCGGCAGGTCACCGCCGTGCCCGAGATCAGCTCGTCGCGCCGGTCGGCGGCGCCGTTCATCCGGCGGATCGCCTCGAAGACCGACTCCTCGACACCACCGCCCGCCCGCCGCGGCACTTCGCAGCGATCGATCGGGGGTAGGTGTGGCTGATCGGAGTGTGTCAGCATCGCGTGGGCGCCGCCAGCGCCCGCCGATACCCCCAAGACCAGCACCATGTTCTCCATGGTGGACCTTTTCGCCTCCGCTGCCAAGACGGCGTGCCCGGCAATTCGCCGGATGGATGCCGGAATGTCACCCGCCGATCGGTCGAGCGCGGTATGCGACCGACCGGTACGCCGAATCAGTCTGTGGCCGTGGCCGACCAGCGCGCCGTTCCCTCCGCCGTCTCGAAGTCGCCCGCGGCATGTCGGAATTCGGCGAGCAGTTGCAGGAGTGTATGCAGCCGCTCCGGTGGGAGGCCGGGCAGCGCGAAGACTTTCGCGTTGAGTTCCTCGGTGGCCTTCGCCACCAATTCGCGCCCGGCGTCGGTGATTTCGATCAGGGTAGCGCGCCGGTCGCTGGGGTGCGGCACGCGCTCGACGAGCTTCGCCGCTTCGAGCCGGTCCACGGTGTTGGTGACGCTGGTGGGATGGACCTGCAAGCGGGCGCTGGCCTTCGCCATCGGCAGCGCGCCGGTCTTGCTGAAGTTCAGCAGCATGAGCAACTCGTAGCGGGAGAAGGTCAATCCGGTCGGCTTGAGCGCCTCGTCCACCCGGGCCATCACGATTTGCTGGGCCCGAACCAGCGACGTCACCGCGGCCATGCCGTCGGCGACATCGCCCCAGCCGTGGCCGACCCACTGGCGGTGGGCTTCCTCGATCGGGTCGTTCGGAAGCGGGCGTGGCCGAGACATGTTCCGATCATTCCATGTCACCACGGGCGGACGGGGACATCCGACCAGCCTTCGGATCACCGTGAGCGCAATGGTAGGCGGGGCCTACCCGTCGCGGGCACTATCTAGGGCGAGGCGGGCGTGGCTGAGTGGTTTAGGCAACGGTCTGCAAAGCCGTTAACGCGGGTTCGATTCCCGCCGCTCGCTCCAAGCGTCTCGATGTCCGGCTCGGTGTACGCCACCGCCGAGCCGGGCATTCCGAGGCACACCATCGAGCGTCGCTTCAGGCGGCGTCGTTCGGTTCGGCGTACGCCACGGCCGTGCCGACCACTTCGAGGCGCACCCGCTGCCCGGTCACCGGGGCGGCGACGCTGGCACGGCGTACCCGGATGGGGGTGGCCGTACCGTCCAGCTCGATCGTCAGGATGACGTCGGCGCCGCGGAAATCGACGGCGCGGACCCGGCCGGTCTCCGACTCGTCCTCCGAAGCGATATGCGCGACAAGCTGTTCCGGGCGCAGCATGACGGTGGCCGGTCCGCCCGCGGCGCCGCGCTGCACCGGAATCCGGCCCAGCGCGCACTTGGCCACGTCGGCCTCCACCACCGCGTCCAGCAGGACGCAATCGCCGAGGAACCGGGCGGTGAACAGGTCCTTCGGCGTCGCGTACACCTCCTTCGGCGTCCCGACCTGGGTGAAGCGCCCCTCCCGCATCACCGCCACCTGCGCGGCGAAACTCAGCGCCTCCTCCTGGTCGTGCGTCACCAGGATGCTGGTCATGCCCGCCTCGCGCAGTGTGTCGGCCACCGCCTGTCTGGTCGTCGCGCGCAGGCCCGCGTCCAGCGCGCTGAACGGCTCGTCCAGCAGCATCACCGACGGCTTGCGCGCCAGTGCGCGGGCCAGCGCGACGCGTTGCTGCTGACCGCCGGAGAGCTGATGCGGCCTGCGGTCGGCGTAGGACGCGTCCAGCGACACCATCTCCAGCAGCTCCCGCACCCGCCCGCGGCTGCGGCGCCCCGAGCCGGGCAGGCCGTAGGCGATGTTCTGGCCGACCGTCAGATGGGGGAACAGCGCACCGTCCTGGGCGACGTAACCGATGTTACGGCGCTGCGGTGGCACCGAGATACGCTCGCCGACAACGGTTTCCGTTCCGATCGAGACCGATCCCGCATCCGGCGACTCGAATCCGGCGATCACGCGCAACAGCGTGGTCTTGCCGCACCCGGACGATCCGACCACGGCGGTCGCGGTATGGTCCGGCACGTCGAGGCTGATCCCGCCGAGAACCCGGGTGTGCCCGAAGGTCTTCGACACATCGGCGACGACAACGCGACTCATATCCCGGCCGCCTTCCGCGAGTTGGTGAACAGCAGGTAGGTCACCGGCACCGCGGCGACGATCATGATCAGGGCGTACGGCGCGGCGGCCGCGTAGTCCAGTTCGCCGGACAGGCCCCAGAACCGCATCGCCAGCGTGCGGGTTCCGTTGGGCGCCAGCAGCAGCGTCGCGGTCAGCTCGGTCGCCACGGCGACGAACACCAGTGCGGCCGCGGCCGCCGCGGCGGGCGCGGCGAGACGCAAAGTGACCAGGAAGAACGTCGCGGGCGCCGATTTGCCCAGCGATCGGGACGCCTCCTCCAGGCCCACCGGCACCTGAGCCAGCCCGGCCCGGACGCTGACCAGTGCCCGGGGCAGGAACAACAGCAGATAGGCGGCGATCACCATGCCCGCCGTCTGGTAGAGCGCGGGCGCCCAGCGGATGGTCACGGTCACCATGGCCAGCGCGATCACGATGCCGGGCAACGAACTGGTGATGTAGTTGGCGCCCTCGACCAGCCGCGCGAACGCGGAGGTGGAACGGACCGCGATCCAGGCGACCGGGAACGCGCACAGCGTGGTGAGCAGCGCGGCGACGGCCGCCAGACCCACCGTCTGCCCGAGCGCGTTGCCGATGTCGGTGAGGTCCCACACCGCCGTTCCGCCGACGCGCAGCCAGCGCCCGATGGTCCACAGCGGCACGCCCAGCGCACCCGCCGTCACCGCGACGAGCGCGGCCAGCACCGGTATCGTGGCGCGGCGCAATCGGATGCGGGTCGCGGCGCGCGGCGCCCCGCTGCCGATCCGCGCGTAGCGCGCCCGGCCGCGCAGCCCGGCTTCCGCGCCGAGCAGCGCCAGGCAGCACAGGACGAGCACACCGGCCAGCATGCTGCCCGCCGGACCGGCGAAGCTGGACTGGTACTGCTCGAAGATCGCCGTGGTGAACGTGTCGAACCGGACCATCACGAAGGCGCCGTACTCGGCGAGCAGATGCAGCCCGATGAGCAGCCCGCCCCCGAGAATCGCCAAGCGCAACTGCGGCAGCACGATCCGGGCGAACACCGCCACCGGCCCCGAGCCCAGCGCCCGCGCCGACTCCTCCACCGCCGGGTCCAAGCGGCGCAACGTGGCCGCCGCGGGCAGATAGACCAGCGGGAAGTAGGACATCGTGGAGATCACCACACCCGCCCACAGGCCGTGCATGGTCGGAAAGACGCTGACCCAGGCATAGCTGTTGACGAATGCCGGAACTGCCAGCGGCGCCACGAAAACCGGCCCCCACCACGACTTACCGGGCACGTCGGTGCGTTCGACCACCCAGGCCAGCCCGACACCGAGCGCCACGCAGATCGGGACGGTGCACATCACCAGAGCGGCCGTGTTGCCCAGCAGCTCACCGACCCTGGGCCGGAACACCAGCTCCGTCGCTTCCTCGACGCCCGTGGAGAAGACCGTCGAGACGATGTATCCGAGCGGCACGAACGTCGCCGCCACCAGCAACAGCGCGACGCCCGTGACCAGCGGCCCCGGTCTGCCGACCCGGGGCGCGGCGACAACGGTCCGCAGTGTCACGGCTACAGCAGACCCGCTTCGGTCATCAGCTGCGTGACCTTCTTCGAGTCCAGCTTCGACGGGTCGACCGCAGGGGCCTGGAGGTCGGCCAGCGGCGGCAGCGCCGGGTTCGCGGCCACGCCTGCGGCCACCGGGTACTCCAGCGACGTGCCGTCGCGCAGCACCTCTTGTCCGGTCTTGCCGACGATGAACGCCAGGAACTTCTGCGCCGCCTCCTGCTTCTTGCTCGCCTTCAGCACGCCACCGCCGGAGACGCTGACGAACGCGCCCGGGTCCTGGTTCTTGAAGTAGTGCAGGGCGGTGTCGGCGCTGCTCTCCTTGGTGTTCGCCTGGTCGCGGTACCAGTAGTAGTGGTAGATGACGCCGCCGTCCGGGCTGCCGGAGTTCACCGCCTTCATGGTGGCGACGTTGTTCGGGAAGGGTGTCGCGTTGTCCTTCATGCCCTTCAGCCAGGCACGGGTGACGTCCTCACCCTTCAGCGCGAGCAGGGCCGCCACGATGGCCTGGAAGTCGGCGCCGGAAACGCCCGCGCCCCAGCGTCCTTTCCACTGCGGCTGCGCCAGATCCAGCAGTGAGGCAGGCAGCTGACCCGGCTGGACCTTGTCCTTGTCGTAGACGAAGACGGTCGAACGCGCGGCGACGCCGGTCCACTTGCCGGTGGACGGGCGGAACTGCGCGGGCACCTGCTCCAAAGTCTTGGCCTCGACGTCGGCGAACAGGCCAGCGTTCTCCACCAGCGCCATCGCGGGGGAGTTCTCGGTGAGGAAGACGTCGGCGGGCGAGGCCGCGCCCTCGGCGACCAACTGGTTGCCCAGCGCCGTGTCACCGCCCTGGCGCAAGGTCACCTTGATGCCGGTTTCCTTGGTGAACGCGTCGGCCCATTCCTTGGTGAGCGACTCGTGCTGCGCGTTGTAGACGGTGATCTCGTTCGCGTCGTCCGAGGAATTCGAGCACGCCGTGCTGCCGAGCGCGGTCATCGCGAGGACCAATCCAGCGGCAATCGTCTTCCATCTGACCGGCTTCATCCTCGTCCTTCCGACGCGTCTCGCATGCCTATGTTGAGGCTTACCTAAGGAAGATACCGCGTCCGACGTGCGCAAACCTTCTCGGATGTGCGGAACCCGTTCGTTCGCTACCGCAGCCCCGAGAAGTCGCGCAGCACAACGTGATTGCGGTCCGCGCAGGTGCCGAGCGTGTAGTCGGGGAGCAGCCCGAAGTACTCGCCGCGGGTGAGCGCGCTCCAGCGCCGCGCGTCCTCGGTGCGAGTCTTATAGAAATTGACCATGTAGCCGCCCTCGTAGACGCGCAGCAGGCTGTAGCCGCCCGGATACTCCTTGACGGCGGCGACCTCGAGGAACTCCACCGCGCACGGCGCATCCGGCCTGGTGCGGCGATTGCGGTGCGTGTGGCCGCTGTGCTGCAAAAAGACCCCGGGGCTGCGGGTGTAGAGCGCTTGCAACTCGGCGCTGTCGCGTCCGTCGAGCACGAATCCCGGGCCCGCGAGGTTGGTGAACCCGGACTCGGCCGTGACCGGGTGATGGCCGAACAGCAGCGTCGGGCGGTCCGGGTCGGTACGCAGGCGTTCGGCGAGCTGATCGAACTGGGGACGTTCGATGGACCCGCCCGCGCCGTCGAGCCTGCTGGTGTCCACGCCCAGCACCCGCAGGCCGCCGATCTCGTGTTCGACCAGTTCCTGCCGTGCGGAGAAGACATCGGCCCAGCAGTCGTGATGGTCGGCGGGCGCGGGTGCGCAACCGGCGTACTCGCCGCCCAGGTGCGGGCGGTCGTGGTTGCCGCGCACGGCCAGGTAGTCGTGGCCGAGCGCACCCCACGCGTCGAGGCGGGCCCGCACCGCGCGGGTGTCGGAGGCGGAGGCTTCGGCGGTCAGGTCCCCGGCGAGCAACAGGAGTTCGGCCGCGCGGTCGGGGCGGCGCAGGTCGTCCAGCACCGCCGTCAGCATGACCTCGGGATAGGGCGCGAGACCGGGGCCCTGCCGGACGCCGGGCGGCAGGTCGCCTGCGATCAGCCCGCTGACCTGCTCGCCGTAGTGCACGTCGTTGGCCAGCGCCAAGGTGTGCAGCTTGCGGCCCGGCGGCGGAACGAGGGTGGTGAACTCGCCGCGCGCTTCCGGCGCGGCGGGGTCGGCGGTGGTGAGCGACAGCGCAGGCGTGGCGCGCAGCCCCGCCGACCACGCTTCGAAACGGTAGGCGCGGCCCGGTTCGAGTCCGCCGATCTCGGCGTAGTGGAACGGAGTGGGACGGTCGTCGGCGAAGACCAGCAGCGGTGCGCGCGCGGAATCGGCGGGACTTATCCGCACCTGGGTGTCGGCGCCGACGGGGATCAGCCGTCCGCTCGGGTCGGGCGCGAGCGTGGTCCACGTGAGGATCACCGAGGTATCGGTGATCGTCACCACTTCCAGATCGGTCGCGACGATCGTGTTCGGTTGTGCCGACGATTTTTCGGTGCGGCCGGCGAAGGGGAGGAGGGTGGCGAGGGCGAGTGCCCCGAGAACGGTTCTGCGGCTCGGTCCGCAGCAGCTCATGCGCGGGTGCATGCGATCAGCGCGTGCCCTCCGCGGAGCAGATCTTCCACTTGCCGTCTTCCTTCTTCAGATGCTCGGTCGTGCTGGTCTCGGTATCGGGTTGCCGGCCGGGCACCTCGACGGTGAGCTTGCCGGTGACCTTCGCGGTCGCCGTGTCATCGATGACGACGATGCCCTCGATCCTATCGATCGTGACCGACACCGAGGTGCTGTCGAATTCGCTCTTCTCCTGCTCGGTCATCGCCTCGAAGGTGGCGCGTTCGCGCGTGCACGCCAGTTCGGCCGCCGCGCGGAAGCCGCGCGAGTCCAACGTCTCGTAGAAGTCGCGGATCGCCAGTTCGATCCGCTTCTCGTCGGAGGCGAGCGGACCCCGTCCCTGCGAGGTCAGGAAGAATCCGGCGATCACCGCGCCCGCGATCACCAGGGCCACGATCACCACCAGGCCGACGATCAAGCCGGTGTTGCTTTTCCTGGGCGGTGGCGGATAGCCCCAGGGCGGGTAGCCGGGTGCCGGATAACCCTGGCCCGGCGGTGGCGCGGGCTGTCCGGGTCCGGGGTAGCCAGGCGACGGCTGTTGCGGGTACTGCGGTCGGTCATCCGGCGGTTGCCCGCCCGGCGGATAAGCCATCTCGTCCTCCGGTCTACCCCCGGGTGCCAGGATCGTTTACGGCAAAGGCGTGCCCGGGTGACCGGAAACCAAACCAGGCCGGATGGTCGCGCCGGGTGATGCCGCCGAGGGAGCGCGTGCCCTCCAGCCGTGGCGGACGGTCTTCAGGCCGCCAATGCGGCGTGCCAGCGTGCGGTGTCGGTGAACTGGTGTAGCCGCGTGATGCGGCCGTCGTCGTCGACCTGCCACAAGTGCACGAATTCGGCGTCGTACTCGCGGCCGGTGGCGCGGGCCGCGCCGCGATAGTGACCGGTCACCACGATGGTGCCGTCGGTGGTCTCCTGCCAGGTCTCGTCGTACGGCGCGGTGTCGAACTCGCGGGCGACCGCGCCCCAGACGCGCGCCATCACCGTGAGCGGGCCGTGGAAGACGCCTCCCGCGCCGCACGGCAAGCCCGGCGCGGTGCGCGCTTCGAACTCCGGATGCAGCAGGGCCAGGATCCCGGGCCCGTCACCGGCCTGTGTCGCGGCATAGAAACCCTTGACAACCTCGAACTTCGCGGACATGTCCACTCCTTCTAATACGAACGTTCTAGAACGAACATACTAGATCTAGGCACGCTCGGGCAGTGTGGCCGTCGTCATGCCGTCCGATTCGCGGCCGGGTTGCCTGGTGCTTGCCGCATATGTCCGGCTAACATTCGAACATGGGTTCGATCAGCGATGAAACGCCGCGAACCGAAGGAACGGAACCCGAGCTGGTCTACCCGAACCGGACCGGCCACTACTACCGCACCCTGACCTACCCGCCGCGGCCCGTCTGGGTGCGCCTGGACGCGATCCTGGTCCGCGACCCGGGGACGCCACGCCATGTGAACGGCGCGGGAGTCATCATGCGCGGCGAGCGCCCCGGAACCTTGACGCATTGGTTGCCCACGGTCGACGGGGACTGGATGGGACGGGTGACCTACAGCATCCAGTTCGCCGACGGGCGCCCCGACCTGCACGTGCGCGACCAGCTCGTCCCGGCCTACGCCCTGCGCCCGCGTCGCACCGAGCAAACCGAACCGGAGTCGACCTGATGGGCGATCCGCCCGCGCCTACCGGGCTCGGGCCTTCTGGCTGCGTTCGCGTCGCGTCGAGCGATCCGACCCTCTCGGCGGTCCGCCGCCCTGGCTGGGTGTTCTTCGCGTGGCGGCCTGGTCGGTGGTTCGCCGCCCAGGCTCGGTGTTCCCGCGTGGCGGCCCGGCGTGCGAGCGCTTCGGACCGGACCGATCTGGTCGGCAGTCCACCGCTCAGGCGTGCCGTATGCGGCCGGAGTCGTTGTCGCGCTGACTCCCGGACTCTCGACCGGGTCTGTTGCGCAAAATCCGGCAGGTGGAACACTGCGCCGGGCCGAGTCTCATTGCTGCGCATTTGCCGTTTGTGCATGCATCTGCGAGACCCCTGTGAGGAGCCCTTCTACCCTGGTTTGCCATGGCGGGCAGGCGTGGCGCGGCGGGTTGTCCGGCCGGTTGCCGATCGGTTGTCGCGGTGGGGGGCCGGTGATACGTTGCCCGGCATGGGATTTCAGTTGCCGCATCCCGAGGTGCTGTGGGCGCGCGTGACCGTCTTGGACGTGATCACCGCCGCTACCCACACCGATCGGGCCGCGAGCGGACAGGAGATCGGGCAGACGGCCGGAGTGGAAGGCGGCCGGCTGATCAACGACGACGGCGAGGGCAATTGGTACTCGCTGGTCAGATATCCCGGCGACCGTGCGCTGCTATTCGGCAGGGACGAGGACAACGAGGTCGCCGGGACCTCCTACGATCCGCTGTCCGCCGCGCCTGCCTGGGTGCGCTCGGTGGAACCGACGACGAAGCTGCCCGCCGGCGTCGAAGGCCCGGTGAGCTTCGTGCGCTGGTGGGAGTTCGGCCGCTGGCAGCACACGCCGACCGACCTGGACGACGGCCTGGAGCTCGGCCTCAGCGCCGCCTCCAGCCGGGAGGACTTCACCGGCAGCGTCATGAGCGCCGCCATCCACGCGAAGTGGGTGGAGATGGACTACGAGGCGGGCAAGCTCACCGCGCTCACCGTCGACCCCACCGCCCTGCACGCCCTGTGCGATGCCACCGAGAACGGCTCCGTCACCAAGGCCCACTTCTACTTCCTCCAGCCCGGCTTCACGGCCCCCGCCTTCACCTACCTCACCAAGGCGGGCGTGCTCAGCTCGACCGACAAGCCCACCGAACCCCTGCCGTGACCCTCTGATCGCACGCGACACCCAACCCATTCGAGAAGGGCTCCGGCTTCCGGAGCCCTTCGCTCATATGACGGCGGCATTCGAGAAATCCCTTGTCCACGTCCCAGCGCCATCGGCTCGTCGATCGCCGGATTCGACGGTCGGCCGACTTCGATGCGGTCGGTGGCCGTGCAGCGCGACCGGACATCGCTCCGTTCGGCCGAGTCACTGCGCTTCGCCGCGAAGCCGACCGGAGAACAGCGGATTCAGATCGCGTACATGCCGATCACCGGCTTCCTCGACGGCTCGAGCGTGGCCAGCAGCGTGCGCATCACGTCATCGCCCACCGCGACGCACCCTGCGGTCGGCCTGCCTGCCTCGACGTGGACGAAGAAGGCCGAGCCCCGCTTCGGCACGACCGGAAACCGGTTGTAGTCGATGACCAGCGCGTAGTTGTATTGCGGGTCGGTCCGGCCGAGATTCTCACTGACGGTGGTGTCGAACGGGCACTCGCCCTCGGCGCATCGAAATTTCTGGTTGTACAGCGGGCTCTCCGTGTCCGACACCCACCACCAGGTATTCGACGGGTCCACCGACAGGTAGGGAAGCTTCGCGCCCGCGTGCGGTAACCGGCCGAAGCCCTCGGTCAACGCGAACGTGCCCTCCGGCGTATACGCCGCCCCCTCCCTCGCCTCCCGGGAAATCCCCGCCTTGCCCACCCAGGCGGGCACCGCCAACGTCCGCTCCCACCGCCGCATCCGGTTCCGCTGCCACAATTCCAACGTCCCCCGATCGGCTCCCGCGGGGGCGGTCACCCAGACGACTTGCGTGCCCGGCACCGCGTCCGGATCGAACGGCGGCCTACTCCCGGTCACCACGACGATCCCGACCACCGCGACCGCCACCAAAACCCCTGTCACGCCCCAGCGCACCCACCCGCGCCGGTTCCCAGCGTCAGCCAATCCTGTTCACGCTCCTCCGCGTATCAGACGCCCCGCCATCTCACACAGTGCCGAGCCATCGTATTCACCACCGCCCCCAGCAGACGTGTCGTTGAGCGGCACATGGCTGCGGCGAACGTCGAGTGAACCTCTCCGTGGTGTGCCACTCGCGTATCGATGTGGGGCTAGGGCGAATGGGACACCTTCACCACCGGCGCGGTGCGTGGCGGGTTCGAGCGGGCATGGGACTACGGCAACTTCGCCAACGGGCACCTCGACCTGCGGCGGATACCGCAGCGCGGCGACGTCAGCGATCGGTGCGCCGGCTTTCTCCGTTCGGTTGATGTAGGTGCGGCCGGTCTGGACATTCCGGCAGGACAGGCCAGGTGTGGAAGCCCGCCCGGTCGCCCGTGCCTACCAGTCGTTAAGGATTCCTTTAGACCGATCGGTGAGGGTCGCGCGACAGTGTTTCCTTTTTGCGCAGGAGCCTTGATGATCGCAACCCGTCTGACCCTCCTGGGACTTCCCGTGCTCGTGCTGGCCGCGACCGCCGGTCTGGCCACGGCTCCCACTGCCGTGGCGCAGCCCCCGCTGCCGACCTACACCTGCAAGTACACGCCCATCACCGACTACCTCGTGGTGTTCAGCTCGATGCGAGCGCGCAAATGCGCCGCGTCACCGGGCGCTCCGCTGGATGGCAATTACTTCTATCCGGTCCGGATGGAGAACAGCGTCACCGGTGAGAAATGGGAATGCGGTGGCGCGTTCCCGTACCTCGGCAAGCCCATCCATCCGGAAATGGGATCTTACGAGGCCGAGGCGGTGCTCAACGCCGGTGTGGACGCGAGCAATTGTCGCCCGATCTGACCCGTGCTGCGCGCGACAACGGCTTTCGACTGCCGAGAAGTATTGATTTCTATTTCGAACAGGAACCGCGATGAACACAACCCGTACAGTCCGACTCGGGCTGCCGATACTCCTGCTGGCCGCTACCGCCGGCCTGGTGGCCGCCCCCGCCGCGGAGGCTCAAACTCTGCCGACCTACACCTGCGGCTACACGATCGACCTACCGCACTTCGGCTCCGTCAAAGGCCGCGAATGCACGGCCTCGGCGGGCGCTCCCCTGACCGGCCACCACTGGATCACCTTCCAGATGCGAAACAGTGGATCGGGTGAGACATGGGTGTGCAACAGCGTCGAGGCGGCTCTCGTCCCGTACTACCTGGACGACAAAATAGATCCGGACTACGCGGACTTCGAACGGGCATACGGTCGCGGCGCGGACGCGAGCGTCTGTCACCGCCTACTGGACTGACGCGGCATCGAGGGCATGGCCGGGGAGTGGGTGTTTCGTCCGTACGGTTCCTCCGTAACAACATCGGGGTACGGTCGATCCGGGCCGGTGACTCGACACCCGTACCTGGCGCTGTCGATCTCCGGCCTGCTCCATCCGCCTCGATCGAGGCGGATGGGTGCACGCTTTGCTGTCGCTAGAAAGGATCTGCCGGTGTTCTCGGCAACCACATCCACCGCTGCGCGTCGGATTTCGGCACGCGCAATCATCGCTGGAGCAATCGTCGCTGTTCCCCTGACGATATCGACGATTCCGGCCTCGGCCGCTCCGGCGACGTCCGTTGCGGTCGGCACGGAAATCGGGCACGACGGCTGGGACGACCGCCCCGACTTCCGGGGCAAAGATTGGCCGGGGGATCACGACAACGGTCGCGGCAATGATCCGCTCTGGCGTCTGCTCCACGGCGTCCTGCCGAATGGCGTGTTCGGCAGCAGCTGAGCGCGGCCGAAGGCAGGAAGGACAATGGCTCCCGACCAGAAGAATCTGGTCGGGAGCCATCGTGTCGCGTGCCCTCGGCAGGATTCGAACCTGCGGCCTTCTGCTCCGGAGGCAGACGCTCTATCCCCTGAGCTACGAGGGCGGGATAGGGCTCGGTCGGGGCCTGGGAGGCGGTCCGATCGGGCTGGGTCAGCCTATCGTATCGGCGGCCGTCCGCCAAAAAGGGCGGACGGCGGCGGGGTTTCGGGTCAGGGGAGGGGGGCGGCCCCGCGGGCGGTGAGCATGGTGGTCATCAGGTCGGACTCGCCGCGCTGGGTCGTGGCCATGGTTTCGGCGAGGGTGCGCACCGCTGTGGTGTCGGCGTGCTGGGCGGCGTAGTCGATCATCGGCAGGCCGCCTCGGTGGTGGCGCAGCATGAGCTGCAGGAACATCGTGTCCAGCTTGGGGCTGGTGGCTTGGCGCAGCGCGGCCAGTTCGGCGGGCGTGGCCATGCCGGGCATGGTGGACACCGGCCCGGAGTGGTGCGGCACGTCGGCTCCGGAATGGTCGTGGCCGCCCATCGGCTCGCTCATCCAGCCCATGAACCCGTCCACGCCCTGCGCGGGCTCGCCCCACAACTGCAACCAGCCCTGCATGCGCCCGATCTGGCTCTGCTGGGTGGTGAGGATATCGTAGGCCAGCCGCCGTACCTCGGTGTCGGTGGAACGAACCAGCACCACGCCCGCCATCTCGACGGCTTGCGCATGATGGGCCGACATGTCCTGGCTGAACCCTGTGTCGACCGGGCCCGGCTCCGGCTCCTTCGCGCCGTCCAGCGGAATCCGGGCGAGCACGCCGATCGCGAAGCCGATGAGCATGGCGCCGATGATGCCGAGGGCCAGCAGCGCCGTGCGCTGGCGGCGCAACTGCCCACCGATGCCGGAATCGCCTGACGCTTCGCCCTCGGCTCCGGTGGCTCCGGAATCGCTGGATCCGGCAGCCACTGCGCGCGTGGACCCCGCGGATTTTTCGTGGCTGTCGGTTCCGGTGCCTGGTTCTCGATCGAATCCGGCGGCTCGGTGCTCGCTGGATCCGAAGGCTTCCCGACTGCCGGACCCGGTGACGTCAGTGCTGGACGGGGCGGTGGCTGCGCGCTCGTCGATCCCGAGGGTGCCGCGACCAGCAGGGCCGGTCGCTTCGGAAGCGTCGGCCCCGGTGGCGCTGCGACCAACGGAGTTGGTGGCCGCAGAAGTGCCTGCTCCCGCCGAAGTTGCGCTGTCACCCGCCCCGGTGGGGCCATGACCGGCCGACCCGATGACTCCAGGCGCGCCGGAACCGGCCGGGGTTGCGCCATCGCCGGACCCGCCGGCTGGGTGACCGCCGCCTGCGGTCCGAGTGCGGGACTCGTCGGACTCCGCTCGATCGTCGGAATCAGTGACTTCGCGATCGCTGGAACCAGCCGATGCTTCGCGTCCGGCGGATTCCGCGCCGCCCCGCTCGCCGGCCACTACTGCCCCGCGCCGGGTGCGGGCTGGGCAGGCGCGGGCTGCGCGGGCACCGGAGCGCCGGGCATACCGGGGAGCCCCGGAAGACCGGGAACGCCCGGCACACCGGGCAGCCCGCCGGGCGCGCCACCGAGTTCGGACTGGTCCGGCTGCAGGCCCCTGCCGTCCATCGGCACCGCGTCGGGTCCGGGCGGCGTGGGGTCGAACGGCGGCGGGTTGTCGGTGTCGAAGACGATGGTCGAGCAGTCCGCGCCGACCTCGGGGTAGGTGTAGTTGTTCAGCCGCAGCGCGGTGATGAACTGGCCGACGCGCTTGTCGTCCGCGCTGTCCAGCTTCAACTGATGACCCCAGGACTGCAGCGACACCGGGGAGTCGAGGCCCGGGTAGGGCGACATCATCGTGTACGGCTTGCCCTCGACCTTCGCCTTCAGCGTCGCGATGCCGTCGGCGTTCACCTTGTCCGGGTTGTAGGCGATCCACACCGCGCCGTGCTCGAGGGAGTGCACCGCGTTCTCCACCCGGATCGGCTTGTTGTAGACCACGCCGGTGCAGGTCGCCCAGGACTGGTCGTGCGGGCCGCCGAACGGCGGCGCCTGGTCGTAGGCCACCCGCTGGTTCGAGCCGATGTGCAGCCCAGCGGGGTATTCCTTCTTCACCACGCCCGGGATCCCGTCGGACGGGTCCTTCTTCTGCGCGCTCGGGGTGTACTTGTCCAGGTCGGCCTTTTCCCGGTACTTGGGGACCAGGTTGTAAGCCAGGGCGCCGATCAATGCGATGATTACTACGGCCGCGCCGATGGCCAGCCAGGGGATCTGCCGGTTCTTCTTCGGAAGCTGTCCTTGTCTGCCCCGCTTGCGGGGAGCGGACAACTTCGCCGCGGCCTTGGCGGCCTTGGCCGATTTGGCGCTGGGACTGCTAGGCATCGCTCAGTGTGCTCTTTCGACGTTGATGGATCCGCTGGCTGCGCAGTGCCCACCCCGAGGTGTACACCCGCCAAGACCATAGGATAGAGACTCGTGACTCCAGCTGACCTTGCAGATCTCCTTCGCTCGACCGCGGCGAAGGTGCTTGTCGAACGTGGACTGGACCCCGCGGTCCTGCCCGACGAGGTCACCGTGGAGCGTCCCAGGAACCCCGAACACGGCGACTATGCCACGAACGTCGCGATGCAGGTGGCCAAGCGCGCCGGGACCAAGCCGCGTGACCTGGCCACCTGGCTGGCCGACGCGCTCGCCGCCGCCGACGGCATCGCCGCCGCGGAGGTCGCCGGGCCCGGATTCCTGAACATCCGCCTCGCGGCTTCCGCGCAGGGCGCGATCATCGAGCGGGTGCTCGCCGCCGGCGCCGCGTACGGCACCGCCGAGACGCTGCGGGGCACCCGGATCAACCTGGAGTTCGTCTCGGCCAACCCGACCGGTCCGGTGCACCTGGGCGGTACCCGGTGGGCTTCGGTCGGCGACGCGCTGGGCCGCATCCTGGCCGCGCAGGGCGCCGACGTGGTGCGCGAGTACTACTTCAACGACCACGGCGCGCAGATCGATCGGTTCGCCGCCTCGCTGGCCGCGGCCGCCACCGGCGCGCCGACCCCGGAGAACGGCTACGCGGGCGCCTACATCGGCGAGATCGCCGACAAGATCGTGGCCGCGCACCCGGATGTGCTGAGCAAGCCGGAGGCCGAGCGCCTCGAGCTGTTCCGGGCCGAAGGCGTCGAGCTGATGTTCGCGCACATCAAGGAGTCGCTGCACGAGTTCGGCACCGATTTCGACGTCTACTTCAACGAGAGCTCGCTGTTCGCTTCCGGCGCGGTGGAGCAAGCCGTGGAGCGGCTGAAGAACTCCGGCGACCTGTACGAGAAGGACGGCGCCTGGTGGATCGCGAGCTCGGAATACGGTGACGACCAGGACCGGGTTGTCATCAAGAGCGACGGCAAAGCCGCCTACATCGCGGGCGACATCGCCTATTTCCAGGACAAGCGGGCCCGCGGCTTCGATCTGTGCATCTACATGCTCGGCGCCGACCACCACGGTTACATCGGCAGGCTGAAGGCCGCCGCGGCCGCCTTCGGCGACGACCCGGCGACCGTCGAAGTGCTGATCGGGCAGATGGTGAACCTGCTGCGCGACGGCGTGGCGGTGAAGATGAGCAAGCGCGCGGGCACCGTGGTGACGCTCGACGACCTGGTCGAGGCGATCGGCGTGGACGCGGCGCGGTACTCGCTGGTGCGTTCGTCGGTGAACTCGAGCATCGACATCGATCTGAACCTGTGGGCCAGCCAGAGCAACGAGAACCCGGTCTACTACGTGCAGTACGCGCACGCGCGGACCGCGTCCATCGCGCGCAATGCCGCCGAGTTCGAATACGGTTCCGTCGCAGCCGATCTCGCGTTGCTGTCGGCCGAGGAGGAAGGCGAGCTGATTCGCACCCTCGGCGAATACCCGCGCGTGGTGGCGAGCGCGGCGAGCCTGCGCGAACCGCACCGGGTGGCCCGCTACCTGGAGGAGCTGGCAGGCGCGTACCACCGTTTCCAGACCAACAAGAACCTGCGCGTCCTGCCGCTGGGTGACGACCCGGTCTCCCCGACGAACGCCGCCCGGCTCGCTCTGGTCAACGCCACGCGCCAGGTGTTGGCCAACGGCTTGGGCCTGCTCGGTGTCAGCGCCCCGGAGCGCATGTGACCGGCCGGTCGACCGGAGGGAAGGAAACGACAGTGAGCGAGCGCAGCGAGAGGCAAAAATGAGCGCGCATCCCGCCGGTCCCCGGCACGCCGAGATCCCGCACGCGCCGAATCTGCCGGAGCGTCCGAGCGACCCGCAGCAGATGATCGATTTGCCCGCGAACGTGTGGCCGCGCAATGCCACGCGCGACGACGCGGGCGTGGTCCACTTCGCGGGCGTGCCGGTGTACGAGCTGGCCGAGCGGTTCGGCACCCCGCTGTTCGTGGTCGACGAGGACGATTTCCGCTCCCGCTGCCGCGACATGGTTCGTGCTTTCGGCGCGAACGCGCGCGTGCACTACGCGTCGAAGGCGTTCCTGTGCGGCGAGGTCGCCCGCTGGATCCGGGACGAGGGCCTCTCGCTGGACGTGTGCTCGGGCGGCGAACTCGCCATCGCGTTGCACGCGGGCTTCCCGGCCGAGCGAATCGCATTGCACGGCAACAACAAATCGGTCGCGGAGCTGGAAGCCGCGGTGTCCGCGGGCGTCGGTCACGTCGTGGTCGACTCGCTCATCGAGATCGAGCGCCTGGAGGCTGTCGCGAGCCGTGCCGGCGTGGTGCAGGACGTCCTGGTCCGGGTCACCGTCGGCGTCGAAGCCCACACCCACGAATACATTTCGACCGCGCACGAGGACCAGAAGTTCGGCTTCTCGATCGCGGGCGGCGACGCGATGGAGGCGCTCGCGCGCGTCTTCGACGCGGACAATCTGCGCCTGGTCGGCCTGCACAGCCACATCGGCTCGCAGATCTTCGAGATCGACGGCTTCGAGATCGCCGCGCGGCGCATGCTCGGCCTGCTCCGCGAGGCCATCGACAAGTTCGGCATCGAGCGCACCGCCCAGATCGCGACGCTGGATCTCGGTGGCGGACTCGGCATTTCGTATCTGCCGTCGGACGACCCGCCGCCGCTGGACCAGTTCGCGGCGAACCTGCGCGAACTGGTGGCGGCCGAAGCCGAACGCGCGGGCCTGCCCACGCCCACGATCGCGGTGGAGCCCGGCCGCGCCATCGCCGGTCCGGGCACGGTGACGCTCTACGAGGTGGGCACCATCAAGGACGTCTCGCTCGACGGCGGTCTGCGCCGCCGCTACGTGAGCGTCGACGGCGGCATGAGCGACAACATCCGGCCCGCGCTGTACCAGGCCGACTACGACTGCCGCCTGGTCTCGCGGTCGTCGCAGGCCGGGCCGGTGGTCGCGCGCGTCGTCGGAAAGCATTGTGAGAGCGGCGACATCGTCATCCGGGACACCTGGATGCCCGCCGACGTCGGCCCCGGTGACCTGGTCGCCGTCGCCGCCACCGGCGCGTACTGCTACTCGATGTCCAGCCGGTACAACCAGTTGACCCGCCCCGCGGTCGTCGCGGTGCGGGACGGACAGCCGCGCCTGATCCTGCGCCGGGAAACGGTGGCGGACCTGCTCAGCTTGGAGGTGGAAGCGTGACGGCCAACGCGAAGAACGGCGTGTGGGGGACCGATCGCCCGATCGGGGTCGCGGTCCTCGGCATGGGCAATGTCGGCACCGAGGTGGTGCGCATCCTGCGCGAGCACGCCGAGGACCTGCGTTCCCGCGTCGGCGCACCGGTGGTGCTACGCGGGGTGGCCGTGCGCAGCCTCGACACCGACCGCGGCATCCCCGCGGATCTGCTGACCACCGACGCCGACGCCCTGGTCGCCCGCGACGACGTGGACCTGGTGGTCGAGGTGATCGGCGGCATCGATCCGCCGCGCCGCTTGATCCTGGCCGCGCTGAACGCGGGCAAATCCGTGGTGACCGCGAACAAGGCGCTGCTGGCCGACTACACCGGTGAACTCGCCGCCGCCGCCGAACGCAGCCGCGCCGATCTGTACTTCGAGGCCGCCGTCGCGGGCGCGATCCCCGTGGTGCGCCCGCTGATCCAGTCGCTGGCGGGCGACCGGGTGAACCGGGTCGTCGGCATCGTCAACGGCACCACCAACTTCATCCTCTCCGCGATGGACGAGACCGGCGCCGATTACTCGCAGACGCTGGCCGAGGCCACCCGGCTGGGCTACGCCGAAGCCGATCCCACCGCCGACGTGGAGGGTTACGACGCCGCGGCCAAGGCCGCGATCCTGGCCTCGCTGGCGTTCCACACCCGGGTCACCGCCGCCGACGTGTACCGCGAGGGCATCTCGCGCATTTCCGCCGAGGATCTGGAGACCGCCTCGGCGCTCGACTGCACGGTCAAGCTGCTGGCCATCTGTGAGCGCGTGGACGCGGGTCCCGGCGAGCCGGGCCCGGAGGACGGCGGCAAGGAGCGCGTCTCGGTGCGCGTCTACCCGGCGCTCATTCCCCGCAAGCATCCGCTGGCCGCGGTGACCGGGGCGTTCAACGCGGTGGTCGTCGAGGCGGAGAACGCCGGGCGGCTGATGTTCTACGGGCAGGGCGCGGGTGGTGCGCCGACCGCGTCGGCCGTCCTCGGCGATCTGGTGATGGCGGCCCGGAACAAGTTCTACGGGGGTCGCGCTCCGGGCGAATCGGTTTATGCTGAGCTACCGATCGCGCCGATCGGCGATACGCCCACCCGCTATCACGTGAACTTGCAGGTCGAGGACCGTCCTGGAGTCCTGGCCGCGGTGGCGGGCGAATTCGCCGCACATGGGGTGAGCATCTCGACCGTCCGTCAAGAAGGGCACGGCTCGGGTGCGCGCCTGGTCGTGGTGACCCACCACGCCGTGGAGTCGGCGCTCGCGGACACCGTGGCCGCCCTGGCGGAAATGGCATCCGTCACATCTGTGACCAGCGTTCTGAGATTGGAAGGCACCGAAGAATGACCACAGCGTCGCGCAGCGACTCCATGAGGGGCGGCGGCCGGGAGCCGGAGGGGCATACGGCGGGCGTCGCGCCCCAGGCGGGAGTGCACTCCCGCTGGCCGGGCCTGATCGCGGCCTACCGCGACCGGCTCGCGGGCGCGGCCGACTGGGAGCCGGTCACGCTGTACGAGGGCGGTACGCCGCTGGTGCCCGCGGCGCACCTGTCCGAGATCACCGGTTGCGAGGTGTACTTGAAGGTCGAGGGCCTGAACCCGACCGGCTCGTTCAAGGACCGCGGTATGACGATGGCGATGACCGACGCCAAGTACCGCGGCCAGCAAGCGGTGCTGTGCGCGTCCACCGGCAACACCTCGGCCTCCGCGGCGGCGTACGCCACCCGCGCGGGCATGAGCTGCGCCGTGCTGATTCCGCAGGGCAAGATCGCGATGGGCAAGCTGGCCCAGGCCGTCATGCTCGGCGCGAAGATCATCCAGGTGCAGGGCAACTTCGACGACTGCCTCGAGCTCGCCCGCAAGGTCACCGCCGATTTTCCCAGCATCGGCCTGGTCAACTCGGTGAACCCGGCGCGCATCGAGGGTCAGAAGACCGCCGCCTTCGAGATCTGCGACGTGCTCGGCAAGGCGCCTGACGTGCACGCCCTTCCCGTCGGCAACGCGGGCAACATCACCGCGTACTGGCGTGGCTACCGCGAGTACTACGCCGACGGCGTCACCGGCGCGCTGCCGCGCATGCTCGGCGTGCAGGCCGCGGGCGCCGCCCCGCTGGTCAACGGCGCCCCGGTGAAGGATCCCGAGACCATCGCCACCGCGATCCGGATCGGCGCGCCTGCCTCCTGGAACGGGGCCGTCGAGGCCAAGGAACAGTCCGGTGGCGCGTTCCGCGCCGCCACCGACGAGGAGATCCTGGACGCGTATCGCCTGGTCGCCGCGACCGAGGGCGTATTCGTGGAGCCCGCGTCGGCGGCCAGCGTGGCCGGCGTGCTCGCCGCCCGTAAGGAGGGCTGGCTGGATGCCGGGCTCACCGTGGTGTGCACGGTGACCGGCAACGGTCTCAAGGATCCCGACACCGCGCTGTCGGGCATGCCGCAGGTGCAGCCGATCTCCGTCGACCCGGTCGCGGTCGCCGCCGAACTCGAACTGGCCTGAGTTGAGCTCGCGCGACGGCCAGCTCATGAGCGCGACGCTGCCCGCCGGTCTGACCGTGACCGTGCGGGTACCCGCGTCCACCGCGAACCTCGGTCCCGGGTTCGATTCGCTCGGCATGGCATTGGGGATCTACGACGAGATCGAGGTGCGCACCACCGATTCCGGGCTCACCATCCGGGTCGAGGGTGAGGGCGCCGACGATGTCCCTTGGGGCCCTTCGCATCTCGTGGTCCGCGCGATCGAGCGCGGCCTGGAGTCGGCCGGGGTGTGGGCCGACGGCCTGGATGTGGTGTGCCGCAACGTGATTCCGCATTCTCGTGGGCTCGGCTCCTCGGCCTCCGCGGCGGTCGGCGGACTGGCCGCGGGGTGTGCCCTCGCCGCGAAGCTGGACCCGGCGCTGGCCACCTCGGCCGACCGAATGGTCCAGCTGGCGGCCGAATTCGAAGGTCATCCGGACAACGCGGCCGCCAGTGTCCTCGGCGGGATCGTGGTGTCGTGGACCGAGAGCGATCGCCCCGCCGACGAGGCTCCGGCCACGGAGTATCACGGCCGCGTCTACCGCGCGGTGCGGCTCGACGCGCATCCCACGCTGCGCCCGGTGGTGCTGATCCCCGAGGTGCGCTCCTCCACCGCGCACACCCGCGGCCTGCTGCCCGACGTCGTGCCGCACGGCGACGCCGCGTTCAACGTCAGCCGCGCCGCGCTGGCCGTGGTGGCGCTCACCCAGCGCCCCGACCTGCTGCTGCCCGCCACCGCGGACCGCTTGCATCAGGGCCAGCGTGCCCCCGCGCTACCGTTGACCACCGCGTGGATCACCCGCCTGCGCACGGCGGGCATCGCGGCCACCGTCTCCGGGGCGGGACCGACCATCCTGGCCCTCGGTACCAGCGAATTCCCGGCAGAACTCCGTGAACTGGCGGCGGCCGACGGCCTGCGGGTGGTGGAGCCGGGAATCGCGGAGGGCGTCCTGGTCGACTGACGGCGAGTCTGTCTTGCCGAGATTCGCAATGGACAGCTATTCTGGGCAAGTCCGTACATCGTGCGCATCAGACGCCGGTGCTTCATCAGGGCAATCGCTCCAGCAGGCTCCAGGCTCGAGCCTCCAGGCCATGGGGGTGCTGCGTAGCTGCGCAACTGGAATGATCTCTCCCCACCTTTCACCATTGGTGGAGAAGCCGCCGGTCCGGCGGGGCAGGTGATACGGCACACAGCGCCCGGACGGACGCATCCCAGTCCGGCAGAATGCCCGGGCTGCGGGACGAACCCTCGAAACAGCACACGGCGATCGAGGGAAGGAAAGGATTTCCGTGACAGATACGGACCTGCTCGCGACACCCGGCGTGGAATCGAACCCGACGGGCGACCGCGAAAGTGAATCCGGACAGATTTCGAAGATGAGCGAACACACCGACGTCGCACGATCGGGGCTGACTGGAATGTTGTTGCCGCAGTTGCGCGCGCTTGCGGGGGAGCTCGGTATCCGAGGCACCTCCGGAATGCGCAAGGGCGATCTGATCGCCGCCATCAAGGAAAATCAGGCCGCCGGAAAGGCGGCGAAGGTGGAGAAGCCCGCCAAGGGCGAGGCCAAGTCCGCGGTAACCGCCGAGGCCGATGCCCCCGCGAAGGCCGCCGCTGCGGCGCAGCCGGCGCCGGCCAAGGCCGAGCAGGCGACCCTCGACGTGACGCCCGCGGCTTCGGCCGCGCCCGGCGAGGCTCCCGCCCCGGCGAAGACGGCCCCCGCCGATTCCGCGCCCGCGAACGCGCCCGAGTCGGCGTCGGCGCAGGCCGCCGAGACCACCGAGGAGTCCGGCCGGGAGAGCGGCCAGCGTGGCCGCGGCCGGCAGCGGCGCGGCCGTGACCAGGCGCGATCGGCGACCGACACCGCGCCCGCCGAAACCCGTGCCGACGAGCCGAAGCAGGACGCCGAACAGGGCGGCGAGCGCCGCCGCGAGCGTGGCCAGGGCGAACGGCAGAGTGAGCGTGGCCAGGGCGATCGGCAGAGTGAGCGTGGCCAGGGCGATCGGCAGAGTGAGCGTGGCCAGGGCGATCGGCAGAGTGAGCGTGGCCAGGGTGAGCGTGGCCAGGGCCAGAACCAGAACGGCAGCGCGGGCGGCCGCGGCGGCGACGACGAAGAAGGCGGTCGCGGACGGCGTGGACGCCGCTTCCGGGAGCGTCGTCGTGGGCGTGACCGCGAGACCGGCGGCGGCGAGTCCCGCGAGCTGGAGATCCGCGAGGACGACGTGCTCCAGCCGGTCGCGGGCATCCTCGACGTGCTGGACAACTACGCCTTCGTCCGCACGTCGGGCTACCTGGCCGGGCCGAACGACGTCTACGTGTCGATGAACCTGGTCCGCAAGAACGGCCTGCGCCGCGGTGACGCGATCACCGGCGCGGTGCGCGCGCCGCGGGACGGCGAACAGTCCAACCAGCGCCAGAAGTTCGATCCGCTGGTGCGGCTGGACACGGTCAACGGCGGCGACGTCGAGGCGGCCAAGCGGCGTCCCGAGTTCGGCAAGCTCACTCCGCTGTACCCGAACCAGCGCCTGCGGCTGGAAACCCAGCCGAACAAGCTGACCACCCGGGTGATCGACCTGATCATGCCGATCGGCAAGGGCCAGCGCGCCCTGATCGTGTCGCCGCCGAAGGCCGGTAAGACCACGATCCTGCAGGACATCGCGAACGCGATCGCGACCAACAACCCCGAGGTCTACCTCATGGTGGTGCTGGTCGACGAGCGTCCCGAAGAGGTCACCGACATGCAGCGTTCGGTACGGGGCGAGGTCATCTCCTCGACCTTCGACCGGCCGCCGTCGGACCACACCTCGGTCGCCGAACTCGCCATCGAGCGCGCCAAGCGCCTGGTGGAGATGGGCAAGGATGTCGTCGTGCTGCTCGACTCGATCACCCGCCTCGGGCGCGCGTACAACAACTCCTCGCCCGCTTCGGGCCGAATCCTTTCCGGTGGTGTGGATTCCACCGCGCTGTACCCGCCCAAGCGGTTCCTCGGCGCGGCGCGCAACATCGAGAACGGCGGCTCGCTGACGATCATCGCCACCGCGATGGTCGAGACGGGTTCGACCGGTGACACGGTGATCTTCGAGGAGTTCAAGGGCACCGGCAACGCCGAGCTCAAGCTGGACCGCAAGATCGCGGAGCGCCGGGTGTTCCCCGCGGTGGACGTCAACCCGTCCGGTACCCGCAAGGACGAGCTACTGCTCAGCCCCGACGAGGCGGCGGTACTGCACAAACTGCGCCGCGTACTGTCCGGCCTGGACTCGCACCAGGCGATCGATCTGCTGATCGACCGTCTGAAGAAGTCCAAGAACAACCTCGAGTTCTTGATGCAGGTGAGCAAGACCGCGCCGGGTGCGCTCGACGAATAGGGTTTGGCTCGTCTGCCTCTCCGGAGTGCCAACGGCCGAAAGGGTCCCGCCGTAGCGGGACCCTTTCGGCGTTCGTGGGGCGAAGAAAGCGTTTCCTATCGTCGCGGCGCCACAGATCAGGACACCGAGGATGAGCGCGCACGGCCTGGGATCGGGATCGGGGGCGGGTTCCGGAGTCTGGATGTACACGGCGTTCGCCGGCGCCGGATAGTGCGCGTCTGCGGGGAGGGCGGACAAACCGACAGCGACCGCGAGAGTCAGCAGAACGAGAATCGCGGACGCGATCCGGATGTTCACGGGGTCTCCTTCCTGTCTCGGCACGCCGATGTGCACCAGGTACGCAACTCTATGAACGAATTTGTTCGCATTCCTGAGTAGCGGACTACCCGACTTCAGCGTCCCGGAGGCGGCGCGGATTCGCGTGCCCGGACTTCCAGGGGCGCGAACGGCGGGGGATTACGCGGGGCGGGAACAAACCGCGCGCCGGGGGCGTTTTGGGAGCGTAACGGCCGTTCTGGCATACTGATCGGTCGTTGCGTCTGCTCAGGTGAGCAGAGCTCCCGCCTAGTCGGTTCCGGTTCACGCTTCGCGCGTTCGCGCGGGCGACCCGGCGACCACAATCGAGAGGACATCCATGAAGGCAGGAATTCACCCGACGTATGTCGACACCACGGTCGTCTGTGGTTGCGGCAACACCTTCCAGACTCGCAGCACCAAGGAGTCGGGACACATCACCGTCGAGGTCTGCTCGCAGTGCCACCCGTTCTACACCGGCAAGCAGAAGATCCTCGACACCGGTGGCCGCGTGGCCCGCTTCGAGGCCCGCTACGGCAAGCGTGCCGGCAAGAAGGCCGACGCCAAGTAGCTTCCTCGCCGACGCCCGGTCCTGCTGCGCAGGCCGGGCGTCGGTGTTTTGTATGGACAGGGACCAGGAGAAGGAAGCACCGTGACGCAACCGTCCGCCATCGACGACATTCTGGCCGAGTACGCGGGCCTGGAGACGCAGCTGGCCGATCCGTCGCTGCACAACGATGCGGGCGCCGCGCGCCGGGTCGGCAAGCGGTTCGCCGAGCTGGCCCCGGTCATGGCCACCTACCGCAAGCTCGAGACGGCGCGCGACGACCTGTCCGCCGCCGAGGAACTCGCCGCTGACGACGCCACCTTCGCCGCGGAGATCCCGGAGCTGAAAAGCCAGGTCGAGGAGCTGGAACAGGCCCTCGCCGACCTGCTGGCCCCCCGCGACCCGCACGACGGCGACGACGTCGTGCTGGAAGTGAAGTCCGGTGAGGGCGGCGAGGAGTCCGCGCTGTTCGCCGCCGACCTGGCCCGCATGTACGTGCGGTACGCCGAGCGCCACGGCTGGAAGGTCGAGATCCTCGACGCCGCTCTGTCGGACCTGGGCGGCTACAAAGAGGCGACGCTGTCGATCAAGAGCCGCGACGCGGCGCGCGACGGTGTCTGGTCGCGCTTCAAGTTCGAGGGCGGCGTGCACCGGGTGCAGCGTGTTCCGGTGACCGAATCGCAGGGCCGCATCCACACCTCGGCGGCCGGCGTGCTGATCTACCCGGAGCCCGACGAGATCGAAGAGGTGCAGATCGACGAGTCCGATCTGCGCATCGATGTCTACCGCTCCTCCGGCAAGGGTGGGCAGGGCGTCAACACCACCGACTCCGCGGTGCGCATCACCCATCTGCCCTCCGGCATCGTGGTGACCTGCCAGAACGAGCGTTCCCAGCTGCAGAACAAGGCCCGCGCCATGCAGGTGCTCGCGGCCCGGTTGCAGGCGCTGGCGGAAGAACAGGCCGATCAGGAGGCGGCGGCGGGCCGCGCCAGCCAGATCCGCACGGTGGACCGCTCCGAGCGGATTCGCACCTACAACTTCCCGGAGAACCGCATCACCGACCACCGGATCGGTTTCAAGGCGCACAACCTCGACGCCGTGCTCGACGGGGATCTCGACGCGCTGCTGGACGCACTGGGGAAGGCGGATCGCGAAGCGCGTATGGCCGCGGAGTGATCACCTTTCGGGCAGAGTCGCTGTCATGTCTACGACCCGAGTCGCGCTGCGCCCCGTCCTCAACGACGCCATCGAGACGCTACGGACCGCCGGAGTGCACAGTCCCCGCGCCGACGCCGAGCACTTGGCCGCGCACGTTCTCGGCGTGGAGCGGACCCGGCTGGCGCTGAGCCCGCTCGTGTCGCCGGACGAGCTGGACGAGTTCCGCGCGCTGGTCGACCGCCGGGCGCGGCGGATACCGTTGCAGCACTTGACCGGAACGGCCGTGATGGGCGCGCTCGACCTCGCGGTCGGCCCCGGCGTCTTCGTGCCGCGCCCGGAGACCGAGTTGCTGTACGCGTGGGCGCTGGCGCAGTTGGAAGCGCTGCCGCACGATCACGCGCCGATCGTCGTCGATCTGTGCACCGGGTCGGGGGCGCTCGCCCTCGCTCTGGCCCATGCGCGCCCCGACGCCGAGGTGCACGCGGTCGAACTCGATGCCGCCGCCCTGGTCTGGGCGCGGCGCAACGCCGACGACCGGATCGCCGCGGGCGATACTCCCATCACGCTCTATGCCGACGACGCCACCGATCCCGCGCTGCTCACCGATCTGAACGGCCGGGTGGACGTAGTGGTGTCCAACCCGCCCTACATCCCGGAGGGGGCGCGCCTCGACCCCGAGGTGGCCGAGCACGACCCGTCCGTCGCCCTGTTCGGCGGCCCCGACGGCCTGTCCGTCATCCGCGAGATGATCCCGAACATCACCAGACTGCTGCGCCCCGGCGGCGCCACCGCCATCGAGCACGACGACACCAACGGCTCCGGCGTGGCCGCCCTCCTCACCGCCACCGGCGCCTTCACCGACGTCGTCGAACACCCCGACCTGGCAGGCAAACCACGCTTCGTCGCCGCCACCCACACGTGAGCGGAGTGTTTTTTCGCGCGGTCTCTCGCCATGGCGCACGAATCCGTGCGGTCCTTCCCGGCGCATGTGCTGCCGCCCACGTCCATTCCTCTGACTGCGGCGTCCTCGGACGACCGCGCCGCCGGATGCAGCGACACGAGGATGCCTGCCGGACTACGAGGCTGTCCTGTGCGGCACCGCCTGAACTGCGTGCGCGAAACTTGTCGCGACCGGTCGCTGTGCCAGAAACAGGCGCACCGCGTAGGCGCGGCCTCCGCGCGGCACTGTGCAACTGAACAACGGCGGGGCCTGCTCGAAAACGAGGGCGTGCGGTGCGGCGGAGTGCGGATTCCGGCATGGTTCCGAGCTGAAGATCGCATCGAGAATGCTCCCGATGCGCGGCGACAGCCGCCGCATCCCACGTGACGACTGATTTCGTAAGCACATGGGTAACTCGCCGGGCACGCCCGGAACTCGCTCGGCACCCGACGCAAGACCTGAACGCAACTCTCGTTTCACCCCACTAGTACGGCCTGAGTTCTCGGGGAGGCGGCCCAGCATGCCAGGATGGTTGCCGTGAGTACCGTCTACGACTGCGCGGATCCCGACTCGCGCGCCGCCGGACTGTCCGCAGCCACCAGCGCCCTGAAATCCGGACGACTGGTCGTGCTGCCCACCGACACCCTGTACGGGCTGGGCGCCGACGCGTTCGATTCGACCGCGGTGAGTGCGCTGCTCGCGGCCAAGCGCCGCGGCCGGGACATGCCGGTGCCGGTGCTCGTCGGTTCCTGGCACACCATCGACGGCCTGGTGTTCTCGGTGCGCCCGCAGGCGCGCGAGCTGATCCAGGCGTTCTGGCCCGGCGGTCTGAGTCTCGTTGTCCAGCAAGCGCCTTCGCTCGCCTGGGATCTCGGCGACACCCGCGGGACGGTGATGCTGCGGATGCCGCTGCACCCGGTCGCCCTCGAATTGTTGCGTGAGGTGGGTCCGCTGGCGGTGTCCAGCGCCAACGTGTCCGGGCAGCCGCCCGCGAAGACCGCGGCCGAGGCCCGTGACCAGCTCGGCGAGCTGGTGAGCGTGTACCTCGACGGCGGCCCGGCCGAGCACGCGGTGGCCTCCACCATCGTCGACCTCACCGCCGACCAGCCGCGCATCCTGCGCGTGGGCGCGGTGCCCGTCGCCGACATCGCCGAGGTGCTCGGCATGTCGCCGGAAGCGCTCAGCGGCGCCGCGCAGCTCGGATGATGGGTTCGAGCGCTGTCGTCCCGCTCCGGGAGCTGCTCGTCGTGCTGCTCATCTCCGCGGTGGTGACGTTCCTGGCCACCGGCGGGGTGCGGGTACTGGCGATCGGCTTCGGCGCGGTCGCCGTGCCGCGTGACCGGGACGTGCACGTCAAACCGATTCCGCGGATGGGCGGCGTCGGCATGTACATCGGCGTGGTCGCCGCGGTGCTGTTCGCCCATCAGCTGCCCGCGCTGCGCAGCGGCTTCGACTACAAACCCAACATCCCGATCGCCGTGCTGGTGGCCGCCACGGTCATCGTGCTGGTCGGGATCGTGGACGATCGCTGGGGCCTCGACGCGCTGACGAAGTTCGCGGGCCAGGTGACGGCGGCGGGGGTGATGGCCGTCATGGGATTGGGCTGGTACGTCATCTACAACCCGTTCAGCAACACCACGGTCGTGCTGGACGGATTGCAGGGCGGACTGGTCACGGTCGCGGTCACCGTCACCTTGGTCAACGCCATGAATTTCGTCGACGGTCTCGACGGCCTCGCGGCGGGACTGGGCTTGATCGCGGCGCTGGCCGTCTTCGTGTTCTGCCTGGGCCTGATGAACGAGCAAGGCGGCTCGGTGGACACCTATCCGCCCGCGTTGCTGGCCGCCGCGCTGGCCGGCGGATGCCTCGGATTCCTGCCGCACAATTTCCAGCCGGCGCGCATATTCATGGGCGACTCGGGCTCGATGCTGATCGGCTTGATGCTCGCGGCGGTGTCGACCGGCGCGTCGGGGCGAATCCCGCTGCAGGGCTACGGCCCGCGCGACATCGTCGGTCTGCTTTCGCCGTTGTTGCTGGTCGGCGCGGTGATGTTCATTCCGGTGCTCGACCTGTTGCTCGCCATCGTGCGCCGGGTTCGCGCGGGCGTGAGTTTCTCGACGCCGGACAAGATGCACTTGCACCACCGTTTGCTGCAGATCGGTCATTCCCACCGCCGCGTGGTGTTGCTGATCTATTTGTGGGTCGGTGTGCTCGCCTTCGGCGCGGTCGGCACGTCGCTGATGGATCGCAGGCTGGTCGTCTTGCTGATGGCGGGCGGACTGGTTTTCGCGTTGGTGATCACCGCCATTCCGGGGCTGCGGCGTGGGGACCCGGCGGGCGACGGATCGGCGTCCGGGTAAAGTCGGCGGCTGTGAGCTTCACACCCCGACCCGTTCCCGGCCCCGACGCGCCGTTGCGCGCCGCGCTGCGCTACGGACTGATCGGCTTGGGCGTGCTGGTGGTCCTGGCCGTCGCGCTCGGCGCCGCCGTCTCGGGTGTCGCCGGCGTATGGGGTGCGGTGCTGGGCGCCGCGATCGGCGGCGGCTTCATCTTGACCACCGCCGCCGTGGTGCTGTTCGGCGCGAAACTGCCGCCGAGCACGGCTGGTCTGGTCATGCTGGTCAGCTGGGTGCTCAAGATCCTGGTGGCGCTGATCGTCGTGGCGGTCCTCCAGCGATTCGACTTCTACGACCGGGTCGTGTTGTTCCTGACCGTGGTCGGTGCCTTGATCATCGTGCTCGGCGCGGAGACGTACGGCGTTGTCCGCCAGAAGGTTCCGTACGTGACGACGACGGACTCGGAGTCCGCCTCCGGTACTCGGGAGTAACGAAAACCCCCACCCCCTACACGCTGTCGTAGATGACTTGGTAAAGTATTGGTAAGCAAGCGACCAAGTCGGGGATCAGTGAGGGGTCACCGCCGAGATCCCCTGCATGGGCCGCTATGCTTACTGCCGTGCCGGGCTCCGAGGGGTGTTCCGGTTCTGCATGTCGACGAATGTCGCCGACACACGTACAGACGCCGGGTGGATGCGAACCACCGCACAGCTGCTGACGAACTTCGAGCCGACCTGAGTCGACCCAAATTGATCGTCAATGTCCGATCGAACCGCGGGAATGACCGTACCCGCGGCCCGAACACGGGAGAGAACGCTGAGCGTCACCACTCTGGCGGCCGAGTTCCATGCGCCGTCGCTTACCGACTTCTTCCCTCCAGCTGTGCTGTTCGAGGGAACGCCGTTCGAACTCGATCGATTGATGCTGATCCGGATTCTGATGACGGCCGTTCTCGCCGTCGTGATGGTGCTGGCATTCCGCTCGCCGCGGATCGTTCCGCGCGGCCTGCAGAATGTCGCCGAAATCGGCCTGGTCTTCGTCAAGGAGCAGATCTGTGACGAGGTCCTCGGGAAGGAATCGGGACGGAAGTTCTTCCCGCTGATCGCGACGATCTTCTTCACGGTCCTCTTTCTGAACTTCTCGGGTGTCGTTCCGGGGTTGAACATCTCCTCGAACGCCCGAATCGGCATGCCGCTGGTGCTGGCCGTCATCGCGTACCTGACGTTCAACTACGTCGGTATCCGGAAGTACGGATTCCTCAACTACATGCGCAGCAGCATCGTCGTTCCGAACGTTCCCGCCGCACTGCACGTGCTGCTGATTCCGATCGAGTTCGTCTCCACCTTCATCCTGCGCCCGTTCACGCTGACCGTCCGACTCATGGCGAACATGCTGGCCGGCCACATCATGCTGGTGCTGTTCTTCAGCGCGACCTGGTTCTTCCTGTTCGACGCCGCCGCGTGGATGAAGGTGTTCTCGCCGTTCTCGCTGCTCGCGGGACTCGGTTTCACGCTCTTCGAGCTGTTGGTCATCTTCCTGCAGGCCTACGTGTTTGCGCTGCTGACCGCCGTATACATCGGACTCGCACAGCACGCGGCCGATCACTGACCTGACCGACACAAATACCGGAAACCTGCTACACCACGCCGACCGGCGGGTGAGCAACAGAAAGGGAATGGAAGACTCATGAGCCTCGCTTACCTGGCCCAGGAAGCCGCCACGAACGAGAGCACCTTCAAGGGCCTGGGCGCCGTCGGCTACGGTCTCGCCGCGATCGGCCCCGGCATCGGCGTCGGCATCGTCGTCGGTAAGGCCATCGAGGGCATCGCGCGTCAGCCTGAGCTGCAGGGCACCATCCGGACCAACATGTTCCTCGGTATCGCGTTCACCGAGGCGCTGGCCCTCATCGGTCTCGTCGCCGGCTTCATTTTCTGATTCCGATGTACGAGTCAGTTTTGCTCGCGGCGGCGGAAGGAGAGGAAGTGAATCCTCTCGTCCCCGAAACGTACGACATCGTCTGGTCGATCGTCTGCGTCGTCATCATCGGGTTCTTGTTCTACAAGTACGTGATCCCGCGCTTGATGAAGACGCTCGACGAGCGTTCCGAGAAGATCGAAGGCGGCATCGCTCGCGCGGAAGCCGCGCAGGAAGAAGCTCAGCTCACCCTGCAGCAGTACCAGCAGCAACTGGCCGACGCCCGGCTCGAGGCGGCGCGTATCCGTGAGGACGCGCGCACCCAGGGCCAGGAGATCCTCGCCCAGATGCGCTCGGAGGCCCAGGCCGAGGCCGACCGCATCATCGCGGCGGGCCACACCCAGCTGGAAGCCCAGCGCCAGCAGATCCTGACCGAGCTGCGCCACGAAGTCGGCCGCACGGCCGTCGACCTGGCCGAGAAGATCATCGGGCAGTCGGTGTCCGACGAGGCCAAGCAGGCGGCCTCGATCGACCGGTTCCTCGACGAGCTCGACCAGACCGACGCAGGCATCGGGGTCGGAAGGTAACGACGCGAAAGTGAGAAGCATGTACGCAGCGAGCCGCGAGGCCAGTGCCCGGTCTCGGGAGGCGCTTCGGGCCGCTCTGACCGGAAGCGACAGTGCTGCGGCCACGACGGGCTCGGAGCTGTTCGCCGTTGTCGCCGTGCTGGACGACCAGCGTTCGCTGCGTGTCGCGCTCGCGGACGTGTCGGTGCCGGGTTCCGCGCGCGCGGAACTCTGCGAGCGGGTCTTCGGCGGCAAGGTCAGCGCTGCCACGCTGGCAGTGCTGACCACCGCGGTGGCCGAGAACTGGTCGCGCACTTCCGATCTGGTGGACACCCTGGTGCTGCTCGGTCAAGAGGCGTTGCTGGAGTCGGCGGCCCAGCGTGGCCGGATCGAGGCGGTCGAGGACGAGCTGTTCCGGCTCGGCCGGATCATCGGCGACAACCCCGACTTGGAGCAGGCGCTGTCGGATCGTTCGCAGCAGGCTTCGGCCAAGAGCGAACTGATCCAACGGCTGCTCGCGGGCAAGACGGAGCCCATCACCTCGACGCTCGCGGAGCAGGTGGTGACCAGGCAGCGGTCGGGCATCAGCGCCGCCTTCGACGAGCTGTCCGACCTCGCGGCGGCGCGCCGCGATCAGATCGTCGCGCACGTGCGCGCCGCGATCGGGCTCACCGAGCAGCAGCGCGACCGGCTGGCCGCCTCGCTGCGGCGCATCTACGGCAAGGCGACCACGGTGCACATCCAGGTCGACCCGAGTTTGCTGAGCGGAGTCGTGGTGCGCGTCGGTGACGACGTGATCGACGGCAGCGCCATCGGCCGACTGGAGAAGATGCGCCGGGCCCTCACCTAGCGCGCTTCCACCACACCCGACATTCAGACCCAGACAGCGAGAGCAGGAAGAACATGGCGGAGCTGACGATCTCCTCCGACGAGATCCGTAGCGCGATCGAGAGCTACACCAAGAGCTACACCCCCGAGACCTCCATCGAAGAAGTCGGTGTGGTCACCGACACCAGTGACGGCATCGCGCACGTCAGCGGCCTGCCTTCGGCGATGGCCAACGAGCTGCTCGAGTTCCCGGGCGGCGTGCTCGGCGTGGCGCTGAACCTCGAGGACCGTGAGATCGGTGCGGTCATCCTCGGCGAGTTCGCCGAGATCGAGGAGGGCCAGGAGGTCCGCCGGACCGGTGACGTGCTCTCGGTTCCGGTCGGCGACAAGTTCCTCGGCCGCGTGGTGAACCCGCTGGGCCAGCCGATCGACGGCCTCGGCGAGATCGAGTCCGAAGAACAGCGCGTGCTCGAGCTGCAGGCCGCGACCGTGCTGGAGCGCCAGCCGGTCGAGGAGCCGCTGGCCACCGGCATCACCGCGATCGACGCGCTGACCGCCATCGGCCGCGGCCAGCGTCAGCTGATCATCGGCGACCGCAAGACCGGCAAGACCGCGGTCTGCATCGATGCGATCCTGAACCAGAAGGCCAACTGGGAGACCGGCGACCCGACCAAGCAGGTGCGCTGCATCTACGTCGCCATCGGCCAGAAGGGCTCCACCATCGCGGGCGTGAAGGCCGCGCTGGAGCAGCACGGCGCGCTGGAGTACACCACCATCGTCGCCGCCCCGGCCTCCGACTCCGCCGGCTTCAAGTGGCTGGCCCCCTACACCGGTTCGGCCATCGGCCAGCACTGGATGTACCAGGGCAAGCACGTGCTCATCGTGTTCGACGACCTGACCAAGCAGGCCGAGGCCTACCGCGCCATCTCGCTGCTGCTGCGTCGCCCGCCGGGCCGCGAGGCCTACCCCGGTGACGTCTTCTACCTGCACTCCCGGCTGCTGGAGCGTTGCGCGAAGCTGTCCGACGAGCTGGGCGCCGGCTCGATGACCGGTCTGCCGATCATCGAGACCAAGGCCAACGACATCTCGGCGTTCATCCCCACCAACGTCATCTCCATCACCGACGGCCAGGTCTTCCTCGAGTCCGACCTGTTCAACAAGGGCGTCCGTCCGGCGATCAACGTCGGTACCTCGGTCTCCCGCGTCGGTGGCGCCGCCCAGACCAAGGGCATGAAGAAGGTGGCCGGTTCGCTGCGCCTGGAGCTGGCGCAGTACCGCGAGCTGGAGGCGTTCTCCGCGTTCGCCTCCGACCTGGACGCGGCCTCGCTGGCCCAGCTCGAGCGCGGCGCCCGCTGGGTCGAGCTGCTCAAGCAGGACCAGTACTCGCCGGTGCCGGTGGAGGACCAGATCATCTCGATCTACCTGGTCGATCGTGGCCACTTCGACTCGATTCCGGTCGCCGACATCCGCCGCTTCAACGCCGAACTGCTCGAGGAGCTGCACCGCAGCGCCGCCGACGCGTTCAAGGCGATCGAGGGCGGCAAGGTGCTCGACGGCGAGGCGGCCGAGCAGGTCGAGGCGGCCACCAAGAAGTTCCTGGGGACCTTCCTCACCTCCGACGGCACCCCCGTGGTGAACGAGGCCGAGGCGGGCCAGCTCGACCACGAAGAGGTCGAGTCGCTGTCGGTGACCCGCAAGCACGTCGAGAAGTAACGCGAGCCGGCAAATGCGCTATTCGATCCGCGGTATCCGCGACGGGCACGAAGGAGGACGCGTGCGCGACCTCCTCGTGTCCCGCGGATGCCGCCCATTCCACGCAGCGAATGAAGGGAGTGTGAACCGCTGATGGCAAGCTTGCGTGAATTGCGCTCCCGCATTCGTGGTGTGAATTCGATCAAGAAGATCACCAAGGCCCAAGAGCTGATCGCGACCTCGCGCATCTCCAAGGCCCAGGCCAGGGTCGCGGCCGCGAAGCCGTACGCGGAGGAGATCACCAAGGTCCTCAGCGAGCTGGCGAGCGCGTCGAAGAACCTGTCGCACCCGCTGCTGACCGAGCGCCCCAACCCGCGCCGGGCGGCCGTGCTGGTGATCACCAGTGACAGCGGCATGTGCGGTGGCTACAACTCGAACGTGCTCAAGCGCGCCGAAGAGCTGATGACCACCCTGCGTGACGAGGGCAAGGAGCCGGTGCTCTACGTCATGGGCAACAAGGGCCTGACGTACTACGCGTTCCGCAACCGCTCCTACGTGTCGGCCTGGACCGGGTTCTCGCAGCAGCCGAAGTACACCGATGCTTCGTCCGCCTGCCACCACCTGGTCGACGCCTTCATGGCAGGCTCCGACGGAGCGGTCCCCGCGCCGAACGGGACGGGTGACATCGCCGGTGTCGATGAGCTGCACGTCGTGTACACCCGCTTCGTCTCGATGCTGACGCAGACCCCGGAGGTGCGCCGGTTGGCGCCGATCCAGGTGAGCTACGTCGACGAGAACTTCGACCTGGGTGAGGACATCGTGTCGGATTCACCGACCGCGGACGTCCACGCGCAGTACGAATTCGAGCCCGACGCCGATGTGCTGCTGGCGGCGCTGCTGCCGAAGTACGTCAACACGCGCATCTACGCGTCGTTGCTCGAGGCAGCGGCATCCGAGTCAGCGGCTCGGCGCACCGCAATGAAGGCCGCCACCGACAACGCCAACGAGCTCGCGAGCGTGCTCCAGCGCGAGGCGAACTCGGTGCGTCAGGCCCAGATCACGCAGGAAATCAGCGAAATCGTCGGCGGCGTGAACGCGCTGGCGTCGAGCTCGGACCGCGACTAAAGCGCCACGCGGCCGGAGCGACGGGCACGAAGGGCCCCTCGAAGGCCGCACATCGACACGGAGAGAACCAACACCAATGACCGCAGCTGTCACTCAAGACAACACGAGCCGGACCGGCGGCGCCGCAGGCCGCGTCGTCCGGGTCATCGGCCCCGTCGTGGACGTCGAGTTCCCGCGCGGAGCCATCCCCGAGCTGTTCAACGCTCTGCACGCCGAGATCACCCTGACCTCGGTGGCCAAGACCCTGACCCTCGAGGTCGCCCAGCACCTCGGCGACAACATCGTGCGCACCATCTCGATGCAGCCGACCGACGGCCTGGTCCGCGGCGCCACCGTCACCGACACCGGCAAGCCGATCTCGGTGCCGGTCGGTGACGTCGTCAAGGGCCACGTCTTCAACGCGCTGGGCGACTGCCTGGACACCCCCGGCCTCGGCCGCGAGGGCGAGCAGTGGGGCATCCACCGCAAGCCGCCGTCGTTCGACCAGCTCGAGGGCAAGACCGAGATCCTGGAGACGGGCATCAAGGTCATCGACCTGCTCACCCCGTACGTGAAGGGTGGAAAGATCGGTCTGTTCGGTGGCGCCGGCGTCGGCAAGACCGTTCTGATCCAGGAGATGATCACCCGTATCGCGCGGGAGTTCTCCGGTACCTCGGTGTTCGCCGGCGTCGGCGAGCGCACCCGTGAGGGCACCGACCTGCGCCTGGAGATGGAGGAGATGGGCGTCCTCCCGGACACCGCCCTCGTCTTCGGCCAGATGGACGAACCGCCGGGCACCCGTATGCGCGTCGCCCTCTCGGCGCTGACCATGGCCGAGTACTTCCGCGACGTGCAGCACCAGGACGTGCTGCTGTTCATCGACAACATCTTCCGGTTCACCCAGGCCGGTTCCGAGGTGTCGACCCTGCTCGGCCGCATGCCCTCCGCCGTCGGTTACCAGCCCACGCTGGCCGACGAGATGGGTGAGCTGCAGGAGCGCATCACTTCGACCCGTGGTCGGTCCATCACCTCGCTGCAGGCCATCTACGTGCCCGCCGACGACTACACCGACCCGGCTCCGGCGACCACCTTCGCCCACCTCGACGCGACGACCGAGCTCTCCCGCCCGATCTCGCAGAAGGGCATCTACCCGGCCGTCGACCCGCTGACCTCGACCTCCCGCATCCTGGAGGCCTCGATCGTCGGCGACCGGCACTTCCGGGTGGCCAACGAGGTCAAGCGGATCCTGCAGAAGTACAAGGAACTGCAGGACATCATCGCCATCCTCGGTATGGACGAGCTGTCGGAAGAGGACAAGGTCCTCGTCGGCCGCGCCCGTCGTCTGGAGAAGTTCCTCGGCCAGAACTTCATCGTGGCCGAGAAGTTCACCGGTCAGGTGGGTTCGGTCGTGCCGCTGGAACAGACCATCGACGACTTCGACCGGGTCTGCAAGGGCGAGTTCGACAGCTACCCGGAGCAGGCCTTCAACAGCTGCGGTGGTCTCGACGACGTCGAGAAGGCCGCCAAGAAGATCCTCGGGAAGTAGTCACCGATGGCGGAAATGTCAGTCGATCTCGTCGCGGTCGAACGACTGCTCTGGTCCGGCCAGGCAACGTTCGTCAGCGCGCAGACCACCGAGGGCCAGATCGGCATCATGGCCGGTCACGAGCCGTTGCTTGGCCAGTTGGTCGAGGGCGGCACAGTGACGATCGTGGATACCGACGGTCAGCGCGTCGTCGCCGCGGTGCACGGCGGCTTCTTCTCGGTCACCGCGAACTCGGTTCGGGTGCTGGCCGAGTCGGCGGAATTCGCCGACGAGGTGGACGTCGAGGAGGCCCGCCGGGTGCTGGCCGACTCCGACGCCAGCGAGGAGCAGCAGCGGGCCGCTCAGGCTCGGGTGCGCGCGGTCGAGCAGACCGCGAACGCGTAACCAACAACCTGTCATCGAGAACAACTGCTGTCGGCGGTGAAGCCTTCTTCACCGCCGACAGCGTCTTTCAGGCGAGTCGGACACGGCCGGGCCATTTGTAAACTCGGGGCCGTGATTGAATGGCCGCACGCGATGTGAGCATCGGGCTCGGAGGCGCAAAGCCGAAAGCCTGTCCACATCGCCGATCGATTGCCGTGTGCACGACACGGCGGCGGAGCGAAGGGACGTACGGCATTGCAAACCGGGATGGTTCTGCTGATCATTCTGGTGCTCACGCTCGTGTTCCTCGCGCTCGCCTCGACGTATCGCCTGATCATGCTGCGGCGCGGCGGAACTGCCGCGCTCCTGCGTGTCCTCCCCGCTCGCGGCGGCCAGGGGTGGCGGCACGGATTGATGCGTTACGACGAGGATCGTCTCGTATTCTTCAAGCTCACGAGCCTGAAACTCGGCCCGGACTCCACCATTCGGCGCCAGGGCATCGAGATCGGGGATCGCCGCGGCCCGCGCGGCGACGAGTACGACATCATGACCGACGACATCGCCGTGATCGCGGTGTCGGACCGGGCGGGCGACTTCGAATTGGCGCTCGATCGCGACTCCTTGACCGCCTTTCTCTCCTGGGTGGAATCCCGCCCATCCGACCGCACCCGCCGGATGCCCGGCCTGTAGCAGGCACCTGGGCCGACGGCTCAGCCCGGCCGCGCCCGCTAGGGTTGTGCTGTGAGCGTGCATTTGACCCGGATCTACACCCGGACCGGCGATGACGGGACCACGGGATTGAGCGACTTCTCCCGGGTCGCGAAGACCGACCCACGCTTGGTCGCCTACGCCGACTGCGATGAGACGAACGCCGCCATCGGTGTCGCGATCGCGCTCGGCGGGCCGGACGAATCGCTGCTCACCGTGCTGCGGCAGATACAGAACGATCTGTTCGACGCCGGAGCCGACCTCTCCACACCCGTGGTGGCCGAGCCCAAGTACCCGCCGCTGCGAGTCACTCAGCCTTACATCGATCGTCTCGAGGCATGGTGCGACGAGTTCAACGCAGGCCTGCCCGCGCTCGATTCGTTCATCCTCCCCGGCGGTACGCCGCTGGCGGCATTGCTGCACACCGCCCGTACGGTCGCTCGTCGCGCGGAGCGTTCGGCATGGGCCGCGATCGAGGCGCATCCGGACGACACCGAGGTCCTGCCGGCCAAGTACCTCAATCGCCTGTCCGACCTGCTGTTCATCCTGAGCCGGGTGGCCAACCCCGGCGGCGATATCCTGTGGAAACCCGGCGGGGGACGGCCGGACGCCTGAACACCCGGCAGTGCCGGGCGAGTACCCGAGCGATCACGGGGTATGGCCCAGCAGGGTGGCGAGGTCACCTCGTTCACCGCAGAACGCCCATCTCGCGGCACTCGCTCCAACGGCGAATACGTCCGGCGGCGAGGGGAGTCGTGGAGAGGCGGCACCGTAGTGCGCCGCCCCAACTATCCTTGCACCAACAGTGCGCCGAATACGCGGAGAGGCGGCATGGAACGGTTTTTGGTTACCGGCGGAAATCGACTCGTCGGTGAGGTCACGGTGGGGGGCGCCAAGAACAGCGTCCTCAAACTGATGGCCGCTGCGCTGCTCGCCGAGGGCACCACCACGATCACGAACTGCCCGGACATCCTCGACGTGCCGCTGATGGGCGATGTGCTGCGCGGCCTCGGCTGCGACGTGGCCATCGACGGCGGGGTGGTCAGCATCACCACGCCCGCCGAACCGAAGTACCACGCGGACTTCCCCGCGGTGACGCAGTTCCGCGCGTCGGTATGCGTGCTGGGTCCGCTGATGGCGCGGTGCAAGCGCGCCGTCGTCGCGCTGCCCGGTGGTGACGCCATCGGTTCCCGTCCGCTCGACATGCACCAAGCCGGTCTGCGCCTGCTCGGTGCGACCAGCGAGATCGAGCACGGTTGCGTGGTGGCCAGGGCCGACGAGCTGCAGGGCGCCCGGATCCGCCTCGACTTCCCCTCGGTCGGCGCGACCGAGAACATCCTCATGGCGGCGGTGCTCGCCGAGGGCGAGACGGTGATCGACAACGCCGCGCGCGAACCCGACATCGTCGACCTGTGCAACATGCTCGTCCGGATGGGCGCGCGGATCAGTGGTGCGGGCACGTCCGTGCTCACCATCCAGGGGGTCGAGCGCCTCGCGCCGACCACGCACCGTGTGATCGGCGATCGCATCGTCGCCGCGACATGGGGCATCGCCGCGGCGATGACCCTCGGGGACATCCGCGTCACGGGCGTGAACCCCAAGCATCTGTCGCTGGTGCTGGACAAGCTGCGGTCGGCCGGCGCGCGCATCTCGTTCGAGCAGGACGGCTTCCGTGTGGTCCAGGCCGAGCGCCCGCGCGCGGTGAACTTCTCGACCCTGCCGTTCCCCGGCTTCCCGACCGACCTGCAGCCGATGGCCATCGGGCTCGCGTCCATCGCGGACGGCACCTCGATGATCACCGAGAACATCTTCGAGGCGCGCTTCCGATTCGTGGAGGAGATGATCCGGCTCGGCGCCGACGCGCGCACCGACGGCCACCATGCGGTGGTGCGCGGTATTCCGCGGTTGTCGAGCGCTCCGGTGTGGTCGTCGGACATCCGGGCCGGCGCGGGCCTGGTCCTCGCGGGCCTGGTTGCCGACGGGACCACCGAAGTGCACGACGTCTTCCATATCGACCGCGGGTACCCGAATTTCGTCGAGCAGTTGCAGGCGCTGGGTGGCGATGTCACGCGCGTCGGCGTGACGGATTGAGTGCCGCCGCGTTCCTGTCGGCGGCAGGTAACAAACGTGTTCGTGAAAACGCGTGCTGACCAGGCGATTTGACATGATGCACGCAGACACGTAACTTATTCCAAGTCAGAGCGACACGGACACCGACCCGGGGCCCAGGAGCTGAGCGGAAACGCTGAGTGAGAGGCCAGGGAAACGAGGTAGGACGAGGAGCGCCTGACGATCACACTAGCTCGAACGAGACCCTGGTTTGCAACTGGGATCGCGGCTGAGCTAAGCTGGAAAAGTTGCTTCACCGATCAATCGGCTCAAACCGGGCGATGGTGTGTGCGTGTGTTCTTTGAGAACTCAATAGTGTGTCGATGAATGTCAGTGCCAAATGTTTTTTTGGTTCCGGCTCTTCCGCTCCCCGTGTGGA
>NZ_JBEYCG010000023.1:0-118162 GCF_040632645.1 Nocardia sp. NPDC019219 | reverse complement strand
CACTCGACAGGGTGTGGGAGAGTAGGACACCGCCGGAACATCCTTTCCGATAGGGGACCCAGTTACTGGGTCCCCTATCGGCATTTGAGCACCTGATGGAGCTCCGAAAGACTTGCCGTACCGGCCCCCACCGCAGGTACGTGATTGAATTCGTGGGAATACAGACTTTGCGACACCAAGAAAGGGAGCACCGTGCCGGAACAGAACGACGATCGGAAGCCCTTCCGGCGCGGCGCTCCCGACTCCGGAGCCGGTCGGCGAGACGACAACCCGGACGCGAGCCGACGCGGCGGTGGATTCAACCGCCGCAGTGAGTCCGGGGAGCGCGGTGGCTTCGCGCGGCGCGAGGGCTCGCCTGGCTCCGGGCGGCGAGACAGTTCCTCCGAACGTGGTGATTCTCAGCGCCGCGACAATTCCGGAGGGTTCGACCGACGCGGAAACAGCGGCAATTACGACCAGCGTGGCGGTTCGGGTGAGCGTGGCGGGTTCCGCCGCCAGGATTCCGGCGATCGCGGTGGTGACAGCGGTGGCTTCCGGCGCGGGGGTGACGCCTCGAAGCACGGTGGCTTCCAGCGGCGGGACGAGTCCGCGGGACATGGCGGCGGATCCGCCGGGAGAGGCGGGGCTGCGCAGCGCGGCGGATACCAGCGCCCGGACGACTCAGGCGAACGTGGTGGCTTCAAACGCCGGAGTGATAGCGGAGAGCGCCGCGACGATGCGCGGGGCAGCTATCGGGCCGGCGGGGACTCCGGTGCTCGCCGCGGATTCGAGCGTGGCGGTGCCGGCGACCGTGGCGGATTCCGCCGCCAGGACTCCACCGAGCGTGGCGGTGACAGTGGTGGCTTCCGGCGCGGGGGTGACGCAGCCAAGCGTGGTGGTTTCCAGCGTCGGGACGAGTCCGCGGGCGCTCGAGGCGATGTCCGTCGCGGTGAACCGGGCGAGCGCGGCGGGTTCAAGCGTCGCGGCGATTTCGACGAGCGCGGTGACGCGGCGGGGCACGGTGCGTCCGGCTTCCAGCGCCGCGATGACGAAAGCCATCGCGCGGGTCCGGATCGCGACGAACGGCGCGGCGGCGCGGACCGCGAAGGCCGAACCGCACACGGTGACGCCTCGCAGGACCGTCGCCGGGGCGGCGAAGGCGCCCGTAGTGGCGGGCGTTCCCTCGATAGCCGCCCACCGCGGCCGGAGGAACCCGATCTGCCGGACGAGGTGCAGGCCACCGACCTCGACTCGGCCGTGCGGCGGGACCTGCTCAGTCTGGACAAGGGCAATGCGGAGACCGTCGCCCGGCACTTGGTGATGGCGGTGCGGCTGCTCGACGACGATCCCGGACTCGCGCTCGCCCATGCCCGGGCGGCGCGGCAGCGAGCCGGGCGGATCGCCGTCGTCCGGGAGACCGCGGGCGTGGTGGCCTATCACGCCGGTGAATGGGCGGAGGCCTTGTCGGAGCTGCGTACCGCGCGCCGGATGTCCGGCGGTTCGGGGTTGCTGGCCGTCATGGCCGATTGCGAACGTGGTCTGGGACGTCCGGAACGCGCGATCGAACTCGGTCGCAGCGAGGAAGCGCGTGCTCTGCGCGGTGACGACGCCGCCGAACTGCGCATCGTGGTCGCCGGTGCGCGGATGGACCTCGGTCAGTACGACCAAGCCGTCGTCACCTTGCAGACTTCGGATCTGGATCCGTCTCGGACGGGTTCCGCCGCGGCGCGCCTGTTCTACGCCTACGCCGACGCCCTGGTCGCCGCGGGCCGCACCGATGAGGGGCTCACCTGGTTCCTGAACGCCGCCTCGGCCGACCTGGACGGAGAGACGGACGCCGAAGAACGCGCCGCCGAACTCACCGGCGATATCTGAGCCTGCCGTTGAGGTGGTGCGCACCGGTTCCTCTGGCGGCGTTCCAGTGACGCGTCATCTCAGCGTTGTTCGGAAGCACAACTCTCCGCTTCGGCGGGCGAGTTCGAAAGCTGCTGGCATCGGTCCGCCTGTGCCGCCCCTGCCCCGTCTGTAAGGCGCTTCACTGCAAGCACGCCTGAGCCGCTGGATAGAAGTCCTGAGATCGTCTCCAAGACGACACACGTGTCGCTGCTGCACTCCTGGCATGCCAGCTCCAGCGGCGTGACACGGGTCGCGCTTCGGCGGGCGAGATTTGCAGCCAGCCGTCGAGGCGGCCGCACTGACGGCTGGGGTCCGGCGGCGGGTTCGGCTATCACCGGTGGCGACGAGGAGAGCGCCGTGAGGCGGCGGGCTGCCGTTGTCGACGTCGTGTGTCCGGCGATATCGGCACGAGGCGCAGCATGGCGGAGGGTGCGGAGGTGCACACTGTGCCCGCGCGATCACACCGTGGTCGTGACATGCGGGAGCGGGACCATGAGCTTGATCAGCGAAACTGCGCTGTCTCGCTTGCGATCCGGTGTGGCCGGAGTGGCCGACGCCACGTCTTTCCGGTGTGCCCGCTGGCGTAGTGTCGAGTGTCCCGGACTCGCCGAGCGGATGTGCTGCCGGAGGGTCGGCGGTGATGAGTCGGCACGGCGCCGATCGGTGACACGGAGTGAGAGTGGTGTGAAGCGACTACGAGATCGCTACCGAGCCCTGCTGCTGGATCTGGACGGGACGCTGTACCGCGGTCACGAGGTGATCGTGGGGGCGCCGGAGGCACTCGCCGCGGACGGGCAAGCCGATCAGCGGCTGGTGTACGTCACGAACAATGCCAGCCGCGGGCCGCAGGTCGTGGCCGCGCATCTGTCCGAACTCGGCTTTCCCGCCGCTCCCGACGACGTGGTGACCAGCGCTCAGGCCGCGGCGCGGTTGCTGGCCGAGCGGCTCGATCGCGGCGCGCCCGTTCTGGTCGTCGGCACCGATGATCTGGCCGCCGAGGTGGACGGCGTCGGACTGCGGCCGATCCGGCGCTTCGATGGCGCCGCGCCCGCCGCGGTGGTGCAGGGACATTCACCCGAGACCGCCTGGCCGGACCTCGCCGAGGCCGCCTATGCCCTGCGTGCGGACGCGCTGTGGGTCGCGGCGAACACCGACCGGACCCTGCCGAACGAACGCGGCCTCGCGCCCGGCAACGGCGCGATGGTCGCCGCATTGCGTGCCGCTTCCGATCGGGAGCCGATCGTGGCAGGCAAGCCGTACGCGCCCCTACTGGAGGACGCGCTCGTCCGGGCCGGCTCCCGCTCCGCCTTGGTGGTGGGCGACCGTCTGGACACCGACATCGAGGGCGCCAACCGGGTAGGTCTCGACTCGTTGCTGGTGCTCACCGGAGTCAGCACGCTGGACGAACTGCGCAAGGCCCCGGACGCTCAGGTGCCGACCTATATCGCCGATTCGCTGGACGCCCTCAATCACGCCATCGTCGCCGCCGAGCCGGATGCCGATCTCGGCGACATGCTGCGGCGCCACCCCGGGCGAGCTGTGACGGTCCGCGCGTCCGATTCGGAAATCCGATAGCGTTGACGCCACGATGACTACACCCACGCCTCGTCCGAACGGTCCCGGCACGGCCGCCGGTGCGCAAGGTCCCCGGCCCGGGGTCCCGCTGCCCGGTCAGCACCTGCCGGGTGCGCAAGGCCGCCCGGAGCCTGCCGACCCGGATCGTATCCGCGGCGAGGTCGACAGCCTGCTCGCCGAACTCGAGCGTCCCGGCTGGAACGGGCCCGTGCCCGCGACCGACAGCGCCGAGGCCGGAGTCGACATCACCCGGCGCGCTCGCATCCTGGAGCAGGCACATGACGTGCTGGTACAGGCCTTGGCCACGGTGGACAAGATCTGAGGTGGCCAGACGCGCACGGGTGGACGCGGAACTCGTTCGCCGCGGATTGGCGAGATCGCGAGAACACGCGGTCGAGCTGATCGGCGCCGGCCGCGTCCTGATAGCTGGAACGGTCGCGGTGAAGGCGGCGACCGCTGTCGAGGCGGGTACGCCGCTGGTGGTCCGCGAGGAGCCCGACGAGGTCTCGTGGGCCTCGCGCGGCGCGCACAAACTCCTCGGCGCGCTGGCGCGGTTCGAGCCGGACGGCCTGTCCGTGGCGGGCAAGCGCTGCCTGGACGCGGGCGCTTCGACCGGCGGTTTCACCGACGTGCTGCTGGCGCGGGAAGCGCGGGAGGTCGTCGCCGTCGACGTCGGGTACGGCCAGCTGGTCTGGCGCCTGCGTACCGACGAGCGGGTCCGCGTGTTCGACCGCACCAACGTGCGCAACCTGACGCCCGAAATCATCGGCGGCACGGTCGACGTGGTGGTGGGCGACCTGTCCTTCATTTCGCTGAGCCTGGTGCTGCCCGCGCTGGCCGCCTGCGCGGCACCCGGCGCCGACCTGTTGCCCATGGTGAAGCCGCAGTTCGAGGTCGGTAAGGAGCGGGTCGGGTCGGGCGGCGTGGTGCGCGATCCCGCGCTGCGGGCCGACGCGGTGCGCACGGTCGCGGCCGCGGCCGCGGAGCTGGGCATGCGCACCGTCGGTGTGGTGGCGAGCCCGCTGCCGGGCCCGTCGGGCAATGTCGAATACTTCTTGTGGCTGCGCAACGACGGGCCGTTCGCCTACGACGGCGAGCAGGTCGCTGCGCTGGTAGAGCGTGCGGTTGAGGAGGGTCCACAGTGAACGCGCTGGCCCAGCCTTGCGGCCGGGAGATCCTGCTGGTGTCACATCCGGGCCGCGCGGAGATCATCGAGACCGCCCACCGGGTGGCGAAGATCTTCGCGGACGCGGGGATCTGTCTGCGCGTGCTCGCCGACGAGGCGGACAGCACGCGGTTCGAGGCCGAGCCGGGCGGCTATCCGGTGCGCGTGGTCGAGCACAGCCCGGAGGCGGCGGTCGGCTGCGAGATGGTGCTCGTGCTCGGCGGCGACGGAACATTCCTGCGCGCTGCCGAACTGGCCCGCCCGGCCGGGGTGCCGGTGCTCGGGATCAACCTCGGCCGCATCGGGTTTCTCACCGAGGCCGAGGCGGAGCATCTGGATGAGGCGCTCGCGCAGGTGGTCCGGGGGGATTACACGATCGAGCATCGGATGACCATCGACGTCACGGTCCGGGTCGAGGACGAGGTCGTCGACAGCGGATGGGCGCTGAACGAGGCGAGCATCGAAAACGCTTCGCGCATCGGGGTACTGGAAGTGGTGCTGGAGGTCGACGGGCGACCGGTGTCGTCGTTCGGCTGCGACGGCATCCTGATCTCGACGCCGACCGGTTCGACCGCCTACGCTTTCTCCGCGGGCGGTCCGGTGGTGTGGCCGGAACTCGAAGCCTTGCTGGTGATTCCGAGCAATGCCCATGCCCTGTTCGCGCGGCCGCTGGTGACCAGCCCCGAGTCGCGGATCGCGGTCGAGTCCGTGGCGACCGGACACGATGCGATAGTTTTCCTGGACGGCAGGCGCACGCTCGCACTGCCCAGCGGGGGCCGGGTGGAGGCGGTTCGCGGCGCTCGACCGGTGCGCTGGGTACGGCTGGACTCCGCACCCTTCGCCGACCGGATGGTGCGCAAGTTCCAATTGCCCGTGACAGGCTGGCGTGGCCGACGGCGAACGGAGAGCACAAGTGCTGACAGAGATCAGGATTGACGGGCTTGGCGTCATTTCCACGGCGACCGCGCAGTTCCACGCGGGACTGACCTGCCTGACCGGCGAGACCGGCGCAGGCAAGACCATGGTGGTGACCAGCCTGCATCTGCTCAGCGGTGCGCGCGCGGACGCGGGCCGGGTCCGGCTCGGCGCGTCCCGCGCCGTGGTGGAGGGCCGGTTCACCATCGAGGACGTCAACGAAGCCGCCCGCGCCGAGGTCGCGCAGGTGCTCGAGGCGGCCGCGGCCGAGCAGGACGACGACGGCAGCGTCATCGCGATCCGCACGGTCGGCAGCGACGGGCGCTCCCGCGCGCATCTCGGTGGCCGCGGTGTCCCGGCCTCGGTGCTGGCCGATTTCACCGCGCCCTTGCTGACCGTGCACGGTCAGAACGACCAGCTGCGGTTGCAGCGTCCCGATCAGCAGTTGTCGGCGCTGGACCGGTTCGCGGGCGACGCCGTGTCCGCGCTGCTGCGGAAGTACCAGGTGCTGCGCCGATCCTGGCTCGACGCCCGCACCGAGTTGCTCGAACGGACCGCGCGCAGCAGGGAATTGGCTCTCGAGGCCGAACGCCTCGAACACTCGCTGAACGAAATCGACGCCATCGCTCCGGAACCCGGCGAGGACGTGCGCATCGTCGACGAGGTGCGCAGGCTCAGCGACCTGGATTCGCTGCGTGCGGCGGCGGCCACCGCGCATGAGGCGCTGGCCGGCCCTGCCGACGCACCCGGAGACGGGTCCGGCGCCATGGAAGCGCTCGGCACCGCGCGCGCCCGCATCGAAGCCGCCGACGATCCGGCGCTGGTCGCGCTCGCGCCGCGCCTGGCCGACGCCATCGCCGTGGTGGTCGACGTGACCACCGAGTTGAGCGGGTATCTGTCGGATCTGCCTTCGGATCCGGGGGCGCTGGATTCGCTGCTCACCCGGCAGGCCGAATTGAAGACGCTGACCCGCAAGTACGCAGCGGACATCGATGGGGTGCTGGCCTGGGCGCAGGAGGCCCGGACCCGGCTCGGTTCGCTGGACGTCTCCGAGGAGGCGCTGGCGAAGCTGGCCGCCGAGGTGGACACCGCCGCCGAACGGGTGCGGGAGGCGGCGAAGAAGCTGAGCGCCGCGCGGCGGAAGGCGGCGGGCAAGCTGGCCGCCGCGGTGAGCGCCGAGCTGGGTGGTCTGGCGATGGGCAAGGCGCGCCTGGAAGTCGAGGTGCGGCCGGTGCTCGCGGGCGCGCAGGACTCGGCGCCGCTCACCGTCGACGGTCAGGAGTTGCATGCCGGCGCCATGGGTATCGATGAGGCCGAGTTCCGGTTGGCGGCGCATTCGGGCGCGCAGTCGTTGCCGTTGAGCAAGAGCGCGTCCGGAGGTGAGCTGTCGCGCGTGATGCTGGCGCTGGAAGTGGTGCTGGCCGGCTCCGAGCACGGAGCCACCATGGTGTTCGACGAGGTCGACGCGGGCGTCGGCGGGCGCGCCGCGGTGGAGATCGGCCGCAGGCTGGCCCGGCTGGCGCGCACGCATCAGGTGATCGTGGTGACCCATCTGCCGCAGGTCGCCGCGTTCGCCGACACGCACCTGGTGGTCGACAAATCCGACGACGGCAAGGGCGCCGTCAACAGCGGCGTCCGTGCGCTGACCAACGACGAGCGCGTGGTCGAGCTGGCGCGCATGCTGGCCGGTCTCGACGACACCGAGACCGGCCGGGCGCACGCGGAGGAACTGCTCGCGACGGCGCGTGCCGAGAAAGCGGGCGCCGAGGCGGCCGCGCGCTGAGCGCGCCGGTCAGCGCACCGCCTTCTGCGCACCCTTGATGAACTGGCCGATCAGGTTCTTCAGACCGAGTTCCAGCACCTTGGCGGGCACCGGCAGCGACGGGTCCGATTCCATCGTGTAGGAGACCAGAGTGCCGTTGTCGGCGTCGGCGAAAGTGACGATGCCGACGTGCCGCTTCACCGGCGCGCCCTTCACGATCTTGTATTCCATCCGCTCGCCGGGCACGAGCTTCGTGATCTCCTCGGTGACCCCGACCGGGCCGAGACCGATCAGATGCTGCGCGCCGACGCCCTCGCGTTCGGTGAGGCCGGGCTTGATCAGCTTGACCTGGACCGGGATGTAGGGGCTGATGCTCTCGCGGTCGGCGAAGAGCCGGTAGACGACCTCGCGCGGGGCGGCGATGACGGCGTCGACGGTGGTGCTGGCCATGAAATCTCCTCTTCCGGTTACGTGTGACCGGCAGCATATAGCTACAGCGGGCGCCGCTCGGCGGTCGTGTCGTCCGCATCACAATCGGTGGCGCGCCGTCCTCTTCGGGAGGATTTCCGGGCTGGTGACGCCAGGCCCTTCGGCGCCGAGCTCGAGCAGGGGAGAGTGGTGGCCGCCGCACACAGCGGCTCGATCTACTGGGGAAACCCGTGCAACGCTCGCAAGTTACTCGAAGTCGGGTCTCGGCTAGACGAAAGGAAGGTACGTACCCAGCCGCTTCGGTTCCCATATTGCACCTTGCGTTCAAAGGGTTTCGGCCGTGGTGACTGCGATCGTGTGCAAGTGATGTCCGCAATGTCCGTTTCATCATCTACTATTGAACTTAGTAGGTTAACGGTGGATGAATTCCATCGGACAGCGGAAGCGCCGAGGCAAAGGGGCCGTCATGGGCAGCGTTCTTCCAGTGGTGACCGAGACGGGCGGGGAGCGCCGCCGCGGCCCGGCCGGCCGGCGCCGGAAACCGGTGAAAACGGGCGCATTCGCGCTGATTGTGGCCGGTCTCGCCGCGGGGGCGATCGGCGCGGCCGGTGGGGCTGCCGCGGAGTCGTTGTCCCGCTCCGACCACTCCGGTCGCGCGGGTTCGCACGGCGACTCGACTGGGTGGCACGAGATCGACCCGTTCGGCTACCAGCATTCCGACCCGAATCCGTTGCGGCAGAACGAGCATCAGCATGCCCTGCGCGAGTATCACCGCAAGAACAAGCCTCGGCCCGCCGAAAGCGGTCTCGACGACAGCACGGGCGACGCGGCTTGGAGCCGCGCGCCGCGTCCGGACGGTAGCGGCTGGACCGTGTGCCGCCCGCAGGCGAAGTGGTGCTGACGACGGCAGCCGTCACTTCGGATCAGTGCGGTAGCGGCTGATTCGCTGGCTGGCGAAACGGGCCGTGACGCGACCTCCGATCTCGGGCGGGCAGTCGCTGCGGCGCATCGATCCGGGCCTCTGGGCAGGTGACGTGGTTCGAGCGTCGTGGATCATCAGTGGCGCGGCATCCGGTTCGGAGCAGCGCTCTGAACAGTGAATATAAGTGAGAATTCGTCGCGAATCGCGGCGCGGCGGCGTAGTCGATTCAGAGGGTGGGCGCAATGGCGTGGACGCCCGACCGCAGTGTGCGGGACGGCGCGCCTCCACCAATGGTTGAGGGTTTGCCGCCATCATCGGCACATGAAGATGCCGGCGTTGTTGTCGAGAAACACCGAAACGTTGCCTGGTCTGATCGGGACGGCCCGGGTGGATCGCAACACCCGGCGGCTGCTCGGACGGGTCGGGCCGGGCGACATCGTCGTCCTCGACGAGATGGACCTCGACCGGATGACCGCCGACCGGCTGGTCGAGGCGCGTGTCGGGGCCGTGATCAACACCTCGCCGTCCATTTCCGGCCGTTACCCGAATTTGGGACCCGAAGCGCTCGTCGCCAACGGGATCCTGCTGCTGGACACGGTGAGTTCGGATGCGTTCAAGAAGATCAAGGACGGCGTCAAAGTTCGCGTCGTCGACGGCGTGGTCTATGCCGACAAGCTGATCAAGAAGGAACCGGAGGTCCTCGTCGAGGGCATCGAACTCACCGAGTGCGCGATCGCGGAGCGGATGATCGAGGCGCGCAACGGGCTGGCCGATCATCTCGAAGCGTTCGCGGGCAACACCATCGAATTCATCCGCACCGAGAGCGCGCTGCTCATCGACGGGTTCGGTGTCCCGGAACTGGATCTGGTGATGAAGCACCGGCACGTGGTGGTGGTCGCCGACGGCCCGGAGCACGCCGAGGATCTGCAGCGGCTCAAGCCGTTCATCAAGGAGTACGCCCCGATCCTCATCGGCGTGGGCCGTGGCGCGGACACCCTGCGCAGGCGTGGGTATCGGCCCGACGTCATCGTGGGGGACCCCGAGGAGATCACCACCGCCACCATGAAGTGCGGCGCCGAGGTGATCCTGCCCGCCGACACCGACGGCCATGCCAAAGGGCTGGAGCGCATCCAGGACCTCGGTATCGGTGCGACGACGTTCCCCTCCTCGGGATCGGCCGCCGATCTGGCGCTGCTACTGGCCGACCATCACGGCGCGGCGCTGATCGTCACCGCGGGGGCGCCCGCCTCGCTCGACGACTTCTTCGACCGCGGCCGCCGCGACAGCAATCCGGCCACCTTCCTCACCCGGCTCAAGGTCGGCACGAAGCTGATGGACGCGAAGGCGGTGGCCACCCTCTACCGCAACCGCGTGTCCGGGGTCGCCGTCGCGCTGGTCGTGCTCGCCGCGCTGGTCGCGGTGATCGTCGTGCTGCTGGCGTCCAACAGCGGCGGGGACGTCCTGGACTGGGGTGTGGACATCTGGAACCGCTTCGCGCGGTGGGCGCAGGGGCAAGCCGAATCTTGGGAATTCTGAACGGAGAACGATGATTTCGATGCGCCAGCACGCCATCTCGATCGTCGCGATCTTTCTCGCGCTCGCGATCGGTGTGGTGCTCGGGTCTCAGACGCTCGCGGCCGATCTGCTGTCCGGATTGCGGGCGGACAAGACCGACCTGCGCCAGCAGGTCGACATCCTGACCGAGCAGAATCGGTTGCTCGGCGAGCAGGCCGTGGCCGCCGACCGATTCATCGCGGGGTCGTCGGGGCGCATCCTCGGCGGTGCGCTCGCCGATCGCAGCGTCGTCGTGTTCACGACGCCGGACGCCGATCCGGGGGACGTCGAAGCGGTGACGCGGGCGCTCGCGGTCTCCGGGGCGGCAGTCACCGGCCGGATCGCGCTCACCGAGGCGTTCGTCGACGCCACGGAGGGGGACCGGATGCGCACGGCGCTCACGAACGTCATCCCGGCCGGGGCGCAGCTGCGGACCGGCGCGGTGGACCAGGGCAGCATGGCCGGTGATCTGCTCGGACTGGTGCTGCTGCTCGATCCGGGGAACGGGCAAACCCGGAGCACGCCGGAGGAACTGGGGCTGGTCCTGGAGACCCTGCGGGGCGGCGGGTTCCTCGCCTACGGCGACACGCCGGTGCGGCCCGCGCAGCTCGCCGTCGTGATCACCGGCAACGGCGTCGCCGCCGCGGAGAACGGTGCCGGCTCGAATACCGCTCGCTTCGCCGGCGCCTTGCGCGGCCGTGGGGCGGGAGTGGTCCTCGCGGGGCGCGCGGGCGCCGCCGACGGGCAGGGGCCGATCGCGGTGATCCGCACCGACGCCGCGCTCGCGGCCCAGGTGAGCACCGTCGACAATCTCGACCGGGAACTCGGCCGGGTCACCACCGCGCTGGCGCTCGGCGAACAGCTCAACGGTGGCGCCGGACGCTACGGCACCGGCGCCAAAGCCACGTCGCTCACCCTGGCCGCCGTCCCGGGCTGATGAACTGAGCGGGGTCGTGTCGCCGGGGTATTCGCAGTTCACGGGCTTGATCGATCGTTACGCCGACGCCGGGCCACCGGCTCGGGGTGAATACCGGCGAGCGGGACGCGACCGACCTCACAATCCGACCGCCGTGGCTCTGATCGCAGTCTCGGCGATCGGCGGGCAAACGTGCGTGGCATTCGAACGGACGGGCGGATTCGTGTTACCGTGAAGACCCGTGGGTCAAACACGGATTCAGGCGCGAACGGACACGAAGCACATCTTCGTCAGCGGTGGTGTCGCCTCCTCATTGGGTAAAGGTCTTACCGCCTCCAGCCTCGGTCAGCTGCTGACGGCGCGTGGGCTGCGCGTCACGATGCAGAAACTCGACCCGTACTTGAACGTCGATCCCGGCACGATGAACCCCTTCCAGCACGGCGAGGTGTTCGTGACGGAGGACGGCGCGGAGACCGACCTGGACGTCGGCCACTACGAGCGCTTCCTCGATCGGGACCTGTCCCGGGACGCGAACGTGACCACCGGGCAAATCTATTCGTCGGTCATCGCCAAGGAGCGCCGCGGCGAGTACCTCGGCGATACGGTGCAGGTGATCCCGCACATCACCGACGAGATCAAGAACCGGATCCTCGCCATGCGCGGCCCGGATCTGCAGGGCCAGACCCCGGACGTGGTGATCACCGAGATCGGCGGCACCGTCGGCGACATCGAGTCGCAGCCGTTCCTGGAGGCCGCCCGCCAGATCCGGCACGACGTCGGGCGGGACAACGTCTTCTTCCTGCACGTGTCGCTGGTGCCCTACCTCGCGCCCTCCGGTGAGTTGAAGACCAAGCCGACCCAGCACTCGGTGGCGGCGCTGCGCAATATCGGCATCCAGCCCGACGCGCTGATCCTGCGCTGCGACCGCGAGGTGCCGCAGGCCCTGAAGAGCAAGATCGCGCTGATGTGCGACGTCGAGGTCGACGCCTGCATCTCCACGCCGGACGCGCCGTCGATCTACGACATCCCGCGCGTGCTGCACCGGGAGGGCCTGGACGCCTACGTGGTGCGCAGGCTGGGACTGCCGTTCCGCGATGTGGACTGGACCGTGTGGGGCGACCTGCTCGACCGGGTGCACTCGCCGCGCGAGACGGTCGAGGTCGCGCTGGTGGGCAAGTACGTCGACCTGCCCGACGCCTACCTCTCGGTCACCGAGGCGCTGCGCGCGGGCGGATTCGCCTCGCGCGCGAAGGTGAACATCCGCTGGGTGCCCTCCGACGAGTGCGAGACCCCTACCGGCGCCCAGCACGCGCTGCGCGACGTGGACGCCGTGCTGATTCCCGGCGGGTTCGGCATTCGCGGCATCGAGGGCAAAGTCGGCGCGATCCACTACGCGCGCACCCGCGGCATCCCGCTGCTCGGCCTGTGCCTGGGACTGCAGTGCATGGTGATCGAGGCGGCGCGCCGGGTGGGGCTGGCGGAGGCCAACTCTGCCGAATTCGAGCCGGACACACCCCATCCCGTCATCTCCACCATGGCCGACCAGGAGCAGGCCGTGGCCGGCGAGGCCGATCTCGGCGGCACCATGCGGCTTGGCGCCTACCCGGCGACGCTGGAGAAGGGCTCGGTCGTCGCGCAGGCCTACGGCAGCGAGCACGTCTCCGAGCGTCATCGCCACCGCTACGAGGTGAACAACACCTATCGCGACAAGATCGCCGAGAGCGGCTTGCGGTTCAGCGGCACCTCGCCGGACGGGCACCTGGTCGAGTTCGTCGAGCTGCCCGCCGACGTGCATCCGTTCTTCGTCGCCACGCAGGCGCACCCGGAGCTGAAGAGCCGGCCGACCCGCCCGCATCCGTTGTTCGCGGCGCTCATCTCGGCGGCATTGAAATACAAAGCGGCCGAACGGCTTCCGGTGGATATTCCGGGTGAAGAACTGGCGGGTGCGACGGAACAGGCGTAGCGGCATGACCAACGGGGGTGCTGCCGAGCCCGGCAGCCACGATTTCGAGATCGAATCCAGCAAGACCGTCTACAGCGGCGCGATCCTCGCGTTGCGGCTCGACCAGGTGCGCATGCCGGGCGGCCGGGTCGTCGAGCGCGAGGTGATCGAGCATCACGGCGCCGTCGCCGTCGCCGCGATCGATGACGACGGCAACGTGGTGCTGATCAATCAGTACCGCCACCCGATCGCCAGGCGGCTGCTCGAGCTGCCCGCCGGGCTGCTCGACGTGCCCGGGGAGGATCCGCTGCTCGCGGCGCGCCGCGAGCTGGCCGAGGAGACCGGGTTGGCCGCCCGGGAATGGGCGGTCCTGGTGGACGTCGCGCTCTCGCCCGGGTTCACCGACGAAGCGCTGCGGATCTACCTGGCCCGCGGGCTGTACGAGACCGACCGGCCCGATCCCGAATTCGAGGAGGCGGATCTGGAGGTGGTCCGCATGCCGGTCGACGCGGCGGTCCGCGCGGCGCTGAGCGGGGAGATCGTCAACGCCACCGCGGTCGCGGGCGTGCTCGCGCTGGCGGCCGCGCGGGCGGGCGGCATCGAACCGCGGCCGCCGGACGCGCCCTGGGACGGTCAGCCCACGACCTTCCTCCGCCGCAAGGCGGCCGAGAAGTCCGAAGACTGACCGGAGGTGCTCGGTCGCGAGCTCGACGCCTACCTCGACCATCTCGCCGTCGAGCGCGGCGTCGCGCCCAACACCCTGGGGGCCTACCGGCGTGACCTCGGCCGCTATCTGGACTTCCTGACCGGGCGCGGCATTCGCTCGCTCGACCGGGTCGCGGAGTCCGACGTCGCCGAGTTCACCATGGCGCTGCGGTCGGGCGGCCACGGGCACCCGCCGCTGGCGGCGAGTTCGGTGGCCCGCGCGCTGATCGCCGTGCGCGGCTGGCATCGCTTCGCCGCCGCGGAGGGGCTGACCGACACCGACGTGGCGCACGCGGTGAAGCCGCCCGCGCCGGGCCGCAGGCTGCCCAAGGCGCTGCCCTACGACCAGGTGCTGCGGCTGCTCGAGGCGGCGGGTGGCGGTCAGGGGGACGCCGCGGCGGGCGTCGACGGCGGACCGCGCGGCCTGCGCGACCGCGCGCTGCTGGAATTGCTGTATTCCACCGGCGCCCGGATCTCGGAGACGGTCGGATTGGACGTGGACGATCTCGATCTCGAGGAACGGTCGGTCGTGCTGCGTGGCAAGGGCGGGAAACAGCGCCTGGTGCCGATCGGGCGGCCGGCCCTGGCCGCCGTGGACGCCTACCTGGTGCGCGGACGGCCGGTGCTCGCCGCGCGCGGAAAGGGCAATGCCGGAGCCCTTTTCCTGAACGCCCGGGGCGCGCGGCTGTCCCGGCAGAGCGCCTGGCAGGTGCTGCACACCGCCGCCGAACGGGCCGGTATCGCGGCGGCGGTATCGCCGCACACGTTGCGGCACTCCTTCGCCACCCACTTGCTCGACGGTGGCGCCGATGTCCGGGTGGTGCAGGAACTGCTCGGCCACGCCTCGGTGACCACGACCCAGATCTACACCCTGGTCACCGTCAACACCTTGCGTGAAGTCTGGGCGACCGCGCACCCGCGCGCACGGTAACCCGTTCGGCGCTCGGCGATTTCACTCGTGTGGGCGGTTTCCGCCGGCGCGGCTCGTGGGCGGAACAAAGTGGACTCTGGTCCGGTTGTCTTCGGTCATCGGGTGCGTGCGGTGTGCTCACCGGCGGCCCGGACTCCGACCACGATACGAGGTGAGCTGCATGGCAAAGTCTTTCATCGTCCACGAGGCCGACGTCGAGGCGGTTCCGCTACCAGGGGGCGGCTCCTTCCGGCTGCTCGAGGACAGCGAGAACTCCGCAGGGCTGTTCGGCGCCAATCGGCTCACCCTGGCCGCGGGTGCGGACGGCACCCGGCCGCACCACCACACGAAGTCGACCGAGATCTTCTATGTGCTGGACGGCACGATGGAGTTCCTCGTGGACGGCGCCCGCAACGCCGTGGGCAAAGGCGGCCTGGTGGTGGTGCCACCGGGGGTCGTGCACGCCTTCGGCGCCGGCGCGGAGGGGCCCGCGGAGTTTCTGGCTGTGCTCACACCCGGTATCGTCCGCTTCGAGTACTTCCGGCAACTCGGCCGGATAGCGCGCGGGGAGGCGGACTGGGACAGCATGAACGAATTGCACGACCGGTTCGATGTTCATTTCGATGGCGGACCGCAATGGCGCTGACCAGCACAGGACGAACACGCCGCGCGCAGGCGCGGCACTCGAGTGCCGTCAAGCGGTAGCGTCTATCGAGAGCTGGACCGCACGAAAGCGAGGTCGGCCCTGATCGGCCTCGCTACGCTCGGCGAGGCAACGGGCAGGAACGTATAAGGAGCAGCGGATCGTGACGACAGCCGGAGCGGCAGAGCCGCCGATGGGTGCTGGGGCGGAGCCGCTTACGGGCTCGCGACCGGGTCCGTACTCGGACGCCGCGGCGGAAACGCTGTGGGGCCACGGCGTCGAGCCGGTCCCGGAGGACGCGACGCTCGGCCCGACCGGACGGCCGCTGCGGCTGGTGCCGGACCCGCCGCCGGTCGGCGAGCACGGTGACGCGTTGATCGTGGCCATGTGCAACCAGAAGGGCGGGGTCGGCAAGACCACCTCCACCATCAATCTCGGTGCCGCGCTGGCCGAATACGGCCGGCGCGTGCTGCTGGTCGACCTGGATCCGCAGGGCGCGCTGTCGGCCGGTCTCGGTGTCGCCCACCACGATCTCGACTCGACCGTGCACGACCTGCTCATCGGCTCCAAGGTGTCCATCGATGACGTGCTGATGCAGACGCGTGTCCCGAACATGGATCTGCTGCCGAGCAACATCGACCTCTCCGCCGCCGAGATCCAGCTCGTCAACGAGGTGGGCCGGGAGCAATCGCTCGGACGCGCACTGGAGCCGGTGCGCAACCGCTACGACTACATCCTCATCGACTGCCAGCCTTCGCTGGGCCTGCTCACGGTCAACGCGCTGGCCTGTTCGGACGGTGTGATCATCCCGATGGAGTGCGAGTATTTCTCGCTGCGCGGGCTCGCGCTGCTCAACGACACCGTGGAGAAGGTGCGGGACCGGCTGAATCCGCGGCTGAGCCTGTACGGAATAGTGGTCACCATGTTCGACTCTCGACTGCTGCATTCCCGCCAGGTCATGGCGCGCGTCGTCGAGGTGTTCGGTGAGCTGGTCTACGACACGGCCATCGCGCGCACCGTCCGTTTCCCGGACGCCAGCGTCGCGGGCGAGCCGATCACCACATGGGCGCCGAAATCCAGTGGCGCCGAAGCGTATCGGTCGATGGCCAGGGAAGTCATCCACCGATCCGGCCGGTGAGCGGCCGCTCCGACCCCTCGTCTGCGTCCCACCACGACCCGTCCGGCCAGGGGTCTTCCTCGGCCGGATCGACAGCCAGGCCCGACGACCGCGCGGCCGACTCGCCGGACCCGACGGGTCCGGGGCAGCCTCCCGCGCTCGGGAACGCGGCCGCCGCGTTCATCGCCGCGGGCCGGGACGCGGCGCCCCGGCGCCCGAACCCGGCCATTCTCGGAGCCGCCGCGCCCCAGCCGGACGCCGATGCCCCGCTCCGGCCGCACGGCGCGGAGGAACCGTCCACGAGCCCACCCACGCAGCCCATCGAGGCTGCCGCGCGGGAGGCCGCCGAGATATCGGCTGATCGGCCCGCTGACGCGCCGGACGCCCGCGGCGGTTCGCCGGATGCGCCGAACCCGTCCGCCCGTTCGGCGGACGCAGGTGCCGCTTCACCGGCACCCGGCCTTTCGCCGGATGCACCCGGGACCGTGAGCCGTCCAGCGGACGCACCGGAAACGTCTGTCGGTCCGGACGCCGCACGGTACGTTTCGGGGGCTTCGGCGGTGGCCGAAGCCGCAGGTGGCGCCTTGCCGACCGCATCCGGCCTTCCACCGGACGCAGCGGACGCAGCGGACGCAGCCGGTCGTCCGCCGGACGCGCGGGACGCATCGGGCGGTTCGGCGGATGTCTCACCCATACCTGACGCTTCACCGCCTGCGCGGAGCATGTCGTCCGGCATGGCGGACGCACCTGGTACTTCGCCGGAAACATCTGAGGTTTCCGGTGGTCCGGCGGGCGCGCGCGACGCAGTCGGTGGTTCTGCGGGCGCACCTGACGCAGCCGGTCGTTCGCCGGACGCCTCCGGATCTTCACCGGGCACAGCGAAGGCGGGGGAGCAGCCGACGGCCGAGCCGTCCGGGTTCCGGTTGCGGCTGAGCAACTTCGAGGGTCCGTTCGATCTGCTGCTCACCCTGATCAGCTCGCGCAAACTGGACGTCACCGAGGTGGCGTTGCACAAGGTCACCGACGAGTTCATCGCCTACACCAAGGCGTTGACCGCGAACATGGCGCGGCAGAACACGTTGCGCGCGGACAAGATCCTGGACCAGACGACCGAATTCCTGGTCGTCGCCGCCACGCTGCTGGATCTGAAGGCCGCGCGCCTGCTGCCGTCCGGGGAGATGACCGACGCCGAGGATCTCGAACTGCTCGAGGCGCGCGACCTGCTGTTCGCCCGGCTGCTGCAGTATCGCGCGTTCAAGCAGGTCGCCGAACTGCTCGGCGAGCTGGAGGCGGCCGCGCTGCGCCGCTATCCGCGGGCGGTCGGCTTGGAGGAGCGCTACGCGGGCCTGCTGCCCGAGGTTACGCTGGGTGTCGGGGCGGCCGAGTTCGCCGCGATCGCCGCGGCGGCCTTCCGGCCCCGTCCGGTACCCAAGGTCGGGCTCGACCACTTGCACACGCACGCGATCTCGGTGGCCGAGCAGGCGGCCCTGGTGCTGGAACGGCTCAAACAGCGCGGTGCGGGCGCGTGGACCTCGTTCGGCGAGCTGGTCGCCGACTGCGAGGTGCCGGTCCAGATCGTCGCCCGTTTCCTGGCGCTGCTCGAGCTGTATCGCGGCAAGACGATCGAGTTCGACCAGCCGGATCCGCTGGGACCCCTGGCGGTCAGCTGGATCGGCGACGAGGCCGCGCAGCAGGCGGACACCGTGACAATCGAGGAGGACTACGGGTGAGCGAGCACAGCGCGCGATCGCGCACGACGGGGCCGGGCTCCGGCGAGGCTCGGTCGTGAGCGAGGCAGTGGTGGAACTCACCCCGGAGCCGCTCGCGGACGACGAGTTCCGTTCCGCGCTGGAGGCCATGCTGCTGGTCGTCGACTCGCCCGCACCGGCTGACCAGCTCGCGGCCGCGCTCGGCGACACCGCGGAGCGCGTCGAGCACACCCTGCGCGCGATGTCCGCCGAACTGTCGGCGCGGTCCAGCGGGATGGATCTGCGTTTCGTCGGCGACGGCTGGCGCTTCTATACTCGCAGCGAGTACGCGCCGTATGTGGAGCGGATGCTGCTCGACGGCTCCCGGTCGAAACTGACCCGGGCGGCGTTGGAGACGCTGGCGGTGGTGGCATACCGTCAGCCGGTGACCAGGACCAGGGTCAGCGCGGTGCGCGGCGTGAACGTCGACGGGGTGATGCGCACGCTGCTGGCCAGGGGCCTGATCGCCGAAGCAGGCGTCGACCCGGAGACCAACGGGACGCTGTACCGCACCACCGAGCTGTTCCTGGAACGGATCGGGCTCGCTTCGCTGAGCGACCTGCCGCCGCTGGCGCCCCTGCTTCCGGGCGTCGACCTGATCGATGAGATCAACGAGAGCCTGGAGACCGACCCCCGGTACACCAGGCTGAAGAAACCCGCCGAGGCCGATTTGGACCTCGGCACCGAAGAGTGACAGGACATCATGAATACGCCCGCTCGCCGAGATGGCACACCGGATCGTAGGAAACGCGGCGCCCAGCCCGAACGGGGCGGGGCCGGCCGCAGCTCGAATTCGCGCGACGCGCGTTCGGCCCAGCGGGGGGTAACCGCCCGTGGCGCCCAGCAGGGTGGTGCGGGCCGGGGACTGGCGCAGCGCGGATCGGGGCAGGCTCCCAATCCGCAGCGGCACACGGCCGCGGCCGGTAAGAAGAAGCCCAAGCCGCAGCGCCAGGCCGTGCAGCCGCCGCTGCTGAGCAATGCCAAGCCCGCGCGCCACCAGAACGTCGAGGTCACCGAGTCCGGTGGCCACACCAAGCTCCCATGGGGCGAGGGAGAGCGGTTGCAGAAGGTCCTCGCCAAGGCGGGCGTCGCGTCGCGCCGGGCCGCCGAGGAGATGATCGCGCAGGGCCGCGTCGAGGTCGACGGCATGATCGTGCGCGAGCAGGGCCTGCGGATCGACCCGCAGCACGCCGTGGTGCGCGTCGACGGCACCCGCGTGATGGTGCGCGAGGAACTCGTGCACGTCGCGCTGAACAAGCCCAAGGGCTGGCAATCCACCATGTCCGACGATCTGGGGCGCCCCTGCGTCGGCGACATCGTGGCGGAGCGGGTCGCCGCGGGGCAGCGCCTCTTCCATGTCGGAAGGCTGGACGCGGACACCGAGGGCCTGCTGCTGCTCACCAATGACGGCGATCTGGCGCACCGGCTCATGCATCCGTCCTTCGAGGTCTCGAAGACCTATCTGGCGACGGTGCAGGGCGAGGTGAACAATCGTGCGGTCGCCAAGCGGTTGCGGGAAGGCGTCGAGCTGGAGGACGGCCCCGCCAAGGTCGACCGCTTCCAGGTGCTCGAACTGGGGGAGGGACGTTCCCTGGTGAAGGTGGTGTTGCACGAGGGGCGCAAGCACATCGTGCGGCGCCTGCTCGACGCGGTGGGCCATCCGGTCGTCCGGCTGGTGCGTACCCATATCGGTCCGGTCGCGCTGGGCGACCAACGGCCCGGCACCCTGCGGGTGCTCGGCCGCGATGAAATCGGCAAACTCTACGAGGCGGTGTCGTTGTGAACGGTGTGGAGATCCCGGTGCAGGCGCCGGCGCGGATGGCCGGTACGAGCCCGCTGGTGGTCGCCATGGACGGGCCGTCGGGCACCGGCAAGTCGAGCGTGTCGCGGCGGCTTGCCACCCGGCTCGGCGCCCGGTACCTCGACACCGGCGCCATGTACCGCGTGGCGACGCTGCGCGTGCTGCGCGCGGGCATCGAGCTGACCGACACCGCCGCCATCGCCGCCGCGGTCAAGGAACTGCCGCTGTCGATCGGCACCGATCCCAGCCGCGAGGTGATCGAACTCGACGGCGAGGACGTGCGGTCGGAGATTCGCGGTGACGCCGTCACCAAGGCCGTTTCGGCGGTCTCCGCGGTGCCGGAGGTGCGCGAGCTGTTGGTCGCCATGCAGCGCGACATCACGGCGGCCGCGGGGCGCATCGTGGTGGAGGGCCGCGACATCGGCACCGTCGTGCTGCCCGCCGCGGACGCCAAGATCTACCTGACCGCCTCCGCCGAGGCGCGGGCCCACCGGCGCAATCAGCAGAACATCGCCGAGGGCCGGGGCGACGACTACGCGGGCGTGCTCGCCGACGTGCAGCGCCGCGACACCCTCGACTCGACCCGCAAGGTGTCCCCGCTGCGCCCGGCCGAGGACGCGGTGGACGTCGACACCAGCGAACTGTCCATGGACGAGGTCATCGACGAGCTGTATCGCGTTGTGGCGGAGCAGGTCTCGGCGTACCGGGCCGGAGGTGACCGATGAACGAGGACGTGCTGGCAGGCGATGGCGTCTGGAGCGACGAGGCCGACTGGGAGCTGGCCGAGCTCGAGGGCGAATTCGAGGACGCACACCACGTCGCGATGCCGACGCTCGCGGTGGTCGGGCGCCCGAACGTGGGCAAATCGACGCTGGTGAACCGGATTCTCGGCCGCCGTGAGGCGGTCGTGGAGGACATTCCCGGCGTGACCCGCGACCGCGTGTCCTACGAGGCGAACTGGGCAGGCCGCCGATTCCTGGTCCAGGACACCGGCGGCTGGGAGCCCGACGCCAAGGGGTTGCAGCAATCGGTGGCCCGCCAGGCCGAGCTGGCCATGCAGACCGCCGACGCGATCCTGCTCGTGGTCGACGCCGTCGTGGGCGCCACCGCCACCGACGAGGCGGCGGTGCGGAAACTGCGCCGTTCCGCGGTCCCGGTCATCCTGGTCGCGAACAAGGTCGACGACCAGCGGGTGGAAGCGGAAGCGGCGGCGCTGTGGTCGCTCGGGTTAGGTGAGCCGCGCATGGTCAGCGCCGCGCACGGCCGCGGCACCGGCGACCTGCTCGACGACGTGCTCGAGGTGCTGCCCGAGACGCCGCGCGAGGGGACCGGCGGTGCGGGCCCACGCCGGGTGGCGCTGGTCGGCAAGCCGAACGTCGGCAAGTCGAGCCTGCTGAACAAGCTGGCCGGCGACGAGCGCTCCGTGGTGCACGATGTCGCGGGCACCACGGTGGATCCGGTCGACTCCCTCGTCGAACTGGGCGGCAAGGTCTGGAAATTCATCGACACCGCGGGGCTGCGCCGTAAGGTCGCCAACGCCAGCGGCACCGAGTTCTACGCCTCGCTGCGCACCAAGTCCGCGCTGGAGGCCTCGGAGGTGGCGATCATGCTGATCGACGCCTCGCAGCCGATCACCGAACAGGACCTGCGGGTGATCAGCATGGTCGCCGATTCCGGGCGGGCGCTGGTGCTGGCGTTCAACAAGTGGGACCTGGTCGACGAGGATCGCCGCCTGCAGCTGGAGCGTGAGGTCGACCGCGAGCTGATGCGGGTGCCGTGGGCGCAGCGGGTGAACATCTCCGCGCAGACCGGTCGCGCGGTGCAGAAGCTGGTGCCCGCCATGGAGACCGCGCTCGAGTCCTGGGACAAGCGCATTTCGACGGGCAGGCTCAACACCTGGCTGAAGGAAGTGATCGCCGCGACCCCGCCGCCGATGCGCGGCGGCAGGCTGCCCCGCGTGCTGTTCGCCACCCAGGCGACCACCCGGCCGCCGACGTTCGTGCTGTTCACCACCGGCTTCCTGGAAGCGGGCTACCGGCGCTTCCTGGAGCGCAGGTTGCGCGAGGAGTTCGGGTTCGCGGGTTCGCCGGTCCGCATTTCGGTGCGTGTGCGAGAGAAGCGGGATCGGTCGAGGAAGTAGGCGGTCACCCGAGACCGGAGGCGGCCCCGCGGCCGGCGTCGGCACGGGTGTGCGCTCGAAGGCGCGCACATCCTGTCGCGGCCGTAGGCGGGGCCCCATTGGCGCGGCCCCCGCACCTGCTACGCCTCGCGAGGTCCTCGGCCCCGTCGTCCGGCCGCTGAAGCCGATGGATCTCGTCGCTCGGACAGGTTGCGATCCGGCCACTCGGGGCGGGGGACGGTCAGGCTGCCCCGTTCCTGGATCCGGCACGCGCACTCGCCGACGGGCGGCGCCCACGGGACCCCGCAGCGTACACGACGTGATTGCCATCCGATCACGAGCTAACTGCTGGCGATTCGCTTTCGGTGCGGCATGTTCCATGAAATTTACTAATAAAACCGCCCATCTTCTCGTATAGATGACGATATGCGCGTACTCGTCGCCGGAGTGGCAAATAGCTGGCATCATCCGGTCATGGTCATTCCCAGCGTGCTGCCGGAACCGCCGGCCGTCCTCACTCCCTTCGAGACGGGATGGCCCGTGCGTCTCGCCGACACCGACCGCGACCAGCGCCTGCGACTCGACGGCGTCGCGCGCTACCTCCAGGACGTCGGTTACGACCATCTCGACGTCTTGGCGGACGGCGATATCCACCGGCTGTGGGTGATCCGCCGGACAGTGATCGACGCCCTCAAACCACTCGCGTTCGGTGAGTGGGCGACGCTGCGGCGCTGGCCCTCGGCCACGTCCACCCGGTGGTGCGCGATGCGGGTGCAGATCTCCGGCAGCGCGGGCGGCCTCGTGGAGACCGAGAGCTTCCTCATCCACTTCGGCACGGAGTCGGGCGTGCCGACAAGGATGAGCGACCGGTTCCTCGCGCCCATGCTGGCGTGCACCACCGAGCATCGGCTCCGTTGGAAGGCCGAGCTCACCGAGCCCATGCCGGCGGCAGGTGAACCCGGCGTGCAGATCCGGCCCTTCCCGCTGCGGGTCACCGATATCGACCTGCTCGACCATATGAACAACGCCGTCTACCTCACCGCGCTCGAAGAGGTACTCGCCGATCACGCCGAACTGAAATCCGGGCCGCACCGCGTGGTCGTCGAATACGGGAAGCCGGTGCGGTCCGGCGAGAACGTCGAGCTCGTCGCGCGACGCGGGGAATCGAGCCTGGACGTGTGGTTCGCGGTCGGCGCGGATTGCCGCGCGGTCGCCCGCGTCACTCCTCGTTAGCGGGCCAGCTCCGCCACGGTGGCGTGCGCTCCCCTGGTGCGCAGGCTGTGCAGAGCGGCCGAGTACGCGGCCACGAACCGAGGGTGCTCGATCAGGTCGCCGAACAGCGAGCGCTCACCGAGAAAGGCGGCGGGTTCCTCGCGCTCCCGCCGGGCGAGGGGAATCAGCCGGTCACGCAGCCGGTCCACGATCTCGATCGGTTCGCCGTGCTCGTCGACGCCCTCGGCGTAGCGAGCCCAGCTCGCGACGACCGCCGCCGCGCACTCGATGTCGCCGCCGGAGGCGAGCTGGGCCCGGACCACCGGCAGCAGCCACTTCGGAATCCGGTCGGAGGATTCCGCGCACAGCCGGGCGATGGTGTCGCCGATCGCGGGGTTGGCGAACCGGTCGAGCAGCGTCCGCTTGTAGTCGTCCAGGTCGACTCCGGGCACCGCACGCAGCGTCGGCGTCGCCTCGGTGTCCATATAGCGCAGCAAGAAGCGCCGGAAGGCCGGGTCCCGCGCGGCTTCGTGGACCAGCCGGTAGCCACTCAGATAGCCGAAGTAGCACAGCGCTTGATGGCTCGCGTTCAGCAACCGGAGTTTCATCAGTTCGTACGGGGTGACATCGTCGACGACCTGCACTCCGACTTCCTCGAGGGCCGGTCGGCCGAGTCCGAACGAATCCTCCAGCACCCACTGGACGAACGGTTCGGTCACTACCGGCCACTGATCGGTGAGGCCGTAGCGACGCTCGATCTCGCCGGTCGCTGCGGCGGGGGTCACCGGCGTGATCCGGTCCACCATCGAATTCGGGAAGCACACCTGCTCGGCCACCCAGGATCCGAGTCCGGGATCGCGCAGCCCGGCGAACGTGCCGAACATCCGCCGCGCGACGTTCCCGTTGCCCTCGATGTTGTCGCACGACAGCACGGTGAACGGCGCGACGCCGCGGGATCGGCGCCGGGTCAGCGCTTCGGTGACGAGCCCGAAAACCGTCACCGGCGCCCCGGTCCCGGCGAGATCGGCGCGGATGCCGGGATCGTCGGCGTCGAACTCCCCGGTGGCGGCGGCGATGTGGTAGCCACCCTCGGTGATGGTGAGCGAGACGATCCGGGTGGCGGGATCGGCGAGTTTCGTGACGACGGCCTCCGGATCGTCCGGCGCGTACCGGTACTCGATGAGGGAGCCGATCGTGCGTGTGGTCCACGTGCCGTCCGGCTCGACCGTCGACAGCGTGTACAAGCCGTCCTGGGCCCGTAGCACATCGCGCATCCGGCGATCACCGGGCAGGACGCCGACCCCGCAGATACCCCAGTCCTGCCCGAGCCCGCGTTCGAGCAAGCGGTCCACGTACATCGCCTGGTGGGCTCGATGGAACGCCCCGACTCCGAAATGCACTATGCCCGTCGAGATCCGGGATCGGTCGTAACTCGGTGTCGAGACGCGACCGGCGAATCCCGCCATCGTCGCTGCCCGTAAGGGCGTCGCCGTCCGCTCCGGCATCACGCACCTCCCCGTGTTGTGTGGATCACACCATAGTGCAGCGACGGTCCCGGGCCGGGCGGCGCGGCCTCGGTGCGTCGAGCTGTCCGAGCCGGTCGCCCGGTTGCGGATCAGCACCGTGGTGCGGCGATGGCATTGCCGCCTCCGGACGGACCCGAACGGTCCGCACACACAGAAGCGGGGCGGGTGCGAATTCGGTCACGTCGTCGCCGATCGCCACCGTGTCGCGTCGCTCCGCTCGGCCGACCGCGTGGTGCCCGGCATCGGTCCTACCAGCCTGTTCGCGCCCCCGCTCCGCTTGGACGAGTCGAGCAGCAGGGCCGCGCCATGAGCCGGGGCGCCCGCCCCGTTTTCCCGGCCCGGCACTCTACCGGAAGGTTTAGCGCGGCACGACTGGGTAGACCGTCGATGACCCGGATCGACGGCAGAAAGGTGCAAACCATGTCCCAACCCATCACCAGTACGTTGGACCCGGAACAGCAGCGCATCGCGGGCGAGACTCTGCAGGCGACGGTGGTCGACCTGATCGACCTGTCGCTGATCGCGAAGCAGGCGCACTGGAACGTGGTCGGCTCCAACTTCCGGTCGGTGCACCTGGCGTTGGACGAATTGGTGACCGCGGCGCGGGAGTTCACCGACGCGGCCGCGGAACGCGCCACCGCCGTCGGCGTCAGCCCGGACGGGCGCGCCGCGACCGTGGCCAAGGATTCCGGCGCGCTGGGCATCGGCGAGGGCTGGCAGCAGGACACCGACATCATCGACACGATCGTCGGCAACCTCGCCGCCGTGATCAAGCGACTACGTGAGCGGATTGCGGCGACCGAGAAGGCCGATCCGGTGACCCAGGATCTGTTCCTGGCGATCGCGGCCCGGCTGGAGCAGTTGCACTGGATGTGGCAAGCGCAGCTCGCCACGGTCTGATGCGGCTGATCACGTGCGCGTTCGGCGCGCCCGCCACCGAGACCACCACGGTCGCGGTGCGGATCCCCGCCGACGCGCGGCACCTTGCCTTGATCCGCGCGCTGAGCGACACCGTCTGCCTGGTCGCCGAGGTGCCGCTGGACGCGGCCGCGGATATCCGCCTGGCGATGAACGAGGCGGCCACCATGCTCATCGCGGGCGCCGTTCCCGGCTCGACGCTCGGCTGCGCGTTCACCTACGGCCTGGGCCGGATGAGCGTGCGCGTCGACGCCGTGGCCGTGGCCGAGGTCGAAAGCGACCCGTTGAGCTGGGAATTGGTCCGCATGCTCACCAGTTCCCGGTCGATTTCCCGTGACCCTTTTGATTCCGATCTCGGCGGGTACCCGACCGTTATCGAATTCAGTTGGGAACGAGGACCATTTGATGACACGTGAGTTCACGACCGACGGAAATGCCACGGCGAGCCGTACCCGCGCGGGCGATAGTTACGACAACATCGAGCCGTGGTTCGAGAAGATGGCCGCGATGGAGGAGGGCGATCCGCACCGCGCGGCGCTGCGCGAGGAGGTGATGCGGCGCTGTCTTCCGCTTGCCGAGCACATCGCCCGCAAGTTCTCCGGTCGCGGTGAGGCCTACGAGGACCTGCTGCAGATCGCGCGGGTCGGGCTGGTACTCGCGGTGGATCGGTTCGACGTCTCGCGCGGCAGTTCCTTCCTCGGGTTCGCGGTTCCCACGATCATGGGCGAGGTGCGCAGGCACTTCCGGGACAACACGTGGTCGTTGCGAGTGCCGCGCCGCCTCAAGGAGATTCAGTTGCGCGTCGGCCCCGCCACCGAAGCGCTGTCGCACCGCCTCGGCCGGATGCCGACGGCCAGGGAGATCGCCGAAGAGCTGGACGTCGAACTGGGTGAGGTCACCCAAGCGCTCGTCGCGAGCAACGCCTATCAGACCAACTCGCTGGACACCGGCGGCCGAGAGGACGCCGAGGGCGCGCCGCAGTCGCTCGCCGACACGCTCGGCGCCGAGGAACCGTGCTACAACCTGCTGGAGCAGGCGATGGCGGTGCGTCCCCTGATCGCCGAGCTGCCGCCGCGCGATCGGCAGGTGCTGATCATGCGCTTCTACGAGTCCCGGACCCAGAGCCAGATCGCCGAGCAGCTGGGCGTCTCCCAGATGCAGGTCTCGCGCATCCTCGCCCGCATTCTGGGCAACCTGCGCGAGCGCGCGCTCGGCTCCGACGAACTCGCGTCGAGCGCCGCCTGAGGCGGTCTAGGTGCGCGGTCGCGCGGCCGACTCGGTCATCGGCGTGGCGGAGACCTCGCCCGTCCAGCCGCACGGCAGGGCGCAACTGGCGATGACCTTGGTCTCCATATCGCCGTTGTCGTAACGCACCGTGGTGGTGGCCGCGTAAGCGGGATAGCCACACGCTCGGCATTTGCCGAAGAAATCGAGGATTTCCTCGGCGCGGGAGTGCGCGATTCGTCGTGCGGGCTTGTCGTCCATAACCTCTCCAGCCAGCGTGCGGTCCTGCCGAGCAGGCGTCTGCGACGTTAGGAGCGGCGGTCGGCGGACGGCGGGCGTTTACGTGATCGTTGGGCTGATTCACAGGCGCGGCGCGCGTGCTTTGGGCCGGTTCCCAGGCGCAGGTGAATGCTGGGCAATCGCAGCGTATTTCCTGCGTATCGCTGGTAGTGGCGACGAGCCGGGGGCTACTTGACCTTATCTGTGACTGACGTTACAAAGGAGCTACCCGCCGACCCGAAGTTCTTCGAACCGGCCGACGAGAAGTGCACAAGTTGGTTACCGATGTCATCGATGTGGTCGCCGAGTTCGCGATCGCCCGCAAGACCATCTGGGATCTGCTGCTCGAACCGCAGACGTATCCGCGCATGTTCACCGGTATCGGTGCGTGCGAGCAGATCCAATCGGCCGATGGCACCGTCGTCTGGCAGATGCGCGTCGGCACCTACCGGTCCGGCATCCGCACCCACCAGATCCGGCTGAGCGTGGGCCGGTGGTACGAGAGTTTCGAGATGCAGTACGCCGCGCTGGGCAGTTTCGCGTCGGTGCGGCTGCACGGCGACGAGGAGCGCACCAAGGTCACGGTCACCTATTTCGCGCCGAGCCGGGTGCACCCGCGCGTGGCCGAGTTGTCCAACGTGGCGATCGCGGACTGGACCAAGAGCGGGCTGAAGCGGGTGGCCGACGTCGCGAAAGGCGCGCGCACGTCCTTGGTCGTCAACGGCGAGGATTCGCCGATCCGGCGCAACGCGGGCGTCGCGCGGCAGATGGTGGCCACCGGCGTCGTGCTGCCGGTTCGTCTCGATCGCAGCTTCAAACAGCTGCGCTCGCTGGCGAAGTGGGGGTTCAATCTGGCGGGCGGGTACGCGGCGGGAGCGGCGTCCACGCCAGAGCGCATCGCCGTCATCGATGATCGCGGCACCCGTACCTTCGCCGACATGCACGAGCGGACCAACGCGCTGGCCGGCGCGATGGCGGCGCACGATCTCGGTCCGGGTGACGCCATCGGCCTGCTGGCGCGCAATCACGCGGCCATGGTCGAATGCATGGTCGCCGCGGGCAAATTGGGCGTGGACGTGGCGCTGCTCAATTCCGGGCTCGCGGGCCGCACCATCGAGGAGATCGTCCAGCGCGACCGGTTGTCGGCGCTGTTCGTCGACGGTGACCTGGAGGAGTTGGTGCGCTATCTGCACGCCGACATCCCGCGATACAACACCGACGAACGCCCCCCGGTGCCGGACCGGACGACCGTGAACCAACTCGTCGCCGAGGGGCACACGACCTTCCGCACGCCTGCCCAGCCGGGCCGGCTCATCGTGCTCACCTCTGGCACCAGCGGGACGCCGAAGGGGGCGCGCAGGCCGCATCCGAAGGGCTTCGGGTCCATCGCGGCCTTGCTGTCGCGCATCCCGATGCAGATGGACGAGACCATGCTGATCCCCGCGCCGCTCTTCCACACCTGGGGGCTGGCCGGATTGCAACTGAGCACCGCGCTGCGCGCGACCGTGGTGCTCGCGGAACGCTTCGACGCGGAAGACTGCCTGCGCCGCATCGCCGAGCACAAGGTCAACACGGTGATCGTGGTGCCGACCATGGTGCAGCGCATCCTGGATCTGCCCGCGCACGTGCGCGGCCGCTACGACACCTCCAGCCTGCGGCACATGATCAGCTGTGGTGCGCCGCTGGCCGGCGCGACCGTCGAGCGTTTCATGGACGCCTACGGCGACGTCCTCTACAACGTCTACGGCTCCACCGAGGTCTCGTGGGCGACGATCGCCACCCCCGAGGACCTGCACACCTCCCCGACCACGGCGGGACGCCCGCCACTGGGCACCAAGGTCGCCGTACTCGGACCGGATCATCGCAGGCTGCCGATCGGGGCCACCGGTCACATCTTCGTCGGCAATCACATGCTGTTCGACGGTTACGTCAACTCCGCGCCGCCGGACGAGGCATACGGCATGCTCGACACCGGCGATCTGGGTTATCTCGACGCCGCGGGGCGGCTGTTCATCGCCGGGCGCGACGACGAGATGATCATCTCCGGCGGCGAGAACGTCTTCCCCCGTCCCGTCGAAGAGGCGCTCGCGCATTTGCCGCAGGTCAGCGACGTCGCGGTGGTGGGTGTGCCGGACCACGAGTTCGGTCAGCGGCTGGTGGCGTTCGTGGTGAAAAGGGAAGGGGCGGGGCTGGATTCGGATATGGTCCGCACCTACATCCGCAACCGGTTGAGCCGCTTCTCGGTCCCGCGGGACGTCACCTTCCTGTCGGCGTTGCCCCGCGGCGACACGGGCAAAATCCTCAAGCGTCTGCTCGCCGGTCCCGGCGCGGCCACACCGGAGCTGCCGCCGTCGATCAACGGGCTGGGGACGGCGAGTTCGTCCTGACCCCGCCTGCTGGGCGCGACGAGGTCTCGGCACAACGGCAGCGTCCGGCGATCAGTAGACGGTGTCCTCCAGATCGGTCAGCGCGGATTCCAAGTGATCGAGCAGCCTGGCCACATCGGGCACGCTGCGGCGGCAGGCGACGATGCCGATGTCCAGGCTGTCGGCGCTGCTGGTGAGGGTGATGTTCACCGCCTGGCCGTCGAGCGGGATCGACAGCGGATAGCTGGCGGCGACGCGGGCGCCGTTCCAGTACTGGGGTTCGCGCGGCCCCGGGATATTGGAGATGACGATGTTGAACGGCGGGCTGGTCAGCGCGACCGTGGCGGGCAGCAGCAGCGACAACGCGAGCGGACTCAACGTCAGCGCCGAGAGCGACACCGCCTGTACGGGCGAGAGCGCCCGGTAGATCTCCTTGCTGCGATGCATCGAGGAGCTGATCGCGGCCAGCCGCGCGGCCGGGTCGGGCAGGTCGGTGGCGAGATTGCACAGCAGCGCCGCGACGGCGTTGCCCCCGCTCGCGCCGTCGTCGGATTCCGGACGCAGGGAGACCGGCACCATGGCGATCAGCGGCTTGTCCGGCAACGCGACGTGTTCGAGCAGATAGGTGCGCAGCGCACCGGCCGACATGGCCAGCACCACGTCGTTGAGCGTGGTGCCGGTCATCTTCTTGACTTGCCGGATCCGGTCCAGCGGCCAGGAGCGGGCGGCGCACCGGCGGGCCCCGCCGATCGGGACGTTGAACATGGTGCGCGGCGCGGCGAAGGGCAGTGTCAATTGCTGTTCGAGCAGTGCGGTACGGGCGAGGCGTAGCACGGAAGGCGCCGAGCCCGCCGCGGCGAGCAGCGCACGCGCCCGGGTGCCGAGCGTGTGCTTGCGCGGTTCGTGCTCACGGCGCCCGGTCGACGGCGGAAGATGCCAGGGCACCAGCGCCTCGCCGGACTCGGGGTCGGTGGTGAGCGTTCGCTGCAGCAGCCGTTGCGCGCCGACGCCGTCGATGAGCGCGTGGTGCATCTTCGCGTACAAGGCGACCCGGTCGCCGGCGAGCCCTTCGATCAGATGTGCTTCCCACAGCGGCCGGTGCCGGTCGAGCAGGGTGCTGTGCAGCCCTGCGGTCACCTCGGTCAGGGCGTCCAAGCCCCCCGACTCCGGCAGCGCCCAGCGCTGGACGTGGTAATCGAGCTCGACGGCGCTGTCCACCGTCCAGGCCAGCTGCGGAGTGCCGAACAACCGGGCCGGGCGCTTGCGGAACATGGGGTGGAAGTTCTGGTCGGCCGCCAGCGTCGCGTACGCGCGCCGGGCGAACTCGGGCCCGGTGCCGTCCGCGGGGTCGAAGATCGACAGCGAACCGACGTGCATCGGATGCTCGCGTGATTCCGCGACGAGGAACAGGGCGTCCACCGGCGAGATGAATTCCATGGGCAGTTCCCTCCTGGCGACGCTCGACTCCGCCACGGTCTGGTTCAGGACGTGGGGGAAGGTCGGCGACGGGCGGCCGGACTGCTCATGGCGCGGGATGCCGCGCCGGTCGAACGACGATCCACCAACCGATGATTCGATGCCGAATCCGGACCGGCTGGGCGGTTCGCCGCGGAATTGTGCGTCTGGGTCTCAGGACAGGCGGCTGACCGGCCAATCCTGCGGCAGCTCGAGGCGTTCGCTGATCATGTTGATCGCGTTGTGCAGCGCCTGGATCTCGTCGACACCGCTGGCCACCGACGCGCCCTGCTCGCTGATGTGGAACCGGCACAGATGCTTGCGCCGGTCGGCCGCCAGGTAGGGCCTGCCGATGATGATCGACAACGAGCTGTCGGCATCGCGCAGCGTGCGGGCGGCGATGAGAGCCTGCGGTTCGTGCACGGCGGTCGTGGCGGCGCGCGACGGACGGGTGGGGGCGGCGGGGAACCCGGGGTCGGAGGGCTCCGTCACGGCGAAGTGCGCGCCGTGGCTGTTGGCCTCCCGCAGCTCCTGAGCGATCTCCTGGAAAGCGCGGTACAGAGCGGCGATGGAATCGGCGCCGTGCGCCCACCGCTCCCCGATGCCCTGGATGCGGAATCCGCACACCACGCCGGTGTCACCCGGTGCCATCTGCGGTTTTCCCACCTCGATCGACACTTCTCGCGTGGCATCGGCGACGGTGCGGGTGGCGATCACCTCCCTGATCCGCCGCCATTTCGTGCTCGCGATCGCACCGCCGTGTTCGGACTCGCGCACTGCGGGCGTGGTCGTGTCACCAGTGACCCGCGCCGGTATCGCTCTCATGATTTCTGGAGTACCCAAGTTGGACCCCGGTTTATCCTGCGGTTCGAGGTGACCTGGACCGCAGGGTGAAGACACGCCGGACCGGCAAAAGGGCTACCGGACGGTTAACGCGCCTCGGGTTTGGCAGGCTGTCGCCGAGGTGTGATGGTGGGGCCGCGACGATGAGGAGGGGCGGACGAAGTGGTAACGATTGCGCAGTTGCGAGCGGTTCTGTCGATCCTGCGCGTCGACCCGGAGGAGGTCGGCGGGCGACTGGACGACACGGGTCTGCGTGGTCCGGACGCCGAGCGCGTCCTACTGATCGGTTTGCTACATCGGATCGCGAGCAGTGAGCTGCGCCAAGTCGTCACCACGACGATGGACGAGGAGGAGGCCGCCAGGGCCGCGGCGGTGAGCACCCTCCCGGTGAACGGCGAGAACCCCACGGAGCAGGCGCGTTTCGACGCGCACTGGTTGCACGACCGGATCGGCGCGCTGGCGGCGGGCGCCACCGTGGATCCGGTGCCGGTGCTGTTGGACGCCGCCGCGCGGTCGGCGGACGCGGCCGAAGTCCTGCTGCTGCTCAGCCGCAATCCCCGCGGCCACGACGCGGACACCAGATGGGAGCGCGCGCTCGACGATCTGGGGCGCGCCTATCACCTGATCAACGACGAGCGCGTGGGACGCTCGAACACGACGACCGCGCCGCTGTAGCGGCGCGGTCGTCGAAGGTCTCGCCCGGCGGCGTGGCACACCGCCGGGACGGAATCACTTGGGTTGCGCGGGCGTGGCCTGGACGGGTTTGTCGGCGAAGCGGGTGGTGCCCTCGGCCGCCTGCAGCGTGGTGAGCAGGTCGACGCCCGCCACGACGAGCGTGGGTCCGCCGACCGCGATGGTTCCGAGGATGCCGCCGAGGCTCGCGCCGGTCAGCAGGCCGGCCACACAACCGAGGGCGATGGTGACCAGGCAGCCGATCGTGGCGCCGATGGCGGTGCCGACGAAACCTCCGATGGCCGTGGCCAGTCCGAACTGGCTGGCGAATTCGTCGCGGGCGCGCTGATTCTCGGTCATCGACGCGACCGGTGTGGCGACCAGCGGTTCGGTGATCGCGACGCCTTCCGGCCGGGTCGGCTTCAGCTCCAGCACCGTGCTGTCCTTCTTCACCTCGGGACGCACCGGAATGGCGGCGCCCGCGAGCCGGAAGTCGAGCGGCAACGTCATGGTGACGTGGCCGTCGCGGTCGCGGATATCGACCACGTCGATCACTTGCGCGATATCGGCCGGGGTGCCCGTGTGGTCGACGAGCACTCCGTCGCGCTCGGTTAGTCGGGCGTGCTCGTCGCCTGCGGGCTGATCACGCAGCGCTTTGGACAATTCGAAGGTCCCGCCCCGGAGTGCGGCGACCACGGTCTGGTCGACGATCTTGGCCGAGTAGGTGATGTCGGGAGCCGGCTCGGCGTGCGCGGCGCCCGCGCCGATGGTGAGCGAGCCGATGGCGAGTATCGCTGCCGCAGTGGTGCCGCGGAGTTTCATCATTCGTCCAATCCTTCATCGGGTTCACACCTGCGTCCAGCACGGCCGGACCCGCGCACTCCGGCGGCGCAAGAGCAGTCGTTCAGGGTCGCTGAGCAGCCTAGCAGCGCCCACAGCAACCTATGAGCGTTCCGGCTCGACCGGTCGGAGATATCGAATGATTCTCCGACCGGCCGATTTTCGAATCGGCGATCAGTGCGCCGCGGCGAGTTCGCTTGCCTGCTCGGCGCGCAAGATCATCGCGCTGGTGCCGGGCGGCCACTCGAGTCCCGCGTCGAGCCGGTCGAGCACCTCGGCGCTCGGCTGCGCGTTGCGCGACCGCTCGATCTCGCTGACCAGCTTGGCCGGCGGGCCGCCGTTGCCCGCCACATCCGCCTGGGTCCACTTCCGCTCCCGCCGCCGCGCACGCACCCGCGCGGCGAGCGCGTCGAGGTCGAGCGCGACCTCCGTCTCGACCTCGTCCGGAAGCTCCGGCGCCGGGCGCGCCGGCTCGCCGGGCTCGTCCGTCCGGTGCTTCTCGCGCAGCATTCCGCTGGTGATCAGCCTGGACCGTTTCCGCCTACCCATTTTCGCCACACGCTCTCCCATCCTCTGTCGAGTCGATCGATTGCGTCGCACTGCTCCGGCGGCGGACAGCGCCCAGCGCGCCGGGAACGCTGAACATCATGGAGGGAGGGCGGGTGCGGACCGCGTTCGACGCGCCGGGCGCGGGCTCAGTGCCCCTCGTCGTCCGGCCGCAGAATCAGCACCGGTATCTCGCGCTCTGTCCAGGATTGGTAGGCGTCGAAGTCCGCGTAGAGCGCTACCAGCGAGGGCCACAAGCGTTTTCGCTCCTCCGGCGTCGCCACCCGGACGCGGACGCGGCGCTGCTCGGCGCCGATCTGCACCATGGCCGCGGGATGTGCCAGGAGGTTGAAGTACCACTGCGGATGGTTCGGCAACCCGCCCTGCGAGGCGACGATCACCAAATCGTCGCCGTCGACGAGGTACAGCAGCGGGGCGGTGAACAGCTTGCCCGATTTGCGGCCCCGATGCTCGAGCAGCAGCGTCGGCACCGGTTTGCGGAAGCCCGCTCCGATCCGCCATCGCCCGCCGACGTGTCCCGCGGTCCGGCGGAAGACCCACACCTGGGCTCTCGACATGTACTTGATGAGCGCCGCGACCAGCGGGGAATCGAGATGGCGCGGCCGGTTCGGCGTCATCGAACGCCCCGATCGCGAGGGGATGCGCAGGCGTACTCGAGTGTGGTGGCGAATGATTGATCCATACCCTTGTCCGTAGTATCGTCCAGACAGATGTCCGGTTACTATTCCATAGCGATACGAGGCGTGTCGCGGCGGTGGCGGGAACCGGCGACGAGCACGGTGGAGGAAACATGGATCGGGTCAGCGGCAAAGTCGTTCTGGTAACCGGTGCGGGGCGTGGGCAGGGCCGCAGTCACGCGGTCGCCTTGGCCGAAGAGGGCGCCGACATCATCGCCTTCGACATCTGCGCCGACATCGCCAGTAACGAGTACGCGCTGGCCACCGAAGCGGACCTGGCGGAGACGGAGGAACTGGTCGCGAAGACCGGCCGCCGGGTCGTGGCGCGCAAGGTCGACGTGCGGGATCGTCCCGCGCTGCACGAGGCGATCGAGGCGGGCGTCGCCGAACTCGGGCGCCTGGACGTGGTCGTGGCGAACGCCGGGATCTGCCCGCTGGGCCACCACGTGCCGCTGCAGGGATTCGTCGACGTCTTCGACGTCAACTTCGTCGGTGTGGTGAACACCGTGCACGCCGCGCTGCCGCATCTGGGCGCGGGCGCCTCGATCATCGTGACCGGTTCGGTGGCGGGCTTGGTGCCGCAGACCGGGTTCAACGGCCAGCAGGCCCTGCAAGGCCCCGGCGGCGACGGCTACGGTCTGTCGAAGAAGATGATCCGGTCCTACACGCAGACGTTGGCGTTGACGCTGGGGCCGAGTTCGATCCGCATCAACGCGGTGCACCCGACCAATGTCGACACCGACATGCTGCACAATCCGGGCATGTATCAGATCTTCCGGCCCGACGTGCAGAACCCGACGCGCGCCGACGCCGAGGTCACCTTTCCGTTCATGCAGGCCATGCCGATTCCCTACGTCGAATCCTCGGACATCTCGCATGCGATCACGTTCCTGGCCTCCGACGAGTCGCGCTACGTGACCGGTTTGCAGATGTTCGTCGACGGCGGGGCGTCGCTGAAACTGGGCCTGGCCGGGCAGTGACGCAGGCCCGCCGCGTCACTGCAGGATGAGCAGCGCGGACCGCTCGATGCGGTCCGCGATGTCGGAATACGATTCGTAGCCCATCCCGGCGTGGACCAGCGCGCCCGCATACAGCAATTCGAGCGATTTCAGAATGTCCGCGTCGGGACTTCCGGACAGCGCATGCGCGAGCCGGGCGCGAATTTCCAGACCGATGCGCGCCCGCAAATGTTCGACATCCGGATCGCGGCCGAGCAGTGCGCTGGTGACCGCGCCGGACAATTCCGGTTCGTCGGCGACGAGCAACGCGATGCTGCGGAGTTCGGCGATCACGCGCACGGTGGCGTCCGGATCCGTGCTGACGGGCGAGGGCGTCGCGCGCAGCCTGCGCCAGAAGATCTCCGCGACCAGGTGCTCCTTGGACGAGAAATAGGTGTAGGCGGTGGCGGTACCGACCTTGGCGTTGGCGGCGACCATCCGGATGGTCATGCCCGCGAACCCTTCCCGGGAAAGCACTTCCAGCGCCGATCTGGTGAGTTTCTCAACGGTGTCGGCTTGTTTTCCGGACAAGCGCCGCCGCGTCGCCTCGACGGTTCTGGAATGGCTTTCGGACATCTGTCTAGACTAGTGTTGTCATTCTGTTCGGGCAACTTCCATGGTGGGCGAACGGGTGTATGTCCGACCACTGTGGAAATGCCCGTGCGTGAGCGCTACGGCCGGGCGCCCATGCCGAGTGGCCGTCCCACGGCGGTCAGCTTGCCGGAGAGTCGTTCCAGATAGGCGAGCACCGCCGGTTCATCCTTGTCCGGCAGCCCGTAGACGACGTCGGTGACGCCCGCGCGCTCCCAATCGTCCAGGCGGGCGGCGTCCGGTGTGAAGTCGAGAGCCACCACGCGTGGACGTCCGCAGCGACCGGCCTGCTCCCAGATCTCGTGCAGCAGTGCGAGCCGATCCGTGATCTCCGTTTCTCCCGGCGTGGTGATCCAGCCATCGGCGGACTCGGCTATCCAGCGGAAGGTGCGTTCCGTGCCGGCCGCGCCGATCAGCACCGGCACCGCGCGCCGCACCGGCTTGGGCCACGCCCAGCTCGGTCCGAAGCGCACGTACTCGCCGTCGTGGCTCGCCTCGTCCTGGCTCCACAGCGCCCGCATCGCGGCCAGGTATTCGCGCAGCACGGTGCGTCGTTTGCGCGCCGGCACGCCGTGGTCGGCGAGTTCGTCGGTGTTCCAGCCGAATCCGGCGCCCAGCAGCACCCGGCCACCACTGAGATGGTCGAGGGAGGCGATCGTCTTGGCCAGGGTGATCGGATCGTGCTCCACCGGGAGCGCGACGGCGGTGGCCAGCTCGATGCGCTCGGTGACGGCGGCCGCCATGGACAACGCCACCCATGGGTCGAGCGTGCGCAGGTACCGGTCGTCGGGCAGGGACGCGTCCCCGGTCCGCGGGTGCGCCGCGGTACGCGCGACCGGGATATGGGTGTGCTCGGGGACGTAGAAGGAGGCGAATCCCGCCTGCTCCGCGGCGCGGGCGGCCGGGGCGGGCGCGATGCCGCGGTCGCTGGTGAACAGCACGATGCCGAATCGCATGGGAACCCTTGTCTCGTCGAGTCGTTCGGTGTGGCGTCCGTCTTCCGCCTGCCGCGCTTCTCGCCGGGTCGAGGCGGCTGTCTGAGTCTAGCTGTCTGGACAACTGTTCGGAAGCTAGTCCGGTTAGTATACCGCAGCAAGAACGCGTTTCTGTTTCTCGGCGGGATGGGGCAGATCGACGGCATCGGCCTCTGGGTTCGAAAGAGATCGGTCGTTCGGGGATTGTCCTGAAAATGTGTCAGTGGTACCGTCCAGACACATGTCCAGCTATGTGTCTCCCAGGTGTGCGGTCCAGCCGCCCCCAGTGGGGAACGTGTTCTCGGTTTGGGAGTGTGGGCGATGACCGCTGCGGTGGAGCCGCTGGTGTTCGATCCGTATGACTACGGGTTCCACGAGGATCCGTATCCGACGTATCGGAGGCTGCGGGAGGAGGCGCCGCTGTATCACAACCCGGATCTGGGGTTCTGGGCCTTGTCGCGGCACGCGGATGTGGTCGGGGCGTTCCGTGACAGTGCGCGGTTGTCGAGTGCGAACGGGGTGTCGCTGGATCCGGCGGCGTGGGGGCCGCATGCGCATCGGGTGATGTCGTTCCTGGCGATGGACGATCCGCGGCATATGCGGATGCGGCGCTTGGTGTTCAAGGGGTTCACCCCGAAGCGGGTGGCGGAGATGGAAAACCGGATCCGGGAGCTGACGCTGTCGTATCTGGAGCCCGCGGTGGCCGGTGGTCGTTTCGATTGGATCGATGCGGTGGCGGGCAAGTTGCCGATGGACGTGATCTCGGAATTGATGGGGGTCCCGGCAGCGGATCGGGTGGAGATCCGCCGGTTGGCGGATCTGGTGGTGCACCGGGAGGACGGTGTGCTGGATGTTCCGGTGGCCGCGGCGGAGGCGTCGATGAAGCTGCTGGTCTATTACGCCGAGATGGTGGCCGAGCGGCGGCGTGCGCGGCGAGAGGATCTGACTTCGGCTCTGCTGGACGCGGAGATCGAGGGCGACCGCTTGTCGGACGAGGAGATCATCGGGTTCTTGTTTCTGATGGTGGTGGCGGGAAACGAGACCACCACCAAATTGCTGGGTAACGCCTTGTATTGGGGGGCGCGTAATCCGGGGGAGTACGCGAAGGTCGCCGCGGACCCGGATCTGGTCTCGGACTGGGTCGAAGAGACCTTGCGTTACGACACCTCCAGCCAGATGGTGGCGCGCACGGCGGCCGAGGATCTGGACTATCACGGCGGCACGATCCCGGCGGGGTCGAAGGTGCTGCTGCTGATCGGTTCGGCCAACCGTGATCCGGATGTGTTCGACAACGGTGACAGTTTCCGCATCGATCGTGCCGACAAGTCGGGTTCGGCGAGTTTCGGTGCGGGAGTGCATTTCTGCCTCGGCGCTCATCTGGCCCGGCTGGAAGCGACGATCGCGTTGCGGGAGTTCGCCTCGCGGGTCGCGAGTTTCGACATCGTTCCCGACGGCATCCAACGCGTGCATTCGTCCAACGTGCGTGGATTCGCGCACCTACCCATCACCGTGGAGACGCGATGAGCCGCCGATCCGAACGGTTCCGCAGGCCGGGCTCGTCGCACCGGATCGCGCGGAGCCGGTCATGAGAATCCGGGCCGATCTGGATCTGTGCCAGGGGCACGCGGTCTGTCAGGCCGAGGCGCCGGAGGTGTTCCGGGTGCCCAAACGTGGCCGGGTCGAAATCCTCGACGACGGGCCGGACGCCGGCCTCCGGCCCGCCGTGGCGGACGCGATCCGTTACTGCCCTACCCAAGCCCTGTCGATCGCCGGCGAAGGCGCGACCGACCCCTCCCCGAAAGGTACCGACTGATGCCAGGTTTCGACCGCGCCGAGCTCGACGAGATGATCCAGCGCTGGATCGTCGAGAACCAGCGCTGCGAGGAAAAGGGCGACTGGAAGCCGCTCGCGCAGATGTATACCGAGGACGCCACCTACGGCTGGAACTACGGCCCCACCCAGGAGTTCATGGCCGTCGGGCGCGACGAGATCCGCGATCTGGCCCTCGGCCAGGAGATGGCCGGGCTGGAGGGCTGGACCTACCCCTACCAGGAGTTCGTGGTCGACGACCGCACCGGCAACGTCATCGGACTCTGGAAGCAGGTCAGCGAGGCCACACGTCCGGATGGGCGCAACTACTCGCCCGAGGGCATCGGCGGCAGCTGGTTCCGCTACGCAGGCGACTTCCAATGGTCCTGGCAGCGCGACTTCTTCGACTTCGGTAACGTCTCGGCGCTGTTCCTGGAGATGATCACGAACAAGGCGCTGACGCCGGGCATGCAGAAGCGCATCGAGCGCTCCGTCTCCGGCCAGCCACTGCCCGGCTGGTATCGCGTCGGCGAGTCCCCCGTTCCGCTGTGGTGACCGACATGGCCGCACCACACAGCCGATTCGCCGACCTGGACCGGGACACCCTGGCGGCGCTGGTTCCCGAATTGCTCCTGTGCGGGCACCTCATCGACCGCTCCGGCATGGCCCATTCGATCGCCGCCTTCGGCCGCGAGGGCATGACCGCGATCGCCATCGAGGAGTGGCAGGTGGCCAGCCCGGTCTACACCCGGCGCATGCAGCGGGCGCTCGGTTTCTCCGGCGACGGCGTGGAGACCATCTTCAAGGGCCTGCAACTGGACATCGGCGCCCCGCCGCAGTTCATGGACTTCCGGTTCCGGGTCGACGACCACCACCGCGGCGAGTTCTGGCTCGACCACTGCGGTGCGCTGGCCGATGTGGAACCGATGGGCGATGACTTCGTCGTGTCGATGTGCCACGACATCGAAGACCCCACCTTCGACGCGACCGCGCTGGCCACCAACCCGCACGCCCAGGTCCGGCCGATCCACCGCCCGCCCCGCCGTCCGGCCGACCGCAAGCCGGTGTGCGCGTGGACGGTCGTCATCGATCCCGCTCACGTGCCGCCGCCGGTGCCGCCCAACGCCGAGCTGGTCGCGGGATCCGCGGCGGCCGGACTGGAGCTGGCCGCGATCGACCGCGACGACGAAGGGCGGCCGGACTACTCCGGCCCCCTGCTCAGTGATGTGCGCTTCGCGGACTTCTCCCGCTCCGCGCTGGTCCGTCTCGCCGACGAGGTGTGCCTGCAACATCATCTGCTCACCCTCGGTTTCATGATCGCGGTGCGCGCCCGGGTGGACGCCGCCGCGGCGCTGGAGATCGGGCGTAAACAATTCGCGGGGATCGCCGGGCTGACCAGTGAGCGCTTGCGCGATTGCCTCGGTCTCGGTGACGACGCCGCCGCGCTCGCGACGGTGCTGCGACTGCATCCGGCGCTGAACCCATTGCCCTACACCGATATTCAGATCGAGGAGACCGGCGGCACGGTCACGGTGACGTTCCCGGCCGCGAGCGGCGCGCACACCGACGGAACCTGGCCGTCGATGCTCGACCCCGACCACCTGCAGCCGCTGAACACGCTGGTCCGCGGCGTGAACCCGCGCTTCTGCGCCGAAGTCGTCGCCGCGGGTGAGTGGGGTTGGCGCGCCGCCGTCACGCTCGGCGACAAGTCGTTCCGGGAGGCGACCGAGGTCGCGCTGACCCGGTTCAGCACCGGCGCCGCCTTCACCTTCACCGACCGGGGGATACCCCTGCCGCTCACCGTCGTGTGACCGCCCACCCAGAGATGGAACGACATGGCCAACAACTTCGCCGACCTCTTCGAGCATTCCGTGGACGCCATGCCCGAGCGGGTGGCGCTGATCCAGTCCGGCCGCCGGGTGACCTTCGGTGAACTCGACGCCCGTGCCAACCGCCTCGCGCACCATCTGGCGAGCGTCGGCGTCGCGGCGGGAACGCACGTGGGTTTCCAGATGCACAACAGCATCGAGACGATGGAGACGCTGATCGCGTGCTTCAAGCTCGCCGCGGTGCCGATCAATATCAACTACCGGTACGGCGTGGCGGAACTGGCCTACGTCTACGCCAACGCGGATCTCGAAGTGCTCGTGCACCATTCCTGTTACGCCGACGCCGTGCGGGAAGCCCGTGCGCGGACACCCGCGCTGCGGCACACGATCTGCGTCGCCGACGAAGGCGGCCCCGCCGCGGAGGGCGCCGGTTACGAGTCCGCCCTTGCCGGTCGGCCCGCCGATCGTCCGGCGGTTCACCGCAGCGCCGACGACCTGTTCATGATGTACACCGGCGGGACGACCGGGATGCCGAAAGGCGTCATGTGGCGGCAAGAGGACATGTGGCGGGTCCTCGGCGGCGGCATCGACTTCTACACCGGCGAACCGGTCGCCGACGAGTTCCAGCAGTCCCGCACCGGAGCCGGGATCGATCCGAGCAGGTGGCTGGTGCTGCCGCCGCTGATCCACGCCGCCGCCATGATGCCCACCTTCACCGCGCTGTGGTCGGGCAACACCGTGATCTTCGAGTCCCGCTTCGACGCCGCGCGCGTCTGGCGGACCGTCGCCGAGCAACGCCCGCAGGTCATGGTGATCACCGGCGACGCCATGGCCAGACCGTTGATCGAGGCGTACCAGCGCGAGCCGGTGGACGCCTCGTCCTTGCTCGCGATCGCCTCCGGCGCCGCGCTGCTGTCGCAACCGGTGAAGAACGCGCTGCTGGAGCTGTTCTCCTGGGCGGTCGTCTCGGATTCCATCGGATCGTCCGAAACCGGCTTCGGCGGCATCGGTTTCGCCCGGAAAGACGACGACCCCGCCCGCGGCCCCCGCGTGCAGACCGGCCGCGGCGCGGTCGTCGTGGACGACGACGGCCGCCCTGTCGCGCCCGGATCGGAGGGCTGGCTGGCCAAGACCGGCAACGTGCCGATCGGCTACTACAAGGACCCCGGCAAGACCGAGAAGCTGTTCAAGACCGTCGACGGCGTCCGCATGGTCGTCACCGACGACCGAGCCCGCGCCGAAACCGACGGCTCGATCACGCTGCTCGGCCGCGGCAATATGGTGATCAACACCGGAGGCGAGAAGGTGTTCGTCGAAGAGGTCGAAAGCGTGGTGAAGACCCACGAAGCGATCTACGACGCGGTGGTGATCGGGGTGCCGCACGAACGCTGGGGGCATCAGGTCGCCGCCGTGGTGTCGCTGACCGGCCCCGGGCCGCTCCAGTTCACCGACCTGCACGCGCACGTTCGCACTTTCCTGGCCGGATACAAAGTGCCCAAACAGATCTGGGTGGCCGACGCCATCGTGCGCGCGCCCAGCGGCAAACCCGACTACCGGTGGGCCAAGCAGTACGTAGCCGGTCGAGGGCCCGACCACAAGGCGGACTGACATGATCCGGGTGATCCAATGGGCGACCGGCGGGGTCGGACGGGCCGCCATCGAGGGCATTCTCGACCATCCCGAGCTGGAACTGGCCGGAGCCTGGGTGCACAGCGCGGACAAGGACGGTATGGATCTGGGCGAGCTGGTCGGACGCCCGCCAGTCGGGGTGCGCGCGACCACCGACGCCGACCGTCTGCTCGCCACACCGGCCGACTGCGTGCTGTACAGCCCTTTCCTGGCCGACACCGAGACGGTGCGCGCCATCCTGCGCTCCGGCAAGAACATCGTCACCCCGCTGGGCTGGTTCCATCCGCGCCCCGCGGAGCGGCAGCGATACGACGAGCTGTGCCGCGCCGCCGGAGTGACATTGCACGGCACCGGCATACATCCCGGCGGCATCACCGAGAAGATCCCGCTGGTGGTGTCGGCGCTGTCGGGACGGATCACCGCGGTCCGCGCCGAAGAGTTCTCCGACATCCGCACCTACGGCGCGCCCGAGGTGGTCCGGGACTGGATGCTGTTCGGCGCGACGCCGGAGCAGGCCGCGACCAGCGTCATGGCCGACGTGCTCGCGGGCGGCTACGGCCAGTCGGTCCGGATGATCGCCGAAGCGCTGGGCATGGTGCTCGACGAGCAGGTGCGGGTGACGCACGAGACGGCGGTGGCCACCGCGCCGATCGATTCGCCGATCGGCCCGATCGCGCCGGGACGCGTCGCCGCCCAGCGCTTCCGCTGGCAGGGAACCGTCGGCGGCGCGCCGGTGATCACGGCCGCGGTGAACTGGTTCATGGGCACCGAGAACCTGGACCCGCCGTGGACCTTCGGACCGGCGGGTGAGCGCTACGAGGTCGAGATCGTCGGTGATCCCGGTGCGACGGTGACGTTCACCGGCATGCATGCGCACAGCGCCGCCGCCGGTCTGGTTCGTAACCCCGGCATCGTCGCCACGGCCATGCACTGCGTGAATTCGATTCCCTACGTGGTCGCCGCCCCGCCGGGTGTGCGGACCTATCTCGAACTGCCGCTCGTGGCGGGGCGCGCCGCCGCATCGTTGCGCGGGGCCGCCTGCGACGCGTCCGCGGCGGCCGAACCCGGCGCCGCGCGGCGAACTTCGCCGCGCTGACCGGCGTGCCCGTTTCATCTAGGAGGTAGCAATGGCAGCACCGGCATTACCGGTCGGATGGGACTTCACCGACCCGGCGCTGTGGGAGAACCGCAGTCCGGTAGCGGAATTCGCGCAGCTGCGCCGGACCGCCCCGGTGTGGTGGAACGCGCAGTCCGACGAGTCCTCCGGAGGGTTTCGCGACGGCGGCTACTGGGTGGTCAGCAAGCTCGCCGACATCAAGGAGATCTCGAAGCACCCGGAGCTGTTCTCCTCGGAGCGCAAAGGGGCCATCATCCGCCTGCCCGGTGACATCACGCCGGAGCAGATGTCGCTCACCGGCGCCCTGCTGGTGAACATGGATCCGCCCAAGCACTCCAAGATCCGGCGGATCATCTCCAAGGGCTTCACCCCGCGCGCGGTGGAGAGCCTGCGCGCCGCGCTGACCGAACGCGCCGCGCGGATCGTGCACGAGGCCAAGAAGTCCGGCAGCGGCGACTTCGTCGAACAGGTCGCCTGCGAACTGCCGTTGCAGGCGATCGCCGAGCTGCTCGGTGTGCCGCAGGCGGATCGGCGCAAGCTGTTCGACTGGTCCAACCAGATGCTCAACTACGACGATCCCGAGTACGGCGATCCCGCCATGGCCTCCACGGAGATCCTCGGCTACGCCTGGAACATGGCCGAGCAGCGGCGCGCCTGCCCGGTGGGGGACATCGTGAGCGAGCTGGTGCACGCCGATGTGGACGGTGAGGCGCTCGGCTCCGACGAGTTCGGCTTCTTCGTCATCCTGCTCGCTGTGGCGGGCAACGAGACCACGCGCAACGCCATCACGCACGGGATGAAGGCGTTTGTCGACCATCCCGAGCAGTGGGAGGTCTACCGGCAGCAGCGCCCGCGCACCGCACCCGACGAGATCGTCCGGTGGGCCACCCCGGTGACCGCCTTCCAGCGCACCGCGACGCAAGACCTGGAACTCGGCGGGCAGCACATCCGGCAAGGCCAGCGGCTCGGATTGTTCTACAGCTCGGCGAATTTCGACGAGGCGGGCTTCACGGATCCGTTCACGTTCGACGTGCTGCGCGATCCGAATCCGCATGTGGGCTTCGGTGGCACCGGCGCTCACTATTGCGTGGGCGCGAACCTGGCGCGACTGGAGATCGATCTGATGTTCAACGCCATCGCCGACGCGATGCCCGATCTGCGGGAGGTCGCCGAGCCCGTGCGGCTGCGGTCCGGGTGGATCAATGGCATCAAGAGCTGGCACGTGCGCTACGAGTAGATCCGGGCGGGCTCCCCGTCACCGACGGGGAGCTCACGGCCCGGCCGCGCTGTCAGCCGTTGACGTCCCTGCGGCGCCTGCGGTAGCGGACGGTGCAGGGCTGGGCGAGTTGCACGACCATCTTGGAGTGATCGTTGCGGTAGCTGTCCGACGGCTGGGTCATCTCGAACTCCCAGTCCCGCAACAGCAACGAGAAGATCGCCTTCAGCTGCATCAGCGCGAACGCCGCGCCGACGCAGCGGTGGCGGCCCGCGCCGAACGGAATCCAGGTCCAGCGGTTGACCAGGTCGGCCTGATTGGGATCGATGTAGCGGCCCGGATCGAAGGCGTCCGGATCGGGGAAGTCCTCCGGGATCCGGTTCGAGATCGCGGGCGTGGCGGCGACGTGGTCACCCGGCTCGATCCGATGCCCGCAGACGTCGAATTCGCCGCGCGCCACCCGCATCAGGATGATCAGCGGCGGATGCAGACGCAGCGTCTCCTTGAGCACGGATTCCAGCACCGGGATCTGGCGCAGCGCGCCGAAGCTGATGTCCGAGCCGTCGGCGTAGAGCTCGTCGAGTTCGGCGACCACGCGGCCGAGCACCTCGGGGTGGCGCAGCAGTTCGATGATCGTCCAGGCCGCCGTGCCGGAGGTGGTGTGATGACCGGCGAACATCATGGAGATGAAGATGCCGGTGATCTCGCTGGCGCTGAAGCGCGGTGCCCCGTCGTCGCCCGGGATCGAGATGAGCACGTCGAGCATGTCCCGGTCGTCCTTGCCGGTGGGCGGGTCGGCGGCCCGCCGATCCATGATCGCCTGGACCAGTTCGACCAGCTCGGCTCGCGCCTGGTCGCGCCGGCGGAAGCTCTCGATCGGGGCGTACGGGTCGACGTAGGCGAGGGCGTCGGTGCCGCGTTCCAGGTCGTGGTACAGATGGGCGAAGCGGTCGTCGAGGTCGTTGCGGAATTTCACCCCGATCAGGCAGGCCGAGGACGTGTAGATGGTCAGCTCGGCGAAGAAGTCCAGCAGGTCGATCTCGCCTTCGTCGCCCCAGCGCGCGAGCATCCGCTCGACCTCGCGGGCGATGGTCGCGGCGTGCCCGCGCATGTGCTCGGCGCGCAGCGCCTGGTTGTGCAGCATCTCCTTGCGGCGTTCCGGGCTGGCGTCGAAGACGACGCCCTCGCCGAAGATGGGCTTCATGAAGGGGTAGGCGGCGGCCTGGTCGAGGTCGTCGTCGCCGGCGCGGAAGAAGAATTCGTTGGCCTCCGCGCCGGACAGCAGGATGACCTGACGCCCGGCCAGGTCGAACGAGCCGACGTCGCCGCACTCCGTGCGGACCCGGCGCATGAGCCCGATCGGGTCGACGCGGAACTCCTCCAGATGACCGTGCTCGTGGTCGCCTCCGGATACCCGCCGTGGTTTCACCAGAGTCATTGGAAATCCTTCCCCAGATAAGTGTCCAAGTTTTATGATGGACACGTGTCTGGACAGTACTACGGTTAGCGAGCGTCCGGCAAGACGCGGCCGCCGTCGCGCACGCCGGACGCCATGGCCGCGGGATGCGTGATCGGTGGATTCGACGATGAATTTCGGCAGGCAGACAATGCTGGTGACGTGGCGGCTCCTGCGGTTGAAGATCGCGGGCGCGGTGCTGATCCTGCTCGTCACCACGGTCGTCGTGGTCGCGGTGACGATGTACGCCGGGCGTTTCCGTGCGACGGTGCCCCTCACCGTCGAGACGTCGCGTACGGGACTGGTGCTCGACACCGACGCCAAGGTGCGCATGCGGGGCGTCGAGCTCGGCAGGGTGGACGCCGTGGAATTCCACGGTGATCGGGCGCGTCTGCGTCTCGCGCTCGATCCCGAACTGCTGCGGCTGGTGCCCGCGAACGCGACGGTGGACATCCGCTCCACCACCGTATTCGGCGCGAAATACGTGAATTTCGTCGTGCCGAGCATGCCCTCGCCGACTCCCATGCGCCCCGGATCGACGATCCGCGCGGAATCGGTGACGGTGGAATTCAACACGCTGTTCCAGCGTCTGAGCGACATCCTGGCGAAGGTCGAACCGGGAAAGCTCAACGCCACCCTGGCCGCGTTGGCCGCCGCGCTACAGGGACGCGGCGACCGGCTGGGCGATCTGCTCGCGCGCGCGGACGACTACCTGCGGCAGATCAACCCGAGCCTGCCCGCGCTGCGGCGTGATCTCTCCGCCGCCGGGCAGGTCACCGGCCTCTACGCCGACACCGCCCCGGATCTGCTGCGCACGGCGGACAACGCCACCGCGACCGGCCGGACGGTCGCCCAGGACGCGGAAGACCTGGACGCCGTGCTGCTCAGCCTCATCGGCCTGGCCGACACCACCCGGTCGACGCTGACGGCCGACGAGCGGGACCTCACCGCGGTGCCTGCGATCCTGCGACCGACCGCTTCGCTGCTCGACACGTATTCACCTGTCCTGTACTGCGTCGTGGTCGGCATCGCGACAGCGCTTCCCGCGGCCGAGGCCATCATCGGCGGTAACAAACCCGGGGCCATCTTCAACGCGAGCTTCATGTACGGGGCGCAGCCCTATGAATATCCGGACGACTTGCCGAAAGTGAACGCGACCGGGGGGCCGCGCTGCGGCGGGATCCTGGACCGGGTTCCCGGCAGCCACGCCGACTATGTGGTCACCGATACCAACGAAGGCGCCCCGTTCACCCCGTCCACCACGATTGCGCCCAACGCGCCCAAGGTCTTTCAGATCCTCTTCGCCGGAATGCCCGGCGTGCCGCGCTAGTCGACCGTCTCGTGGAGGCTTCCGCGCAGGACCGTGTGCGGATCGCCCTCGCCGATGACTCGGCCGTCCCGCAACAGCAGACAGTGGTCGGCGCGCAGGGCGTCCTCGCGGCTGTGTGTCGCGTGGACGACCGTCACGCCCTGCGCCCTGACGTGGCGGATCGCCTCGGTGATCTCCTGCCGGGCGGTGGCGTCCAGGCCGGTGGCCGGTTCGTCGAGCAGGAGCAAGTCGGACTCCTGCGCGAGTGCCTGTGCGAGCAGCGCGCGTTGACGCTGACCTCCGGAGAGGGTGTCGAGCCTGCGCTCGGCCAGGTCGGCGATGGCCATCCGGTCCAAGCACGCGCACACGACGGCGCGATCCTGCCGGGTGAGACGCCGCCATGCGCCGCGGTGCGCCCAGCGCCCCATGGCGACCGTCTCGCGGACGGTGATGGGCAGGGTCGCGGGTACCGCACTGTGTTGCACGACGAACGCCGGCCGCCGCAGATGTGCCCGGTGAACGGTGCCCTCGGTGGGCGTGATGACTCCGGCCAGGACCCCGAGCAGGGTGGATTTGCCGGAACCATTGGGTCCGACGAGGGCGGTCACTCGCACGGCCGGGATCGCGGCGCTGAACGCGTGCAGCACGGGACGTCCTCGATAACCGGCCGTCACCTCGGCGACGTCGACAGCGGGCGGCGGCATGCGGGCTCCGATCAACTCATTGAAATGAAAACCGTTATCATTGTAGAGTGCTGCCTCATGGAGTGGTTGGCCCCGTTCGAGGTGTCGTTCGTGCAGCGGGCGCTGTGGGGCGGATTGCTCGTCTCATGCCTGTGCGCGCTGGCGGGCACCTGGGTGGTGGTGCGCGGCATGGCGTTTCTCAGCGACGCGATGGCGCACGGCATGCTGCCCGGCGTCGCGATCGCCGCGTTGCTCGGCGGAAACCTGCTGGTGGGCGCGGCTTTCAGCGCCGCGGCCATGGCGGCCGGAGTCTCCGTGCTCGGCCGCGGCACCAGGTTCGCCGCGGACACCGGTATCGGACTGCTGTTCGTCGGGATGCTGTCCGCGGGCGTGATCATCGTGTCGCGATCGCCCTCGTTCGCGGTCGATCTGACCGGCTTCCTCTTCGGTGACGTGCTCGCCGTCGGTGAGCGGGACCTGTGGTATCTGGCGGCGGCTTCGGTGCTCGCGGCGGCGATCTCGCTGCTGGGCTACCGAGCGTTCGTCGCGCTCACCTTCGACTCGCGCACCGCGCACACCCTCGGACTGCGGCCCCGCCTGGCGAACGTGGCGCTGATCGCCCTGGTGACCCTGGCGATCGTCGCGTCGTTCCACATCGTCGGCACACTGCTGGTCTTCGGCCTGCTCATCGCCCCGCCCGCGGCGGCCGTCTACTGGGTGCACCGCATCCCGCTGATCATGCTCACCGCCGCGGCGCTCGGCGCGCTGGCCACCTTCGCCGGACTGCTGATCTCGTGGCACGCGCGCACCGCCGCGGGAGCGACCATCGCGGCGACCGCGGTCGCCCTGTTCTTCGTCTCGGCGCTGTCGTCCTGGCTTCGTGACCGGATCCGCTCCTTCCGCGTGACCCCGAAACCACTGGCGCTCGCGCTGGCGCTTGCCGCGATCATGCCCCTGATCGGTTGCGGGACAGACCAAGCCGCGCCCGCCGCGCCCGCTCCGCACGGGTACGTGGCGGGTGCGGAGGAGACCGACGAGGCGCAGCCGCGTCTCATCGCCGCCGACACCGTCACCGGCGCCGTGCGGGTGGTCGACCTCGTCACCGAGGACGTCCAGGATCTCGGCCGGATGGCAGGCGTCGACCGGGTGACCGCCGACGGGCGCTTCGCGTTCCTGTCCGCCCGCGACGGGGCGCGGATCGTGGACGCGGGCGCGTGGACGGTCGACCACGGCGACCACGTGCACTACTACCGCGCACCCACCCGCGATCTCGGCGAGCTCACCGGTGGCCGGATATCCGCCGTGCATGCCGACAGCGCGGTCACGGCAGTGGCTTTCGAAACCGGTGGCACCACACTGCTGGATCGGTCCGCGCTCGGCGCGGGGTCGCGGACGGAGCGCGGTGCGATCGCGGACGGAGCCGCCGTGCCGTACGCCGAGCGTCTGCTCGTGGCCGTGCCGGCCGGTGGGCGGATCGAGGTCCGCACCCGGGACGGCGCGCCCGCCGAGGTGCTCGCGCAGCCGTGCCCGCATCCGCGCGGCTCGGCGGTGACCAGGCGGGGCGTCGTCTTCGGCTGCGCCGACGGTGCTTTGCTGGTGACGGCGCGGAACACGGTGTTCACCGGCGAGAAGATCCCCTACCCGCAGGGCACCGCGGACGACGAGCGCGCGGTCGAGTTCTTCCATCGGCCCGGCAGCGCGACGCTGGTGGCCGAGGCCGGACGGCGTGGCGTGTGGGTGCTCGACGTCAGGAGCAAGACCTGGACCGTCGTGGCGACCGGTCCGGTGGTCGCGGCGAACACGGCGGGGGAGGGCTCCGCTCTGCTGACCCTCACCGCCGACGGCTTCCTGCACGGCTACGACGTCGCGTCCGGCCGCGAGTCCGCCCCGGCGCGCCCGCTCATCGCGCCGGTGCCCGACGGCGCGCCCTCGCCGCGGATCCTGGTGGACGAACACCGCGCCTACGTCAACGATCCCGCCGCGCGGGCGATCCACGAGATCGACTACACCGACAACCTGCGCACGGCGCGCACGTTCCGCCTCGACATCGCGCCCACCTCGATCGCGGAGACCGGCCGATGAGACACGCTGCCCGCTGGTTCGCGCCGCTCGTCGTCGCGCTGCTCGCGCTGACCGGATGCTCGATCGCAGGCGCGGACCGCGACCGCGTCGTTGTCACCACCAACATCCTCGGCGACCTCACCCGCGCCGTCGCGGGCGACGCGGTCGAGGTCACGGTGCTCATGCCGGCGAACGCGGACCCGCACTTCTTCGCCGTCTCCGCGCAGCAGGCGGCCGAGCTCGAACGCGCGAGCCTGATCGTCTACAACGGTCTCGGCCTCGAGGAGAGCGTGCTGCGCAATGTCGAGGCGGCCGAGCAGGACGGGGTGGCGAGCGTAGCCGTCGGCGCGGCGATCGACCCCATCGGCTATACGACGGAGGATGCGGACGGGAGGCCGGATCCGCACTTCTGGACCGATCCGCGTCGCGTGCGCAGGGCGGTGGAGGTCATCCGGGACCGGATCGTCGACCGGGTTCCCGGCGTGGACGCCGCGGCCGTCCGCGCCGGAGCCGATCGCTACCTCGCCGAACTCGACCGGCTCGAGCGCTGGATGACCGAGCGGTTCGCCACGATCCCCGCCGAACGGCGGAAGCTGGTCACCAACCACCACGTCTTCGGTTACCTGGCACGGCGATTCGGCTTCGAGGTGGTCGGCGCGGTGGTCCCGGGCGGAACCACGCTCGCGTCACCGAGCCCGTCGGATCTTTCCGCCCTCGCAGGAACCATCCGCGCCGCCGGGGTGGGCGCGATCTTCGCCGACTCCTCGCAACCCGACCGCTTGGCCCGCGTGCTGGCCGAGCAAGCCGGTGTGCGCGTGCAGGTCATCTCCCTGTACTCCGAATCCCTCACCGAACCGGGCGGCGGTGCGGGCACCTACCTGGAAATGATGCGGGCCAACACGGAGGCGATCGTGCGCGGCCGCGCTGCCCCTTAGCGCCCAACCACCAACGAAGACGGAGTTACTCATGCCCGTTCGGTCACGAACCACGACATCGTCCGCTCTGATCGGCTTGCTGACCGTCGTGCTCGCCGGTTGCGGCGCCGACGCTTCCCCGGAAACGGAAGACCGGCGCGCACCGATCGCCGATCCCGTCGCGATCACCTACGACGGCGGGATCCACGTACTGGACGGAAACAGTCTCGCACTCGCGGCCACGGTCGAGCTCGACGGCTTCAACCGGCTCAACCCCGCGGGGGACGACCGTCACCTGATCGTCTCGACCAACGAGGGCTTCCGCGTCTTCGACGCCGCCACAGCCGAATTCACCGGCACCGACTTCCCCGGACCCCACCCCGGGCACGTGGTCCGGCATGCCGGACGCACGGTGCTGTTCAGCGACGGCACCGGCGAAGTCGTCGCGTTCGATTCCGCCGATCTCGCCGGCGGGCGGCCGGGGACCTCCACCTACCGCGCCGCCGCCCCGCACCACGGCGTCGCGATCGAACTCGCCGGCGGCGACCTCGTCGTCACGCTCGGCACCGAGGAGAAGCGGACCGGAATCGTGGTGCTCGACAAGAACCGTGCCGAGAAGGCGCGCAACGAGGACTGCCCCGGCGTGCACGGGGAGGCGACGGCCGCGGGCGAGGCCGTGGTGATCGGCTGCGAGAACGGCGTGCTGATCTACCGCAACGGCGTCATCGCCAAAGTGACCAGCCCGACCGAGTACGGCCGGATCGGCAACCAGGCGGGCAGCGAAGTCTCGCCCGTCGTCCTCGGGGACTACAAGCAGGACAAGGACGCCGAACTCGAACGCCCGCAACGCGTCTCGCTGATCGACACGGCCACCGGCGCGTTGCGCCTGGTCGATCTGGGCACCAGCTACACCTTCCGCTCACTGGCCCGCGGCCCGCACGGCGAAGCGCTGGTCCTGGGCACCGACGGCCGCATTCACGTGATCGATCCCGGTGCGGGCGCCGTCGTGCGCACCATTCCGGTGACGGGCCCCTGGCAAGAGCCGCTGGAATGGCAGAAGCCCCGTCCCGCGCTGTTCGTCCGCGGCGGCACCGCATACGTCTCGGATCCCGCCGCGAAGCAGATCCACCGCGTCGACCTGGCCACCGGAGCCAAGACGGCGAGCGTCACGCTGCCGAGCACACCGAACGAAGTGAGCGGCGTGGTCGGGCACTGACGCGGGGCTCTCGTCGGTGGGGACGCAGGATAATCACCGTGGCCTGCTGGGTGCGCACCTGTGCCCCGAGTGAAAGGACGCGTATGCCATCGCCGCCCTGGAGAATCGGCCGTCGAGCGCTGTTGACCGCGGCGGCGCTGATACCGCTGGCCGGGTGCGCTACGGACCAGGCGTCGTCCTCCTCCGCTCCCGCGGTGCGGGCGGACGAGCGCCACGAACGCCTGATCGAACTGGAACGAAAGTTCGACGCTCGCTTGGGGGTCTACGCCCGCGCCACGGGGACGGGCGCCACCATCGCCCACCGCGCGGACGAACGATTCGCGTTCTGCTCGACCTTCAAGGGTGTGGCCGCGGCGGCGGTGTTGCAGCGCAACCCGCTGTCGCACTTGGATACCGTCGTCACCTACACCCGGGACGACCTGCTGAAGAACGCCTCCGTCACCCCACGCCACCTGGATACGGGTATGACGATCCGGCAACTGTGTGACGCCGCGATCCGCTACAGCGACGGCACCGCGGGCAATCTCCTGCTTCGCGATCTGGGTGGCCCCGCCGAGTTGACGGCGTACGCGCGGAGTCTGGGCGACACGGTCACCCGGATGGACCGGATCGAGCCCGCGATCACGGAAGCCACCCCGGGAGACCCGCGCGACACGACTTCGCCGAGGGCGTTCGGCGAGCTGTACCACCGCATCGTGGTGGGCGACGCGCTGCCGCCCGACAAACGTGACTTCCTGCGCGACCTGATGGAACGCAACGCGACCCCGGCCGGAGCCCAGCGGATCCGGGCCGGCGCACCGCAGGGCTGGACGGTGGCCGACAAGACCGGGACCGGTGACTACGGCACCCTCAACGACATCGCGATCGTGTGGCCCCCGGCTTCCGCGCCCCTCATCGTCGCCGTCATGTCCAGCAAGGCCGCCCGAGACGCCTCGTACGACCAAGCCCTCCTCGCCGAAGCCGCCGCGTACGTCATGGAAACTCTCACCTAGCGGGCTGACGCGGTAGTCGACCGAGTGCGGGTCCCGCTCGAAGGCGACCTCGACCGAGATCGACCTCCCGTGGACCGGCATCGCGGGCAGCGTCGCGCTGATCGAGGCGTTGCCGGCCGACACGGCATTGGACATCGAGGAAGTGCAACCGTCGAGTGACCTGTCGTATCGGCGGGACCGGCAGTTCCCGTAGCCGCGCGGGGACGGATCCGCGGCCCGACCGCCGCTACGGTGGGATGGCATGGACACCGCTGTGCTCACCGAGCCGGAGTCGCCGCGCGTCCCTCGGGCGACGGCGCGGGGCCGGTTCCGGAGGATTCCGCACGTGCGGCCGGTAGTCGTCGTGGCCGGTTGCCTGCTCGTGTTGCAACTGGCGATCCGCTGGTGGGTGGCCGCCAGCGGCTACTTCTATTGGGACGATCTCATCCTGGTCGGCCGCGCGGCCCGATTCGGGTTGTGGTCGACGGACCTGCTGCTGTACGACCACGACGGGCACTTCATGCCGCTGGCCTTCGCGATCGCATGGGCGGTGAACGCGGTGGCGCCGCTGGTCTGGGCGGGTCCCGTGGTGGTGCTGCTGCTCATGCAGCTCGGCGCGTCGGTTGCCGTGGTGCGCATGCTGCTGCTCCTCGCGGGCCCTCGATGGCCCATCTTGTTTCCGCTGGTCTTCTACCTGTTCTGCCCTCTGACGATCCCGGCGTTCGCCTGGTGGGCCGCCGCGCTGAACGCCGTGCCGCTGCAGTTCGCCCTCGCCTGGGTGATCGGCGACGCGGTGCTGCTGGTCCGGACCGGGCGGCGCCGGTACGCGCTGTCCGGGATCGCGGTGTCGGCGCTGGCGCTGCTGTTCTTCGAGAAGTCCGCGGTCGTGCCGTTCGTCGCGTTCGCCGTCGCGGCGCTGGCCCGCTACGTCGACGGCGGCGCGAACCCGATTCGGGTGGTGGCGCGACGGGGCGCGCCGCTGTGGGCCGGGGCGGGCGCGGTCCTGGCCTGCTGGTCGATCGCCTATCTCGTGGTGGTCGACGGTCCCGGCTTGCCCGACGGGTGGGACGAGTTGCGCGACCTGCTGCCCGGCGCCGCGTCGCTGGGGATCGTGCCGGCCCTGTTCGGCGGGCCCTGGGTGTGGGAGCGGTGGCTACCGTCCACGCCGTGGGCGGATCCGCCCGGGTGGGCGGTGGTAGCGGCCTGGCTCGCGCTGGTCGCCGTCGTGGTGGTGACGATGCGCGCCCGGCAGCGGATCGCGGCGGTCTGGCTGACGGCCGCGGCCTACGTCCTGATCGCGCAGCTGGCCGTGGCGCTGGCCCGCGGCGGACCGAACACCGCGGGGGAGTTGATGCAGTCGCTGCGCTATTTCGCCGACACGGCGGTGGTACTGGCGGCCGCGGGTGCGCTCGTGCTGCGGGCCCGTCCCCGGCCGTCCCGGGGACCGGCACTCCCGGGTCGGCCCGTGACTGTCGCCCTGACAGTGGTGTTCGTCGTCAGCAGTCTCTGGTCCACCTGGACCTTCGTGCGGTCGTGGCGCGTCGGGCCGACCGAGTCCTATATCACCACCGTGAAATCGGGCCTGAGCGCGTGGGACGGCGCGCCCCTGCTCGAGCAGGAAGTGCCGTGGAATGTGCTGAATCCCTTGGCCTATCCGCAGAATCTGACCAAGAATGTGCTGGCGCCCGTGGCCGCCCCCGGCACGTTCGCGGACTCGACACCGCACCTGCGGATGATCACCGACAGCGGCGCGATCGTCGACGCGGCGGTCTGGTGGAACCGGATCATCCTGCCCGGACCGGAGCCCGGCTGCGGGCACCGCATCGACGGCTCCGCCCCGGCGCGCCTGCCGCTCGACGGCCCGATGCTCGACAACAAATGGACAGCGCAACTCAACTACCTCGCCAGCCGCGACGGCCGGATCACCGTCGCGCTGGAACACGGCGAAGCGGTCACGGCGCCGGTCCGGAAAGGCCCGAACACCGTGTTCGTTCGTCTCATAGGCAGCGGGTCCGCACTCCGGATCGCCGCCACGACACCGGACTTGAACCTGTGCGTCGGCGTCGGACCGATCGGTGTCGCCTCCTACGACAACTGAACCGCCACACCGTTTCCGGTGCCGCGCGATCGTCCGGCCGCCGCGCGACCCACTTCGCCTGCTCCCGCGTCCCGATCGCGTGGGGCGTGGCTGCGGTTGAGCCTGAACGCACGGGGAGATGTCTGATGACCTCCACGGTGCTGAAGATTTCCTCACCTGAGCCTTGACGATGATTTCGTCGTAGTTGATGATTTCATCGGATGCCGTGGTGACGGAGACGGTGACGAGCGTCGACGGCTCGGTCCGCTTCCCCGTCCGGACAAGTGAGGACTTCGATGACCGTTTCCCGATTCCGCAGGACGATGACCAGGCGTGGGGCGCTGAGCGGCGCCCTCGCGGGAACGCTGGGCGCGGCCGCGACCGCGGCGATCGCTCGCGCGAACCCGGTTCGCACTCGGCAACCCGCGCCGTCGGGCACCTACCGGATCGACCTGCACGCGCATTTCCTCCCGCCGGACTACCGCGCGGCGTTGCTCGACCACGGTCACGTCACGATCGGCGGATACCCGACCCCGGACTGGTCGCCGGAACACGCGCTGGCGTTCATGGACTACTACGGCATCCAGGCGCAGGCGCTGTCGGTGTCCGACCCCGGCGTGTCGTTCCTGCGCGGAAAAGAGGCCAGCGACCTGGCCCGTTATTGCAACACCTACGCGGCGGGACTGTTGCGGACGCATCCCAAACGTTTCGGCGCCTTCGCCGTGCTGCCGATACCCGATATCCCCGCCGCCATCGCGGAGGCCGTCTACGCGCTGGACGAACTGCGGCTCGACGGTGTGGTCCTGCTGTCCGCCTACGACGGCAGCTATCTCGGCGACCCCCGTTTCGAGCCGTTGCTGATCGCGTTGAACCAACGCAACGCCTACGTCTTCGTGCACCCGGCGGCCATCCCCGCCGACGCCAAACCGAAGCTGCCGCTGCCGGATTTCCTCGAGGAATTCACCTTCGACACCACCCGGGCGGCGACCTTGATGATGGTCACCGGCATGACGCAGCGCTACCCGAACATCCGTTTCCAGCTGGCGCACGCGGGCGGGACGCTCCCGTTCCTGTCCCACCGCGTCGGCGTGGCCGCGCAAACGGTGATCGGCGAACTCTGGCCCGCGGACCTGCCCCGGCCGTCGATCCTCGACACGCAACGCCAGATCGCGAACTTCTACTACGACACCGCGCTCAGCGGATCGGCCGCGGCGATGGCGAGCGTGCTCGCGGTCAGCTCCCGCGACCACGTCGTCTTCGGTTCGGACTGGCCATTCAGCGCGCTCACCCTGCCGCAATCGGGCACCCACGATCCCGCTCCCGGCCTCAGCGACATCTTCGACGCCGATCAGCGGATGGAGGTCGAACGGATCAACCCGTTGCGGCAGTTGCCCCGGCTGGCCGCGGCGGTCGACGCGTGAGCGGCCGTCGCCGCACGCCAGAGGGGCTGCGGTCGCTCAGTTCCGCGCGACCGCCTCCTCGGCCGCGGCGCGGGCACGTGACAGCGCCTCCGGCACCGGAATCCGGCCCAGATACATTTCGGCGAGGATCGGGTCGACGGCGCGCAATGCGGCCGGGAAACCCGGCCCGCCACCGGAAGAGATGCGCGGGCCGCGCAGCACGTCGAAGAAGGGGGCGACGTCGACCCCCTTCCCGGCCCAGTAGTCGCGATAGCGCTGCTGTTCGGAGACGACTGCCGGGATGATGGCGCCGCCTTCGGCCAGAAAGCGATTTCCCGGGCCGCTGCCGAGCCAGGCCAATACCCGGCGTACCGCGTCCGGATGCCGGGTGGCCGCGTTACCGGCGACGCCGATCGCGTTGTTCGTGCTCACCCGCCCGGCCGGGCCCGCGGGCAGCAACGCGACGCCCCAGGCGAAGCGGGCCTGCTCGGCGATCTGGGCGAGATTGAACGTTCCGGACTGGAACAGCGCCAGTTTTCCTTGCAGGAACGCGTTCTTCGCGAAGTCGGGATTGGCGTTGGTGTCCGCGGGCGAGGGCGTGAGTCCGTCGGCGATCAACCGCACCAGATAGTCGAACGCCGCCACGCCCTGCGGGCTGTCGAAGACGAAGTGATCGCGATCGTCCTGGAAGCGCGCTCCCGCCGAGCCCAGATAGGGCAGTTCGACGGACTGGAAGTCGCGGCCCCCGTTGTAGGCGTACGGGGCGACCGCCGCCAACCGGCGCAACAGCGGGCGTAAGGCGTCGTCGCCGTCCGGATTCCACCGCAGCGCGTTCAGCTCCGCGGGATCCACGTGCGCGGCCGCGAGCAAGTCGCGGTTGTAGTAGACCGCTGTCCCGGCATCGACGAATTGCGGGACAGCCCAGAGTTTTCCGTCGCGGGTGTACTGCGCCACCGCCGACGGGTCCCAGGCTGTCACGGCCTCGGGACCGAGTGCCGCCCCGATGTCGATCAAGCGTCCGGCGTCGGCGTAGTCCTCGTACAGATTGGTCCAGAACAGGTCGTCGGCGGTGCCTCCGGCCACGTCCAATCGCAGCTTCTGCTGATACGACGACCACGGCACCACCGTGATCCGCACGTCGATGTCCGGATTCGCCTGTTCGAATTCCGCGAGCGAGGCACGATAGGCGGGGACGAGGCTCTCGTCCCAGATCCGCAGCCCCAGCACCGTGCGGCCGGACCCGTCGCCGTCGCGGCCGAGCCACAGGACGGCCGCGACCAGCAGCACCGCGGCGAGCGCGAGGGCGACCACCACGCGGGTCGAGGTCCTCATTTCACTCCCGTCCACGCGATCGAGCGCAGCACCTGCCGCTGGAAGATCACGAACAGCACCACCAGCGGCGCGATGGCCAGTGTCGTGGCCGCCATCACCAGCGTCCACTGCGCGTTGTACCGGGTCTGCAGGTTCGCCGTCGCCACGGTCAGCACCTGCCACGAGCGCCCGCTGCTCGCGACCAGCGGCCACATGAAGTTGTTCCATTGCGAAACGATCGTGATCAGCGTCAAGGTCGCCAGCACCGGCCTGCTCATCGGCACCATCACGTGCACGATGATGTCGAGGGTGTTCGCGCCGTCGAGCCGCGCCGCCCCGATCAGCTCCTGCGGGATCGCCCGGAAGTACTGACGCAGCAGGAAGATCGCGTAGGGCGAGCCGAATACGAACGGCAGCACCAGCGCCCAGAACGTGTTCAGCAGGTCCAGTTGCGCGAACATCAGATAGAGGGGGATGAGCGTCACCATCGGCGGCACCATCATGGTGGCCAGGTACATCCAGAACAACGCGTCCCGGCCCGGGAATTCGGTGCGCGCGAACGCGTATGCCGCCAGCACCGAGGTGACCAGCTGGCCCCCGGTGACGAACGTCGTCATCAGGGCGGTCACCAGCACCGCCCGCCCGAATCCGTAGTCCAGCACCGTCCGGAAGTTCTCCGCGGTGATCGGATGCGGAAGGGCCAGCGGCGATCCGGTGGCGAACTGCTCGGGCGTCTTGACCGCCGTGAGCGCACTGAGCAGCAGGGGAGCTACGGTCAGCAGAGCCCCGGCGGAGAGCGCCGCGTAGGCTGCCGCCGAACGAAGGCGATCAGAACTCATAGGTGGTCCGATTCCGGAAGTAGCGGTGCTGCGCCATGGTGATCGCGAACATCACCGCGAACACCACGAGCGCCATGACGGCGGCGCGGCCCGGACGGGCCGCGTCGAACGCTTCGGTGAAGATCCGCATCGCGAGGACGTCCGTGCGATCGCCCGGCCCGCCCTTGGTCAGCGCGTACACCGTGTCGAAGGTCTGGAACGCGCTCAGCACGCCGGTGACCAGGACGAAGAACATGGTGGGACGCAGCAGCGGAAGGATCAGCCAGCGAATCCGCCGCCAGCCGGTGGCACCGTCCAGCGCTCCCGCGTCGAGTATTTCGCTCGGTATCGCGCGGATCCCGGCTACGAAGAACAGCGCCACGTACCCGAAGTTCGCCCATACGCTCACCGCGGCCACCGACGGCAGCGCCAGCGCCGGATCCGACAACCACTCGACGCGCCGGCCGAGTACGGCGTTGACGGCGCCACCGGTGGGCGCGAACATCCACTGCCACACCACACCCACCGCCACCGGCGCGCACATCCACGGCAGCGTGTACATGACCCGCAGGCTCGTCGCGCCGCGCCGTCGCGCCAGCAACGCCGCGACCGCGAAACCCAGCACGGTCTGCGCGGGCACCACGATCGCGGTCAGCGCGAGCGTCACCAGCAGGGCATGGCCGAACGCGGCGTCGGTCAGCACCGAGCGCCAGTTGCGCAGGCCCACGAAATCCAGCGGCCCCAATAGGTTCCAGCTGTGCAGACTGAGCCAGGCCACCACCAGGATCGGCGCGATCAGGAACGCGCCGACGCCGAACAGGCTCGGCAGCAGCAGAACATAACTCGTCACGCTACGACGAGCCCCAAGCCGGTTCATGTGCTGCGACGTTACCGCCCCCGCCCACCTCCACCCCGCGGGCGGGGCGGCGTCGTCAGTCGGTCGGACCGCCCGCCACGTAGATCACCTGGCCGGATACGAAACCGGCGCCCTCGCTGACGAGGAACGAGGCGGTGTGCGCGATGTCCTCCGGAGTTCCCACGCGCTGCACGGGAATCTGCGCGGCGGCCGCCTTCTGGAAGTCCTCGAACGAGACGCCGACGCGCTCGGCGGTGGCGGCGGTCATGTCGGTGACGATGAATCCGGGCGCGATGGCATTGGCCGTCACGCCGAACTTGCCCAGCTCGAAGGCCAGGGTCTTGGTGAAGCCCTGCAGGCCGGCCTTCGCCGCCGAGTAGTTGGCCTGGCCGCGATTGCCGAGCGCCGAGGTGCTGGACATGTTCACGATCCGCCCCCACTTCTGCTCGACCATGTACTTCTGCACCGCGCGGGTGAGCAGGAATGCGCCACGCAGGTGCACGCCCAGCACCGCGTCCCAATCCGCGACGCTCATCTTGAACAGCAGGTTGTCGCGCAGGATGCCCGCGTTGTTCACCACGACGGTCGGCGCGCCGAGCTCGTTCTCCAGCTGCTGGACGGCGGCGGCGACCGATTCCTCGTCCGACACGTCGGCGCCGAGCGCGCGGGCCTGTCCGCCCGCCTCGGTGATCGCGCGGACCGTATCGGCGCAGGCTGCCGCGTCGAGGTCGAGCACGCCGACCCGAAGCCCGTCCGCCGCCAAGCGCTTGGCGATCGCCGCGCCGATCCCTCGTGCGGCGCCGGACACTACTGCAACTCGCTCGCCCATGAGCGCGTCCCTTCGTCGGTCGGATATCGGATCAGTCATACCGCACCGGCCCGCCGTCGTGTCCGGGACCGGCCGTCGATCTCGGGGCCCGGATCGGCGCGGAATTTCCACCGGTCTCGAGCAGAAGGCTTGCCCAGCTCTCGGCCCGATGCTTCGATCGGCACGTGACCGACCAGAACGAGGTTCCCCGTATCGTCAGCGCCAGCCGCGAGATCAACGCGGGCCCGGCGGACATCTTCGAGCTCATCGCCGATCCCGCCGAGCAGCCGCGCTGGGACGGCAACGACAACCTGGCCGAGGCCGCGACCGGGCAGCGGGTGCGCGCAGCCGGTGCGGTGTTCAGCACGACGCTGACCAACGGAGCGGTGCGCGACAATCACGTCGTGGAGTTCGCCGAGGGCAGCCGCATCGCGTGGCGCCCGTCGGAGCCCGGGAAGGAGCCGCCCGGCCACCTCTGGCGCTGGGAGCTCGAGCCGGTGGGCGAGGGCCGCACCCGGGTCACGCACACCTATGACTGGACGTCGCTCACCGACGAGAAGCGCCAAGTCCGCGCTCGCGCGACTACCGCGGACAAACTCTCGGCCTCCCTCGACCGCCTCGCCGCACTCGCCGAGCAGCAAAGGGTTTCGTCCTAGCGGTAACCGATCGCGTCAGCGCGGGCCGGCGGATCGGGCCGGCAGCAAGCCGATCAGTCCGGCTTCCTGTCCTTGGGTGCTGATCATGTCGCGGGCGGTCTGCTCGACCACGCCGCCGTGCAACAGGCGATCCGCGGCCTGCGCCATCTGGATGCCGCCGACGGTCGCGCACGAGCGCCGGACCCAGCTGGTGATGGACGAAGTCATGGACATACCGGCCCTCGGCGGTGAGGGCGCCTTTCCCGTGTGCCCGGTTACGGTCCCGTGCGGTCTCGGACGGCTGTGGTCGGCTCCGAGCGTGGGCTGGTGCGGCTGTCGTGGTGGTGACAGCGTCGTGGTGTCCGAACGATCCGGTAGGGCGTGGTGGCGTCGAAGGAGCGCCGGATCCGGCGCGGCGCGACGGCGTCCCTACCCGCCGAGTCGAGCCGATCCGGCTCCGTCGCCGTGCCGGACACTATTGTCCGGTATCGCACGTAGTGTGCGCGAGGTGACGGCCGCGCGTCAGTGGGGGTGCGGCTCGTACCGCCCGTTCCCGGGCGTTCGGCGCGGTGCGGGCGGTCCGTCCCGGTCCGGTAACCTTGCCCGAATGACCTCGCCACGCCGTGTGAACAGGGGGCCGAAGGCGGCGGCCGGCAACCGGGCGGCCTTGATCCAGGCGGCGCGAGAGGTCTTCGCCGACAGCGGATTCGACGCGCCGTTCAGCTCCATCGCGCGGGCCGCGGGAGTCGGGCAGGGCGTGCTCTACCGGCACTTCCCGACCCGGGAGAGCATCGCGCTGGCGGTGTTCGAGGAGAACATCGACGGCATCGAGGCGCTGGCGGCCGATCCCGCGGTCACCGTGGACGATCTGCTGGCGATCATGGTCGACCAGATCACCACCTCGGCGGCCTTCATCGCGATGATCCATCCCACCAACACCGAGGACATGCGCCTGTTCGAGGTGGCGCGACGGCTGATCACCCTCATCGCGGAGAAGCTCGAGGACCCGGCTCAGCGCGGCACGATCAGTGCGGACATCACCACCGCGGACGTGGTCCTGGCGCTGGCGATGCTCGCGGCCGTGCTGTCGAAGACCGACGCGCAATCGAAGAAGGAGACCGCCCGGCAGGCGTGGGCGTTGCTGGACCGCGCGCTGCACGACTGACGGCGAGGGAGCGCGTGGCAGTGCGCGTTCAGCACGAGCGATCGATCGACGTGAGCGCGTCTGCGACCCGGTCGAACGAACGGATGATGTGCAGCAGGCCGTTGGCGAATTCCCGTTGCCCGACGTCTATCCGGTTTCCGACGACAGCGGGCGCGCAACCGGTGTACCGTGGCGTCGGCGCCGCGGGTGCGCAGTCACACTGCGGCGGCACGTGTGTGCCGCTGTGCCGGACCGTGCACGGCGACAACGCTTTCGGCGGTATGTGCGGCGGAGTCGGTGATGATGTCGACCATTTCGACGGGTTCGTCGGCGAGCCCGATCGGATCGTGGATCTGCGCGATCTCGGCGGTGATCGCCATGTGGTCGATGCAGCAGCGCAGTAGGAGGGCCAGCCGGCGCAGGTGTCCGGGAGCGGGCGGACCGGCGCGCCTGCGGGGGTGAGGCTCGCCAAGCGGTGCCGGATGGGGTGACCTCGCGTGCAACGGGGTCGGCCGGGCGATGCGTCCTGCCTGGGCTGGGAAGGCCGGTTTTGAAGTTAGCCTATCCTTATGAACGCGACCGCGGTGGTGCCCGAGCCTGGCAAGCGGATCGTCGCAGCGCGCAGGCGAGCCCGGAAACCGGTGCGCCGCAGGCTGATCATGATCCACCGCTGGTCGGCGTTGCTGCTCGGGCTGGTCCTGGTGATCCAGTCCACCTCGGGCGCGGTCCTGCTCTACCACGCCGAACTGTTCCGGGCCCAGCACGCCTCGTTCTATCGGCACACCGACGGACCGCCGGTGCTCGACAGCGAGCAGGCCGTCGCGCTGGTTCGTGCCGCCGATCCCGATTTCGACGTCGGCTGGGTCGGCGCCGACGGCGGTGTGCTCGTGATCGGGAACATCGACTACACCGCCGCCTACTCCGTCGATCCCGGCACCGGGTCGATCAACGAGCGGGTGCAGCTGACCGACGGACTCTTGGGCTGGCTGGCCAATCTGCACAACTGCGCCTTCGGCTGTGCGCGGTACTCCGGCGCGATCCCGGTCCTGGAGAGCAAGGCGCCGGTCATCCACATCAAATGGGGGGCAGTGATCGTGGGCTCGCTCGGCCTCCTGCTGGTATCGCTCGCGGTGTCCGGTGCGGTCATCTGGTGGCCGTCGCTCAAACGGCTGCGCCATGGGTTCCGGGTCCGGCTGGGAAAGGGCCGCTTCGCCCGGGACCGCGACCTGCACAACCTGATCGGCATCATCGCCGTGCCGTTCCTGCTGGTGTGGGGCATCACCGGCATCACCATCGAATGGCCTGCCGTGCAACGCGCCTGGCTGGTCGCCACCGGCGGGAACGCCGTTCTCGAACGCACCGAGAAGTCGTTCGTGCCGCGGTCCGGCGGTGCGGGCCGGGCCCCTCTCTCCCTCGGCGAGGCCGGTGAGATCGCGCACCGGGCCGCGCCGGGCCGGCTCGCCTACCTCGTGCTACCCACGGATACCACCCCGTACTACCGCGCCACGGTCGCCGGCGCCTATTCCCCGCGCGAGCACCGCCTGTTCTACAGCGGCGACGTGCTGGTCTACGTGAACGCCTACGACGGCTCCGACATCAAGGTGGTCGACGCGAGCCACGACCGGCCGCTGGCGAACACGTTCTACGCCAAAGTCTTCGAGCCCGCCCACTTCGGCTGGCTGGTGAACGGCTGGTGGCGGCTGATCTGGCTTGCTCTCGGACTGACTCCGCTCGCCCTCGCCGTCACCGGTCTGTCGACCTGGCTGGTACGGCACCGGACCCGGCGCCGCGGCAACCGCGCGGCGACGTAATCGAGGAGCTACGACGGGAAGTAGATCACCTGGCCCGCGAAGATCGTGTCGGGGTCGCCGATGTGGTTCGCCGCCGCGGCGACCCCGACGCGGGTGTCCAGATCACTGGTGCCGTACACATGGCGGCACATCGTGCGCAACGTATCGCCCGCGACGCTTCGGCGACGGTTCAGGCCGGGCACGACGAGCACGTGGCCGGGCGCCGGTTCGGCGCCCGAAAGGTGGTTCGCCAGTTCGATCACCAGCGCGAGATGCTCGTCGCCGTACCAGCGTTCGGCCAGAATCGCGAGGGTCTCGCCTTCGACGACCGTATGGTGGCCGACGTCGCCCAGTTCCGGAATGTGCAACCAGGCGCCCGGCTGTATTTCCCGTTGTGCCACACCGTTGACGACTTCCCAGATCAACTGCACGCCGGTGTCCTCGGTGCCGTAGTAGCGCTGGGTGATCTGCCTGCGCGTCGCGGTGGAGTCGGTCGTGGTGACGAGATGCCGCCGCGTGATGTAAGGAATCCAGAGTTGCTGTCCGACATCGATCGAATCCGGGTCGGCGAGGTGGTTCTGGCGCGCGATCGCCGGGAACAGGCTGCTGTCCCCGTACTCGCGATGCGCGATCCCGGAGAGGGTGTCGCCGGGGTGGACTTCGTATTTCTTCAACTGTTCCACCTACTCTGATCGGGCGGCGAATGTCGCCGCGACTGCGTTCCTGCGGAATCTCTCGTCGCCGCCGGTGGCGTCGGGCCGACCGCGGATATCCGCGGGGTGTTTCCGCACCACCGAATGCTCGCCGGGATCGGCGGCGCGATCGTGAGTACCCGACTACTCGTTTTCCCGGGCACCTGGGATCACGGGGTATCCGTGCCGGGAAGCCAACTGTTGCCGGGCTGGGTCCAGTGCCGGTCTTTGATCATGCGACGGGCGGCTCGCTTGTTTCTGCCGAGGAGGCGTTCCAGATAGAAGCGGCCGGCGAGGTGGTCGGTCTCGTGCTGGAGACAGCGGGCGAGGTAGCCGGTGGCTTCGACGGTGACAGAGCGCCCGGTCCGGTCGACGCCGGTGACCTCGGCCCAGTGCGCCCGCCCGGTGGGATACCACTCGCCCGGCACGGACAGGCACCCCTCCAAGTCGTCGGGATCCGGCATCGTCTCCGGGAGCGGGGAAGTCCGCAGGACCGGATTGATCACGTGGCCCCGGTGCCGCCGGCCCCCGTCGACCAAGTCGTAGACGAACACCGCCCGTGGGTCCCCGATCTGGTTGGCGGCCAGGCCTGCCCCGTTGGCGGCGGTGTTGGTGTCGAACAAGTCGTCGACGAAAGCGGCGAGGTCGTCGTCGAAAACGGTGACGGGGATCGCCGGCGTGGTCAGCCGCGGATCACCGGCGATGAGGATCGGTCGGACAGTCATGTCCGAGAGGGTACTCAAATACGAGTAGTCGTGTCAGACTAGCGGGGTGAACGAGACCCGGTTGTTCGTCCTCGCCGCCTTGGCCAAACGCGGCCCCATGCACGGCCATCAGTTGCGCCGCGATGCTCGCCTGGATCGCGCCGACCTGTGGTCGCGGGTCAAACCCGGATCGCTCTACGGCGCGTTGCACCGGATGGCGGGGGAAGGGTTGATCCGGCCGCTGCGCACCGAACAAGACGGCGCGCTGCCCGCGCGCACCGTCTACGAGATCACCGACGAAGGGCGCCGGGAGCTGCGGGCGCTGCGCGACGAAGCCTTCACCGAAGTGGACATCCGCCCCGATCCGGTGGATCTCGCGCTGGCCGTCAGCGACGATCTCGACCGCGAACTGCTGCGCGGATACCTCGAAGAGCGCCTGGCCGCACTGCGAGCACGACGTTCCCGCGTCGAGCACCAGCTCGACCGGCGCTGGCCCGACCAGAGCGCCGCCGACGACCTCATCGTCGAACACGCCACCATGCGTATCCAGACCGAAATCGATTGGCACGAAAAGGTGCTCGCCGATATCGACAAATTGGACGCCGCGCGCTCGTGACCCGAGAGACGTGCTCACCGCAGACGTTTCGGCCACCGATGACGGGTACTCACGGAGGCCGTTGCGGGGCAGTTCTTTTCGATCGTGTGAAGATGCGCCGGGGCTGATTGGGTCACCAGGTGCCGGGTAGCACCAAGACGTGGCGCACAGAGCCACAGTCGGTTTCATCCGCTACCGAAAGGAGCAAGTGATGGCAGACCAGAACAACCCCGGGCAGTTCGGCAACCGCTCCGACACCGAGGAGCAGGCGCGCCGCGGCGGCCAGGCCAGCACCGGCAGCTTCGGCGAACGCAACTCCGCCGATCCGAGCGCGGCCGGGCGTAAGGGCGCCGAAGCTCAGCCCACCGAGGCCAAGGCGCGTGGCGGCCAGCACAGCCACGCCGGTCGCTGACGTCGACCGGACAACACGGGCCGGGCGGTACAACCGCCCGGCCCGTTCCGTGTCCGGGGTCCTGCTGTCGAGGTGCCTTCCAGTGCATGCGGATCGGAGCCGATCGCCGAGGCGCTTCCGCGCCGAGCGCTATGTGACTATCGATTAGCGATGTAACCGGGCGTCGTATGAGGTGATGCCGCTACCGCTTCCGCTGGCTTTGGGGTAGCGGACGATTGTGGAACGTGTGTCCGAATGCTGCGAATATGCTGTTCATACCTGGTGATCACCTCGTCGGCGGTGGCGCCCGAGCGCGGCGTGAGCGGGTGAGAACAAGTTCTGAAAAGTGGAGACAACGAGGCATCCATCTTGCTAAGTTAATGACTGTTCTTCTCGCTTGCGACGGCGAGCTGGCGGGCGTCGCACCACACGTCGCATCATCACGGTGACGCCCGCGCTCAATGAGGAGTGGCGCAGACATGGATCGACTCAGCAGGCGTAATGCCTTGAAGGCCGGGGGCGTACTGGGCGCGTTCGGCGCTCTGGCCATGGTGACCCCGGCGCGCGCGGAGCCGTGGACGTGGTCACCGCAGGGTTCGGTGGCGGGCACGGGAGACGGGGCCGACCCGCTCACCGTGTGGGATCCCGAGGTGGACCAGCTGGTCGCCTCACTGGTGGACCGGGGGGAGGTACCGAGGGTCAACGAGTTGTTGCGCACCTGGACCAGGAACGGCCAGCCGCTGCCCGCCGGGCTGCCGACGGAACTGCGCGACTTCATGGAATACGCCCGTCAGTTGCCGCCCTGGGCGGATCGGGGCAAGCTGGCCGCCGCGGTCGAGTTCAACAAGAAGCGCGGCCTGTATCTCGGCGTGCTGTACGGCCTGGCCAGCGGCATGATGAGCACGGTCATTCCCAAGGAGGCGCGCGCGGTCTACTACTCCAAGGGCGGCCATGATCTGAAGGACCGCATCTCCAAGACCGCCAAGCTCGGCTACGACATCGGGACCGCCAATGCCTATGGCCCCGACGGCGAGATGGTCGTCACCTGCTTGAAAACCCGGTTGGTGCACGCCGCGGTGCGCCACCTGCTGCCGCAGTCCCCGCACTGGGTGCACTCCGCCGAGGAGGACATCCCGATCAGTCAGAACGACATGATGGTCACCTGGCACAGCCTGCCCACGACCGTCATGAAGCATCTGACCGCGTGGAACGTGCCGATCCCCGCCGCCGAGTCCGAAGGGTTCCTGCACTCGTGGCAGGTGTGCGCGCACATGCTCGGCATCCGGGACGAGTACATCCCGAACTCGTGGGCCGAGGCCAACTCCCAGGCCGCCCAGGTGCTGGACCCGATCCTGGCGGCGACCCCCGAGGGCGCCAAGCTCGCCGACCGCCTGCTGCGCCTCGGCGCCAATCTCGATCTGGCCATCCTGACCAAGCCGGTGCTCGGTGCGTTCACCCGCTTCCTGCTCGGCGACAAGATCGCCGACGGGCTGGCCATCGCCAGGGAGCCGGTCTGGGACCCGCTGCTGCGGGTGAGCTGGGGGCCGTTCATCGCCGTGCGCGAAGGACTGCTTCCGGTGGTGCCGCTGGCGCCGGATGCCTACTGGTTGTTCGACGAGTTCCTCCGGCAGGCGGCCCTGGTCTACCTGGCCGAACTGGAGATGCCGATCAGCATCGAGATCCCGACGATGAACCGGGACATGAACCGACCGCCCCGCTGATTCGCCGCCGCTGCCACGCCGGGTTCCGGCGCGCCGGCGACCGGTGCCCGGGCGGCAGGCGCGCAGCCGCAGGTCAGGGGGTGGCAGTCTGCTGCCGAAGAGTGCTTGAGCCCGCGGGCGTTAGCTAGTAAGTTACTAATTATTCTTTGTATGAGATCACCGAGATGAGTCGCACCTCGTCATCAGCGCCGGTACGGCGGTCGGCCCAGCCGAGGATAAGCGACATATCTCCAGCTAAGTTATGAGGAGTTCGTCATTCAATGAGCCATTGGACGCTGGGTCCGCTGCATGGCTCGACCGCGATGCGATCGATGTCCGGAAGCGGAGCGGGATATGCCGCATCGGTAGCGACACGCCGAACAGTGCCGCGGCGATGACAAATCCGCAGCATATCCGGCATATCCATATCGAATCCGGCGCCCTGATCCTGGATTACCGCGCTTGTGCGGAACAGGCCAGGAGCGTGGCCGCGGGCTTGGCGCGCAGTCATCCGGAGTTGATCGTCACCATCGATGACGACGTCCACGTCGAGTTGCCGGAGTTGCCCTGCGGCGATCTCTGGCGGTGAGTACCGCAGGTCGAACCTCTTCCGGCCCGACGGCGTTTGCCGCGCCACGCATCCGGGCGAAGTGCTCGACCGGGAGCGATGAGTCGGCGCCCATGGCCGCGCCCGCTCAGCGCTCGTACGCGCGCCAGGCGAAGTTCTCGCGCCGCTCGACCAGAGTGCCGTGCGGCGATTGCGGGGATTCGTCGCGCACCCTTGTGCGTCGACCGGAGCAGGAGCAGTCCGGAAACCCGGTCGTCCCGTCGACGGGATCGGCTCGCCTACGCACGTACGCGTAGGCGAGCCGGGGGCGGCTGCGTCGATCGTCGTAGCCGGTCGCGCGTCCGCGCGGGAGCGCGAGCACTCGGGGATGCCGTACGCTCACGGCATGGTTGTGCAGGCGGCGTCGCGACGGCTGTCCGCCTGGTTCTCGCGCCGGCCCGCCTGGTTTCCGGATGTCCTGCTGGCGTTGTTCGTCACCGTGATCCAGGTGCAGAGCGCCGCGATCCCGGTGCCGCTCGAGCCGGCGTACACACCGGTGTCGGGTTTCGGATATGTCCTGCTGATCGTCAGCGGCCTGGCTGTGGCCGCGCGCCGGACGCAGCCGGTCGCGGTGTTCGTGGTCACGGCGCTGGCCAGCCTGGTCTATTTCGGTCTCGGCTTCCCCGACCGCGCTTCCTATCTCGCGCTTTTCGTCGCCCTGTACACCCTCGCCGCCTACGGAGACGGGCGGCGATCGCTGCTGATCGCCGGTGGGGGCATCACGGTGCTCGCCCTCGGCTGGCTGATCGCCGCGGCGGACATCAAGCCGCTGGTGGCCATCGGCTGGGTGTTCTTCCGGATCGGCGCGTCGGTGATCAGCACGATCCTCGGTGAGTCCGTGCGATCCCGCCGGGTCATCGCCGCCGACGCGCAAGAACGGGCGGAACTGGCCGAACGGTCCCGCGACGAGGAAGCCAGGGCGCGGGTCGACGCCGAACGATTGCGCATCGCCCGGGAAGTCCACGACACCGTCGCCCACGCGATCGCGATCATCAACGTGCAGTCCGGCGTCACCGCGCACGTGCTCGACAAGCGACCGGAACAGGCCCGGGAAGCGTTGCGCACCATCGAGCAGACCAGTTCGCGGGCACTGCGGGAGATGCGCGCGATTCTCGGGGTCCTGCGCGATGGCGACGAACGCGAGCCGTACCCGGGCCTCGACCAGATCGACGAACTCGTCGGCAAGGCCCGCGACGCCGGGCTCGACATCGCTGTCGAGCAGACCTCCCCGGTGACGCCGCTGCCGAGCGCGGTGGGCAGCGCCGCGTATCGCATCGTGCAGGAATCGATCACGAACGTGATCCGGCACGTCGGCCCGACCAGAGTCACGGTGGCGCTCGAACCCGGTATCGACACCTTGCGGATACGGGTGGCCGACGAGGGCCGCCGCGACTCCGCGCAGGTCCCGGCGCGTCCCGACGGCTCACCCACGACCGGCCGCGGCATCGTCGGAATGCGCGAACGCTGCCTGCTGCTCGGCGGTGAACTCGACGCGGTGGCGCGTCCCGGCGGCGGATTCGAGGTCACCGCCCGCCTGCCCCTGACCCCGGTCGGATCGGGCCTGTGAACTCCACGCCACCGATCAAGGTCCTGCTCGCCGATGACGAACGCCTGGTCCGTTCCGGCTTCAAAGTCCTGCTCGACCTGGAAGACGACATCACGGTGGTCGGTGAAGCCACCACCGGCGCGGAAGCTGTCGAACTCGCGCGTGCCACTCGCCCCGACGTCGTCCTCATGGACATCCGTATGCCGCGGCTGGACGGGATACGCGCCACCGCGCAGATCGCGGCGGCCGCCGGGATGGAGCAGGTCAAAGTGCTGATCCTCACCACCTATGACACCGACGAGAACGTCTTCGACGCTTTGCAGGCGGGCGCGAGCGGATTCCTGCTGAAGGACGCGGGACCCGCCGAGCTCTTGCACGCCATCCGGGTGGTCGCCGCCGGTGACGCGCTGCTCGCGCCGCGGGTCACCCGCCGCCTCATCGGCCAGTTCACCGCCCAGCGCAGAGCCGCCAAGTCCGCGCAGGAGCGGCTGGCCGTGCTGACCGACCGCGAGCGCGAAGTGCTGGCGTTGGTGGGGCAGGGCATGAGCAACGACGAGATCGGCGCCGCACTGTTTCTCAGCCCGGCCACCGCACGCACCCACGTCAGCCGCGCGATGGTGAAACTGGGTGCGCGCGACCGAGCGCAGTTGGTCGTGATCGCCTACCAGACCGGGCTGACCGATCCCACGCAGTAGCCGGTGCCGTGCAGCGTCGCGAATAACGTGAATTCCGTGCGCATCTCGCTGCCGAGTGCGCGAGGGGGTACGACGACCGGCGCAGCCGATCGCGATCGTCGTACGCGTATTCACGTAGACGGCGACTCCCGTCGCCGGAAGCCGAGCATGCCCGGCGGGCGCGACGATCGACGGCATGATCCTGGATCCCGAACTCGAAGCAGCTGTTCCCTTCTTCCCCCCGGCCGACCTGTCCGACCCCGGCACGGCCCGGGCGCACCTCGCCGCGCTGGCCGCCGCGATCCCGGCGCCGGCCACCGCGCACCTGGACATCGAGAACCGCACGGTGCCAGGCGTTGTCGAGGTGCCGGTACGAATCTATCGGCCCCGCGAGGCGCGGGGCGCGATCATCTGGCTGCACGGCGGCGGATTCGTCATGGGTGATCTGGACACCGAACATCCGTGGGCCACGCTGCTCGCCGGCAATTCCGGCGCGACGGTGATCTCGGTGGGCTACCGCTTGGCCCCCGAACATCCGTTCCCCGCCGCCCACGACGACGTCTACGCGGTGCTGACCTGGACCGCCGAGCACGCGGCCGAGCTGGGCATCGACCCGGCGCGGATCGCGATCGGCGGCCACAGCGCCGGCGCGGGCCTCGCGACCGCGGTCGCCTTGCGCGCGCGCGACGAGCAGGGACCGCCGATCCGTTTCCAACTGCTCAATCAGCCCGTCCTCGACGACCGGCAGCAGGCCTGGTCGGCGCGCACCTTCACCGACACGCCCTTCCTGACTCGGGCGAAGGTCGCCCAGATGTGGCAGCACTACCTGGGCGTCACGCCCGCGACGCCGTACGCCGCGCCCGCGCGGGCCACCGACCTGTCCGGGCTGCCGCCCGCCTACATCGCCACCGCCGAGTTCTGCCCGAACCGCGACGACGACATCGACTACGCGCTGCGCCTGCTGCGAGCGGGCGTGCCGGTCGAACTGCACCAGTGGCCGGGCACCTTCCACGGGTCACAGGCGGTCATGTCCGCCGACGTGTCCCAGCGTCAGAGCGCCGAACTCGCCGCCGCCCTGCGCCGCGCCCTGACTGCGGAGGCGTCGGCGGCCTCCAAGACCACAGTCTCCCAAGGTATTTGACGAAGGCGGGAGAACGATGACCATCATCGAACTCGCCGACGCGAGCAAGCAGACCACCCCACCCGCGCCGGACGTCGATTCCCCGGCGGAGCCGAGCACGGCGACCTTGCTGCGCCCCTACGCGGGCGGTTTCGCCGCCGTCGTCGTCCTGCAGATCGTCGGCGCGGTCGCGGGCCTGGCGCCCTTGCTCGCGGTTGTCGAGCTGGGACGGATTCTTCTGTCGCCTAACGCTATCGATCACGATCATGTCCGGATGATCGTGCTCGCGGGCGCGGCCGGACTGTTCGTCCGGCTGCTGTGCACGGCCGCGTCGTCCGGCATCGGGCATCTGCTCGACGGCCGGGTGCAACTGTCGTTCCGCAGGCAACTGGCCGCCCGCCTGGGGCGGGTGCCGATCGGCTGGTTCTCCCGGCGCGGCAGCGGCGAGCTGGCGAAGATCGTCGGCGAGGACGTCGATGCCGTGCATCCGCTCATCGCCCACGCCCCGGGCGAGCTCGTCGCCGCATTCGTGGTGCCGCTGGTGTCGCTGATCTATCTGTTCACCGTCGACTGGCGGCTCACCCTGATCACGCTGGTACCGGTCGTGCTGGCGGTGGCGCTCGTACCCCTCATGATGACCCCCACCCGGTTGCGTGAGCAGAAGGAATTCGACGCGGGAATGGGCCGGATCGCGAGCGCGACCGTCGAGTTCGTCCAGGGCATCTCGGTGGTCAAGGCGTTCGGCTCCGGCGAGCGCGCCCACCGCAGGTTCCGCACCGCCACCGACGATTTCGCGGACTCCTTCCTGCGCATGGTGCACGGACTGGCCGGGATCGGCGCGGCGATGCAGGTGGTGCTGTCGCCGCCGTTCGTGCTGCTGGTCGTGCTGCTCGGCGGAGCGGTGCTGATCCCGAGCGGTTCGCTCGCCCCGGCGGATCTGCTGCCGTTTCTGCTGCTGGGACTCGGCCTGACCGCTCCGGTCGCCGCGCTCGGCCACGGCTTCGACGATCTGCAGGCCGCGCGGCGCGCGGTCGGCCGGATCCGGGACGTGCTCGCGGTGCCGTCGCTGCCGGAGCCCGCGCACCCGACAGCGCCGCGCGGGCACCGGGTGGAACTGCGTGACGTCCGGTTCGGTTACGAAGCCGAGCACGAGGTGCTGCGCGGGATCGACCTGGTACTCGAGCCGGGGACGGTCACCGCGATCGTCGGGCCGTCGGGAAGCGGGAAATCCACACTGGTGCAGCTGTTGCCCCGGTTCTACGACCCCACCCACGGATCGGTCCGGCTGGGCGGCGTCGATCTGCGCGCACTCGGCAGCCGGGAGCTCTACCGGAAGGTTTCCTTCGTCTTCCAGGACGTACGGCTGCTGCGCGCCTCGGTCGCGGACAACATCGCGTTGGCGGTACCGCGGGCCGACCGCGACGCCGTGGTCCGGGCAGCGCGGCTGGCGAACATCCATGATCGGATCCTCGAGCTGCCGCGCGGCTACGAGACGGTCATCGGCGCCGATGCCGGATTGTCCGGTGGTGAGGCGCAGCGGATCGCGCTCGCACGCGCGCTGCTGGCCGACGCGCCCGTTCTCGTGCTCGACGAGGCGACCGCCTTCGCCGATCCGCAGACCGAGCGCGCGGTGCGCCGAGCCCTGACGACACTGAAGGGCGATCGGACGATCCTGGTCATCGCGCATCGGCTCGAGACGATCGCCGACGCCGACGCCGTCGTGCTGCTGGAGAACGGCCAGATCGTCGAACGCGGCAACCCCGCCGAATTGGTGGCGCGGGGAGGGAAGTTCGCCGACTTCTGGCGGTCGCAGCGATCCGCCCGAACCGATGACATCGAAACCCTCGGCGGCGTGCTGCGGCGCGAGATCGGAGCGTGGGGCGGCCGCCGGAACGCGACCACCCCGCGGCCCGCCGACGTCACCGACCAGGCATCGCGAGGAGGCGAGTCCCGATGATCCGCATCCTGCTGCGCGTGCTGGGATACGAGTACGCCCGGCCCGTACGTCGCACCGTGGCCCTGATGACGGCCACCTCGATCGCCGAAGGTCTGTCCTACGCGCTCCTGGCCCCGGTGCTGCGGGCGCTGTTCGGGAACACGCCCACCGACGCGTGGCCCTGGCTGATCGCGTTCGCAGCGGCGATCGCGGGTTACGCGGCGCTGCGCTATCGCAGCGATCTGTCCGGATTCCTCGTGGGAACCACGCTCTTGCGCGGGGTCTATCGCCGCTTCGGCGATCACCTGGCCCGACTGCCGCTCGGCTGGTTCACCGCGCGCCGCGTCGGAGAGGTGTCGGTGCTGGCGAGCCAGGGTGTGCTGCAGGCGATGAGCGTGATCGCGCATCTGCTGGCACCGATGATCAACGCCGCGGTGACTCCGCTGACGATCGTCGCCGTGCTGCTCGCCTACGACTGGCGCATGGGGCTGGCCGCGCTGGCCGCCGTACCGGTCGTGGCGGCGATCCAGATCTGGACCGGACGGTCGATGGCCGCCGCCGACGCCGAACGCACCGAACGCGCCGAGGAAGCCACGGGCCGCGTCATCGAATATCTGCAGGCGCAGCCGGTGCTGCGGGCAGGCGGCCGGACCGCCGAACGATTCCGCTTGCTCGACGACTCGTTGGCGGGACTCGAACGCGCCTCCCGCCGCGCGATGCTGTCGGCGCTGCCCGGCATCGTGGGCCTGGCGCTCACGGTCCAGGCGATGTTCACCGCGCTGCTGGCCCTGGGCGCTTACCTGGCGCTCGGCGGCGACGTCGGTGCGGCGGAGATCCTGACCATCCTGGTGCTCGCCGCCCGCTGCGCGGACCCGCTGCTGGCACTGTCGGAAATCGCGGGCAAACTCCGCAGCGCCCGTTCCGTGCTTGCCGGTCTGGACACTCTTTTGGGCACCGAGCCGCTGCCGGAACCCCGCCGGCCCATCCGGCCGGCCGGACACGACCTGGCGTTCGAGTCCGTCGTCTTCCGGCACGGCGGCCGTACCGTGATCGACGACGTGTCGCTGTCGGTGCCCGAGGGACGGCGGGTCGCCATCGTCGGACCGTCCGGCGCGGGCAAGAGCACACTGCTGCAGTTGGTCGCCCGGTTCTACGACGTGGACGGCGGCACCGTGCGGGTGGGCGGGGCCGACGTGCGCGCGATCGGCACCGACGTGTTGATGGAGCGGATCGCCATCGTCTTCCAGGACGTCTACCTCTTCGACGGGACCATCGAGGAGAACGTGCGCCTCGGCCGTCCCGGCGCCGACGAAGCCGACGTGCGGGCCGCGGCGCACGCGGCCCGGCTGGACGAGGTGATCGAGCGGCTGCCCCGCGGCTGGGCGACGAATGTCGGCGAGGGCGGCGCGCTGCTGTCCGGTGGTGAGCGCCAGCGCGTCTCGATCGCGCGAGCGCTGCTGAAGAACGCGCCCATCGTGCTGCTGGACGAGGTCACCTCCGCGCTGGACCCGGTGAACGAGGCGGCCGTGCACAACGGCATCGAGCGGCTGATGGCGGGACGCACGGTGGTGATGGTCGCGCACCGCCTGCGGACCGTTCGCCGGGCCGATCACATCGTCTTCCTGGACAACGGCCGGATCGTCGAAGAGGGCAGCCACGACGAGTTGCTGCGCCACGGTGGCCGTTACGCCGACTTCTGGGCGATGTCCACGGCGACGGTGGCGAGCGAATGAGGTACCGGCACCGCGGCTGCCCCCGAGCCGCGGTGCCGGCTTCTCGGCTCGATCCGGAGCGGCCCGATCACGCGGTCCGCTCGTGGTCCGGTGCGGACGGGCCGCGCGTGTGCTTCGCCCAGCGGCGCAGTCCGGCCGGGCTGCGCAGCATCAGCACGCCGATGGCGGCGACGGCGATGCCGCGCGGCGCCTCGTAGATGAATCCGGACAACCCCTGGGTGGCGGGAATCGGCAGGAAGAACCCGACCATGCCGAGCAGTGTGAGCACCGCGATCCAGCGGGGAATCGTGTTGTGGCGCAACAAGCTCGCCCCCAGCAGACCCATGCCGCCGAGCATGACCAGACCGCCGATCGAGTTGAACAGCGCGAACGCGGTCGTATCGATCATGTTGTCGTTGTCCGCGATCAGATGCGCGGTGGCCGGGTCGTGCGCGAAGGGATAGGCGACGAACAATTCGACGGTGAGGTGCCCGGTCGCGGTGACGATATTGCCGAGCAGGTAGCAGACCGTGCCGAGGAACCCGGCCGTGCCGAGTCGCGGCCGCAGCCACGCGTACATCCCGGGCAGGCCGAGCACGAGCAGGACGGTTCCGATACCGAGCAGCGTCTGGGCGATCGGTGTCCCCGGGCTGGTCAGCGCCTCGACCGAGTGGCCTTTGCGCGCGACGATCGGGTGCAGCGTGCCGCCCGCGATGCACAGGACGCCGCCGATGGTCAGCGCGGCGCCGCACATCCGCAGTACAGTCTCGCGAGAGGGACCGCCTGCGGTCCGCTCGTCGCCGGTGGCCGGGGTTGGCAGGAGTGCTTGCGTGTGTGTCATGAGCCAAGAGTCGACGAGGGCGCTGGTGTGACGCTGGTGCGCGGCCGGTCCGGCGACGACCCGCCCGCCATCGCGGTGCTCGGGCCGCTGGAGGTGCGCGGCCCGGACGGCGCTCGCATCACCATCCCGGCGCGCAAACACGCCGATCTCCTGGTCATCCTGGCGGCCGAGCGCACCGCTCGCAGCGCGCGGTATCTGTGCGAATTGTTGTGGCGCGGCAGGCCGCCCGAGAGCGCCCTGGTCACCCTCCAGGGCTATGTGTCGCGGTTGCGCAGGGCGTTGCGGCCCCTCCCCGAAGTGCGGATCGAGACGGGCCCGAACGGCTACGTGCTGCGGTGCGGCGGCTCGGGCACCGACCTCGACCTGCTCGACGTGCTGTCCAGGGACGCCCGCGCGGCGCACGCCGACGGTGACGTCGCACGCGCCGTCGATCTGCTCGAACGCGCGCTGCGACTGTGGCGCGGCGACGCGCTGCCGGACGTCGGCGACATCGCCGAACTCGCGCCCGAGCGGGCGCGTCTGGACGAGCTACGGTCGGAACTGGTCGAACTGTGCGCGGAGGGCTTGATCGTGCTGGGCCGGGCCCGGCACGCGGTCACCCTGCTCACCGACGAGCGCGAGCGGCATCCGCACCGGGAAGGCACGGCGCGGTTGCTGGCGCTGGCGCTGCGCGACTGCGGACGGGTCTCCGAGGCGCTCGACGTGCTCACCCGGCTGCGACGTGCGCTGCGCGACGAGTTCGGCCTCGATCCCGCGCCCGGCACCGCCCGGGTCGAGAACGAGATCCGCAATCCGCCGCAGCCGCCGTCGCCCGGACGGTCGGCCCTCGTCGGGCGCGACGACGTCGCCGCCGTTCTCGACCGCGCCCGTGACCGGTCGCAGCGAGGGCTGGTCGTCGTGACCGTGCGCGGCGCGCCCGGCATCGGCAAGACGGCCGTCGTCGAGGACAGCGTGCGACGCCACGGCGACACGGCCTTCTTCACCGCGGGCAGCAGCGGCGGGGGTTCTTCGGCCTTGGCGACGTTGACGCCGTGGCTGGATCAGGCAGCGCTGGCCGGGCGCACCGTTCCCGGGATCCCGACGCCGCGCGCCCTCGCCACGCTGTTCGCGGAAGTGGTGCGGGAGACCGGCCGGATGGTCGCGGTCATCGATGACGTGCAGTGGGCCGACCCCGACTCGGTGCGAATGATCGCGGCGGCCCTGCGCGTGCTGCGCGCCCATCCCGTCCTGCTGCTGCTCACCATGCGGCCCGAGCCCCTCCCGCCCGAGGTGGACGCCGCGGTGCGGCTGCTTCGGGACGCGGGTTCGGCTGTCGCGGTGCATCTTTCGCCGCTGTCCGACTCGGCCGTGGCGGAGCTGGTGCGGGTGGATGCGGGCTCGTCGGCTCCCGAGGCGCAAGCTCAGATCGTCGCGTTGAGCGGCGGCAGCCCCTTCGTCGCGGCGCAACTGTGCGATCTCGTGCGGGCCGGACGTCCGCTGGACGTCGGGGGCGCGGCCACCGAGATCACGGCGGCGAAGTTGGGCGGCGTTTCGCCGTCGGCGCGAACGCTCGCCGAGGTGCTGGCCGTCATCGGCCCGCACGCTCCGGTGGGATTGGTCGCCGCCGCCGACGGCGCGCCCGAGTTCGACGACCGGATCGGCGAACTCGTCGCCGCGCGGGTGGTCTCGATCGAGGACGGTGTCGTCGCCTTCGGGCACGAACTCGTGCGCGCCGCCGTGCTGGCCACGATCGGCGCCGTCCGAATAGCCTTGCTGCACAAGCGGATCGCGGACGCTCTTGCCGACGTGCGACCCGGCGCACTTGTGGCGCAGGCAGTGCATCGCAGCGCGGCCGCGCTCGATTCGCTGGATCCCGCCGCCGCGAACGCCTGTGCTGCCGCGGCGCGGGACGCGCTGCGGCGCGATGCGGCCACCGAATGCGCCGAACTCGCCGCGCGCGGGCTGCGGCACACGGATCCCGGTGACGCGCAGGCGGCGATCGAGTTCGATTGGCTCGCCGGACAAGCGCACAACCGCCTGGGCCGATACGACGCGGCCGCCGCGTGTTTCGACCGCGCGGGGCGGCGCTGCGGTGAACGCGGTGACTGGGCCGGGCTGGCGCGGACCGCGCTGCTGGCCGCACCGCGCGGCGTAGCCGGGTATTTCTCCGGATACGGTGTGGTGCAAACGGGTTCGCCGGGATTACGGGCGCAGGCGCTGGCGCACCGCCTCGATCTCGACGCCGATCTGGTGGCCGAGGTGGAGGCCATCGAGGCCGCCGATCGCGCCATCCACGGCCTCGCGGGCGATCTCGACGCCTTGGCCGAAGCGCGGGCGCGGAGCGCACCGGGCAGCCGGTCGTGGCCGCAGGTGCTGCTGGCCGAGTTCGTCTGCACCTGGGATCCGGCGACCGTCGCCGACCGGCGCAAGATCGCCGAGGAACTAGAGGAACTCGCCGGACACGATCGCGCTGCCCGGGCGACGGCGGTCCATCTGCGCCGGGTCTGCGCGTTGGAGGCGGGCGACCTGCGGTTGGTGCGCCGGTTGTCGGCCGAATTCGCCCGGCTCGCCACCGACGGCGGCACCGACCTCGCGGCCACCCAGCTCTGGTGGCAGGTGATGCTCGCGGTGCTGCGTGGCGATTACCAGCGGTCCCAGGCGCTGATGACGCGCTTCGCCGCCGATCTGGGAGCGGTCGACGATCAGGCCCGGTTGCTCGCCGAGGCCTCGCTGCTGACCAGTAGTTCGATCGAGCTGTGGCACCGCGGACGGCTCGGCGAGGCACTGGCCGAGGCGGACCGCATGGCCGAGGACTTCGACGAGGACTTCGCGCTCGTGGTCGCGATGGCCGCGGCGGAGCTCGGGGACCACGCCCGGGCGATGTCGTCGATCGAGTCGATTGTCGCGCTGCCGGGGAGATGGCATGGTCCGCGCGTCGTCGTGCGGGTGCCGCTGCTGCTCGAGGCGCTGCTCGCGGTGGGTCAGGCGGCGCCGCGGCAGCGCGACCGGGTAGTGGAGCTCACCGCCGGACTCGAACCGCTGACCCAGGGCTGGGGCGAGACGCTGCTCGTGCAATGGCCGGGCCTGGTGTGCCTCGGGCCGTCCGGCCTCTACCGCGGCACCGCACGCGGAATCCTCGGTCTCCCCGGCGCGCGCGACGAGGTGGTGGCGGCGCGCGACCGTGCGCGTGCGCTGGGCGCACGGCCGTACGAGTCACGGGCAGAGGACCGGCTGACCAAGTGGCCGTTCGCTTGATCGATCGGCGGTTCAGTGCGTGTTGCGGAGCCATTCCCGGTAGTGCGTGGGCGCCAGGCGCGCGTCCGGGCCCGCGGTGAGCACATCGCCGGGGACGGCGGCGAACATGCCCGCGGTGTCGTCGGTGACGACGGTGCGGTCGTCGTGCCGTGCGGCGAGGGTGAGCCTGCCGAGTTCGTCGAGGGTGAACACATCCGGGCCCGCGACGTTGCGGATCCCGCCCAGCGGGTCTCCGGTGGCGACCTCGACGACCGCGTCGACGACATCCGCCGCGGCGATCGGCTGGATCGGGGTGGCGGGCAGACGGACGGTGTCGCCGTCGGAGGTCCAGGACAGCACCGCGTCCATGAACTCGAAGAACTGCGTGACGCGCACGATGGAGTACGGCGTCGGCCCCTGCCGCAGCAGGTCTTCCTGCAAGGTCTTGGCCCGGTAGTAGTCGAGCTGGGGCACTCGGTCCACGCCCACGATCGACAGCACGACCTGGTGCCCGACACCGGCGTTCTGCCCAGCGGCGAGCAGATTGCGCATGGAGGTGCGGAAGAACTCCAGCGAGGCCTCGTCGAAGGTCGGCGAGTTCGCCAGGTCGACCACGACCTGCGCGCCCTCCAGCGCCTGGTCCAGTCCTTGACCGCTGATCAGGTCGACACCGGTGGACATGGCGGCGGGGACGGCCTCGTGTCCGGCCGCGGTCAGCTTCCGGACCACCTGCGACCCGATCCGCCCCGTACCGCCGATGACTGTGAGCTTCATGGTTTCTCGCCTTTCGCGGTCGGCCACCGGGCACCCCGGCGGTTGATGGCGGGCGATTGCTATGGCTTCTGCGGCCGAGCCAGCATCCCACTGGCTAATCGGCGGCGGGGCCAGTTCGCGATCCCGCACGACAGAACCGTTATCGGTTCGTTCCGGTCCTGGTACCGCGTCTGCTCGGGCGACGGGTTCGCCGGTCAGTCGCCGGTGCCGACGGCCCGGAACCGGTGGCCGTCGTCCACCCACTTCGCGCCGTCCCGTCCAGCGACCGGTACCGCACCGGTGTGGACGAAGGCGATTCCGGCAAGCGGCCTACCCATCACTGCTCTGGCGCCGGACTGTGGTCTTGCACCGGAACTCCCGAGGTTCGTTTCGGCGCAACACTGTTTCGTTGCGCGGACGTAAGGGGCGCGACAAATCCCCGTAGGGGTGTTCGTGGGGGAGCTCGGCGGTGCGGCGTTCCTCGCCTACGGCGGTCTCTGGTGGATGCTGCTCGCGCCGATCATTCCTCGCGGACAGCGCCGCCGCCATCGTGGCCGCGCTGATCGAACAGGAGCCGAGCGCCAAGGGCCGAGAGGCGGCGCTCGGCCTCGTGCGGGCCGCCGAGCGCGGACGGATCGAACGCGCCGCCCTGGCCGCGGTTTTCGGCGAGGGGGACATCGATGACGCCTACCTCCAGCTGATCATGGCTGGTGTGGCCCCGCTCAGCGGCTGAGGACGGTCTCGCGCTGCATCCGGGACAGCTTCTCGGGATTGCGCACGGCGTAGAGGCCGGTGACGAGTCCGTCGTCGATCCGTAGCGCCACCACGGTGTCGATCTCGCCGTCTCGTCGCAGGATCAACGCCGGATAGCCGTTGACCTGCGCAGGCTGCCGCGCCGCCGCCGCGAGCCTGCCCAGCCCGGCAGCCAGCACACGGGCCACCCGATCGGCTCCCACCACGGGCGACAGGGTGGCCTGGACGACGCCGCCGCCGTCACCGAGCAGGACGACGTCCGGCGCGAGGATGTCGAGCAGGTTCTGTAGATCGCCTGTTTCGACCGCGCGCTGGAACGCGGCGAGCGCGTCGCGGGTCTCGGCCGCGGAGACGACCCCGCGCGGCCTGCGGGCGGCGACGTGCGCCCGCGCGCGGTAGGCGAGCTGGCGGACCGCGGCCGGGCTCTTGTCGACGGCTTCGGCGATCTCCTCGTACGCCAGATCGAACACTTCGTGCAGCACGAACACCGCTCGCTCGACCGGCGACAGCGTCTCCAGCACCAGCAGCATCGCCATCGACACACTGTCGGCCAGTTCCACGTCCTCGGCCACGTCGGGCGCGGTGAGCAGCGGCTCGGGCAACCAGGGGCCCACGTAGGACTCCTTGCGCCTGCCGAGCGCGCGCAGCCGGTCGAGCGCCTGGCGAGTGGTGATCCGCACCAGGTAGGCGCGCTGATCCTGGATCGTGCCGAGTTCGACGCCCGCCCACCGCAGCCAGGTCTCCTGGAGCACGTCTTCGGCGTCCGCGGCCGAGCCGAGCATCTCGTAGGCGACGGTGAACAGCAGGTTGCGGTGGGTGACGAACGCGTCGGTCGCCGCGGCGGGGCGGGTGTCGCGATCGCCGCGCGCACTCTGCGATGTATCGGCCATGGGGATGGCTCCTGTTCCCTGTCGACTGTGTCATCCACCAGACGCCGGGCCGCGCCGTCTCGTAACACCGCGGCACGGTGGCGTACGTCACGCCGGTGCGCTGTTATACGGCTGGGGCAGCCTACGTCTGGTGTTCGTTCACGCACCAACGCGAGTGAGGACCACGTCATGGAATCCCGTTTCGATCTCAACAGCAGCGAGCTCGGCGCCAAGGTCGGCAAGCGGTTCGCCGGCACCAGCCTGGCGATCGCGCAGTCGACGCTGCCGAAGGCCACGCTGGAACTGGTGGAGTTGCGCGCCAGCCAGATCAACGGTTGCGGGTGGTGCACCGACGTGCACACCAAGGAGCTGGCGGCCGCCGGTGAATCCGCGGTCCGGATCAACCTGGTCGCCGCGTGGCGCGAGTCCGGGGTGTTCACCGAGGCCGAGCGGGCCGCGCTCGCGCTGGCCGAGGAGGGCACCCGGCTCGCCGACGCCCACCGCGGCGTCTCCGACGAGACCTGGGCGCGGGTGCGCGCGCACTACGACGACGACCAGGTCGCCGCGCTGATCTACCTGGTCGCCATGATCAACGCGGCCAACCGGCTGGGCGTGATCACGCGCATGGCGGGAGGTTCCTACCAGCCCGGCATGTTCGAGGCCATCGCGAACTGACCGGGAGGCGAATCCGGCCGGCATTCGCTCGCTCCATCTACGCCAGTGTGGCATGAACCGCGCGCACCGCCGAGCGGTCACGGATGCCGGGTGGCGAAGACGGGCCGCAACCGCGCGGCCCCGGTGATCCCGGTCGCGCGGTCCATCGCGTTCGTGCGATGCCCGGCCACGGACGAACAGGCCGGTGTCGCGATCGGGCCAACATATCGATCGCGACACCGGTCCTATCGGGTCGGATACGGCACCAGGCGGTTTCATCGGTTCCTCGGCCAACGCTGCTGCGGGACAGGGAGGAGAGCGGGAGATTTCCGCGGCCTCGTGCCCGGACAGGTATAACTGCGCTGCGCGGCAGCGGGTTCCATCGAGGCGGTGTGCACCGTGGTATGACCACGGCGGAGAGGGGAGTTGGGGAGGCGGGCGGCAGTCGGTGCGGTGCGGCCCTACACTCGACGCACACGCATGCTTCGGACGGAGGTGATCGGCGGTTGAATCCCATGGATCCGCGCGACCAGCACACCGCACGTTATGAACCCGGTTATCAGCCGGGGAATTACCGTGATCCGGGATACAACCGCGATCGCGGGTACGAACAAGATTCCGGATACAGCCCGGAACCCGGCTACGGCCAGGATCTCCGATACAGCCAAGATTCCGGATACGGCCACGGCTCGGGGTACGGCCCCGATCACGGATACAGCGCGTACGAGTCCGATCGTCCGGCCCGTCGGTCGCGGCCACAACAGGGTCCGGACGTCAACGTCGGCATGTTCGTCGGCGGTGTGATCGCGGCGGCCGTGGTGACCGCGCTGGCCGCCTGGTTGTGCGCCTGGATCATCGAGATCATCGCCACCCGGGTCACCGAGAGCGGTGAGTTCGGGGTGTGGAGCCCGATGTCCCAGGACGCGTACTGGTTCGCCGTGGTGGCCTTCATCTGCGCACTGCTGGCCGGGGTGCTCTGGTATCTGCTTCGCTTGGGCACTCCGTCACCGGAACTGTTCTTCGGCTGGATCGTCGGAATCCTCACCGCCGCGGCGGTGATCATCCCACTGGCGCTGTCCAGCCACCTGTGGGTGGGTATCTCCACCGGCATCGAACATCTGGTGATCGGTCTCCCCATCTTCAGCCTCGTACGCATGGTGGGCGCCAAGAGCACCGTGTCTGCGGTAGAGCACGGTCGGCCGGGTAGCAGTCGCGGGGCGTGACGGCCGTCGGCAAGTCGGCCGCCGCACCCCGATGCGTCAGGACGCTGTCGTCATGGCGGGAGGGTCGCTCGGTGGTGCCTGCGGCGCGGCCGAGGCGGCGAGCAGGGGCCGGTGACGATTTCGCGTAGTGCGAGGCCGGGCGGATGGTGACCGCCCGGCCGTGTGGATTTCCTCGATTCGGTTCTTCCGATGGATCAGAACGGCGTGAAGAAGAAGCCGAACCACGCACCGACTGCGGCGCCGACCGCGCAACCGATGACGGCGCCGACGACGAAGAACCAGATTCCGATGGCGATGCCGATCGCGCAGCCGATCGCCGCACCGATCACCGCGCCGCCGAACAGGGCGTCGTGCATCAGGCCCTGCACCTCGGGTGTGACCGCGGCGGGCGACGGCACGCCGGCCGCCGGTGTCAACGTCAACGTCCTACCCGACTGGTCGAGCGCGGGTGTGACGCTGAAGTTCTGCCCGGTCTCCATACGCAGTGTCGTCGGTATCGTGCCGACGATCGCGCCGTTGTCGGCGATCACGTTGACCGCGTCCGGCGTCACCTCGAACTTCCCCGAGGCCAGATCGACGGTAGCGGTACGGTGATCCGCCGCCAGCGTCGTCGTGTAGGAGATAGGACCATCCACCCCGTTCATCGTGAGGTCTGCCAGGGTGCCCTCACCATGCGCTGTGGCCATTGCTATTCCTGTCGACGCTACGGCCAACAGGGCGGTCGCCACTAATTTCTTGATAATCATTGGGCGTCCAATCATGGGACCTGTGTGGATTCCCCCCGGGCGGGCATCGTCGACCGTCAGCTATGATCTTTCTCCCTCAACCATTCGGTTGTCGATAGGTATCCACTATGAGGCATTTCCATACCGGAAGTCGGAAATTGTCTCGGCCGCTCGACGGAATACAAGAGGGCACGGATCGGCGCGTTGCGGCGGTTTTATCGAGGGGCGCTGGTAAAACCCGTTCATGACTCGGCAGACACCGACAATTAGGCACGCGCGCCTGGCATTGGAGCAGGTGGCCGCTGAACTCGACCAGACGGCTTATCGTGGCGGCTATCTCACCTCGGAGCGCATGCGATTTCTGGCGACGAAGGTCCGCGACGCGTCTCAGGTGTACGACAACGCCGTCGAAGCGGTCGCACCGGCGGACTGACGGCTGCGCGGTACGCCTATCCGGCCTGCGGGCAGCACTCAGATCGGCCGGAATCCGGCGCCGACGCCATCGCGGGAGTCGATGTCGGCGAGGATGGCGTTGATGTCGGTGCCCACCTCGGGGCCGAGGCACCCCATGCCCAAGTAGGCGTTGACCATGCCGACCAGGGTGGAACCCAGCACCACCGGCGCGCCGGAATCGCCTTTGAGCACGCACATCTGGGTCCAGGTGTCGCTGCTGTCGCCCATCATGTCGCCCCAGGCGACACCGCAGGTCCGGCCGGTGGTCCGGCCTTTCTTGCACACGATGTCGGGAAATTGCGCGGGACCGCCGAGGCCGTCGATGAAGAACCCTCCGACCTCCCGGGTAGGAGCGACCCGTGCGGCATCGAATTCGATGACTCCGTAGTCCAATTCCTGATCGGCGTAGACGAATCGCCCCAGCACCCCGTAGCTCGGGTAGGTCACCGACGTGACGTGCGCCCCCGGCTCGCCGCAATGGCCGGCCGTCAATCCCACCAACCTGTCCGCCGCGTCGTAACCGATGGTGGTGAGCGTGCATTCGGCTCGGTCATCGATCGCGATACCCGAACCACCGCCCATCGGCGGCGGCGGTAACTGCGGAACACCGGCCGCCGTGCCTGCGCCGGCCGAGATCGGGCCGCACGCGAGTGCCGCCGCGGCGACGACCTTGATCAGCGAACGAGTCATTGTTCCTCCCACCGGACCGAACGTGCCTTCGGCGACCTGCACCGCAGCGTCTGCCACTGCGGGCTACCCACGCCGGCGAGACGGAAACGGAACGCCGCTCCCAGCGCGGTCCGCCGCGATGAAGCGCGCCGCTGGACCAGCAGCAGCGCGCACCGACCTGCTCGCATCGCGAAGCCGGTGAGCCGGGCTTTCCGAAGTCGGCGAGCCTGCCGCGGCGGCGCCGAAGCCGGCGGCGGGCGATAGTCAGTCGGGGTATTCGTGGATGGTCAGCAGGAGATGATCCAGCCTGGTCCGTTGCTCGACGGGACCGCCACCGGCCGCCGCGGCGACGGTGACCAATTTGGCCGCCAGCACCCGCAATTTGGTGTTCGTCTCCTGGGACCGCCACCGCAACACTTGGAAGGCTTGCTCGGCGGTCAGGCCGTAGGCCAGCATCAGCATCCCTTTGGCTTGTTCGATCGCCGCGCGGGCCTCGACCACTTCCGGCAGCGCCTCGTCGAGGACTTCACGCCGTTGCTGGTCGACGGTGGCGGTCAGATCGATGAAGTAGCCCGAGGTGCCCACGACCGCGCCGGTGCCGTCGAAGATGTGGTCGGCGACCACGAGCACGTGCCGGACGTTGCCCGCGGTGTCGATGATGCGGTGGCGGCTGCAGAACGCGCCGTGGTCACGGACCGCAGTGGCGAGGGCGTCGGCGACGGCGGCGCGGTCGGCGGGGTGTTTGTGCGACAGCACCAGGTCGGTGGTCGGCTGGACCTGGCCGGGGAGGTAGCCGTACAGTGCGGCCACCTCGTCGGACCATTCCCAGCGCTGGTCGTCGAACCAGAACCGGAAGCTGCCGACCCGGTCGGGACGTTCGTCCTCCGGCCCGGTGCTGTCCGCGGCGTCCCGCCGATCGGCGTGGCTCACCTGTCTCATCATGCTCCCTCACGTCGGCGCCGGAGGTCACAATGGATCGAGCGCCGCGACGACCCGAGCGCGGTCGGCGCCGAGGGCGCGCGGGCTTCGACCGCGATCAGCCCGGCCTTCCTCGTCCGTCCCCACCACGGGTCTGCCCGAGCCTTCCGCCGCCCGGCCGTCGACCTGTGCACGTCTTCGCGAGCCGAATCGGGGCGCACCGTTGCGGCGCGGATTCTCGACGCACGGTGGCGCGGCGCCTGGCGCCCGCGGACCTCTCCCGACGCGCCCACGGCAGGCGCAGCGGCGCCGACCGGCCGCCGCGGAACGCGGTCGTTCACCGTTGATCGACCAGCGGATGAGCGAGCTGCCGGTCGCGCACACCGAGGCGAAGGTCGACGCCCGATCGCGTGGACGATTGAGCGGCCACGCCGCGGGCATGACGGTCGACATGGACACGAATCAACCGAAGGCGGAGCGCACGGTGAACGGACCGGTGTTCGTCGTCGGGGCGGGTCCGGGGATCGGCGCGGCGGTCGCGCGACGCTTCGCCCGCGAAGGACACCCCATCGGACTGGTCGCCCGCACCCGCTCCCGGATCGACGCCGTCGCCGACGAACTGCGCGGCGACGGGCGCCACATCCTCACCGCGACCGGCGATATCACCGAGATCGACGACATCACCCGTGCCCTGGACGATCTCATCGCCACCCTCGGCGCCCCCGAGGTCGTCTGTTTCAGCCCGCTGCCGGACATCGGACTGATCCGCCCGGTGCTCGAGACCTCTCCCATCGACGTCCGAGACGCGCTGGCCCTCACCGTGGTCGGCGCCGCCGCGGTGGTTCGGTCGGTGTCGGCGGGAATGCTCGAACGTGGTTGCGGCACATTGCTCTTCACCACGGGCGGAGCCGCGGTGAACCCCAGTCCGGAACGAGCGGTGAGCGCACTCGCCTACGCCGGTCTCGGCGCCTACGTCGATCTGCTCGCCCGGACCCTGCCCGAGCGCGGCATCCACGTCGCCCGCGTGACCATCGTCGGCCCCGTCGGCTCCGGCCTGACCCACGAACCCGACGACATTGCCGAACACCTCTGGCAGCAACACTCTTCGCCGGGCGAAGCGGTGACCGTGCTGACCTGATCGACCGTTCCCGTCCGAACGCCATGTCGGTGAGCGTGTCAGACCGGTATCAGCGAGGCTCGGCGACAGTATTGCTGTGAACAGCAGAGCAATTGCGGAAGTGTTCCGCGATGGGCAGGCCGAGCCGGCTCAGCCGACGGACTGAACACCCCGGCATGCTCGCAAACATCTCCGATCATCTGGAAGGAAGGCGCTTGTCCATGTGCATCGAGGACACCTATCCATTGCGGCGATACAACGCGATCGCCGCGGTGTTGTCTCCCACTACGTGGTGACCTTCGGTAGCACGCCCGTCCGGAAGGAATTGGGCCGTGCCCTGCCGCACCCGCTTCCACGCCTCTTCCTCGGACATGAATTTGCCGAGTTCGCGTGCGCTCGTGGCCTCGCGGACGCGGGCCCGCCATGAGACCGCACCGTGGTATCGGGCGCTCCAGCACTATCTCGGAGCAGTGTCCCGGCGCATGCCCTACGTATCGGGGTCTTCATGCTGGTCGTCTCCGGGACCTGGGCCCGCCAAGTCGCCGGAAGCCTTGGACCCGCCCTCGAGGAGGTCCTTTTCCCGATCGTCAGAGGTTTCGTGCGCGCCTTCGTCGTGCGCGGCGTCGTACGGATGGTTCATCAGTCTTCTCCTCGGAGACGTAGGGCGCTGCGACCGAGCCGGTCAGGCGCCGCGGCCGGTGCGCTGCTGAAGCTCGTCGATCAGCTGCGACGCCTCCGCCTTGGTCAACTCCTCCGGCACCTCCGCACCCGCCTCCTGGGCCAGGGTGTGCAGATAGGACTCCTGCGGGCCGGTCATCGGCTCCTCGCCGGTGGTCCACTGATCCGGATCCTTCTCCGGCTTCGGCTGCACCATAGCCACTCCTCACATCGACAGAACAGGTGTTCGACTCCTGCCTACCCGGACAGGCGATCGTCAATCACCGATGTGATGATCCGGCGAAGGGTCACCGATCCGTCGACTTCTCCGGCTCGCGCACCGCATCCGCGCGGTGGGCTCCGACCGTTCCGCGCCATCCCCCGATCAGCCGCATCGCGTGGTAGATCGCCAGTGCGGCGACGGCGCCGAGGGCGATGCCGCCGAAGTCGAGGTCGCCGATCACCCAGGTGAAGTCGGCGATGCCGATAACCAGCGGGATCGCGGCGGTGAACTGGTTGATCGGCTTGCCGAAGTCCACCTGGTTGCTCACCCAGATGTGCACGCCGAGGATCCCGACCAGGCCGTAGAGCGCGGTCGTCACACCACCGAGCACCCCGGGCGGGATGGCGGCGATCACCGCTCCCACCTTCGGTGACAGGCTGAGCGCGATCGCCGCGGCACCGGCTACCCAGTAGGCGGCGGTCGAGTAGACCTTCGTCGCGGCCATCACGCCGATGTTCTCCGCGTATGTGGTGGTCGCCGAGCCGCCGCCACTGCCTGCCAGCACCGTCGCCACGCCGTCTGCCGCCAGCGCGCGGCCCATACGCCGGTCGTAGTCGATGCCGGTCATCGTCGTGATCGACTTGACGTGGCCGATGTTCTCCACCACGAGCACCAGCACCACCGGCAGGAACATCGGGAGCACCGAGAGGTGGAAGCTCGGCGCGTGGAAGTCGGGCAGCCCTACCCAGGAGGCGTCCCCGATCGCCGTGGTGTCGACCGCACCGCGCGCGAGCGCGAGCAGATAGCCGAGCACGACACTGGCGACGATCGCCAGCCGGCCCAGCAAACCGCGAAAGAGCACGAGGCACAGGATCAGCAGGATGAGCACGACTGTCGCCGTGACCGCGTCCTTCTCGAAGTTGGTCTTGGCGGTCGGAGCCAGGTTCAGGCCGATGAGGGCGACGATGGTGCCGGTGACCACCGGCGGCATCAGCGCCTCGATCCAATGGGTGCCTGCGAAGTGCACCACCACGCCGATGACGATCAGCAGGACGCCCACGACGACGATCCCGCCGAGCGCCGCACCCATTCCGTGCGAGGCGGTCGCCGCGAGGACCGGAGCGATGATCGCGAAACTCGAACCCAGATAGCTCGGCAGCCGGTTACGGGTGATCACCAGGAACAGCAGGGTGCCGACCCCGGAGAAGAGCAACGTCGCCGACGGTGGGAACCCGGTGAGGACCGGCACGAGGAAGGTGGCGCCGAACATCGCCACCACATGCTGCAACCCGATCCCGATCGTGCGCGGCCAGGTCAATCGCTCGCCGGGGGCGATCACGCCGCCGGTGCCGACCTCGGTCCAGCGGAACATCGATCCTGTTCGCGATTCGGGTGTCATGGGAGCAGTGTGCGGGATCTTCGATCGTTGCGCCGGGTTCGCCCACCATGGCTGCCGGGCGCGATCGATCCGTCTACCTCCGATTTCCGAGCGGAGAACCTGCCGGACAGCTCACGTGATCCCGACCCGGCGATGATTCACGGCAGCTGGAGCTGCCTCCGGCGGACCGGCCGCGGTAGTCGCATGCCGAGCCGCGGTCAGCCGCGTGAGCGCGGCCTCGGTGAAGACCGACAACCCGAGGTCGGGGTTGTATCCGTGAATCTCCTTGACGTCGAGTTCGGCCAGGAAATACAAGATCTCCGTCGAGATCACCTGTCCAGGGACCAGCACGGGGAAGCCGGGCGGATAGGGGACGACGAAGGTGGCGGACACCAGCGGTATCCCCTTGGCGAGCCGTCGCCCGGCGTCGCCGAGCAGGACATGCTCGCGGTCCGACTCCTCGTACCCGGCGTAGAAGGCCGATCGCATGTCGCCGAACGAGCTGGCCCCGTCGGGACGAAACGCGCTGTCGAACTCGCTGAAATCGGGGAGTGCGGGCAGTTCCTTGGTGATCTCGTCGATCCGGCGCTGTTGCAGCGCTCGATCGGCTCGACCGGCCGCGCTCCGGCTGGTCTCGAAGTCGGCAGCCACCCGACGCAGCACGTCGAGCAGGTAGTGCACGCTCGACCAGGTGACGCCGATGGTGAAGATCAACAGCACGCTGTTGATCGAGGTCTTGTTGATCTGGATGCCGAAGCGGTCCATCAGGATCTTCTCGCGGAAGTCGAACCCGTTCATGCCGGTGGCGCCGATGAACAAGGTGACCCGGGTCGGGTCGAGCACGAACTGATCGGACCGCCACGCCTCGTTCCACTCGGCCAGGCCACCGTGCCTGACCTGCCGGTACGAGCGGACTTCCGAGGGCCGGAATTCGTCGGGCACCAGGTCGTCCTCGTCGAGGATGCGGAACCACTTGCCGATCAACCGGTCTTTGCGGACGCGATGACGGAATACCAGCGCCATGTCGTAGGCGTGCCGGACCAGCTGGAAGCCCTCGATGTCGACCTGCCTGCGGGCCAAGTCCAACGACGCCAGGAGTTGCTGGTTCGGCGACGTCGAGGTGTGGGTGAGAAACGCCTCGGCGAATGCCTCGCGGGCGAGCGCTGTGAAATCCTGGTCGCGGACATGGATCATCGACGCCTGCCGCAGCGCGGAAAGCGACTTGTGGGTGGAATGCGTGGCGTACACGCGGACGCGCGCACGCTCGGGGTCGGGAAGCAGCCGGCGATTGCTCCACTCGGCACGGTCGACCCCGTGCATCGACGCACGCCACCGGCGGTATTCCTCGGCGTATCCCGGCGACGACAACGTCGATTCGAGTTGCTCGGCGGCAACCATCGCGGTGCGCTGTCGTGCCCACGGCACCGCCGTCGCGAACGCGTACCACGCCTCGTCCCAGAGGAAGCAGATGTCCGGCTTGATCGCCAGGACCTCCTCCATCACGCGCCGGGGGTTGTAGACGATGCCGTCGAACGTGCAGTTGGTCAGCAGAAGCATGCGCACCCGGTCCAGTTGACCGGCCGCCTCGAGATCCAGCAGCGCCTTCTTGATCGTGTGCAGCGACACGGCGCCGTAGATCGCGAACTGTTCGAGCGGGTAGGCGTCCAGGTACATCGGGTACGCCCCGGCGAGCACCAAGCCGTAGTGGTGCGACTTATGGCAATTGCGGTCGATCAGCACGATGTCGCCGGGCCGGGTCAGGGCTTGCACGACGATCTTGTTCGCGGTGGACGTCCCGTTGGTCACGAAGTACGTCCGGTCGGCACACCACGTCTCGGCGGCCTTGTCCATCGCCACCCTGATCGTGCCGTGCGGGTCCAGCAAGGAGTCCAGCCCGCCGGAGGTGGACGACGTCTCGGCCATGAAGATGTTGCGGCCGTAGAACTCACCCATGTCCTGTAGCGACTTGGAGTTGAAGATGCTCGCGCCACGCGCGACGGGAAGGGCGTGGAACTGACCGACCGGCGCGGCCGCATAGGCCCGCAGGGCGTCGAAAAATGGTGTGGCGTACCGGCTACGGATGCCCGCGAGCACCGTGCTGTGCAGGTCGGTGACATCGTTCAGCCGGTAGAACGTGCGATCGTAGACGTCCGGCTCGGCTTCGGTCTCCGCGGCGATCGACTCGTCGGTGAGCAGATACAGGTCGATATGCGGTCGCAACTTCCGGATCCACTCGCCACATTCGACCCAGTCGGGGGCGCGGTCGGTCACGACCACGCCGTCGTTGGCGCCGAGCAACGTGGTCATCAACGGCAGCCGGTCGCGGGAACGAAGCGGTAGGTCGTGCCGGATGATCGCCGCCTGGATCTCGCCGTTCAACGCGACAGCGGTGATGGCGTCCTCGATGCTCGCCACGACGAGCAGTTCGAACTGCACATCGTCCGACGATTCGCGAAGCGCCCGCAGGCTCTCCGCCAGGCCCTCGGGCGCCTCGGGCGGGGAATCGTCGCCGAGCAGGACGGTGTAGAACTGCTGCTGCTTGGCCCGGGCCACGAGTTCCTGCTCGGCCAGCGGTGCGGATGTGTCGAACAAGGCCGCGCGGTCGCCGTACTCGGAGAGCAGGCGCACGGCCAGCGACACTTCCTCGGCGAGCCGCACCGTCGCCAGATCGGCGAGATATCCGCGAAACGCCGCCAGCCGCGCCGGGCCCGGGTACAGCCAGTACCGCTCGTAGGCGCCGAGACGATCGAGGAGGCGCCGCACCCGGGCGGCTTCGTGGGTGGTGTCCAGCCCGGCGCTGTTGACATCGGCGAGCCGGCGGCACGCGTCGTCGAGCAGATTCCACGTGTCGATCCGCGAGTACGACGGGTTCGCTACCGCCGCCAGCGCGGAAACAGAAAGCCCTTTCGGGCGTTCGCCGTCTCGATGCATGTCGTCAGTCACGCCCCTCGGTCGGTGGGCGAAGTGATCAGTCGACCAGGACAGAGCACCCTCGAACATTCATCCCTGCAGTCATTGTGCTCCGCCCTAGATCGAATTCCTAGGCGCAGGCAGTCGCGGCGGGTGGACGGAAGTCGCAGCACTGATCGCACAAGCCCGCCGACCCGCTGCTGCGACATGGTTCAGCCGACCTTGTGGACTCGGGCCGTCGCCGCTGTGACGGGCTCTCCGGCCGGGGTTGCGGGGCGCAGTTCGGCGATGGGGCTGCCGTCGAGGCCCAACAGTGTCGAATGCGGCTCGTCGTCGGTGAAAGCGTGGCGTTCTCCCCATTGCCGCAGCGCGACGATGGTGGTGAAGAGATCCTGTCCGGCCTCGGTGAGTTCATAGACGCGGCGCTTGCCACCGGGAGCCGGGTTGACGGTGAGGATGCCGTGGTCGACGAGGCGGCGGAGACGGTCGGCGAGGATGTTCCGCGCGATCCCGAGGCGTTGCCGGAACTCGGTGAACGTAGCCGCGCCGTCCATGGCGTCGCGCACGATCAGCAGGCTCCACCGATCGCCGACCAGGTCGATCGTTCGAGCCACGGGGCAGGTGGGATCGGTCCACTCGCGGGGCGAACCGTGTGTGGGCGGCACAGCACTCCTCTCCATCGGTTGCAAATCGAAACCATTATGCCTACGGTCGAATGGTTTCATTCTGCTACCAAATCAGGAGGCGCGGTGTCGACGGGAGTGACCCGATCCCAGCGATTGATCCTGGCGCTGGTGTGCGCCGTGGCGGTGTCGACGGTTTACGCGGTCCAGCCGGTAGTGGCGGCGGCGGGGCGCGATCTGGGACTGCGGCCGGAGTCGCTGGGCCGCCTGGTCGCCGCCGGACAGATCGGCTACTTCGCCGGCCTGGTCGTGCTGGTTCCGCTCGGTGACGTGCTGAACCGCCGACGGCTCATCACCGCGCATCTGGCGCTCACCGCGATGGGGGCCGCGATGGCGGCCGCCGCACCCAACGGCATCCTCGTCATGGCTGGACTGACCATCGCGGGAATGTTCGCGGTCGTGGTACAGGTCACGGTCGCCTACGTCGCCGCCGTCTCCGAACCGAGCGAGCGTGGCCGCAACATCGGCGCCGTCACCTCGGGTGTGGTGATCGGCATTCTCGGTGTCCGAGTCCTCGCGGGCGCGCTGGGCGACACGGTCGGCTGGCGTGCGGTCTACGCACTGCTCGCCGTCCTCTGCGCGGCGCTGGCCATCCTCGCCCGAGCGAGGCTGCACCCGGACGTGAGGGCGACCGGCGCGCGATACACGCAGGTGCTGGCGTCGATGGGGCGGCTCGTGCGCACCGATCGACTGTTCCTGAGCCGGGGCCTGGTCGCGTTGTTCCTGTTCGCCTCCTTCGGCACCCTCTGGAGCGGGCTCGCGCTGCCGCTCAGCGCCCAGCCCTGGAACCTGGGCACCACCGAGATCGGCCTGTTCGGGTTGGCCGGCTTGGCCGGAGCACTCGGCGCCGCCCGCGCGGGACGATGGGCCGACACCGGTCACGCCCAGGCGATCACCGGTTGGTCGCTGGCAGTGCTCATCGGCTCCTGGGCGCTCATCGCCCAGGGGCGGTCGTGCCTGGGGGTACTCGTGGCGGGCATCGTCCTGCTCGACTTTGCCGTCCAAGCCGTGCACGTGAGCAGTCAGCACCTGCTCACCGCCGCGCATCCGAATCGCGCAGGCAGCGTCATCGGCGTCTACATGGCCTTCTACTCCCTCGGATCCGCCCTCGGAGCAGTCGCGACCACGTGGGCATACGGTGCAGGCGGGTGGCGGGCGTCCTGCGGGGTCGGCGCTCTCTTCGCGCTGTCCGCGCTGGTTGCCTGGGGACTGGACCGGCTCGGCAGGCGGATCTATCCAGCCGTTTCGTGTTCCGCCCCGGCTGCCGCCTCCTGATAGGCGGCGGTCAGTTCCGCAAGCACGCCATCGGTGGGTATCGGCGCTCCGGCCAGGTGGGTGGCGCGGAGTTCGGCCATGAATCGCTCCCAGACCGGGGGACCGCCGGCGGCCAGCAGTTCGGCTCGCACAGTCAGCTCTGGCGCCGTGTTCAACCAGTTTGCGCCCCACGCGCCGAGCTGGGCCATGACGGGGACGAGCTGGATCGCCGCCTCGGTGAGATGGTATTCGACCTTCTGGCGGTGGCTCGGGTCGTCGTCGCGGGTGAGCAGACCGGCGTCGACGAGTTTCGCGAGGCGATTGGCCAGGATGTTCGACGCGATGCCCTCGAGGGACGCGGCGAGCAGTTCGCGGAAGTGGGTGTAGCCGCCGAACATGATGTCGCGCAGGACGATCAAGCTCCAGCGGTCGCCGAGCAGCTCGATCGTCATATTGATCGGGCAGCCCGATTTCCCGGGAGGTACCGGCAGCTTGTCATGAGCAACTGGTTGCACCATGGGATCAGTGTAGGTAAGTTCCTTACCGATTGCATATTGCAACCAGAAAGGGTTCCCGATGGCACAGTTGGTCCGCGTTCAGAACTTCAATGTGTCCAGCGACGGATACGGTTCCGGGGAAGGGCAAAGCTTCGAGCGTCCCTTCGGCCACGCCGATCCGAGCGCGCTCTTCTTCTGGACGGGCGCCACCGCGCACTGGCCCACCCGGACCGAGCCGGGGGGAACCTACGGCCTGGACGACTACTGCACTCGCGACTTCACCAACAACATCGGCGCCGAGATCATGGGACGCAACAAGTTCGGTCCGCAGCGGGGGCCGTGGGAGAACTACGAATGGCAGGGCTGGTGGGGAGACGAACCCCCGTTCCGCACACCCGTTTTCGTCCTGACCCACCACGTGCGTCCCTCGTTCACGCTGGGAGAAACCACGTTTCATTTTCTCGACGCGACGCCCGAAGTGGCGCTGACGCGGGCATTCGATGCCGCCGAGGGCAAGGACGTGCGCATCGGCGGCGGTGTCGCCACAGTCCGGGAATTCCTCGAGGCCGATCTGATCGATACGATGCATATCGCCGTCGCGCCGGCCGAACTCGGTCGCGGCGAGCGGTTGTGGGAGAGCCCCGATGAACTCGTCGACCGTTTTCACCTGGAGCGGATCCCGAGCCCCAGTGGGGTGGTGCACCACTTCTTCTGGCGACGGTGACGTGGTGATGCCGGCGCGGCAGCAGCCGAGCCGGTGCCACACCGAGCGCAACGTCCGTAGCGGGGTCCGCGCCGAGCGACGGCCTCGTCCGCAGCTGCGCCGCGGCGATCGTCACGGCTTCCGCCACTGTGCCGGGCCTCAGCCGAACGCGCGCATTCACCTCGGCCTGCGCGTCGAAGTCGCCGAGTGCGGGCAGTGGGACCGGAAGCACCTGGGCAACAGGGGATCTGAGCGTTATAGTCGGCCCATTCGTGGGCACGGTGCGGGAGGGGATCGTTGGTGGACGTTGTCGACGGCGCGGTGTTCGCCGGGTATCGGATCGAACGCCGCCTCGGCGCGGGCGGCATGGGCACCGTCTTCCTCGTCCAGCACCCCCGGCTGCCGCGCAGGGACGCGTTGAAGATTCTGGCCGATTCGCACCTGGACGATCCGGAGTTCCGCGCTCGCTTCCTGCGCGAGGCCGAAATCGCGGCCCGGTTGCAGCATCCCAATCTGGTGGCGGTGCGCGACCGCGGCGAACAGGACGGTCGGCTGTGGATCACGATGCAGTACGTCGACGGCGTGGACGTCGCGGAGCTGATCCGGCGCGGCCAGGCGGGTCTGGACCCGGCGCGCGCCGTTCGCATCGTCACCGAGGCGGCCCGCGGGCTCGACGAAATCCACCGCGCCGGGTTGCTGCATCGTGACGTGAAACCGGCGAACATCTTGGTCGCCCCCCAGCCCGACGGCTCGGATCGCGTGCTCGTCACGGACTTCGGCATCGCCCGTCCCGCCGACGACTCACCAACCCTCGCCGTCGGCGGCATGACGGCCAGCCTCGCCTACGCGGCCCCGGAACAGATCAGCGGAGACCGCGCCGACCGGCGTGGCGACGTGTACTCCCTGGGGTGCACGCTCTATCAGATGCTCACCGGGTCGGTGCCGTTCCCCAGGGACAGTCCGGGTTCGGTCATGTACGCCCATCTGAACGAGCCGCCGCCCCGCCCTTCGCTCGGGAAGCCGGGGCTGCCGGCTGCGTTCGACGCGGTGGTGGCCAAGGCGATGGCCAAGAATCCCGGCGATCGGTTCGGGAGCTGCGGGGAGTTGGCGCGCGCGGCCGAGGCGGCCCTGACGGGCGAGATACCGGGGGTCGCCGCGGCGAGCACGGGGCATCCCCGTGGGCGGCGACTCCTCGCGATCGTCGCCGCGGCCGCGGTGGTGGTGTCGGTCGCGATATCCGTGTGGGCGTTGGCGCGTCCCGACGAATCAGCGGCTCGCCGGGTTCCGCGCTCGACCAGTCCGGTGCCGGCGGTGTCGAGCGCTTGGGGGGCTTATGCCTATATGGCGGAGGCTTTTCCACAGTTACTGCCGTTCTCGCCGGACGGGGTCGGTTATCAGGAGGCCGCGTTCTGCCGGGCGGTGGACGAAAACGGCAGGCAGATCGCCTTCGCGACCGAGGTCCCCGTCGGGGCACTGCGGTGCAACGGTGACCGAGACCCCACGGTTCTGCTCGAGGTCTTCTGCAACGCGGATCGCTCGGCGATGGTTCAGATCCCCCGTGACCGGACCGAGGGGGTGGAGCAGTGGAGCCGTGCATCCGGCGCCGGAAGTCTGCACTGGAGCAATTACACGACGGTGCTCGGGGAAGTCTCGGGTCGGCTCGACGTGTACTTCGACGCTCCGAACCGGAAATTCTGCAGACTGCAAGTGGTCGGTGGCGATTCCGGCGCCGAAATGCGCGCTCGGTGGTGGGCCGATGCGCCACTGTGACAAGGTGACGGGGATGTCCGATCGAACAGCGGCGACTCGCGTCGTCGGCACGATCGCGGTGTTGGTGACCGTACTGCTGGTGAGCGGCTGTGTGCGGCAGGGAAAACCGGTGCCTGCGCACGCGGATCTGGCCGCACTCGACGTCGGCTACTACTCCGTGGAGCCACTGACCGAGCCACACGTCGCCGAGAATCGGTACGGGCGGGTGGTGGAGTCGGTGCGCATGGCCGAGGCGGTGATCGATCCGGTCGAGGCCTACCCGTCCCTGGTCTTCGGTCTCGGCGCGGTGCGGGTGGCGCCGTTGCCGACCCCCGTCAAGACCTCCGGACTGTTGTCGGCACCGGTCCAGGCGGTGCTGCAACGGCACGGGATGCTGGCCGGTTTCTCGGTCAGTGGCAGCGACACGGAAATGGCGGGTTCCCCGATCGTCGGCGCCGCCCGCATGCTCACCGTGATGCTGCTCCGATTCCCCGACGCCGAGTCGGCCGGACGGGCCGCACAGGAAATCGATGCCGTCGACGCCGCCGTCAGTGCCGAGAACGTACCGATCGCGATCCCGGAACATGCTGCGGCGCACAGCCACTGGCGACCGACGGTGCCGACGCTCGCGGCCACCATGGCGCACGGATCGTTCGTGATCAACGTGCTCGCCGGGCACACCACGCCGGACCCCGCCGCGCTCACCGGGCTCGCGAGTCGCGCCTTCGGTGCGCAGGTGGCGAGACTGCGCGATTTCCAGCCCACGCCGGAAGACAAGATCGCCGCGCTCCCGTTGGACCGCGACGGCATGCTCCGGCGGGTCGTTCCGGACAAGCCCGGGCAATGGACGTTCCCGGCGGCGATCGCCCCGGGCAGCGTCCGGACCGCGGGATGGAACGCCGCGATCTGGCCGGTGGGCATCGTCTACGGCCCGCGCGGCGCCTACCTGCACAGCGGACGTCCGCTGGAGGGGACGGAGAGAGGCCAACCGCAGGAGTCGCTGGCCACGATCGGACACCACTGGGTCGCGCGGTACGCGACCGTCGCCATCGCCCGCGCGGAGTTCGACGCCCACGCCGGCGATCTGACAGCGGCGGGTGTCCGGCCCGCGCCCGTGCCCGCGGGGCTGCCGGACACGCGCTGCGGCGAGCGGCTCGACGGCACCGAGTTCGCGCCGCGCTTCCGGTGCGAGGTGTTGTTCGGACGCTACCTGGCGGTCGTCGCCGGACGGACGGTGACGGACGCCCAGCAGCGGGCGGCGGCCCAGTACGCCGTATTGCTGAACAGCGAGTCCGAATGACCGAACTCTTTCCACCGGGAACAATTTTCGCTGGGTACCGAATCGAAAGGCTGCTGGGCAAGGGCGGCATGGGCGCGGTCTACCTGGCCCGGCATCCCCGGCTTCCGCGGTGGGACGCGCTGAAAGTGCTGTCGGCGCAGCAGGCGGTCGACGCCGCCTTCCGGGCCCGGTTCGTGCGCGAGGCCGACCTCGCCGCCCAGCTCGACCACCCCGATATCGTCGCCGTTCACGATCGAGGCGTAGACCAGGGGCGGCTGTGGATCGCCATGCAATTCGTGGACGGTCTCGATACCGGTGCTCTGCTGCGCCGCGCGCCCGGCGGCTTGCCGCCGCACCGGGTGTCGGACATCGTCGGCGCGGTCGCGCGCGGTCTCGACGCCGCCCACCGGGCCGGGGTGCTGCACCGCGACGTCAAGCCGGGCAACATCCTGCTGGAATCGCGCGAGAACGAACCGGACCGGGTCTTCGTCACAGACTTCGGTATAGCGAGTGCGCAGGCGGGGCCGGCGTCGTCGACCGAGACGGGAACGGTGCGGGCGACGCTCGCGTACGCCGCCCCGGAGCAGCTCACGGGCGGCGCCGTCGATCACCGCGCCGACGTCTACGCGTTGGGCTGCACGCTCTACGAGTTGCTGACCGGGGCGCCGCCTTTCGCGCGGCCGAGCGCGGCCGAAATCGTGCGGGCCCATCTGCGGGACGCGCCGCCGCGCCCGTCCGCGGTGCGACCGTCCCTGCCGCACGGAGTCGACGAGGTGGTGGCCCGCGCGCTGGCCAAAGACCCGGCCCGCCGCTACCCGTCGTGCGGGGAACTCGCCGCCGCACTCGCGGCGGCGCTCGGGACGGAGGAACAGCCGGCTCCGGTCGGCGGTTCCCGCGCATCCCGGTCGCGGAAACGATTCGTGCTCGCCGCGGCCGTCGCGGTGGCCGCCGTCGTGCTCGGCATCGGGACCGTCCTCGCCCTGACCCGCAGCCCCAGCGGCGAGTCCTCGGCCTTGCCCACCTCGGTCGCCCGGTCGAGTACCGCGGCGGCGCCGACCACGGCAGTCGGCGACCGCACCGACTGGGGCAGCTACCAGACCGTGGTCCGGCAGTTCCCGAGGCTGTTGCCGGCGACGCCGAATGCGTTCGGCCATGGGGGCATCCGATGCCATCCGGTAGATCGGGGAGGAAATCCGGTCGAATTGAACTCGCAACTCGGCGAGCTGGCCAGACTCCTGTGCGACGGCGACCGAAACCCGGTGGAGCGCCTCGTCGTGAACTGCAACACCGATCGGCAGCCGAACCCGGTGACGCCGTTCGCCGACATGACGGTGCGCGGTGACGAGTCATGGCAGCGAATCGCCGGGACCGGACGAGTCGTCTGGGGCGAAGTCGCCGGCGCGGCCGGCCGGCCGACGGGCATCCTCCTCGTGCAGTTCGACCCACCCATCCGCGACTTCTGCCATGTCCTGGTCCGCGGCGGCGCCTCCGGGCAGGATCTGTACGACCGCTGGTGGCGCGACGCCCCGCTCTAGCCGAAACGCGGCGCGCGATGGATCTTGACCTCAGGCTGGAGATCGAGTCGGAATGGTCGGTGTCTCGCCTCTCTCGGCGCGCCGGTACAAGCCCGGGGCGACGCCGTAAGCGCGCTTGAACGCTTTGGCGAAGGCGAACTCGGAGCTGTAGCCCACCTGTGCGGCCACATTCCTGAGCGGGGCGTCGGATTCGCGGAGCATGCGGCCGGCACTCGTCATGCGCCACCAGGTCAGATACGACACCGGCGGTTCGCCGACCAGCGCGGTGAACCGCTGCGCGAACACTGACCGGGACAGGCCGTTGCGCGCCGCCAGCTGTTCCACGGTCCAAGGGGCGGCTGGGCGAGCGTGGATGTCGCGCAAGGCTCGGCCGATCGCCTGGTCGCGGAGCGCTCGCGCCCATCCCGGCGAATCGGCGCACTCGTCGGCCCAGGTGCGCAGGATGTAGAGCAGCATCGCGTCGACCAGTGGGGGAACGATGCCGTCGCGGCCGGGCCGATCCCGGTCGAACTCGGTCGCCAGCAGGCCGACGAGATGACCGAGGTCCGCGTTCCCGGCGGGCAGGTGCAGAACTTCGGGCAGGTCCCTCATCAGCGGATGCGGCCGCGTTCGATCGAGCTGGTATGCGCCACAGAGCAGTATCGACCGCGGTCCCGAACCGTCGACGCGGACATGGCCGATCGGCGAATCGGGCTCCTGGCGCTCGGGAAGGAAATCGACCAGCGGCGTTCGAAGGTCGTCGGCGAGAGCGTGCGAGCTTCCGGTGCGGAGGAAGACCACGTCGCCGGGGCTCAGCGCGAGGGGTTCGCTTCCGTCGGCCAGCAGCCAACAGGTGCCGCTGAGCACGACATGGAAGGTCGTGCCGGTGACGGCCGGAAAGCGCAAGCCCCACGGCGCGCGTACGTCGGTGCGGGCCGCGCGGGTTCGGCCCGTTCGCATCGCGGCGAGCGCGTCGGAGAGAACGTCCACAAGCCAGGACTCTAGGACATGTATTCCGGATTCTCAGGCATTCATCATCCTGGCCGCGATCCGTAGATTCGCTCTCGGACAAACGATCTGAGGAGAACCCCATGACTGTTCTGGTGCTCGGCGCGACCGGCAAGACCGGTAGGCCCGTGGTGGACGCGCTGGTGGCTCGCGGCGTCGACGTGCGAGCGGCGAGCCGCAACCCCGCAGCGGTGACCGCGGGAGTCGAGCCGGTGCGTTTCGACTGGGCCGATCGTGCGACCTGGGCTCCGGCGCTGCACGGCATCGACAGCCTGTACGTCGTCGGACCGTACGCCGCACCCGAGGAACCCGGCCTGGTCGGTGATCTGCTGGCCACCGCTGCGCACGTGCGCAAGGTCGTGCTGCTGTCGGTGCTCGGTGTCGAGCAGTTGCCCGACGCGATTCCGATGGCCGCTTGGGAGGCGGACGTGCGCGCTTCGGGTAAGCAGTGGACGATTCTGCGGCCCAATTGGTTTCAGCAGAACTTCGGCGAAGGCTTCGCGGCGGCCCTCCGCGAGAACGGCGAGCTCGCGCTCCCGGTCGCCGATGCCGCGGTGGGCTTCGTCGACACCCGAGACATCGCGGAGGTGGCAGTCGCCGCACTCACCGAGGAGGGGCATGCGGGAGACGTCCACATCATCACGGGCCCAGAGGCCCTCACCCTGCGGCAGGTCACCCAAACCCTGGGCGAAGCCGCGGGCCGGGACCTGGGTTACGTGCCCATCACTGCCGATCAGTTCGCCGAAGGCCTGCGGCAGGCCGGTCTGGACGAACGCTCGATCACCTGGCAGCAGGGCCTGTTCCGGTTGATTCGGGACGGTGGCAACGCCGTGGTGACCGATACGGTCGAGCGGCTCACCGGTCACCCGGCACGGCAGCTGAAGTCCTACGCCCTCGAACACGCTGCCACCTGGAGATAGCCGCGCCCGGTATCCGGCCGATGGCGACCCTGCGGTCGATGCCCCCAGCGAGACCCCCGCCGACGGAGCCCCGGCGTGCCCACCCAAGCCATAGCGGCGTGCGATCTTGTTCTCATTCGGTTCCGAGAAAGCTTGTGAGGCAAGCCAGGTCGGCGACAAGACCCCGTAGACGACTACGCTCACCGCATTATCGGCAATAGGTGACCGTGATCGACGAGGGGAAGGCGTAATGGAGGATCTCGCCGCGCGATTCGAGGAGCTGGGTCGCCTGGTACAGATCCCCCATCCATGGGACATGACGGAATACATCGAGCGGGTGGCGGCGTATCGGGGACGGTCGATCACGTTGTGCCCGATCGACGTCGGCGCACTCGCCGGAAACGGATGCGGCACCGGAAGTGGCCTGTGGATCGCCCGGGAAGACGACGACGTGATCATGTACGGGGCCGACACCGAATGGCATGCCGATCACATCATCGCCCACGAGATCGGTCACATGCTGCTCGGCCACGGAGAGACTTCGAGCGGTCCCGCCGGTCCTGCGACCGATCTACCGTTGCGCGAATTGATGCCGTCGCTGTCGCTGGAAACCATTCACAGCGTCCTGGGGCGCCAAGACTACGGCAGTGAGCGCGAGCGCGCCGCCGAAACCTTCGCCGACCTGCTGCTGGTCGAAGCGATGCTGCCGAAGCGGTCGGCGAGCCGGTTCCGCTCGACGTTCTTCCGGAACCGGCACCGATGAGATGACTTCTCCTGTCCCGGGTCTGATCAGCTGGCCTGTCCTGACGGTGCTCGCATCGGTGCTCGCCGGTCGGTGGTGGCTGTTGCGGGAAAGCCTCGTCGACCGGCTCATCAACCGCGCGCTCGCCGCCGCCCTCCTCGAGCACCTGCTGCGGGAGGCATGGTTCGAACAGTCACTGGCCTGGCTGTTGCCCGGCGACGACCGCGACGTGGTGAACATCGCCCGGCAGCTGTCGCTGGGCGCGGTTCTGCTGGCCGTCTCGCATATCTACGGCATCGCCGAATTGTGGGCAGGCGCCGATCCCGCCCACACATGGCGCAGACAGCGGCGCTATTACCTCGTCACGGTCACCGCCACCGCCGTCATCCTGATCGCGGGCGCGCCCGCCCGCCGGGCCGACCAGCTGATCGACCAAACCCTGGGCTGGCGCGCTGTCGTCATCTGGGTCGTGTTCTCCCTGCCGCTCGGTGCCACCGCCCTGCGCGTCGGCCGGGTCAGCGTGCGCGAGATGCGCGCCGCGGGGGACACCACCTGGCAGGAACGGGCACTGTACACAGCGGTCCTCGGCACCGTGGCAGCTCTCGGGGTCGTAGCGGTCGTATACCCGATCGAGACCGTCAGCAGTGTCCTGGCCGGCCACCCGGCATGGGATCCCGAGATGCGCTGGAAGGCATGGAGCGGCTTCCTCCTCTCGGCCGTCGGCGCTCCCGCCGTGGTCACGGTGCCGCTGATCAGCACCCTGCTCACCCACATGGGATGGGACCGCACCAGCCGCTATTGCCGTCGGCTGCAGCCGATGTGGGCCGATCTCACCGCGGCCGTGCCCGGAATCGTCCTGGAGGCGCCGCGCGACCACCACGGCCGAACCGACCCGGCCATCCGTCTGCACCGCATGACGGTCGAGATCCGTGACAGCCTCCTCCATCTCAAGCGCTACAGCGACAGCCCCGGCGATCTGGCCATCACCGGCGGTGACCCGCATATCCATGCTCGCCGCGTCGCCGAGGCCATCGCCGCCAAGGCTGCTGGGCACCCTCCGCGCGCGAGCCGGTTCCCACCCCGGCACCAGATCCGGCCCGGTGCCAGGGATCTCACCGCGGAACTGCATCAGCTGCTCGCGCTCGCCGAGGCATGGCCACACGTCCGCGGCCTGACGAAGTCGCCGTAGTCATGACCGTGCGGATCTGCTCGACGAAGTCGTGACGCCCTATCCGTTGTACTCGCCGACGACGTCGACGACCCAGACGACACCGAAACGGTCACGCAGCATCCCGTAGGCGGGCGCCCAGTTCGCCGGGCCCATCGGGACCACGATGGTCGCGCCCGCGGTGAGTTTCTCCCAATAGCCCGAGACCTCTTCGACGGTCGTGCCGCGCACGGAGACGAAGAACGCGTTCTCGCCCGGGTCGTAGCCCGTCTGCACGGGCACGTCGTAGGCCATGACATGGAATCCGTTGTCGGCCTGTACTCGGCCCCACATGATCTGGTCGGCCTCGCCGCCGAGGTTCCCGGCGTCCTGGTAGGTGACGACGGCGAGCTGACCGCCGAAGACGGACTGATAGAACTCCAGCGCGGCGCGGGCGTCACCGCGGAAGTTCAAGTGGGCGGTGGTTGTGAGAGACACAGTTGCTCCTGTTCGGCTCGTCGGTTGACGTGAGCAACATTCGCAAGGGTAGTGGCCAGGTTGTGTCCGCTACTTCGGACAGGATGAGCGATATGCCGAAAACTTCCGCGCGACTGCTGGCGCTGCTGTCCCTGCTACAGGCGCGCCGGGACTGGCCGGGGGCGCTGTTGGCCGAGCGGCTGCAGGTCAGCCCGCGCACCGTGCGCCGCGATATCGACCGCCTGCGCGAACTCGGCTACCCCATCGCCACCACCAAAGGCCCCGACGGCGGATACCGGCTCGGCGCAGGCGCCCAACTCCCGCCGCTGCTGTTCGACGACGAACAGGCCGTCGCCCTGGCCGTCGCACTCCAGATCGCCACCACCGCAGGCGCCGGTATCGACCAGGCCGCGGCACGCGCGCTGAACACCGTCCGCCAGGTCATGCCCGCGCGCCTACGCCACCGCATAGACACCCTCCGGATCACCGCCGTCGCACCGCCCGAGGACCGGCCCGCGCCCGAGGCCGGCACGGAGGTCCTCACGGCGATCGGCGCCGCTGTCCACGCCCGCGAGGTGCTGCGTTTCGACTACGCGGGCGCATCACCGACGGATGCCGCCGCGCGCCCGGCACGTCGAGTGCAACCCCACCATCTCGTCACGTGGGGCGGACGGTGGTACCTCGTGGCCTGGGATCTCGACCGCGAGGACTGGCGGACGTTCCGCGCCGACCGGATCGCCCCGCGCATCCCCACCGGCCCCCGCTTCACTCCGCGTGAACTTCCGGAGGGAGACGTCACCACGTTCGTGACCAGCCGGTTCCGTGGCTCGGATGCGACCGGGAACTGGCCATGCCGTGGGGCCGTGATCCTGCGTCTGCCCGCCACCGAGGTCGCACCGTTCCTCCACGACGGAGTAGTCGAGGCGCTCGATCCCGACAGTTGCCGAGTGGTCCTCGGCTCGTGGTCATGGACCGCACTCGCCGGCGTTCTCGGCAGGTTCGACGCTGACATCGAAGTCCTCGGGCCGCCCGAACTCACCGCCGCGTTCGCCCGCCTGGCCCGCCGCTACGCCGCCGCGGCGAACAGCGGACAGGGTCGAGTCACCTGGTCGAACCCGGAAAAGAGACCGCAAGCCCCGCTCCAGGGGTGACGCGGGAACGAGGGGTCAGGCGTGGCGCGGTGCGTACATGATGACGGCGACGCCGATCAGGCAGATTAGGGCGCCGGTGACATCCCAGCGGTCGAGCCGGAAGCCGTCCAGCGCCATGCCCCAGGCCAGCGAGCCCGCGACGAACACGCCACCGTAGGCGGCGAGGATGCGGCCGAAGTGGGCGTCGGGTTGTGCGGTGGGGTGAACCCGAGCCGCTGCGCCGCCTTGATCACCCGCAACACCGTCACCGCCTGTTCGGGATACAGCCGATGCCCGCCCAGGGACCGCCGCGGTTCGGCGAGCAGCCCGCGTCGCTCGTAGTACCGCAAAGTCTGGGTGTTCACCCCGGCCGCTTCGGCCAGCTCGCCGGTGCGCAAGCCGGTCAACTCCGGCCTCCGCCGATCAAGGCGTCCACCCGCACGGCGAGCGCGTCGAGAACATCGACCTGGGCCTCGGGAACCTCGATGTGCATCACCGGTCCGGTCTCGGTGGTGTCGAAGGTGAAAGCGAAGAACGAGCAGCAGGCCGATTCCCGGGCGGCCAGGTCACGGCCGGCCGGTTCGGCGTCGCCGGCCAGCACCAGATCCAGCAGCGTGCGGGCGGGCCGATGGGTGTGCCGCACCGACTGAGCGAAGAACCGATCGAACTCCGCGACTCGAACAGGACGCTCAGCGGTTGGCAGGGTGCACGAATCCGGCACCCAATCACCCGACGAAGACGAAATCATCATGCCGCCACGGTAAGCCTGTACCCAGGTACAGGATGCAACCCCGACCCGCGCAAAATTACGCCCGGACCGCACGCAACCGCGCCGCAGGTATGTCGGAGACCGACTATCGGCAAACCGTCGGGGCTACCCACCGGTGCGGTCGGAAAGCGCCACGGCGCGGAGGCCGTCGTGGCGAAGTCGGCGTTTCGCGAGGACACTGAGGACGTAACGCCCAACTCGTCTCCAGGAGCACATGCGATGCCAGATAACGGGCCTTTCGGCATCGATCCGGAAGAATTCGAACGCGCACTGCGTGGAGCGGGAACCGAGCTCCGTGATCTGCTCGGGAAAGCCGGCGTGTTCCTGGATCGCGTAGATCACGCGAGCGTCGGTTCGCTGGCGTCGCTGCTCGGTCAGTTCGTCCAACCGCAACGGCCACGCCCACCGGAACCCGAGGGCGAGACCACCGGTGCGACCGGCAGCGGGGTGTGGGTGATCTACAGCATCGATGACAGCGGTGAGGCCAGGGTCGACCAGGTCTTTCCCAGCGAACTCGAGGCCTTGCGCGCGCATCGCGACAACACCGATGATCGCCGTCGAGTGCGATTTCTGCCCTACGGTGTCCCGGCGAGTGTGTTGGATGCACCGTGACGGCTCCGGCCGCGCCACGAAGATCGGCACGGCCGGTGAACAACGATGATCATGACCCCACCGGCCGGTAAGGCCGCGTAAGGATGTGCCGATCCCGCGCCGGCGAGGAACGCGGGACCTCGGCCGGGGGTGTTCAGTGCGGGTCGAAGATCGTTCGTTGTGGCTCTCGTCGACGGAGTGCACTTGCGGTCGTCTCCGGCTGGGAGTGCTCCAGCCCATTGATACGCCTTCTGTTCGACGTTTCCTGAGGTGGGCGGATACGAGCGCCCCTGCGTTGCCAGTTCCAGACGGGAACCAGCTCGCTGCTTTCGTTGAGAACGCGTACGAGCATGCGGATCTGCTCGAGATCGATGCCTGCCGGTGTGAGGTATCGGTATTGCCGACCCGTCGGTTCGGCGGCGGTGCGGGGGTCGACTTCGCTGGGCGGGAACGCGATAAGCAAGTCGGTCGCCGTTCGGATGCCGAGTTGGCGCAGCCTTACGCGGGTGTTGGTGCCGGCGCGAACGCCAGGGCCGAGGCTTCCGCTGAGCTGTGCGGTCCAGCTCGGGTCCTCGGAGGAGGGTTTGGACGACGATGTGTTGTCCTGACGCAGGGCCTGCCGGCGTTCACGCCGCGTCACTTCACTGTGGTCCAGGTGGAAGTACAGCTGGGCCTGATCGATCCAGTCGACCAGTCGGCCGATGGGAACACGCGTGTGGAGGATGACATCGACGAGATTCGCCGTCACCAGACTCTGCATGTCTTCGATGCCTTCTTCGATGAGCCGGGATTCGTACCACACGTTCAGGCCGTCGATCTGATTGAGCGGATAATTCGGAGTGAGCTGGGGTACCGCAGCCCGCAGAGCGACCGCCGTCGTCCTGTGGAGTGCGTAGATGCCGACGATCGGGAAAGCGCCCACAACGAAGGCAATTGCCGATCGAACACCGGCTTCGAAACTGTCGATCAGTTGATACAAGGCCACCAAGGTGGCGAAGACGACGATTATCCGCAGGAGCGCGGAGGCATACGCACTCGGCCTGAGGTCGCTCTGGAAGAACCGGCGGACGAGGCTCTGCACGGTGAATGCGTAGGCGCCGAGAAATCCGAACTTGAGGATATCCCACGCGGTCGTGGGGTTCTCGACGAAGCTCAGATCCCAGAGGACCGCTGTCCAGCAAGTCGCGAAACCGATCGTGGCGAGGAAGATGGGAAAAAGCGTGTCGGTCTTGATAACGAAATCGGATCCGCCCGCGGAGGAAACGGCGCGTCCATAATAGGCGTTGAACTTCTGCCGATAGATATTGTGTTCCTCCTCCTGGAGGTAGCCGCCGTCCGCGAGCCATTCCGCGTAGAACTCGGAGGACTTCGGTGGTCGCGGCAGGTATCTCGGTTCGTCCACTGCGAGGCGGTGGAGATTGATGACGTACTCGCTCCACAGGGCGCCTGCGCGCTGCCCGAGGAATCGGATATACAACCAGCTGGGCAAGAAAGACAGGACCCATACGATGAAGACTCTCAGTGCGGCGGTGGACACGTCGTCTGCCGAACTGTGACGATGAACTCCACCCCATACGGTGAGAAACGCGAACACGATCGGGACGACGATCAGAACATTCATCAGCACCAGAACGACTTCGCGACTGAACCATCCCGACGACCGGCTCCACGACACCGCGCCGCCTATGGGTGTACGGCTGGCGGCGGGGTCGGCGGTCCCTTGCGTCAAGGAGAGCAGGGACTCTTGTGCATGCGGGTGCTCGGGCAGCGTCTGCCGCAGGTGTTGCGCGAGACGCTTGCGGCCGCCCCTGCGGCTCGTGGCTTCGACCAGGCGGCCGAGCTCCGGGTCCTCGCGAAACAATTCACCGAGTTCGCTGTCGATAGCACGCGCCACCCGGTCGTTCTCGGTGAAGAATTGTGCAGCCCGGAGGCGGTAGTCCTGGCTGTTCTGCGAGAGATTTCCAGGGCACCGCGATGCCATTGTGAGGGCCCCGGAAAGTTCCGTCGCCAAGGCATCCGTTCGTGCTGTGGCGTCCATATCTCCTCCGCCGAACTACTTCTCGATCATCGAGCTGATCTGGCCGTACTGCGAACCAACCCAGCCGCCTCGCGGGCACTCATGTGCGCGTTCGACCCGGGCTCGATACCGTCATCACATGACTCGCCGCGTTGATCTTGGATGGGGCCAACCGTAGGCTCACCCATCCGGGTGGTAACGAGTAGTCGACTACTCATTTCGAAGCAGATGGCCGCGCACGGCGCGGTCGAGGGCGCTGCAATTATTTGCTTTCCGAGCGCTTCGGCATGAGTAGCGCACTACCCGACTTCGAATCCGTCCGTCCGAGGACTTTGACGGCCGTTGTGCCGACTATACGCTGGTTTCGGCGATTCCGACCCGGACATCGTTCATCGAATTATCGACATCCTCGGGTACCGAAACGCCGAGGTTTCATCGAAAAGGAGTGAATCATGCTCAACACCCACACGGTCGCCGCGGGTGAAACCCTGTCGGCGATCGCGAAACGATTCTACGGGCAGGCTTCGCTTTTCGAGCTGATCGCCGTCGCCAGCGGGATTCCGGATCCCGACTCGATACGCATCGGGACGGTCCTGATTCTCCCCGACGTGAGTCGCAAGCACACGGTGGTGCGTGGCGAAACCCTCTCCGGCCTGGCGGGGCATTTCTATCGCCCGCAGAATTCGCACCTGTTTCCGTTGATCGCCGCGGCGAACGGAATCGACGATCCCGACGTGATTCACGTCGGCCAGGTTCTGATCATTCCCGGCATCACGTACAAGGTCGTTTCCGGCGACACGCTGTCCAAGATCGCCAAGCGCTTCTACGGGAACGCGGCACTGTTCCCGCTGATCGCCGAAGCGAACGAGATCCCGAACCCCGACGTCATCCGCGTCGGCCAGGAATTGATCATTCCCCCGAAGAGCTAGGAGACACTCATGGCAGCCGAATGGCACACAGTCGTCGCGGGGGAGACCCTGTCGGGGATCGTCAAGAAGAAGTACGGCGATCTGAGATTCCTCCGGATGATCGCCGAGCTGAACCACATCGCGGACCCGAACCTGATCAGAGTCGGCCAGGAGATCATGCTCCCCTTGCGGTCCGTTCTCGCCGGAACGGCGGACGTCGAATAGTCGTCGATCGATGCGGGAGACAGGATCCGGACGACGGGCAACCCTCCCAGTCGCGGATGCTTCCACTTCTGGGAGGGCCGGACCCACACCGGCGCCGGACCGAATGTTCTCGCCGAGGTGCGGTGCAGCGCACGGGGCTGGGGGACTCGGCCGGGCGATTCCGCGGACCCGATCGGGTGCGTGGACAGCGTATCGACCCATAGGTTCGGCTCGGCGGGGCTCGGAGGCCGGAGTCGAACCGCTTGAAGGTCGACACACCACGCCCAGTGGGTGTTCGCCATCGTGCCCGCCATGTACGCTCTCGCGGCCGCCGGACGCGACCTCGGCGGCGCGGTTATCGCTCTGTCCGACACCCTGCCCGCGGACTCGTCCGCTCGGCTCGATGGCCGGTTTCGCCGGCCTCGGATCGCTTCCGGGTTCGCCGCGGCGTTGTGGCGGTCGTGGTCACCAGTGCCGCCATCCAGGACCGTGACGCCGTCCACCAGCCGCTGACCGCCGTGCGGGCACGCTTCGCCACGATCTCGCTGGTGTGGGCCGATGGCGACTACGCCGGACGACTCGTGCAGTGGGCGAAATCCGTTCTGGCACCGATGGTTCAGATCGTCGAACGCAGCGATACCTCCACCGTATTCAACGCCATGCCCCCGCTGGGTCGTCGAGCGAAGCTTCGGATGGCTGGTCAACTGCCGCCTGGTCCGCGACTACGAGACCCGACCCGACCGCCACGAAGCCATGGCCTACATCGCCGCCATCCACACACTCACCGACGCCTCGCCCGAACCGACCAGCGCACCTGAGTTCTTCGAACTACCTTTCAGGCCATCTCGACGACCGGCCGGATGAGTAATTCGGTGATGTAGCCGTTTTCGGAATTGAGCCAGGCCCCGAAATCCTTGTCGCGGTAAGCGGTGGCCAGCGTGAGCCACCCCAGGAAGAACCCGCTTCCACCACACGTGGCACCGCCCCCGTCACCACCGCAGACGATGGTCGGCTCCGTAGTGAACTCGTGTCGATACGGATCCTGACCGATCTTCAGACCCCACAAGTTCGACTCCCGGTGCGGGCCCCTCCGGTGATCGAACGGATATCCGTCGTCCAAGCTGTCATCGCCCCATCGAAACAGAGTGCTGGCCCCAGCACCACAGGCATATTCCCACTCATCCGGAGTGCTCGCCCGCACGCCCAGCACAGACGCACTTCCCAACGCCTGCTCGTAGGAGATCTGTTCGGCCACCCAGGCGCGCTGCACTTGTCCCAGCTCGCCGAACTCGACCTTCAGACCGCCGCCGGGGCCCAAGTGCGTGATCGTGCCAGTGCGAGGACCAGACTCGGCGACCAGCTGCTGAACCCGGGGATCATCGATCCGCACGCTCTCGAGACACGGTTCCAGTGCCTCGACCCCGACAAGCATCGCAGGAAGTTCCACCACCCGATCCGGCGAAGTCATCGCATCGACGAATTCCGCGATCGCAGGCAGACCGTACTCCTCAACGCTATCGGCATAGCTGACCACCTGGTGCGGCGACGGGACGAACCTGTCCCCGTCGTAACCGAGTCGCACACGGTCGGCCGGAACCAACGAGAACCGCATACCCGCCCGCTCGAACAGGGCAATACGCTGCTGTCGGCCCGCGTACTCATGGCGATAAACACCGATCAATTCCGCATCGTTCTCGCGGGCTACCGCACGCGCAACCCCCATTGCCGACTCGTCGGACAGTTCCCGCCACCACACAGCAGCCAGATCAGCATGCGCCACCCCCACATTCTGACCAGAACCGTCGCGCCGCAACAAACTCAGCCGTGGTGACGCCACATCAAACGAGCTGTCTGGACACATGCCACATTCAGGTCCAGGCCATCTTCGCCAATTGAAAATCACCAGCGACACCGAGTTCTCGGATGCCCTCTTAGTAGTGCTTTGTTAGGTGTGGGGTGGTTGTGTTCGGGCTGGTAGGGGTTGGTGGCAGGTGTGGCAGTGCCCGGTCCAGGTGGCGAGTAGGTGTTGGAGTCGGCGCAGGACGGCGTAGAGGGTCAGGCCTGCGCAGGGGCTTTTGGGGTGAGGCGCAGCGTGGTGCAGATTGCCTGGGCGATGGAGGTGAGGGTGACGTGGCGGTGCCAGCCGAGCCAGGATCGGCCTTCGAAGTGGTCCAGGCCGAGGCCGTCTTTGAGTTCGCGGTAGTCGTGTTCGATGCGCCAGCGGATTTTCGCCAGCCGCACGAGGTCTCGTAGCGGGATGCTTGATGCCACGGTGGCCAGCCAGTAGTCGGTGGGTTCGGCCGCGCCGGTGGGCCATTCGGCCAGCAGCCAGCATTCGGGAAGGCTGCCGTCCGGTCCGCGGGTGATGTTGCGGTTGGCCGGGCGCACCCGTAAGGCGAGGAACCGGGAGCGCATCACCGCGCCCGGGTTCGATGCGGTGTGGCGGGAGCCGCGCCGCCAGGTGACGAACCGTCCCGCTGAGCGGCCGGTGGTGATGATCATCGTCTTGGCGGTGACGGGCTTGTCGGGGTAGTCGGTGCGGGTTGGGGGTCGCCCGAATCCGGAGTAGGTCGGTGGCACCGGTTCAGCGGTGGCGGGGTGGACGCTGGTCGCCGCCGAGACCGCCAGGACGTAGGTCAGGCCGCGTTCGGTCAGTCCGGCGCGGAAGGCGGTGCTGTCGCCGTAGGCGGCATCGGCGATCACCGGCCGGGCGGGCATTCCCCAGGTGAGGACCTCGTCGAGCATGTCCAGCGCCAGCCGCCACTTCTCCCGGAACCGAGCGTGGTCGGGAATCGCGCACCGTGCCCGCCGTGCGGTGATCTGTTCGGCTTCGTCCGGGTCGGTGGCGGTGTGGTCGTCCCAGGACTTCGGTAGGTAGAGCCGCCAATCCAGTGCGGCCGAGGCCCAGTCGGTGGCCGCGTGCACGCTCACTCCGATCTGGCAGTTGCCGCGTTTGCCCAACGCCCCGCAGTACATTCGCGCCACACCCGGTGATGCTGTCCCGTCCTTGGGAAACCCGGTGTCGTCGACCACGAGGGCGTCGGGGTCGACGAACCGCGCCGCCCACCCGGTCAGCCGGGCCCGGACCTGGGTGTGGTCCCAGGTCGAGGTCGTCACGAACTGCTGCAACTGCTGATGATCGACCCCGAGCCGCGCCGCCATGGGCTGCATCGACTTGCGTTTACCGTCTGCCAGCAGGCCCCGCAGGTACAGCTGCCCCTTGGCTCGTTGGTCCCGGCGGGCGAACCCGGCGAACATCTCGGCGGCGAACTCCTCGATCACCGGACGGACCACGTCCATCTCCTCGCGCAACACCATTGCAGCACAGCACATCCCGGCGCATCTAACAAAGCACTATTAGAACGCATGTGAGAACTCGGCCTCAGGCGCGGTCGAGGCGTATTCGGTCCTGATTCCTGTCTTCGGGGTCGTGTCCGGTGTGGTGCGGCGCGTTCGACCGGTTGCGGTGCGCTTGGGCAGTGTGTTCACACGTTAGGGCGGGCGAGCGCATCGGCGAGCGGAACAGCGTTGCGTGTGGCGAACTTGCGGCGGGCGCGAAGTTCGGCGCGGGTCCGCGGCCGGTATTTCGGTTCCCAGCCACAGCCGCACGGTTCGAAACCCTCGTAACGCAATCCGGCGCCGACCACGGCAGCGACCACCGACCACGCCCGGGTGTCACGGCGAGGGGGCGCCGCGAAATCATGCCCCGCACATAACATCGGTTTACCGCATCGCGGGCAATGGTGCGCTACACCGGCAATCGGCGGGTGCCGCTTGAACGACACCCGGCACCCCACGCACGCATAGTGCAGTTTGTAGTGCACGAAACCGTAGGTACACATGAAGCGACGGTATCCCCGATCGGTCCGGCCAGGCCATCGCTTCCATCAGCGCTGGGAAGCTCTCGTTGTATGACATCTAGCGGCGGTGGACAAAAGCCGGTGTGTGGCAACGCATCCACGACGTGTTGCGGGACCGGGCACGAGTCCAGGCAGGGCGTGACACGCGGCCCACTGCCGCGGTAATCGACTCGCAGACCGTTCGTGGCGCCGACACGGTCGCTGCCGGCACGACCGGTTACGACGCGGGCAAGAAGATCAAAGGCCGCAAGATAGTCGAGCATGCCGGGCGTCCGCTTCTGGAAGTACATATGGATCAGCCCGTCGACCAATTCCTGCGTATCGAGGACGCGGTGCAAGTGTCTGACGAGCTGGCCGGCAACGCTGTCGTGCACGCCCGCGCCCCGCGTGGTTGCCGGTTGATGGTGGCCGGCCACGGCTGGTTGCGTGTGGAGGTCGAGGATGCTTCACCCGCGCCCGCGCGGATCCGCCGACCCGATCACACCGGAGGGTGCGGGTTGATCCTGGTCGATCAGCTGGCCACCTGCTGGGCTGTGGACTACCACGGACCCGGCAAGACGGTGTGGGCCGAACTCGGCACCCGCGGCCGCGGCTGACCGGACTCAGCTGTCGCGGTCCGGCGCGGGCGGGTTTCGCCGGGTGATTTCGGCGTTGAGCTCGCGGGCTTCGGTGAGTTGGTCTTCCAGGGCGATGATCCGGCACGCCGCCTCCAGCGGTGTGCCCGCATCGACCAGCGCGCGGACCCGCGCGGCGATCCGCAACTGGGAACGGGAGTAGCGGCGGTGCCCGCCCGCTGAACGCTGCGGGATCAGCAGTTCGGCGGCGTCCAGGCCGCGCAGGAAGGCGGGGGTGACGCCGAGGATTTCCGCGGCCCTGCCCATGCTGTAGGCGGGGTAGTCCTCGTGATCGAGCCGGTCGGCGGCACTGGAAGCGTCGGCGGAGTCGATGGGGTGGGTGGAGTTGGTGGGGTCGTTCGCTTGCTGCACAACACCTCTGGGGTTCAACGTCGACAGGCCCCGGCGCGTTGTGCGCCGGGGCCTGGGATCGAGGGGTTTCACGTCTATCCCGCCGGTCGGACGGTGAAGCCGACCGCGGGGACCGCGCCCGGCAACAGCCCGGGACGCGGAATCTGGGAAGAGCTGTTCAGTCACCACCTCCTGGGGTTGCCGGACGTGTCTGCGGGAGTTCGTCATCCCCTCCGGCGGTCCGGCCGACTGCACCGGATTCTCTTCTCCGCCGGAGGGGATGGTGGATCTTGCTTCCGGTGCAGTTCACCTGCCCGGCCAACCAGACATCTCATCTCCAACAACAGAGAAAGTACACCCCAGCTTCCCGAATGTCTACACCCTGCAATGTAGATTTTCCCGCTTCCTGGGTAGGGCTTTTCTCCACGCCACACCGCGGGTAGGGGTGGGTGTGTGGACATCGAACAACCCCGACCGCCCGCTGACGCCGATCGGTGCGCGTTCGAAGCCGGCCGCGCGGTGATCGAGCAGGCCAAAGGAATGCTGATGCTGGTCTACGGGATCGGCGAGCAGCAAGCATTCGAGCTGCTGCGGTCCTACTCGCAACACACCAACGTGCGACTACGCGAACTGGCCGGACGCATCCTCACCGAACTACCCACCGCGGGCGGGCAAGCCCCCGCAGCTCCGATACGCGTCGAGCTGAACCGCATCCTGGCCGGACAGCCCCGCCCTCCGGCCGATGAAGCCACCCCCGATCGTGCCGAGCCGCGGCACCCGCCACACGGATCCACCGACATGAGCATCTGAACCACACCACCGGAGAGGCGGATGTCGGAGAACCGATCGTTTATCGACACCTCGTCGTGAGTGCCTGGGGGTCTGGGAACACCCGGCAGGTGGTTCCGACTCGCGAAACTCTCTGCGGTGGCGTCTTACCGGCGGATCCTGCGGACGTGGCCCCCACGCGCCGTGGATACGCCGCAGGTGCCCGCTGGCGATCAGCCGCATCAGGGGTCCCGGCCAGTGCGGGACCCCTGGATCACGGCTACTGGAACCAGCTCAGGTTGTTGACCTGGTTGCCTCGCAGATCCCCACGGAAGTGGTACCAGACACAACCGCTGACGCAGTCGTACACCTCCCCCGGCCCGGTCCCCTGATAGAAAAGTGCATCAGTACCGTCATCGAACTGCGCACTGGTGGTGCCGGGCGCAATCACCAGCACCCTCAGGCGGGTCCCGCCACGGCCGGCCGCTATTACGGCGGTGACGGGGAGGTCCAGATCGTTGTACAGCTTGTACCAGCCGACCGAGGTACGTTCCGCCGACTTCGATGCTTCGGACAACGTATCCTGCTTCACTTCGAGAGCTTGTTCCGCTTTGGTCATTGTCTCCTCCTTCGATCGGGTGTTCGTCACGCAAGGAAACGGTGGCGCGAACCCGCACATCCACGCCCGAGCCCACGCCGAGCTGCCGGTATCACCCCACGATCTGACTCCACCCTTCCTCGAGGTGACGCATCAAGTCGCTGAAGAATCCGTTCAACTGGCCTGCCTGCTGGGGCGTGTTCGACATCAGCGATTGGAGGAAGTTGAATTCCTTTGTCAGCACGTCGGACTGCAGGTTGGTGACCGCTTCGAATACGGAAAGGATCATCGCTTGCCAGTCGGGGTGCTGGCGGCCGAGGCTTTGAAGTTTTGCCTTGGTCGAGTCCCGCAGCTGAGTGAACTGGGTTTGGGCGCTGTCCATCAGTTGACTGATCAGGTCCTCGAACTGTTCGCGGGAGATGTCACCGGCGAGGACGCGCTGAGCGTATGTGTACGCGGCGGCGCCGGTGTGGCCGAGCTGCTCCAGCATGCCGGTCTCGGCGGGTTGAAGGGCGTCTTTGACCTCCTGCGGAACATCCGCCGCTCTGACCTCGGGGATGTGCGTGGGGGACTGCGCCGAAACTGTGCCGTCGCCGGCGCTGCGGCGCTGGGCGATGGTGTCGAGCAGGGTGGTGAATTCCTGTGGATCGGTTCTGGTCATTGCCCCTCCAACAAGATCGTGCACTGGGCCTTGCGATCAACGACACCAACCCGGCCAGTTCACCCGAGACTCCCGAGCCGTGTCGCGCTGAGCCGGCCGAACGGGTCAGTGCATACGGCAGACCCGCACAGTGGCTCCCACCTCTACGCGGCGCTCAACCACAGGCTATGAGCACCTTCCAGGAGCAGGGATCACCCCTTACGGATGAAACCCGCGGGATGTCGAGAACCGTTTTACGACACCTGACCGTCACGGGGATCCATGTCCTGGAGGATCGCGCGCTGCTGCGGGAAAGTAGGCGTTGCAGGATATGGTCGGCCGCGGGTGTCAGCGCTCTTCGAAAATCCGGCCACCGGCGCTCTTTGAAAATCGGCCACCCATCCACGATCGGAAGGGTGATCTCAGTGCAGGAATGGG